>DATKOR010000025.1:0-88295 GCA_035524495.1 Steroidobacteraceae bacterium
CGGCCGTACAGCATCGTCCTGCAGCGCAACCTGCCGCCGGTGCAGGAGCTGCAGAAGAAGCTCGGCGACCAGCAGGCGCGCGCGGTCGTGCCGCTCGACGACCTGAAGAAGATCAACAAGCGCATGAACGAGGGCGAGAAGGCCTCGCGCGACGCGAAGAAGGAGATGATCGAGGCCAACCTGCGCCTCGTGATCTCGATCGCGAAGAAGTACACCAACCGCGGCCTGCAGTTCCTGGACCTGATCCAGGAGGGCAACATCGGCCTCATGAAGGCGGTCGACAAGTTCGAGTACCGCCGCGGCTACAAGTTCTCGACTTACGCGACCTGGTGGATCCGCCAGGCGATCACCCGCTCGATCGCCGACCAGGCGCGCACGATCCGCATCCCGGTGCACATGATCGAGACCATCAACAAGCTGAACCGCATCTCGCGGCAGATGCTGCAGGAGATGGGCCGCGAGCCGACCCCCGAGGAGCTCGCGGTGCGCATGGAGATGCCCGAGGACAAGGTGCGCAAGGTCCTGAAGATCGCCAAGGAACCGATCTCGATGGAGACGCCGATCGGCGACGACGAGGACTCGCACCTCGGGGACTTCATCGAGGACACCTCGGTGCAGTCGCCGCTCGACTCGGCGACGATGGAGAGCCTGCGGGAGACGACCCACGCCGTGCTCGCGCAGCTGACGCCGCGCGAGGCCAAGGTGCTCAGGATGCGCTTCGGCATCGACCTCAACACCGACCACACGCTCGAGGAGGTCGGCAAGCAGTTCGACGTCACGCGCGAGCGCATCCGCCAGATCGAGGCCAAGGCGCTCCGGAAGCTGCGCCATCCCTCGCGCTCGGAGCAGCTGCGCAGCTTCCTGATGGAAGACTGAGCGCGGCCCCGGGCGCGTCGCGCCCGGGCGCTATGCGTAGAGCCGAAGCAGCGTGAACGCGGCGAGCCCGACCGCGATCGTCCACAGCATGCTGCGCGTCAGCCCCATGACCACCGAGGCGACCAGCGCCGCCCACAGGCGCTGATTGCCGAGCGCGAGCTCGGGCCGGCCGCCGACCAGCAGGAGCGCCGGCGCGATGATCGCCGCGAGCGCGACCGCGGGCGCGTGCTTGAGCGCGCGCTCGGCGACCGGCGGCAACCTCAGGCGCTCGCCGAGCACGAGGAAGCTGCAGCGGGTCACGACGCCGGTGAGCCCGATGCCGACGATCGCGAGCCAGAGCCTCAACGTCGCGTTCATTTCGCCTCCGGCGCGCGGCGGTCGGCAAGCACCGCGACCGTGAGCCCGGCGAGGATTGCCGCCACGAGTCCCAGCCGGAACGGCCAGGCGTCGAGCGCGACCGCGAGCGCGGCGGCGACGACGCTCCCGGCGAGCGCCGGCCGGCTGGCGAGCGTCGGCACCCAGAGCGCGAGGAGCGCGAGCAGCCCCGCGAAGTCGAGCCCCCAGTCGCGCGGGATCGCCGCCGCGGCAAAGAGCCCGATCAGCGAGCCCGCGTGCCAGACGAGGAACATCGCGAAGCCGACGCCGATGAAGTACTGCATGCGCAGCTGCGCGTCGGGCCAGCGCGCCTCGTGGCGCATGTAGACGACGAAGCTGATGTCGCCGATCAGGTAGCCGATCTTGAGGCGCTCCTTGAGCGGCAGCGCGCGAAACGCCGGCGCGACCGCGGCGCTGTAGATCACGAAGCGCAGGTTCACCATCAGCGCCGTCAGCACCGAGACCGCGACCGGCGCGCCGGCGACGAGCAGCGGCAGCGCCGCGAGCTGCGCCGAGCCCGCGTAGGCGATCAGCGAGAGCCCGACCGCGTCCGAGAGCGCGAGCCCCGACTGCGCCATTGCGACGCCGGTCACGATGCCCCAGGTCGCGACCGCGGGCGCGACCGGCGTCATGTCGCGCAGGCCCTTGCGGAATGCGTCCCGCGCCCGATCGCGCGGCGGCTCGACGCTCACGGCGGCGGGTTCAGCCGGCGCGCGCGGACGGCGCGGACTTGGGGATGGCGGCGACCGTGCGCGTCCAGCCGTACGGGTCGGGCGCGCGCCGCTCCTGGATCGCGAGCAGCGCCTCGCGAAGCTCGGCGGCGACGCCGTCGACGACGCGCGGCGCGTACTCGCGCCCGTCGGGCTCGGCGAGCGCGCCGATCGGCGCGACGATCGCCGCGGTGCCGCAGGCGAACAGCTCGCTGCACGTCCCGCTCGCCATCTGCCCGAGCAGCTCGTCGAGCGCCATCTCGCGCTCGATGACCCGGTAGCCGCGGTCGCGCGCGAGCCGGATCAGCGAGTCGCGCGTGATGCCGGGCAGGATCGCGCCGTCGAGGAGCGGCGTGTGCAGCTCGCCGCCGACGACCGCGAACAGGTTCATGCCCGAGAGCTCCTGGATCAGCCGGTGCTCGTGCGCGTCGAGCCACAGCGCAATCGTGTAGCCGCGCGCGACCGCGGCGCTCGAGGCGCGCAGCGAGGCGGCGTAGTTCGCGGCGGCCTTCGCGTAGCCGACGCCGCCCGGCGCCGCGCGCACGTCGCGGCGCTCGATCGCGACCTTCAGCGCGCCGCTCGCGTACGCCTCGACCGGGTTCGCGATCACCATGAAGCGGAACGTCGTCGAGTTCCGGAGCAGGTAGCCGCTCTCGGTGCCGAACAGGAACGGCCGCAGGTAGAGCGCCTGCCCCGAGCGCGACGGGACGAAGGGCGCGAGCGTCCCGGCGACCGCATCGAGCGCCTCGAGGAACAGCGCCTCCGGCACCGCCGGCATCGACAGTCGCTCGGCCGAGCGCGCGAGCCGCCGGCAGTTGTCGAGCGGACGGAACAGGTTCGGCCAGTCCTGGCCGACGCGGTAGGCCTTCAGCCCCTCGAACACGAGCTCGGCGTACTGCAGCACGCGCGCGCCCGGCAGGACCTCGATCGGGCCGTACGGCAGCAGCGTGCCGCGGCCCCAGGATCCTTCGGCCCACTCGACGCTGTACATCACGGGCGCCGTCACGAGCCCGAAGCCGAGGCGCTCGGGAACCTTGAACGCGGCGAGCGCGGCGGCGACGCCCGGGGCGGTGTCGTAGCTCATGGCCGCCGCTCAGAGGAACTGCGCGTCGACCGGCACGTCGAGCGCGGTGACCAGGCGATTGGTCTCGTTGGCGAGGCCGACGATCGCGAGGAGCTCCGAGTACTGCGCCTCGCTCATCCCCTTGTTGCGCGCCGCGGCGCCGTGCGAGGCGATGCAGTAGCGGCAGCCGTTGGAGGCGCTGACCGCGACGTACAGCAGCTCCTTGGTGAGCGGGTCGAGCGCGCCCGGGCCCATGACCTCCTTGATGTTGCCCCACAGCCGCCTCAGCGTCGGCGGGTCGTGCGCGAGCACCTTCCAGAAATTGTTGACCCAGTCGGTGCGGCGCGTCGCCATGATGTCGTCGTAGACGGCGCGCACCTCCGGCGAGGCGTCCTGGTACTCGATCGGCAAGCGTGCGGTCATCGTTCGGCCTCGGTCAGGCGCGCGCGGGAAGCGTCGGGAGGTGGGGCGTGAGCGCCGGCGGTCGCCGCGCGATCCGTCGCTGCGCCTCGGCGCGATTCTACCTCAAGCGCGCCGCGACGAGGTCAGCGCGCCGTCGGCGCGGGCGGGCCCTCGGCGTCCGCGGCCGCGATTTCCGCGGCACTCGCACGCCGGTACTCTGAGTGCACCTTCAGCGACTTGACGCCGGCCGCCGAGAACTCGACGAGGACGTCGAGACGGTCGTCGGCGTGGCGGCGGTAGTGCTCGACGACCTTCAGGCGCGAGCCGTCGTCGCTCTCGACGTCGAACTCGTCGCGCACCCACCCCGCATGGACCTTGCGCGAGCCGTAGCGGTCCGTGACGCTGCGCGGCTCCTCGTCGCCGGGCTCGAACTCGCGGCGCCGGGCGTCGGACCCGAGCGCGACGCGCGTGCTCTGCTGCTGCAGCTCGATCTTCGCCGGCGGCATCGCGAACGCCGACACGAAGTCGATCGGCCGCACGCGGCCCCACGAGGGCGCCGAGTCGATCGGCTGCTGCGCGGCCTGGGACTGCTCGTTGCGCTGCCGCTGCTGGCGGCGCGTGCCGGTGTCGGTGCGCGCCGGCGGCGCGGGCGGCGGCGGCATCGACGGCCGCGCCGCGCGCTTCGGAAGCGCCGCGGCGATCAGCGCCGTTGCATCGTCGCTCGCGGCCGGGTCGAGCACCCAGTGCCCGCTGAGGTCGACGGCGGGCTGCGGCGCCTGAGCGTAGTGCGTCGAGGCGCAGCCGGCGGCGAGGAGCGCCGACGCGATCAGGGCGTTCCGACCGATCGCGTCGCGTCCTCGTCGTCTCACTTGACGCTGTAGCCCCGACCCTCGAGGCAGGCCGTCATCGCGCGGAAGTACTCGCCCCGCTTGGCGCGCGCCTCGCCCGTGCCGACGCCGCCTTCGACACGCGTCGGATCGAAGCCGGTCTGGTCGGCCGCCCAGCGGTGGCACTCGTAGCGATCGCGCGCCTGCTGCTCGGGGCCCTGACCGCTGCGCGGATACATGAACACGTCCTCCGGCGGCGGCGGTTCGGTCGCCGCCGCCTCAGCGGGCGGCTCGACCACCTCGTAACCCCGTTCCGCGTCGCGCCACACGTAGTATGCGTCATTCGCATAGTAGTACGGCACGCCGCCGAACCACACGGTCGTGTAGAACTCCGGCAGGAACGGCACGAACACGCCGAGCGGCGGCCCGACGACGACCCACCGCGGGCCGCGCGCCGCCCACCACACGCCGCCGCCGTACCAGTAGCGGCCGCCGTAGTGATTGACCGCGACGGCCCCGCGCGGCAGTTCGCGGGCCGCATAGCCCCGGGCCGGGTAGTACTGGTTGTGCTGGTAACGGCCGTCGAAGTGCGAGTAGCCGGGGTGCGCGACCGGCCCCGGGTGCCCGCCGCCGCCGTGCTCGCCGTCGCGCGCGAGCGCGGGGAGCGCCAGCGCCGCGAGCACGAGACCGAGCGCGATCCGCTTCGTTGTCGTCAACATGTTCCCTCTCCTCACTCAGCGCACCGAGTAGCCGCGGCCCTCGAGGCACGCGGTGATGGCGCGGCGGTAGGCGCCGGCGCGCTCTTCCTGGCCGATGGGACGGGAGCGCTCGATCGCGCGGTCCTCGGCCTCGTGCGCCGCCTGCGTCTGCGACGCCTCGGCGGCACCGCCGACCGCGGCGCCGGCGATCGCGCCCACCGCGGCACCGGCGCCGGTGTCGCGCGGACCCGCGATGATCGCGCCGAGCACCGCACCGGTGATCGCGCCGGCCGCGACACCCGAGCCCGGAGGCGGCGGCGGCGGACTGTGGATCACGACGCGCTGGTGCGGCGGGACGCCCGGAATGCTCGGGTCGAAGCCCGTCTGCTTGACCGCCCAGTTATGGCACTCGTAGCGGTCGCGGTCGAGCTGCTCGGGCGTCTGGCCCTTCGACGGATAGGCGATGACCTCGGTCACCTGCTCCGGCGCCGGTGCCGGCACGCGCTCCACCGTGCGATAGGGACGCGGCGGCGGCGCCTCGACGCAGCCGGCGAGGAACGCACCGGCGGCCAGCAGCGGGACGAGAAACAATGCACGCATGTGAACTCTCCGAAACAACGGCCACAACCGGTTAACGCTCGGAACGGCGCTTCGCTGACGCGCCGACCGCAGGGACATCACGTTTCGTTGCGGCGGTTCGTGTGATTCCCCACCAGCTTCAGATGCGGCCCGTGCGCCCGAGTTCAGGCATTTTGCCTATCTTGACGCGGCCCCGCCGCTTCCGCGACCGCGGGCCCGCGTGCTCGCCGGGGCGCACGAATTTGCGAACCACGTCATAGATCCGCGCTCGGGTCCGACGCGCATTCGACTGCGTCAACTGCGTATGGTGCGCGACCGTCTAGAGTCGCCGGTACCTGCGCTCGGCAGGGGAAGGATGACATGCCGCGACCGGTGCCCACGCTGATCCTCTGCCTGCTCGCGTGCAGCGCCTCGGCCGCCCCCGAGCATAATCCGCTCGTGCCGCCGAGCGCCGCGGCGCCCGTCTCGCACCTGATCGTCAAGGTCCGCGCGACGCCCGCCGGCGCCGCGACACCGGCCGCCCTCGCCGCGCTCGGCGCGCGCCGCGGCGTCCTGATCGCGCACTCGCACAGCATCACGAACGAGCTCGCGGTCGTCTCGCTGCTGCGCGCGCTCGAGGGCGAGGAGCTCGCGACGACGGTCGCCGCGCTCGGCGCCGACGCCAGCGTCGAGTACGTCGCGCCCGACCGGCGCAAGCACGCGCACGGGCTCGGTCCCGACGACCCGCTCTACCTCGGCACGCCCGGCCTCGCCGGGCAGACCGGGCAGTGGTACCTGCAGGCGCCGCAGGCGACACCGGCGGGCACCACGACCGCGGCGATCGATGCGGCGGACGCGTGGACGACGACGACCGGCTCGAACGCCGTCGTCGTCGCGGTGCTCGACACCGGCGTGCGCCTCGAGCACCCGGACCTCGGCCGCGCCGGCGCGGGCGGGCGACTGCTGCCCGGCTACGACTTCGTCGGCTGCGACGGCGGCAGCGGCAACAACTGTCCCGCCGGCAGCACGTATCTCGCCGCCAACGACGGCGACGGCTGGGATCCGGATCCCTCCGATCCCGGCGACTGGGTCAACTCGAGCGACGTCAAGAACGCGCTCTTTGCGACCTGCACCGTCGAGGGCAGCTCCTGGCACGGCACGCGGACCGCGGGCCTGCTCGGCGCCGCGACCAACAACGGCACCGGGATTGCGGCGATCACCTGGGCGCCGTGGCTCGTGCCGGTGCGCGTGCTCGGCAAGTGTGGCGGCTACGACTCCGACATCATCGCGGGCCTGCTGTGGGCCGCGGGCGTTGCGGTCGCCGGCGCGCCGGCGAACCCGTATCCGGCGCGCGTAATCAACCTGAGCCTCGGCAGCCCGAACGCGTGCTCCGCCGCCTACCAGGACGCGATCCGCCAGGTGGTGCTGAAGGGTGCGCTGGTCGTCGTTTCGGCCGGCAACGAAGGCGGGCCGGTCGACGAGCCCGCGAACTGCCCTGGCGCGGTCGGCGTCGTCGGCGTGCGCCACGTCGGCACCAAGGTCGGCTACTCGAGCCTCGGGTCCGCGGCCGCGCTCGCGGCGCCCGCCGGCAACTGCGTGAACGGCCCGGGCCAGCCGTGCCTCTTCTCGATCGACACGACGACCAATCTCGGCGCCACGACGCCGGGCACGAACGCCTACACCGACCAGGTGAACACCAACCTCGGCACCAGCTTCTCGGCGCCGATGGTCAGCGGCATCGCGGCGCTGATGCTCGGCGTCAACGGCAACCTGACGCCCGCGGCGCTCGCGACGCGCCTGCGCAACGCCGCGCGCGCCTTCCCGGTCCTCAACGACACGACCCAGGTGCCGCCGGTGCCGCTGCCGAGCTGCCAGACGCCCGCGAGCTTCAACGACACCTCGCAGGCGATCGAGTGCAACTGCACGACGATCACCTGCGGCGCGGGACTCGCCGATGCGCCGGGTGCGGTCCGCGAGGCGCTGCGGCCGATCGCGGCGCTCGCGGTGCCGGCCATCGTCATGCCGGGCCAGACGGTGACGCTCGGCGCCGGCGGCAGCGCCGCGGCCTGCGGCCGCAGCGTCACGGGCTACGCGTGGTCGATCCTCGTCGACGGTTCGGGCGGCGGCGCGGCGTTGAGCGCCACGAGCGGCACGACGACCTCGCTCGCCGCCCCGGCGAGCGGCACGATCACGGTGGCGCTCGTCGTGACGGACGACCAGGGGCTCACCGACAGCGCGACCGTCGTCCTCGCCCCGACCAGCGCGCAGACGAGCGCGCCGGCGAGCGCGGGCGCGAGCGCCTGCCTGGCAGGGGTCCCGGCGCCGGCGCCGACGGTTGCGATCTCCGTCGCGCCCTCGACGGTCACGGTCGGCGCGAGCGCGACGCTGACCTGGAGCTCCGAGAGCGCGACCGGCTGCACCGCGAGCGGCGCGTGGAGCGGTACCGAGGCAGCGGGCGGCTCGCTGACGGTGACGCCGACCGTCGCGGGCGCGCTCTCCTATTCGATCGCCTGCACCGGCAGCGGCGGCACGACGAACGCCGAGGCGACGCTGATGGTCAACGGCATCGCGAACCCGGGCGGCGGTGGCGGCGGTGGCGGCGCCTTTGATCTGCTGACGCTTGCGGCGCTCGCGCTGTCGCGCGCCCTGCGACGCCCGGCGGCGCGCGCCGGCTGAGGCGCGCCGCGGCGCCCGGCTTGAGCCGGCGACGCCCCGCTGCTTCTCGCCACCGCCCGCTACACTGGGGGCCCGATCCGAGGTCCCCGATGCCGACCCCGCCCCTTCCGCCGCCCGAGCCGTGCCGGGCGTCCGATGGCCGCTAGTCCCGAGCGCCCGCGCGCGCGCTCGCTGAAGCCGCTCGCCTCGCTGGCACCCTTCGTGCGGCCGTACCGCGCGCGCGTCGCGCTCGCGCTCGCGGCGCTGGTGATCGCGGCCGCGGCGATGCTCGCGCTGCCGGTCGCGCTGCGCCAGCTGATCGACCACGGGCTCGCGGCGCAGAGCGCGACGACGATCAACCGCTACTTCGTCGGCTTCCTCGCGGCCGCGGTCGCCTTCGGCGGCTTCGCGGCGCTGCGCTTCTACCACGTGACCTGGATCGGCGAGCGGGTGGTCGCGGACCTGCGCGATGCGGTCTACCGGCGCGTGATCCGGATGGACCCGACGTTCTTCGAGGTCACGCGCACGGGCGAGGTGCTGTCGCGCCTGACGACCGACACGACGCTGGTGCAGTCGATCGCGGGCTCCTCGCTCTCGATCGCGCTGCGCTCCGCACTCAACCTCATCGGCGCGGTCGTGATGCTGGCGCTGACGAGCCCGAAGCTCACGCTCGCGCTCGCGGTGATGCTGCCGCTCGTGATCGTCCCGCTGATCGCCGCCGGCCGCAGCGTCCGGCGCCTCTCTCGCGACGCCCAGGACCGGATCGCCGACTCGAGCGGCCTCGCCGGCGAGACGCTGAACGCGGTGCAGACGGTGCAGGCGTACACGCTCGAGGAGCTGCAGAGCCGGCGTTTCGCCCGCGCGGTCGAGGCGAGCTTCGACACCGGGATCCGGCGCACGCGCGTGCGCGCGCTCCTGACCGCGCTCGGCACGACGCTCGTGTTCGGGGCGATCACCGTGGTCCTCTGGCTCGGCGCGCACGAGGTGCTCGCGGGACGCATGAGCGGCGGCGAGCTCGGGCAGTTCCTGCTGTACGCGGTCTACGTCGGCACCGCGGCGGCGGCGATCAGCGAGACCTGGGGCGAGGTGCAGCGCGGAGCGGGCGCGATGGAGCGGCTCTCGGAACTCCTCGCCGCGGCGCCGGCGGTCGCGGCGCCGGCGCGGCCGGCCGCGCTGCCTCCCGGCCGGCAGCGGCGCATCGCCTTCGAGCACGTGAGCTTTCGCTATCCGTCGCGCCCCGAGACCAAGGCGCTCGATGACGTCACGCTCGCGATCGCGCCCGGCGAGACGGTCGCGCTGGTCGGTCCCTCGGGCGCCGGCAAGAGCACGGCGTTCCAGCTGCTGCTGCGCTTTTACGACCCGGGCGAGGGGCGCGTGACGATCGATGGCGTCGACGTCGCGACGCTCGCGCCGGAGGCGCTCAGGCACGAGATCGCGCTCGTGCCGCAGGACACGGTGCTGTTCGGCGCGAGCGCCCGCGAGAACATCGGCTACGGGCGCCCCGGTGCCAGCGACACCGAGATCGTGGCCGCCGCCGAGGCCGCGGCCGCGGACGGGTTCCTGCGCGCGCTGCCGGAGGGCTACGACACCTTCCTCGGCGAGCGCGGGCTCAGACTCTCGGGCGGCCAGCGCCAGCGCCTCGCGATCGCGCGCGCGATACTGAAGGACCCGCCGATCCTGCTGCTCGACGAGGCGACGAGCGCGCTCGACGCCGAGAGCGAGCGGCTGGTGCAGCAGGCGCTCGAGCGCCTGATGCGCGGGCGCACGACGGTCATCATCGCGCACCGCCTCGCGACGGTGCTGAAGGCCGACCGGATCGTCGTGCTCGACCACGGGCGCATCGTCGGCATCGGCACGCACGCCGAGCTCGCCGCCGGCAATCCGCTCTACGCGCGCCTTGCGGCGCTGCAGTTCAGCGCCCCCGAGCTCGCCTAGGCGGCGCGCGCGATCAGCTCGAGCACCGTCGGCGTGACCATCCGGGTCTCGGGGCGCGCCTCGGCCGCGCGCACCGCGGCGATGAGCTCGGTGGCCTCGGCGCGCGTCATCTGGCCGAGCTCGACGAAGCGCTCCGCCCCGACCTCGACGTAGGCGATCGGCCAGCGCCACAGCGGGTCGGCCGGCTCGACGATCTCGGCGATCAGGCGCGTGTGCTCGATCACGAAGCCCGCAGCACGCAGGTGCGGGATCAGCACGCGCCCGACGTCGGGCTCCCCGCCCTCGGCGCGCCAGCTCGCGATGACCTGCTCGACGAAGCGCGTGTGCGGCGCGCACGGCGGCGCGAGCTTCCAGGCGCCGTAGTCGATGTACTCGTGGAACACGGCGACGCCGCCCGGCCGCAGCGCCCGGCGGATGCGCCCGACGACCGCGGCCGGGTCACTGACGAAGCACAGCACCCAGCGGCACCACGCGGCATCCGCGCCGCTGATGCCGAAGTCGCCGGTCACGACGTCGACCTCGCTGCAGGTGACCTGCGCAAGGCCGCGGGCGCGGGCGCGAAGCGCATCCAGGTAGCGCCGCGAGCGCTCGAGCGCGACGACCCGCCCCGCAGGGCCGACGAGCTCGGCGAGGTCGAGCGCGGCGTAGCCCGGGCCCGCGCCGACGTCGATAACCGTCTGGCCGGGGCCGATGCGCGCGAGGCGCCAGGCATCGAGCACGCGCGGCCGCCACAGCCGGTGCTGAAGCCCGAGGCGCTCGAGCTCGGCGTCGTGCGTGCCAAGGACGTAGTCGCGTTCCGTCATCGATCCCCCCGCTAGCGAACGAACGGCTTGCCGACCCCGACGCAGATCGTGCGGCGCATGCCCCACTGCGGGGCGCCGACACCGCTGCCGTCCCTGATCTCGTAGATCCGGTCGAGCACGTTCAGCACCGACAGCTGGACCTCAAGCCTACCGAAGCCGCCGAGCATGACGCGCGGGTTCGCGGCGAGGTCGGCCGTCACGTACGAGGGCAGATGGTCGCCGTTCAGGTACCGGCGGCGCAGTCCGCTTCCTGCGACGGCATCCGCCGAGAAGGTCGTGCCGTGCCACTGCTGCGAGACGCCGACCGAGCCCGTCAGCCGCTGGTCGTGGTCGAGGTCGATGAACGTGTCGGCAATTGCCGCGAGCGCGGCCGGCGCGAAGTTGTACTCGCCAGAGTCGATGCGGCTCGCGGTCGCCGAGTCGTAGGCGGCGTTGAAGTAGGCGCTCGTGTCGCCGGAGCGCCACTTGCGGCTCAACTCCACCCCCCAGATGCGCCCCTCGGCATGTGGTCATGCAGCGCCTCGTTGGTCGGCATCGGGTTCTCGATGCCGAAGTTGTTGGCCGTGTAGCTCCCGGTGCCATGGAACGGGAGCCCGTCGACGGCGCTGCTCGCCGCGCCAGAGTACTCCTCGTGCTGGCGCGCGCCGACGAGCACGTTCAGCTGGCCGCCGGTCCTGTAGTCGCTGCCCTTGGCGTGGATGTCGACGACGCCGGCCGTGCGATAGCCGAACTGCGCCGGCAGCGCGCCGGTCATCGGGTCGATCGCGCTCGCGAAGTGCGGGTTGAGCGCCTGGCCGAACAGCGAGATCGACTCCGGGGTCACGACGTCGTTGATCCGGTACTGGACGTTGGCGTGGTCGCCGCGGATGTGCAGCGGGTCGAAGAAGTCCTTCGAGACGCCCCGGGGCGCGCAGCAGCACCTGGTTGAGCGGCATTGCGTCGCCGAGCGGGAGGTTCTTGAGGTCCTCGACGCCGAGGCGATACTCGCCGGTGCCAACCTCGGGCATCAGCTCGTTGCGGGCGATGTCGAGGCGATGCGCGCTCACCTGCACCTCGGTGAGGAGCGCGGGCTCGGTAGCTGGATTCGACGCATCCGGCGCGTCGGCCTGCGCGGCGGTGGCCGCGACCGACAGCGCCACGACGGCGCACGCAAGTGAACCGAACGAAGTCATGGTGGGAGCACTCCGGATCGAGCGGGAACGAACCACGGCCACCGGGAGGCGGCCGCTCGGTCGCCGGTCAGATCGGACCGGTGCTCAGGCCGCCGCGTGGGAGCGCGTGTTCCCTGCCGCCCGCGTGTCGGACAGGGGCCTCGCGGTTCACGGGCGCGACCTTACCGAAGGGCCCGGGGCGGCCAGAAGCGCGGTGGGGCTTAACGTTCCCCGAAACCCGTTATCGTTCAGTTTTTCTGAATCAAGCTTCAGACCTTCGAACTTCGGTAGCGCCGGCGACGCGCATGCTCCTCCCATGCCCGAACGGCACCGGCCCTGCCCAAACGGGGGGTCCCGGAACCGGAAGGGAAAGGATCCGAAGCCGAACTTCAAGGAGACCCTCATGAGCGCCCAGACCTTCCGTCCCGTCGAGCTTCTCGTCGCCTCCGTCGCCGCCGCGACCGTGCTGCTGATCGCGATCGCCCCGGCGCTGCTCGCCGCCCCACCCGCGACCGCGGTCGGCGACTTCGCCCGCCTCAATGCCCCCGGGTTAGAGTGGGTGCAGACGGCCAAGCGCACCGCCTGAACCGCCCCGGAGGACGCGATGGCAGAGCCTCGACCGCGCCGAGCGCCGCCCGCCTCCGCCGCCAAGCGGCGCGCGGGCGGCGCGATCCGGCGCCTGCCGCTCGGGAGCCTGCGGGTCTTCGTCGCGGTCGCCGAGCACCTGTCCTTCACGCGCGCCGCCGATGCGCTCGGCGTCACGACGAGCGCCGCGAGCATGCAGATCCAGGCGCTCGAGGACTACCTCCGGCTCGCACTCTTTCGCCGCAACGGCCGCCAGGTCGAGCTGACCGCCGAGGGCGCGGCGCTGCTCCCCAAGGTGCGCCAGGGGCTTGCCGAGCTCGAGAGCGCGCTCGATGAGGCGCGCGCCGAGCGCGGCGCGGGCCCCTTGCGCATCACGACGCTGTCCTCGTTCCTCGCCCAATGGCTGATGCCGCGCCTGCCGGCCTTCGGCGAGCTGCACCCGCGCATCGACCTGCAGATCCACACCTCGATCGCGCCCGTCGACTTCGTGCGCACCGGCATCCACGCCGGCATCCGCTTTGGCACCGGCGAGTGGCCGGGACTGCACATCGAGAAGCTGATCGACGAGTGGCTGGTGCCGGTATGCAAGCCATCGCTCCTGAAGAAGCACGGCATGGTCACGAACGCCGAGGACCTGAAGCGCTACCGGCTGATGCACAGCACCTCCGAGCCCTGGAGCACGTGGCTCTTCAACGACAACGACACCGAGCGCTGGCCCGCGAGCGGCGCCGCCTTCGACGACTCGGTCGCGGTCATCCGCGCCACCACCGCCGGCCAGGGCCTGGCGCTGGCGCGCTGGAGCCTCGTCGCCGAGGAGGTCCACGAGGGACGGCTGGCGATCGCGAGCCCGCGCGCGCTCAAGTTCTTCCGCTCGTACTACTTCGTCTGCCCGCCGGCGCTCCTGCGGCTCGACAAGGTGGAGGCGTTCCGACGCTGGCTGATGGACCTCGCGCGCCAGTTCCCGGCGCCGTGCGAGCCGGACGGCGCTGCCGGCCGGCCCTGATCGACCGCGACCCTGCTCTGCGAGTAGGATTCTCGGAGCGCGCGGCACGGGCTCGCGCCGCGCACCTACTTCGCGGGGGGACGCATGATCACGCTCAAAGTGAACGGGCAGACGCTCGAGACGGACGCGGCGCCGGATACGCCGCTGTTGTGGGTGCTGCGCGACCACCTGGGCCTCACCGGCACCAAGTTCGGCTGCGGCAAGTCGCTGTGCGGCGCCTGCACGGTGCACATCGACGGCTCGGCGACCCGCAGCTGCGTGACCCAGGTCTCGGCCGTGGTCGGCAAGGAGATCCGCACGATCGAGGGCCTGTCGAAGGACCGCTCACACCCGGTGCAGAAGGCGTGGATCGAGCTCGACGTGCCGCAGTGCGGCTACTGCCAGTCCGGCCAGATCATGGCGGCAAGCGCACTGCTCGCCCAGAACCCCGCGCCGACCGACGCCGACATCGACACCGCGATGTCCGGCAACATCTGCCGCTGCGGCACCTACCCCCGGATCCGCGCCGCGATCCACCGCGCGGCCGAGCTCATGAAGAGCGGAGGTGCCTCATGAGCGCCCGGCCCTCCGACACCGCGACGCTCGACCGGCGCGAGTTCCTGAAGGTCTCCGCGCTCGCGGGCGGCGGCCTCGTGATAGGCATCACGCTCTCGGGCTGCGGCAAGCCCGCCGACCTCGCGAAGTCCGCCGTCGGCGGACAGCCGGTCGCGTGGCTGAAGATCGGCGGCGACAACTCGATCACGATCCTCGTCGACAAGTCGGAGATGGGACAGGGCGTCTACACGTCGCTCCCGATGCTGCTCGCCGAGGAGCTCGACGTGCCGCTCGCCGCCATCAAGGTGCTCGCGGCGCCGGCCGGGCCGCCGTACATCAACGTCTTCATGGGCACGCAGATCACCGGCGGCAGCACGAGCGTGCGCGAGGGCTGGCAGAAGCTGCGCGCGGCGGGCGCCCAGGCACGCGCGATGCTGCTCGGCGCCGCCGCCGACGAGTGGAAGGTCGATGCCGCGACCCTGAAGGTCGCCGACGGCGTCGTCACCGGCCCGAATGGCCAGAAGCGCACCTACGGCGAACTCGCCGAGGCCGCCGCCAAGCGGCCGGCGCCGAAGGACGCAAAGCCCAAGGATGCCGGCCAGTTCACGCAGCTCGGCAAGCCGCTCTCGCGCACCGACACGCCCTCGAAGGTCGATGGCACCGCCGAGTACGGCATCGACGTCAAGCTCCCGGGCATGAAGTACGCCGCGCTCGCGCAGTCCCCGGTGCTCGGCGGCAGCGTGAAGTCGGTCGACTCGTCGGCCGCCGAGAAGATGCCGGGCGTCACCAAGGTGCTGACGACCAAGAGCGGCGTCGTGGTCGTCGCCGACCACTACTGGCAGGCGCACAGCGCGCGCGATGCGCTGAAGATCAGCTGGGACGCGGGGCCGAACGCCCACCTCTCGACCGCCTCGATGCGCGCCGGGCTCAAGGGCGCGAGCGGCGCGCCGCAGTCGGCGCGCAAGGACGGCGACGCGGCCTCCGCGCTCAAGGCCGCGAAGAAGAAGGTCGAGGCGGCCTACGAGCTGCCGCTCCTCGCGCACGCGACGATGGAGCCGATGAACTGCACCGCCGACGTGCGCGCCGACGGCTGCGACCTCTACGTCGGCACGCAGGTGCAGCAGATCGCCCAGGCGACCGCGGCGGGCGTCGCGGGCCTCAAGCCCGAGCAGGTCAACGTCCACACGACGCTGCTGGGCTCAGGCTTCGGCCGGCGCCTCGAGGTCGACTTCATCCCGGCGGCCGTCGAGGCCTCCAAGGCCAGCGGCGCGCCGGTGAAGCTCGTCTGGACGCGCGAGGACGACATGACCCACGACGCGTACCGGCCGCCCGCCCACGACACCGGCACCGCCGGCTTCGACGGCGCGGGGGCCCTGAGCGCCGTGCACATCAAGCTGACCTCGCCGTCGATCACCGCGCGGATGTTCCCGCCGGTCGTCGAGAAGTCGATCGACCCGTTCGCGGTCGAGGCGGCGGCGAACTTCCTCTACGACGTGCCGAACGTGTCGGTCGACTACCTGCGCCACGAGGTCGGCATCAACGTCGGCTACTGGCGCTCGGTCAGCCATGCGCTCAACTGCTTCGTCGTCGAGAGCTTCATGGACGAGGTCGCGCACGCGGCCGGCAAGGACCCGTTCGAGTTCCGCCGCGCGCTGCTCGGCAAGCAGCCGCGCGCGCGCCGCGTGCTCGAGGAGGCCGCGAGCCGCGCCGGCTGGGGCCAGGCGGCGCCCGGCCACCACCTCGGCATCGCGGTGATGGAAGGCTACGGGACCTACCTCGCGCAGGTCGCCGACATCTCGGTCGAGCACGGCAAGATGAAGCTCCACAAGATCACCTGCGTGGTCGACTGCGGCCACAAGGTGAACCCGAAGATCGTCGACCAGCAGATCTCGGGCGGCATCGTGTTCGGGCTCTCGGCGGCGCTGTTCGGCGAGATCACGCTCGACGGCGGCCGGGTCTTACAGCACAACTTCGACGATTACCGCGTCGTGCGCATGAACCAGATGCCGGCGCTCGACGTGGTGCTGCTCGACAGCACCGAGGCCCCGGGCGGCATCGGCGAGCCGTCGGTGGCGCTGGTCGCGCCGGCGCTCGCGAACGCCGTGTTCGCAGCGACCGGCAAGCGCATCCGGGCGCTGCCGCTCGCCGCGGCCGGGATCGTCTAGCGCGTGCGTCACCGCGACCCGGCCTGGAACCCGGCGGCCGGCTCGGCCGGCGCCGGGCTGCCGCGGGTCGCGTGGGGCAAGGGCCTCTACGTCTACGACACGGCCGGGCGCCGCTACCTCGACGCCTCCGGCGGCCCGGCCGTGTTCTGCCTCGGCCACGGCAACGACGAGGTCAATGCCGCGATCACGCGCCAGCTCGAGCGCATCGCGCACGGCTACCGCTACTCCTTTACGAGCGACCCGCTCGAGGAGCTCGAGCAGCTGATCGGCGCGGCCGCGGGCCCGGGCTTCGAGTCGATGGTGTTCGTCTCGGGCGGCTCGGAGGCCGTCGAGTCGGCGCTCAAGATCGCGCTTCAGTACCACACGGCGCGCGGCGCGCGCGCGCGGCGCCGCTTCATCGCGCGCCGCCGCTCCTGGCACGGCAACACGCTCGGCGCGCTCGCGGTCTCGGACTTCGCGGCGCGGCGCGCGCCCTTCGAGGGCGCGCTCACCGAGGCCTCGTTCATCCCGGCCGTCAACGCCTACCGCCCGCCGGCCGGCGTCGCGCCCGAGGAGCTCGCCCGCCACGGGGCCGCCGAGCTCGAGCGCGAGATCCTCGCGCAGGGCGCCGAGCGCGTCGCGGCGTTCATCTTCGAGCCGGTCGTCGGCGCGGCCGGCGGCGTCGTGCCGGCACCGGCAGGCTATGCCGCGCTCGTGCGCGAGGTCTGTGACCGGCACGGCGTGCTGATGATCGCCGACGAGGTCATGTGCGGCTCGGGCCGCTGCGGCAGCTGGCGCGCGCTCGCGCAGGAGGGCGTGACCCCGGATCTGTTCGCGATCGCCAAGGGGCTCGGTGCCGGGTACCTGCCGCTCGGCGCCGCGGTCTACCACCGCCGGATCGCGGAGGTCATCGACGCGGCCGACGGCGGGCCGCTGACCGGGCACACGTTCACCGGCCACACCGCGGCCTGCGCCGCGGGTGTCGCGGTGCAGACGATCGTCAGGCGCGAGCGCCTCGTCGAGCGCGTCGCCGCCGAGGGACCGCGGTTCATGGCGGCGCTCTCGGCCGAGCTCGCCGACGTCGAGGCCGTCGGCGACGTCCGCGGCCGGGGATTCTTCGCCGGCATCGAGTTCGTGGCGGAGCGCGCGACGCGCCGCCCGTTCGCGCCGGAACTCGGATTCGCCGGGCGCGTCGGGCGCGCCGGCGTCGAGCTCGGGCTCCTGTGCTACCCGGTGTCGGGGATCGTCGACGGGGTCGAGGGCGACGCGATCCTGCTCGCGCCGCCCTACAACGCGACGGCGCAAGAGCTCGCGGAGATCGTCGCGCTCACCTCGCGCGCGATCCGTCGCGCGCTCGCCGGCCGCCCGGCGCGCTGACGCCTCAGTTCGCGGCGAGGTGCGCGAGGAGCGCGGCGTTGAACGCCGCCGGCCCCTCGAGGCTCGGCAGGTGCCCGACGCCCGGCAGCATCGCGAGCGTCGCGCGCGGGAGCTCGTCCTTCAGGCGCTTCGCGATCGCGTGGAAGTCCGGCAGGTCCTTCTCGCCGACCAGGACCTGCGTCGGCGCCGAGATCTGCCGGAGCGCCTCGAGCGCCGGGGGACTGCCGGCCTCCTCGGGGTCGCGTTCGCGCCAGTGCCAGCCCGAATAGCGCATGACGATCCGCTCGACGGCCGCGGCCGCGAGCGGATTGGCGCGCGCAGGGGCGAAGAGCTCGTGCTCGAACCAGCGGCGCTTGGCCGCCTCGACGTCGCCGCCGCGCGCGATCGCCACGACCTCGCGCCAGCGCGTCAGCCACGCCTCGCTCATCTTGTAGCCGTCAAGCACGCTGTCGACGAGCGTCAGCGAGCGCACCAACTGCGGCGCGTCGAGCGCGAGCCGAAGCGCGACGCGCCCGCCCATCGAGAGGCCGACGACATGCGCGGGACCGAGCGCGAGCGCATCGAGCAGCGACTTGAGGTCGTGCGCGTGCGAATAAGGCGCCGTCGGCAGCGACGCCGCGCCGAAGCCGCGCAGGTCGTAGCAGAGCACGCGGTAGTGCCCCGCCGCTGCCGCGAGCTGCGGATCCCAGAACGCCCGGTCGAGCCCGAAGCCGTGCACGAACACGAGCGGCACGCCACTGCCTGCGAGCGTGTACGGCAGGACCGCGCCGTCCCGGGTCCTGTGCGTCGTCGCGCTCATCCTCGTCGCCTCCCGCGTGGCTCAGCTCGGCACTTCGCCGCCGACCGTGGTCCGGTACATCTCGCGCCGGTGTCCCTGGTAGTCGTTGTACGCCTGGTGCACGCACAGCCGGTTGTCCCAGGCGACGACCATGTCGGGCTCCCACCGCAGCCGGCACGTGAAGGCGGGCTGGACGATGTGCTCGCTGAGGTACGCGAGGATCGGCGCGGCCTCCTCCGGCAGCATGCCCTCGATGCCGATGCCGTAGGACGGGTCGAGGTACAGCGCCTTCTCGCCCGTCACCGGGTGCGTGCGCACCATCGGGTGGCAGGTGCCGCGGACCTTGCGCTCGAGGTCCTCGGAGAGCCGCGGGGCATCGCGCGTTGCCGCGAGGCGGCCGATCGGGCTGTCGCTGATCTCGACCGACTGCTGCGCGGACTTGAGCACGTCGCGCAGCGAGAAGTGCGTCCTCAGCGTCCCGACGATGCGCTTGTAGGTGTCGGAGAGCATTTCGTAGGCGAGCGCACAGTTCGCAAAGGTCGTGTCGCCGCCGAGCGGCGGGATCTCGACCGAGCGCAGGATCGTGATCGCGGGCGGTCGCGGCAGGAACGGCGAGTCGGTGTGCCAGCCCTCGCCGAACACGTGCTTGGAGCGGTCGGAAGCCTCCTTGATCAGCGGGTGCACGTTGCGATGCCCGGGCACGCCCTGCGTGTACGCGTCCTCGGCGAAGTCGCCAAAGCGCAAGCTGAACGCCTCGTGCTCGGCGTGCCCGATCCCGCGCTGGCTGCGCAGGTAGATGACCTTGTGCCTGAAGAGCGCGTCGCGCACCTCCGCGAACTGCTGATCAGTGATCCGCGTCAGATGCACGCCGAGGATCTCCGCCCCGATCGCCGCAGCGAGCGGCCGCGCCTCGATGTGCGCGTAGGTTCGGGCGTAGTTGTCGAACTTGCCGGTCGGGTGCAGTCGCATTGCGGAGCCGAGCCTCGTTCGCAGTATGTTCTATGGGCCCGCTGGGATTCGAACCCAGAACCAAGGGATTCACTTTGCCCCACCGTTTCCGGCGGGAGTGGACTATCTCTTCACCCTCGCGCGTAGGACGCGCGGTGGGGTGCGGGACGCTCTCGCCTGTCATCAAGGGCCCTCGGGTCCCACGACCCAGCCCCCAGGTAGTCTCTGCACCTTCCGGCGGTTTACCGCCGGCTTGGCTCAGGGTTGCCATCCTGCCCTGCAGGTTCAGGGTTCCCTGAATTCATCCCGTCCACTTCGCGCGTTACCGCGCGAAGGCACCATCCCGACCTCGGGTCGATGAGTCCCCTGCTCTAACCGTTGAGCTACAGGCCCGGCGCGAGTCTAGCAAGTCGCCCCGATCGAGGTGCGCCCGTCGGCCGCGGGGCGCTGCGGAGCCTGCGGGGAGCGCCGGCGCGTCAGCCGTTGAGCGCGCTGTGCAACGCCTTGATCTGCTCGGCGGTCGCCGCCAGCAGCTTCTGGCAGTCGGCGGCGCCAAGGCCGAGGCGCCGGAACGGCGCGACCGCGGTGACCGTCTCGTCGAGCAGCGCGCGGTAGAAGACGCAAGGGACGAGCGCGATCGCAGCGGCGAGCACGTCCGACAAGCGGTCCGAGCGCGCGGCGGGATCCGCGACCGCGCTCTGCTTGGCGACCGCAGCGATGATGACCGGCGCGAACTTCCAGTGCGCCAGGATCGCGCTCGCGATCCGGGGGTGCCACTCGCCGACGGCGCTGCCCTGGCCGTCAGCGGGCGGCAGCCGGTCGCCACGCTCGTGCATGCGCACCGTGATGTAGAGGATACCGATGTTGTGCAGCAGGCCCGCGACCAGCGCCTCGTCCGGGTTGCCCGCGCGCGTCTCGCGCGCGAGGACGTAGGCGATCGAGGCCACCAGCGTGCCCTGGCGCCACAGTTCCTTGAGCTGGCCGCGCAGTTCGGCGTCGAGCTTGCCGGACTGCATCTGCTGCAGCGCGAACGAGACGGCCGAGCAGCGCACCAGCTGGTGCCCGAGGCGGTGCACCGCCTGGTTGAGCGCGGTGATCGGCTTGCCGGACGGATTCAGGAAGGCCGAGTTCGAGAGCCGCAGGATCCGCGCCGCGAGCGCGGCATCGGCGCCGACGACGCGCGCGACCTGCGCCGGAGTCGTGCGCGGATCCTCGAGGGACTGCTGCACGCGCTGCGCGACGTCGGGAAAGGACGGGAGCCTGAGCTCCCCGGCTGCGAGCTCGGCGGCGAGCGCTCGCAGGAGCGCCTCCGGCGAGGCACCGGGCACCGCAGGCGCCGCAGGTTCGGCTGTCGCCATGTGCGCCGGGCTCCATTCAGGCGAGGGATCCGCACGGGTTGTCGGCTGCACGGGCCCGGACTTGAGGGGCCAAGCGCGCCAGGCCGCGCCGGCGCGGCTCAGGTGCTCAGGGCATCCAAGAGCCCGTAGATCTGCGGCGCGGCCGCCGCGAGCAGCCGGCTGCAATCCGCGGTCGCGAGCCCGAGGCGCCTGAACGGCGCCACTGAGGTCACGGTGTCGTCGAGCAACTCGCGGTCGAACACGCACGGCACGAGCGAGGTCGCCGCGATCAGCACGTCGGCGAGCGCGTTGCTGCCGCGCTCGCGCTCCCAGGCATTCTGGTCGGCGACCGCGAGCGCGATGCGCTGCGGAAACCGCCAGTGCTCGAGGATCGCGCGACCGATCCGCGGATGCCAGTCGTGCAGCACCTGGTCCCACAGGCCGCTCGCGGCGTACTCGGCGTTGAGGGCGCCGGCGCGCACCACGAGGTAGAGGCGGCCGATGTTGTGCAGCAGGCCCACGATCAGTCCCTCGTCGGGACGCGCAGCGCGCGTCTCGCGGGCGATCACGTAGCCGACGGAGGCGACCAGCGCGCTCTTGCGCCACAGCTCCTGCAGCTGCGGCCGCAACTCGCTCTGCGCGTCGACGATCTGCATCTGCCGCAGCGCGAACGACAGCGCCGCGCAGCGCACGAGCTCGCAGCCGAGGCGCGCAATCGCGTTCGGCAGGTCGGCGACGGGGCGGCCCGCGGGATTGAACACGGCCGAGTTCGCGATTCTGAGCACGCGCGCCGCCAATGCCGCGTCGGCGCCGAGCACCCGGGCGATCAGCGCCGGCGTCGCGCGATCGTCGGCCAGCACCTGCTGCACGCGCTGCGCAACGTCCGGAAACGACGGCAGCCGCACCTCACCGCTCGCGAGCTCGGCCTCGAGCTTGCGCGTCAGGTCGAATGGGATCACCGGAATGGTCGCGAGCCGGGCGGCGTCAGCGGGTTCGGGGGGCGACATCGGCATCCATCCGGTCGGTGTTCGGCACGGTCCCTGCGCCGGTTATCGGCCGGCCGCGGCAGTTCTTGAGCGATGCCGGCCCTCCCCCAAGTACACTCTGGCCATGACGACTCCGTTCCTGATCGGCATCGCCGCCGCTGGCATCGCGCTCGTCGTCGGCTACCTGCTCGGCGGCGCCCGGCGCGGCGCCGCGCTCGAGCGCCGGCTGCTCGAGCAGACCGCGCTGCGCGCCGCCGCCGAGGCCACCATCCGCCAGCTCGAGGGGCTCAAGACCGAGATCGAGCGCCGTGACGCCGAGCTCGCGGCGCAGCGCGGGGAGCTGCGCGCGCTGGGCGAAGCGCGCCAGGCGCTCGCGACGCGGCTCGAGGCCGGCGAGCGGGCGCTCGCCGAGCAGCGCCAGCTCCTCGACAGTGCCCAGGCCCGCCTCAGCGACGTGTTCAAGGCGCTCGCCGCCGAGACGCTCAAGGCCAACAACCAGCAGTTCATCGACCTCGCGCGCTCGCAGTTCGAGACGCTGCAGCAGGCGGCGCGCGGCGATCTCGAGAGGCGGCAGCAGAGCATCCAGCAACTCGTCGAGCCCGTGCGCGAGTCGCTGACCCAGGTGCAGACGCGGATCGGCGAGATCGAGAAGGAGCGGGTCGGCGCCTACAGCCAGCTGCTTGCACAGGTCGAGGCGCTCGCGACCGGGCAGCAGGCGCTGACTCGCGAGACCGGCAACCTCGTCGGTGCGCTCAGGCGGCCGAGCGTGCGCGGCCGCTGGGGGGAGCTGCAGCTCAGGCGCGTCGTCGAGCTCGCCGGCATGGTCGACCACGTCGACTTCCTCGAGCAGGAGCACGTGGCCGGCGAGAGCGGCGACCTGCGCCCCGACCTCGTCGTGAAGCTGCCGGGCGGCAAGAACCTCGTCGTCGACGCGAAGGTGCCGCTCGAGGCCTACCTCGAGTCGCTCGAGCTCGCCGACGAGAAGGCGCGTGCGGCGAAGCTCGCCGACCACGCACGCCAGATCCGCGACCACATCGCGCGCCTGTCGCTCAAGGAGTACTGGGCGCAGTTCGACAACACGCCCGACTTCGTGGTGCTCTTCATCCCGGGCGAGGTGTTCTACAGCGCCGCACTCGAGCAGGATCCGGCGCTGATCGAGGCCGGCATCAGCAAGAAGGTCATCCTGGCGACGCCGACGACGCTGATTGCGCTCCTGCGCACCGTCGTCTACGCGTGGCGCCAGGAGGCGCTCGCCGAGGATGCGCGGCGCATCGCCGACCTCGGCAAGGAGCTCTACGAGCGCCTGCAGGTCATGGGCGGCCACTTCGCATCGATGGGCGGCGGTCTGAAGCGGGCGCTCGAGGCCTACAACGACGCGGTCGGATCGCTCGAGTCGCGCGTGCTGCCCTCGGCGCGGCGCTTTCGCGACCTCAACGTCGGCCGCGAGTCGAAGGACATCGCCGCGCTCGAGCCGATCGACGCGCTACCGCGCGAGCCGCAGGCCGAGGAGCTGCGCGCGCTGCCGCGCCACCCGGCCGACGTCGACCCCGAGCGCCACTGAGCTACTTCGTCAGCCGCCGGCGCGCGCACCAGGCGGCGATCGCGACGCCGGCCACGCCGTAGAGGAACAGCACCGCGAGGCTGGACCACGGCCACGGCATCGGGTCGCCGAGCGTGAGCCCGCGCGCGAGCGAGGCAGCGTGCGCGAGCGGCAGCACCCACGCGACGCCCTGCACCGCCTTCGGCAGCTGGTGCAGCGGGAAGAACACGCCCGACAGGAACCCCATCGGCGTCACGAGCAGCGTGAAGTAGTACGTGAAGAAGTCGTAGCCCCGGGCGATCGTCGTCATGATGAGCGCCACCCCCGAGAAGCACAGCCCGACGACGAACAGCACCGGCACGACGACGAGCGGTGCCAGGCCGTGCACGAACCCGAAGCCGTACATGACGACCAGGATCGCCGTTCCCGACAGCGTCGCCTTCAGCGCCGCCCACAGCCACTCGCCGACGACGACGTCGGTGATCGTCATCGGCGCGTGCAGGATCCCTTCCCAGGTGCGCTGCACCTTCAGGCGCGAGAACGCCGAGTACAGTGCCTCGGCCGAGGCGCTGTTCAGCGTCGAGAAGCACAGCATGCCGCCGGCGAGGAACGTGCTGTAGGGTCGGCCGTCGATCCGGCCGACCAGCGCGCCGAGCCCGAAGCCGAGGCCGAGCAGGTAGATCAGCGGATCCGCGAGGTTCGCGATCAGCGACGGGATCAGCAGCTTCCTCCAGACGAGGAAGTTGCGCTCGACGAGGTAGAGGAAGCGGCGGTTCATCGTCAGTCCCGGATGTCGCGGCCGGTCAGCTTGATGAACACGTCCTCGAGGTTCGCGGCGCGGCGCAGCACCTTGAGGCCGGGCTCGGCGGCGGCGAGCGCGAGCAGGGGCTCGGGATCGTGCATGTAGCAGAAGGCCGTCTCGCCCGTGACCTCGAGCCGGTCGACGACGCCGCGCGCGTGGCGCTCGGCCCACGCGGCGATCCCCTCCTCGCCGTAAACCTCGACGACGACCGGCTCGATCAGCGTCTCGATGAGCCGGCGCGGCGTGTCGAGCGCGATGATCCGGCCCTCGTCCATCACGCACAGCCGGTTGCACAGCCGCTCGGCCTCGTCCATGAAGTGCGTCGTCAGGATCAGCGTCTTGCCGCCGGCCACCAGGCGCTTGAGCCCGTCCCAGATCAGGTGCCGCGCCTGCGGGTCGAGGCCGGTGGTCGGCTCGTCGAGGAACAGCACGTCCGGGTCGTTGACCAGCGCCCGCGCGAGCGTCAGGCGCCGCTTCATGCCGCCCGACAGCGCATCGATGCGCGCGTCGCGCCGGTCCGTGAGCCCGGCGAACTCGAGGAGCCGCGGCACGCGCTCGCGGGCGACGCGCGCCGGGATGTCGAAGTAGCGCGCGTACATCACGAGGTTCTCGGTCACCGTGAAGTCGGGATCGAGGTTGTCGAACTGCGGCACGACGCCGACGCGGTAGCGCGCGATGCGCGACGCCTCGGGCACCGGCAGCCCGCCGAGCTCGAGGACGCCGCCGTCGGCGTGCGTGAGGCCGAGGCAGCAGCGCAGCGTCGTGGTCTTGCCGGCCCCGTTGGGGCCGAGGATCCCGAAGCACTCGCCGGCGCGCACCGCGAAACGGACGTCGTTGACGACCGCGCGGCCGCCGTAGAGCTTTCGCAGCCCGGTGACCGAGAGCATCGGGGTCGTCGTCGGCAAGGCGCGCGGCAGGGCGGCGCCGGCGCCTCGTTCGGGAGTCAGCATGTCACTGTGACGGTCGCGGGAACGGGTGCTTACGGTAGCCGAAGGCCCCGGCGCCGGAAAGGGCGCATTTCGTCCTCCGCGCAGCATCCGGGCCGGCCCCTCGGGTATCCTTGGCGCCCCCATGGCTACGCTCAAAGTGCGTCTGTCCGCGCTGCTGATCGCGTTCGCGTTCGCGCTCGTCACGATCGGGACCTGGGCGTGGTTCAACCGCCCGGAGGCGGAACCGGAATGGCCCCACAAGGTGTGGGGCTTCGCGCTCTCCCCGTACCGCTCCGGCCAGGATGCGGTCAAGGAGGAGTACCCGACGCGCGAGCAGATCGCGGCGGACCTCGATCTCCTCAAGGGCAAGGCGCAGGCCATCCGCACCTACACCGTCGCCGGCACCATCGGGCTCGTGCCCGAGCTCGCCGCCGAGCGCGGCCTCAACGTCGCGCTCGGGGTCTGGATCGACGCGCGCCGCGAGCGCGATCAGGAGGAGCTCGCGAAGGCGATCGACCTCGCGTCCAAGCATCGCAACGTCGTGCGCGTCATCGTCGGCAACGAGTCGGTGCTGCGCGGCGACCTGCCGCTCGAGGACTTCCTGAAGCTGCTCGACCAGGCGCGCAACGCCATCGAGCAGCCGATCAGCACCGCCGAGCCCTGGCACGTGTGGCTCAAGAACCCCGAGCTCGCCGACCACGTCGACTTCATCGCCGTGCACCTCCTGCCCTACTGGGAGGGCGTCGACGTCGTGAAGGCCGTCGACTACTCGATCCACATGTACCGCGAGGTGCAGGCGCGCTTCCCGAACAAGCCGGTCGTGATCGGCGAGGTCGGCTGGCCCTCGAACGGCCGCACGCGCGAGAAAGCGGTCGCGAGCGATGCGAACGAGGCGCTGTTCCTCAGGCGTTTCCTCGCCTGGGCCGAGCGCGAGCACGTGCCGTACTACATCGAGGAGGCGTTCGACCAGCCGTGGAAGGCGCAGTCCGAGGGCGGCGTCGGCGCCTACTGGGGCGTCTGGGACGTCGACCGGCGGCCGAAGTTCGAGTTCATGAAGCCGATCGTGCGCGTGCCGCAGTGGCAGATGCTCGCGGCGGTGTCGGTCGTGCTCGCGGCGGCGATGCTGTTCTGGTTCTACATGTACTCGGGCACGCTCAAGAACCGCGGCCGCAGTTTCCTCGCCGTGATCATCTACGCGACCAGCGCGCTGACGACCTGGGTCATCTACGACTACTCGCAGCAGTACCTGACGATGACCAGCATCACGGTCGGCTTGCTGCTGTTCCTCGGCATGCTCGGCGTCATCGCGGTGCTGCTCGCCGAGGCGCACGAGTGGGCCGAGGCCCACTGGGTGCGGCTGCGCCGGCGGCTCCTCGTCGGCCCCGCGGCCGAGGGCAAGGACGGCGGCTACCGGCCGCGCGTGTCGATCCACGTGCCGGCATACAACGAGCCGCCGGACATGCTGATCGAGACGCTCGATGCGCTCGCGCGCCTCGAGTACCGGGACTTCGAGGTGCTGGTCATCGACAACAACACCAGGGACGAGGCCGTGTGGCGCCCGGTCGAGGCGCACTGCGCGAAGCTCGGCAGCCGCTTCCGGTTCTTCCACGTGAGCCCGCTCGCGGGCTTCAAGGCCGGCGCGCTCAACTTCGCGCTCAAGCACACCGCGCCCGACGCCGAGATCGTCGCGGTCATCGACAGCGACTACGTCGTCGCGCCCAACTGGCTCAAGGACCTCGCACCGGTGTTCAGCGCGCCGCAGATCGCGATCGTGCAGGCGCCGCAGGACTACCGCGACGACCAGCAGAGCGCCTTCAAGGCGATGTGCCACGCCGAGTACCGCGGCTTTTTCCACATCGGCATGATCACGCGCAACGAAAGGAACGCGATCATCCAGCACGGCACGATGACGATGGTGCGCCACCAGGTGCTCCGCGACCTCGGCGGCTGGGCCGAGTGGTGCATCACCGAGGACGCCGAGCTCGGGCTCAGGATCTTCGAGCACGGCTACGAGGCGACCTACATCCCGCACAGCTACGGCAAGGGGCTGATGCCGGACACGTTCATCGACTACAAGAAGCAGCGCTTCCGCTGGGCGTACGGCGCGATGCAGATCCTGCGCGCGCACGCCGGCGCCCTGCTCGGTCGCCATCCGCTGGAGCTCACGGCCGGCCAGCGCTACCACTTCCTGGCGGGCTGGCTGCCGTGGATGGCGGACGGTCTCAACGTCGTCTTCAACCTGTTTGCGCTCGTCTGGTCGCTGCTGATGGTGGTGCTGCCGGCGAAGGTCGACGCGCCGCTCGCGATGTTCTCGGTGCTGCCGCTGTCGCTCTTTGCCTTCAAGCTCGCGAAGCTGATGCACCTGTACCGGGTGCGCGTCGGCGCGGGCGTGCGCCAGACGATCGCCGCCTCGGTCGCGGGTCTCGGGCTCGCGCACACGATCGGCTTCGCGGTGCTGAAGGGCCTCCTGACCAGCAACGAGCCCTTCTTCCGCACGCCGAAGCAGGCCCACGCGCAGTCGCTGTGGGGCGCGCTGCAGGCCTGCCGCGAGGAGATGCTGATGGCGATCGCGCTCCTGCTGAGCGCATGGGCCGTCACGATGAACCTCGAGAACGCGAGCCTCGACCGCATGCGGATGGCGAGCCCCGACCTTCGCGTCTGGGTCGCGGTCATGGTGGTGCAGGCGATCCCATACCTCGCCGCGGTCGCAGCCTCGATCGTCAGCAGCCTGCCGATCCCGGCGCGCTGGGTCGGCAACGGCTACGCGAAGGTCGAGACCGACGAGGAGTACGCGACGATCGTCGACGCCGCGCCCACCGCGCCGTCCGCACCGGGCGGCGGCGGCTGAGGCGCGCGTGCCGGAACGGCTCCTGAGCGCACCGCTCGCGCTCGCGACGCTCGCGCTCAGCGTGTTCGTCGTCGCACTCGCCGCGCTGCGCGCGCCGTGGCGCCGCTGGCTCGGCCGCAACGACCGCCAGCACGTGTACTTCGCGAGTCTGGTGCTCCTTTCGATCGTGGGTGCGCTGCGCGCCGGGATCACGCCGGGCCTGTCGCTGCACTTCCTGATGATGAGCGCGCTGACGCTGATGCAGGGCACGGCGCTGGCGCTCGTCGCGGCCGGGCTCGTGACGGCGGCCGATGCGCTCTGGCACGGCACGCCGGCCGCGTGGCCGGCGAGCTTCGTGTGTGCGGGCCTCGTGCCCGTCGCGGCCACCGCGCTCGTGCACCGCGCGGTCGCGAAGTTCCTGCCGCACCACTACTTCGTGTACTTCTTCGTCACCGTGTTCGCGGGCTCGATGATCGCCTTCGCGCTCGCCGCGCTCGCCGGGCTCGCGCTGCTCGCCCTGTCGGGGACGCTGCCCGCGGCGGGCGCGCTCGGCGATTTCCTGGTCCTCGTGCCGATCGTCGGGTTCGGCGAGGGCGTGCTGAACGGCCTCGTGATGGCGGTCGCGGTCGTCTACGCGCCCGAGTGGGTGCAGAGCTTCGACGACCGGACGTACCTGCGTCGCTGAGCCTCCAGTCGAGAATCATTCCCATCGGCGCCTTCAGGCGACGTTCAGCGCGCGGCGTGCAGGATTCCGCCGCGGCCTCGCGACACGGATCCGAACCGGCCGTAGAATGCCGCGCCATGCCGCCCGGACGACGAGCGTGTCGGTCCTCAGCGGCGCGAGAATTCCCGACGTTGATCGAGAAGGAGTCAGACGATGTTCGACCAGAAGCTGCCGCGCCGCACCGTCCTCAAGAGCGCCCTCGCGGGACTCGCCGCGATTCCGGTCGTCGGCATTGCAACGCGCGCCGATGCCGCGCCGGCGATGCTCGACGTCAACGATCCGCAGGCCAAGGGTCTTGGTTATGTCACCGACACGACCAAGGTCGATGCCAAGGCGAACCCGATGCACAAGCCAGAGCAGAAGTGCGCCAACTGTGTCCAGTACCAGGGCAAGGCGGGTGATGCGTCGGCGCCGTGCGTGATCTTTGCCGGCAAGCTCGTCGCGAGCAACGGCTGGTGCAAGGTCTGGGCGAAGAAGCCCGCCTGAACCGAAGGACGGGGGCGAGCGGTCCCGCTCGTCCCCCGCCCCCTCCCGCGCTCGGCTCGCCCGAGAGCGGCGGCGCTGGCATAGTCCGTGCCCCGTGCCGAGCGAGGGGACCCGATGAACCGTTCGAATCCGCGCCGCGCGTTCGCCGCGGCGCTCGCGCTGTTGGTGCTCGCCGGCGCGCAAGGCGCGACGCCTAGACCCGCGATCGGCAGCTTCGGCATCGACCTCGGCGGGCGCGACCTCGGCGTGCGACCGGGCGAGGACTTCTATCGCTACGCCGGCGGCCACTGGCTCGCGACGACGACGCTCCCCCCGGACCGAACCAGCTGGGGAACGTTCGCGCAGCTGCGCGAGGAATCGGACGAGCACGTCCGCGGGATCCTCGAGGCGGCCGCGGCCGGCAACGCCGCCCCCGGCAGCGTCGAGCGCAAGATCGGCGACTACTACGCGAGCTTCCTCGACCGCCCGGCCATCGACGCGCTCGGGCTCGCGCCGGCGCGCGCCGGGCTCGAGGCGATCAGCGCGGCGACGACGCACGAGGACATCGCGCGGCTGATGGCGCGCCCCGACCTCTCGCTCCCGGCGCCGATCGACTTCGGCATCACGGTCGACCGCAGGGACCCGGACCGCTACGTCGTCGGCATCACGCACGGCGGGCTCGCGCTCCCCGACCGCGAGTACTACCTGCGCGAGGACGGCGACTTCCCGGCGCTGCGCGCCGAGTACCGCGCGCACGTCGAGCGGCTGCTCGCGCTCGCCGGGATGGCGAACGCCGCGGACGCGGCGGCGTCGGTCCTCGCGCTCGAGACCGAGATCGCGAAGCGCCACTGGCCGCGCGCCGAGCGCCGCGACCGCGACAAGACCTACAACCTGCGGACGCGCGCGGCGCTCGGCGAGCTCGCGCCCGGCTTCCCGTGGGACGCCGCGTTGGAGGCCGCCGACCTCGGCGGCATCCGCGAGGCCGTGGTCTGCGAGCTCTCGGCGATCGGACCGCTCGCCGAGCTCTATCGCGCGACGCCGGTCACGACCTGGCGCACCTACCTCACCTACCACTACCTGCGGTCGCGCGCCGCGGTGCTGCCCGACGCCTTCGACAGGGAAGTGTTCGACTTCTTCGGGCACCGACTGAACGGCCAGCCCGAGCAGCGCGCGCGCTGGAAGCGCGCGGTCGAGGCGACGAACGGCGCGCTCGGCGAGGGCGTCGGCGAGTTCTACGTCGCGCGCTACTTCCCGCCGGCGGCGAAGACCGCGGCGCTCGCGCTGGTCGAGAACCTGAGGCGCGCCTACGCCGAGCGCATCAGGGACCTGCCGTGGATGAGCGACGACACGAAGCAGGCGGCGGCCGAGAAGCTCGCGCTCTTCCGCCCCAAGATCGGCTACCCGGACCGCTGGCGCGACTACACGGCGCTCGAGGTGCGCCGCGGCGACGCGTTCGGCAATGCGACGCGCGCGCGACTCTTCGCGTGGCATCGCGAGGTCGTGCGCCTCGGCGCGCCCACCGACCGCGACGAGTGGCACGCGACGCCGCAGACGGTCAACGCCTACTACAACGCGACCTTCAACGAGATCTTGTTCCCGGCCGCGATCCTGCAGCCGCCGTTCTTCGACGCGGCCGCGGACGCGGCCGTCAACTACGGCGCGATCGGCGCCGTCATCGGTCACGAGATGGGCCACGGCTTCGACGACCAGGGCGCGAAGTCCGACGGGCACGGCGTGCAACACGCCTGGTGGAACGCACGCGACGTCGCGGCCTTCCAGGGGCTGGTCGGGCGGCTCGCGGACCAGTACTCGGCCTTCGAGCCGCTGCCCGGCATCAAGGTGAATGGCCGCCTGACGCTCGGCGAGAACATCGGCGACCTCGGCGGACTGACGGCCGCGTACGTCGCCTACCACGTCTCGCTCGGCGGCCGTCCGGCGCCGGTGCTCGAGGGCCTGAGCGGCGACCAGCGCTTCTTCCTCGCCTACGCACAGGTGTGGCGCGCGCTCTATCGCGACGAGAGCCTGCGCAACCAGCTGCTGACCGACCCGCACAGCCCGCCGCGTTACCGCGTCAATGGCGTCGTGCGCAACGTCGATGCCTGGTACCAGGCGTTCGGGATCAGCAAGGACGATCCGCTCTACCTGCCGCCGGCCGAGCGCGTCCACATCTGGTGACCCCGGAAACACGAAGGCCCCGGGTGGTCGCCACCCGGGGCCCCTGACTGTGATCAGCCAGACGGAGCGATCGCTTACTTCGCGGCCGCCTCGTCCTTCTTCTCTTCCTTCTTGTGCTTCTTGTGGTGCTTCTTCTTCTCGGGCTTGGCGTCCGAGGAAGCAGCCGGAGCCGACGCGGCCGGCGCCGTGGTGTCGGCGGCGAACACCGGCATGGCGAGCGTCAGGGCGGCAACGAGCAGGGCAAGCTTCTTGAACATGAGAACGAACCTCCAGAGGGTGTCAGGGCGTCGCGCCCAACCGGGCGTCGCGGATCAATGTTGCGGCGCGGGCGGCTCAACGCAGCAAGTATGAAGCACACTTAATTCGCTCGGCCGCGATGGCCCAGCAACGCCGCAATGGCCGCTGTGGAATTCGCGGATATCGGCGCGCGCCCGGCATTGCGAGGCTCGCGGACTGCCGGAACACACACATGCCGCGCCCGCATACCGATTTCCTTCAGTCGCAGACGCTGGCGTGGCAGCCGAGCCGCTTCCCGCACCTGCCGGGTTGCCAGGTCAAGCTGCTGAGCGAGGACCCCGACAGCGGTGCGCAGAGCCTCATCGTGCGCTTCCCGTCGGGCTGGGCGACCGTGCGCCCGGGCGTGCTCGGGACGGGCGAGGAGCTGCTCGTGCTCGAGGGCGCGCTCGAACTCGACGGCCGGCGCTTCGGACCCGACGGCTACGGCTGGTTCCCGCCGGGATCGTTGCGCACGCTGCGCGCGGCGCCGGACGGGGCGGTCGCGCTCGTGTTCTTCGACGGCGAGCCCGCGTGGACCGACGGCGCCCCGGCCGCCGGCAGCAAGGCGCCGGTGGCGAGCCTAATCGACGCCTTCGAGCTGCCCTGGATGTCGGAGGGGCTCGAGCTCGCATACGGCTGCGCCGGCCGGCGCTGGAAGGCGCTGCGCGGTGCGCCGCACACCGGGCCCGCGACGCTCTTGATCGCCTCGGCGCCGCACTTGCACCCGCCGCGCTGGTGCGGGGCGCAGGAGATCCACGCGTGCGCCGTCGAGCTCTTCGTGCTGTCGGGCGACCTGCTGAGCCACGCCGGTCAGTTGTGCGCCGGCGCCTACTGCTGGCGTCCGGCCGGCATCGCGCACGGGCCCTACGGATCGCGCGGCGGCAACCTCGCAATCGTGCGCACCCACGGCGCGCGCTTCAACACCGAACTCACGGCCTACGAGATCGCATTGCCGCGGGCGCCCGAGTACCGGCCGCTGCTGCCGCCCGAGCTGCGCTCGTGCGCGGTGCACCCGTGGCGGCCGCAGCGCTACTGACGCACGCCTAGGCGCGGCGGGCGCGACCGCGGCGCGCCGCCGTCGGCGCTGCCTCGACCCAATGCTGCCACCACTGCGCGGCGCGCGGCGCGAGTCGCCGCGGCCGCTCCTCGTAGAGCCGCGCGCCGATCGTGAAGGCGCGCGAGCGCAGCAGCGCGCGGCGCCGCACCAGCGCCGCTGCGAGCTTGCGCCTGAGCGCCGGCGCGAGCGGCGCGGCGTCGAGGCGCGCCGCGAGCAGCGTGCAGTCGTGGTGCGCACCGAGCACGTCGGCGAGCCGGTGCGCCTCCCCGGCGAGCGCGGTCATCATCCGCGGCCACGCGGGCTCGAGCACCTCGAGCGCGTGCCAGTACTGCTTGACGTGCTTGCGCCACTCGTGCAGCCGCGTCGGGCGCGGCACCTCGCGCGCCGCCTCGAGCGCGCGCCGTCCGCGCCGGTAGATGCGCACGAAGCCGACCGCGAGCATCGTCCCGTCGCCCTCGAGCGGCGCGGCGAGCAGACGCTGGCGCGCGACCTTCAGCTGCGCGCGCGCGCGCGGGGCGTCGATGCGCGCCTGGCGCGTGCGCCGCTCGCGCTCGAATCGCATCAGCAGGCTGCGCAGTGCCGCCGGCGCGATGCCCGCGCCCGCCGCGGTCTCGCGCGCGAGCTCCTTGAGCACGACCGCATCGCGCGCCCCGCCGAGCATCTGACCGATCTCGCGCAGCGTCCCGTTGACGCGGCCGTAGGCGTCGCCCGCGAGGCCGCTGCGCACGAGGCGCAGCAGTGCGCGCGCGCGCTTGAGCTCGCGACGCGCCAGGTGCACCGCCTCGTCGCTCGGACTCGCGGTCAGCGCGCGCCCGGCGGCCTTGATCCGCGCCGCGCACAGGCGGCGCGCGGTCCGCACCGCCCGGGTATCGACCTTGGTCATCGCGCCTTCCAGCGGCCGGCAGGCCGCGAAGCATGCCCGGACCCGGGCGCAGGCGCTATTAGGGCAACTGCGGGGCGCCCTGCCGCGGCATGCTGCGCCGCAGGGGCTAAGATCGCCGCATGCGGTTGGCAATGGTCCTCGGCATCGTCGCGCTCGGCGGCGCGGCGCTCGCGCGCGCATCGGACGCGGCTTTGCCCGATGCCGCGCTCGGGCGCGAGCTCGCAACGCTCGCGGCCGGCGGCCGCGTCGCGATCGCGGGCGAGGAGATCGTCTCGCACGTCGCGTTGCCGCGGCTTTACGCGGCGCTCGGCGGCGGGCGCCTGTGGCAGGACCCGGCACGGTTCGCGACGCTGAAGCAGGTGGTCGCGGAATCGGCGGGCGACGGGCTGACCCCCGCCGACTATCACGCGCGCGCGCTCGAGCGGCTGGGCAGCGCCGCCGATGCGGGTGCCGACCTGCTCGCGACCGATGCGTTCGTGATGCTTCAGTACGACCTCTACCTTGGCAAGGTCGACCCGGTGACGATCGAGGCCGACTGGAACGTGCCGCGGCGCCGGCTGCGCGAGGGCCCGGCGCTCGAGTTCCTGACCCAGGCGCTCAGGAACGGCGAGATCCGTGAGTCCGTCGCGCGCGTTCGGCCGAACCACTGGCTCTACGAGCACGGCCGCGCGGCGCTCGCGCGCTACCGCGGGATCGAGGCCGCGGGCGGCTGGGGGACGGTCGCCAAGGGGCCCAAGCTCGAGCCCGGCGGCGTCGATGCGCGCGTGCCCTCGCTCAGGCGCCGGCTCGCTGCGAGCGGCGACTACGCGGGCGCGCCGAGCGACTCGACGCTCTACGACGCCGCGCTCGTCGAGGCGCTCAAGGTCTTCCAGCGGCGCCATCTCCTCAGCGACGACGGCGAGGTCGGCCCGACGACGCTGCGCGAGCTCGACGTGCCGGTCAGCGCGCGGATCGACCAGATCCGCCTCAACCTCGAGCGCGGCCGCTGGGTGCTGCACGAGATCGGCGACGGGGACCTCGTGGTCGTCGACATCGCGGGCTACGGCGTGCGCTTCCTGCGCGACCACCACACGATCTGGCGGGCGCGCGCGATCGTCGGCCAGCGCTACCGCCAGACCCCGGTGTTCGGGGCGCAGATCGAGAACATCGTCTTCAACCCGACCTGGACCGTGCCGCCCGGAATCCTCGCGCGCGACGTGTTGCCGCAGATGCAGAGGGGCGAGAACGCGCTCGCGCACAAGAAGCTCAAGGTGTTCACGCGCGACGGCGCGCCGGTCGACCCGGCGACGATCCGCTGGGCCGACTACACCGTGCAGGACTTCCCGTACGTGCTGCGCCAGGACGCGGGCGACGAGAATGCGCTCGGCCACGTCAAGATCAACTTCCCGAACCCGTACCTCGTCTATCTGCACGACACCCCGAGCCGCTCGCTGTTCGACAAGAGCCAGCGAAACTTCAGCTCCGGGTGCATCCGGATCGACCGGCCGCTCGAGCTCGTCGAGCTCCTGCTCGCCGACCCGGTGCGCTGGAATGCCGCGGCGATCAAGGCCGCGGTCGACGCGGGCACGACGCGCACCGTCGAGCTGACGCGCAAGGTCCCGGTGCTGCTGATCTACTGGACGGCGGACGAGGATCCGGACGGCCGGCTGGTGTTCAAGCGCGACAGCTACGGGCGCGACGCGCGGCTGCTGCGCGCGCTCGACGCGCGCTTTCGGTTCGGCACGCGCCCGCGCCTGTGACTCCCCACAAGTGAACAGGGGCCCTCGCGGGCTCAGCCCCTTGGCTAGAGCGTTGACGGCAGGTTGACATAAGCGATTCCGGCCCCGCCGACCGAAAGGTCCGCGGGGCCTTTTTCCTGGTGCATGGAGTGCGTCGCCACCCCCGCATGCAGCCGGGAGGGGAAATCGCGGGGTTCGATCCTGCGGCCAGGAAGCCGACGTTCGCGCCGATCGGTCGGGGCCGGGTCGTGACTGGCACGATTCTCGGCGGCAGGCGAGTCGGTCGCGACGGGTTGTCAGCGCAACTCCGCGGGTTGCCGCAACGGCCGTCGTCTGCGGGCTCCCACCCCGGCTGACTCACGCGACCCACCAGCGGCGAATGGTTCGCCAATCTTTACCCGCCGCGCGCCGCCAGAATCGCCACCCTAGTGCCGTCACGGTGCCTACGCCACGACGTGGGACGACGCGTCCAGCATGGACCGGATGAGGAGTAGGCTCGTGTACTGGAGGCGACAGTAGCGACACCAACAAGGAGGGGACAATGAAAGCGTACGGAATGAGCCGCACACTACATTTTGTGGGCAAGTGTCTGGGCTTCTGCGTTCTGATCGCCGGGATATTCAGTGCCGCGAACGCCCTCGGCGACGATCACTTTCGCGTGACCAGTTCGACGTACGCCAACAACAGCGTGCTGCCGATCAGCATGATCGACAATTTCGTCAGCGGTACGACGAACGCGTGCTCCGTGGATGGCAGCGCCGGCGGGAACCAGTCGCCGGAGGTGTCGTGGACTCACGCTCCGTGGGGAACGCACAGCTTCGTCGTCGTGATGTTCGACGTGACGGCGTCGTTCACGCACTGGGGGATGTACAACATTCCGACATGGACGAGCAGCCTGCCCGCCGGCGCGGGAGCTGCCGGCAGCACATACGGCGCACAGGTCTACAACGATTTCTATGACCAGAGTTATGACGGGCCCTGTCCACCGGTCGGTGTGCAACCCTTCAGTCACAAGTACGTGCTGACGGTTTACGCGCTCGACCAGGAGTTGAAGTTGCCGTCGTCGGCCAACTTCCCGCCGTACGCGGAGACGCTGTGGTATGCCCTCCTCAAGGCCGCCGAGGGGGGCCACGTCCTGGCGACCGCCAGCATCAACGGATTCTATTCGGCGACCCCATCGCCCTGAATTGAATACGCGGGCGCGGCGCGGACAGCGGTGAAGAGTCGCTATCGACTCGCGACTTCAGCCAGCCGACGCTGCAGCATCGGGGTGCGAGGCGGGACGCGGATTCTGCTGGGCAGCCGCATCGCGACGCTCACTCGTCCGCGACGAGGCGAAAGCCGGACTGGCACACGCATCGGGCAGCTGAGCCGATGCGTGGGCCAGCGGTTTGTGGTCGGCGCCAAGTGCTGTTTCAACGAGGATGCTTGTGAGCCGTAAGTCTCTGACTTACGGAGCAGAATGAGATCTTCTAGACGCCCATATCAATAATTTGGCCGAGGGGCTGGCCTCGCGGGTCCCTGATCATCGCCGATGCGGCGCGCTCAGGCGCGGACCGGACGGCGGCGCATCGCGAAGCCCGCGCCCAGGAGCCCGAGGCCGAGCAGCCCCATCGTGCCCGGCTCCGGCACCGAGTAGTCGCCCTGAATCGTGTCGTTGCCGCAGGTCATGTTCCAGCTGAGCCCGAGGTCGCTGAAGCTGCCGAGCGAGGACAGGTCGATCGTGTAGGTGATGTAGCCGCCGGTGCCGGCGTGCGAGAAGTCGGCGCTGCCCGTGCTGACCAGCGTGCCGCCGCTGATGCCCGTCGCCTGGCCGCTGCGGTAGATCCAGTTGTTCGGGTTCGCCGAGCCGTACACCTGGTCGGTGGTCAGGATGTTCGAGTTGTTGACCGCGTAGAGGTTGCCGTTCGAGTCGACCGCGAAGTTCCACTGCGTGCCGGTGTGCGCCAGGTTGTCGCAGGCGTAGCTGCTGAGCGCCTGGGCCGCCGTCGCGTTGCAGCCGCTCCACACGGTGGTGTCGGGGTGCCAGCCGGTCGTGCTCAGGAACAGGTCGCCGTAGGTCGTACCGTCGATGCCGCCCGAGTAGTTCGTGCTGATCGTCACGACCAGGTTATTGCCCACCTGGCTGACGTTCATGTTCTGGATGTCGAACGCCGTCGTGGTCGGGTCCTCGATCACGTCGCGGTTTGCATAGCCCGGATAGGGCGATGCGCTGTTCGTGCTCGACGAGTAGATCCCGGGCTGGGCGCCCCAGTAGTTGTCCTGGATCGTCACCGCGCTCGCCGCAGAGGCCGCGAGCAGCGTCGTCGCCGTCGAAAGGAGCTTCAAAGCCGTCTTCATGTCGGTCGCATCCAGATGTCGTGTGAACGGAGCACCGTGGATAAAGCAAGGTTCGGGCCAAGCGGATGATTGTTATTCAAAAACAATGAGTTATGAGCACGTTGCTCTCTGGTCCTCGGCTCTGGGGACGGCGACGGTCGTTCCGTGTAAAGCCGGTCGACGCCGGCGCCCGGCGGAGGGTTCTGCCGGCGGGAATCTGTGACGGACGTCACGATCCGGGTCGGGCCGCGCCCGTCGCCCGCGGTGATCCGAAATGCCGGGCGGCGCAGGCTTCGGGCAGGGCTGTAAGGAATCCCGACAGGCGCCCTACGCGCGAACCAGGCCGCTCGCGGCGCGAATCCGCTCGCTGCCCGGGAAGACGTCGGCGAGCGCGCGCGAGGGCACGTGCAGGTGATCGGCGAGCAGGCCCTTGGCGATCGCGCGCAGGTCGGTCGTCGGCCGCAGGTCGCGGCCCTCGTAACGGGCGCGGGACGAGAGCCCCGGCCAGTCGGCGTACACCCGACCGCCCGCGACCGCGCCGCCGACGACGAGCGCCGCGGCACCCGTGCCATGGTCGGTGCCGCGCGTGCCGTTGACCTCGACCGTGCGGCCGAACTCGGTGCAGACGAGCACCGCGCTGCTCGACCACGCATCGGCGAGCCCGCCGCGCAGCGCGCCGAGCACCTGGTCGAGCGCGCGCAGGCGCGTCGCGAGCTGGCCGTCCGCGCCGCCCTCGCCCGCGTGCGTGTCCCAGCCGCCGGCGTCCATGACCGCGACGCGCGGCCCGTCGGTGGCCGCGAGCATGCGTCCCGCCGTCTCGGCGATCGCCTTCAGGCGCTCGACGTTGCCGCCGCGCGCCATCTTCCTCTGCGCGCCGGCGTCGGCGCCGTCCTCGTCGGCGAGCGCGCCGATCCGCGTCGCCTCGTCGAGGCGCGCCGACAGCGTCGCGTCGTTCGAGTACAGGTCCCGGAGCCGCGACACGAGCTCCGGCTCGACCTCCGGGAGCGCCGACGGCGCCCACGAACCGACCGGCGCCGAGCCGCGCAGGATCAGCGGCACGTTCTGGCCGAGCGCGAGGCCCTGGCCGGCGGACGCGGGGAGCGCCGCGAGCGCGCGGTTGAGCCAGCCGCTCGCCGCGCCCGACGGGTGCTCGCCGCCGCTCTCGAGCACGTTCTGGCCGTCGAAGTGCGAGCGCTCGCGGTAGGGAGAGGCGGTCGCGTGCACGACGAGGAGCTCGCGCGCGAGCCAGCGCTCGTGCAGGCCCTCGAGCGAGGGGTGCAGGCCGAAGAAGCCGTCGAGTTCGAGGGCGCCCTTCGCGGCACCCGGGCGCGCGATCGCGAGCGGCCCGCGCGCCGGCGCGTAGGCGTCGTCGCCGTACGGCGGCACGGCCGTCAGTCCATCGAGCGCGCCGCGCAGGATCACGACGACAAAGCGCGCGCTGCCGCCCGCGCCCGCGAAACTGATGCCAGGGAGCGCGCCCAGGAGCGCGCCCGCCCCCAGGCCCCATCTCAGGACGTCGCGGCGGCTCGGCATTCTCATCTCCTCTGGAATTCCGGGCTCATCAAGAGCAGCGAGAGCGCCTGCGAGCCCGAGGCGGCGCGCGACAGCGCCGTGCGCGTGTGCTCGCTCGCGAGCGGCCCGAGCGCAGCCTCGAGGGTCGCAGCCGCGGGGTGCGACTCGCCGACGCGCTCGGCGAGCGCGACGCTCCACTCGATGCGCTTCATCAGCGCATCGGCGCCGTCCCAGTCCTGCGCCCGGTCCGGCCAGCCGGCCGGGGACCCCGGACTGTAGTGCCGCTGGCCGAGCACCTCGAAGCCCGCGAGCAGCGCCTTCTGCTCGGCCGGCACGACGCCGAGCGAGCGCAGCGAGGAGTACACGAACTCGGCCGGCGTCTTGAACTTCTGCGGCGTCGGCGCCCAGGCGCCGTCCCAGTGCACGAGCGCGGCGTAGACGGTCGGCAGGTCGCCATCGCTCGAGCGGTACGCGTGCGAGAGCGTCTCGACGAGCGCCGGCGGCGGGTCGTCGGCGACGAAATGCCGCGCGAGTTTCACCGCGAGGTGGTGCGCGGTGGAGGGGTGCGCCGCGAGGTCGCTGAGCACCGCCTGGCCCTGCTCGAACCCGCCCTCGGCGTAGCGCCGCCCGAGCACGGTCTGGGCGCCCGGCTGGTGCAGGTTGCCGCGGAACTGGAACGTCCCCGGCGTTCCGGATGCGAGCCGCCCCTGGCCGCCGCCGATCGACCAGCCGGTGATGACCGCGGCGAAGCGCGTCACGTCGGCCTGCGTGTAGCCGCCGTCGACGCCGAGCGTGTGCAGCTCGAGGATCTCGCGCGCCAGGTTCTCGTTGAGGCCGGTCCTGGCCTTCGGCGCGGCGCCGAAGCGGCGGCGACGGTTGGCGCGTTCACCGAGGTCCGAGTCGGGCCCGACCGACTGCTGGTTGTCGAGGTAGGTGATCATCGCCGGGTGCGTCTCGACCGCGAGCAGCATGTCGGCGAAGCGCCCGCAGACGTGCGGCCGGATCACCTCGTTCTCGAGCGCGCCGGCGGTCCCGAGGCAGATCGGCTTGTCGACCGAGACCGCGAAGTGGTTGGTCCAGAACTGCACCAGGCGCTCGCGGAACGACTGCGTCGTCGCGAGCGCGACCTTGGTGCGCGCCGCGGCCTGCGCGAGGTAGTGCGGCAGCAGCACCTCGCGGACCCGGTTGGCGACCTTCTGCACGGGATCGCCGCCCTCGGCGCGCGCCGCGGTCTTGCGGGCCTCGCGCTGCTCCTCGCGCGCGGCGAGGAACTGCGCGAGCACCTGCGAGCCGGGCGCCAGGCCCGCGAGCTCCGCCGGCAGCGGCGCGCGCCGGTCGAGCTGCGCGAGCAGCCAGCCGCGCGGATCCGAGGATGCGGCCGCGAGCTCGCCCGGACGGGCGCCATAGCCGAAGCGGCTCACGGCGATTGCGGCATCGAGCTCGGCGGTCATGGCGGTTCGCTCCTCCACTGGTCGCGAACGTCGGCGGCCGGCCGGCGTTGACAGGGTTCTGTGCGGCCCGTCACTGTCCGGCGACGCGCCCGCCGCCGGCGTAGCCCAGGATGAAGTACGGCGCATCGAGGCGTGCGCGCTCGACGCGCCGTCCGGTCCCCGGGGCGTGCACGAACTCGCCGCCACCAACGTAGATGCCGACGTGGTCCTCGGGGGACGAGAAGAACACGAGGTCTCCGGGCGCGAGCGCCGCGACCGGTACGCGTGCCGCGAAGCTGCGCTGCTCAGCCGCGGTGCGCGGCAGCGCGACGCCGAGCTCGCCGTAGACGTAGACGACGAGGCCGCTGCAGTCGAAGCCGTCGGGCGTCGTGCCGCCGGGGCGATACGGCGTGCCGACCAGCCGGTCGGCGAGCGCGGCCGCGCGCGCGCCGAGCGCCTCGGTGCGCGGCAGTTCGGCGCGCGGCACGTCCGCGCGTCGGGGAGCCGCCGCGCAGCCGCAGAGCGCGAGCGCAAGGCCCAGGACCGCGACGAGGCGCATACGCCCCGAGTCTAGCGCGGCCCCGGGCGCCCGAGCTCAGGCGCCGACGGACTCTGCGACGGGCTCCACAGCCGGCGGGGCGAGCGCGAGCCGGATCAGCTCGTCGACGCGCTCGACGAAGTGGAACTCGATCACGCTCTTCACGCTCGCCGGGACGTCGTCGAGGTCCTTGCGGTTGCGCCTGGGCAACAGCACCGTGCGGATGCCGGCGCGCGCCGCGGCGACGGTCTTCTCCTTGACGCCGCCGATCGGGAGCACCAGGCCGCGCAGCGAGATCTCGCCGGTCATCGCGACGTCGTTGCGCACGGTCGTGTGCGTCAGCAGCGACACGAGCGCCGTGTACATCGCGACCCCCGCGCTCGGCCCGTCCTTCGGGATCGCACCGGCCGGGACGTGGATGTGGATGTCGCTCTTCTCGAAGCCCTGCGGGTCGACGCCGAGCGCCGCCGCGTTCGCCTTGACGAGCGACAGCGCCGCCTGCGCGCTCTCCTTCATGACGTCGCCCAGCTGCCCGGTCAGGATCAGCCGCCCCGAGCCCGGCGTCTGCGTCGCCTCGATGAACAGGATGTCCCCGCCGACCGGCGTCCACGCGAGCCCGGTCGCGACCCCGGGCACGCTCACGCGCATCGCGACCTCGTTCTCGAAGCGCGGGCTGCCGAGGATCGCCTCGACCTCCGGCCCGTCGATGCGCACGCTCGCGACGAGCCCCGAGGCGATCTTGACCGCGGCGTTGCGCATCAGCGCGCCGATCTCGCGCTCGAGGTTGCGGCAGCCGGCCTCGCGCGTGTAGTCGCGGACGCAGCGCCTGAGCGCCTCGTCGGTCAGCGTCAGCTGCTCGGGCTTGAGTCCGTTGGCCTCCAGCTGGCGCTTGATCAGGTAGCGCTTGCCGATCTCGACCTTCTCGTCCTCGGTGTAGCCGGTGAGCTCGATGATCTCCATGCGGTCGCGCAACGGTCCCGGGATCGTGTCGAGCTGGTTCGCGGTCGCGATGAACAGCACCTTCGACAGGTCGAAGGGCACGCCGAGGTAGTTGTCGCGGAAACTCGAGTTCTGCTCGGGGTCGAGCACCTCGAGCAGCGCCGCCGCCGGGTCGCCCTGGAAGCTGCGGCCGAGCTTGTCGATCTCGTCGAGCATCAGCACTGGGTTGCGCGTCCCGGCCTTGCGGATCGCCTGGATGATCGTGCCCGGCAGCGCGCCGACGTAAGTGCGCCGGTGGCCGCGGATCTCGGCCTCGTCGTGCGTTCCGCCGAGCGAGACGCGCTGGAACTTGAGCCCGATCGCGCGCGCGATCGACTGGCCGAGCGAGGTCTTGCCGACCCCGGGCGGACCGACGAAGCACAGGATCGGGCTGCGACCGTGCGGGTTGAGCTTGCGCACCGCGAGGTACTCGAGGATGCGCTTCTTGATCTTGTCGAGGCCGTAGTGGTCGGTCTCGAGGACTTCCCGCGCCTTGTCGATGTTGATGCTCTCGGCGTCGAGCGTCGACCACGGCAGCGCCGCGACGAGGTCGAGGTAGGTGCGCAGCATCGAGTACTCGGCGCCCTGCTCGGGCATCCGCTCGAGCCGCTTCAGCTCCTTGTTGACCTGCTCGAGCGTCTCGGGCGGCAGGCCGGCCTTCGCGATCGCGGCCTTGAGCTCCGACAGCTCGGCCGCGCCATCCTCGCCCTCGCCGAGCTCGCGCTGGATCTGCTTCAGCTGCTCGCGCAACACCGCTTCCTTCTGGCGCTCGTCGATCGCCTCGCGCGTCTGGCTCTCGATCTGCTTCGAGAGCTTCAGCACCTCGATGCGGTGCGCGAGCAGGGTCGCGACGCGCTCGAGCCGCGTGCGCAGGTCGGTGGTCTCGAGCAGCGCCTGCTTGTCGGCCGCCTTGACGTCGAGGAAGCTCGCGATCAGATCGGCGAGCGCCTCCGGCGCATCGAGCGACTGCAGCGCGCCCGCGAGCTCGGGCGGCACCGCCGGCAGGAACTCGAGCGCCTCCTGCGCGAGGCGCTTGAGGTTCAGGACGCGCGCCTCGACGTCGGAGCCGTGCGCGGTCGCCTCGGGCAGGTATTCGACGCGCGCGAGGTGGAACGCGAGGCCCGGCTGGAAGTCGAGCACGCGGAAACGCCGCTCGCCCTGCACGAGCAGCTGGCCGCCGCCGCCGCCCGAGGGCGCGGCGAAGCGCAGGATGCTCGCGACCGTCCCGATCGCGTGCAGGTCGGCGGGCGTCGGGTCCTCGACGTCGGGCTGGCGCTGCAGCAGCAGGCCGACCTTGCGCTCGGTCCGAAGCGCCTCGCGGACGCCGGCCACGGTCTTGGCGCGGTTCACGCCGACCGGGGCGACGACGCCCGGGAACAGCACGAGGTTCCTGACAGGCAGGATGATCAGCACGTCCTCGGGCACCTCGGTGCGGGCGGGGGCGGCGGTGAGTGCGGATGTCGCGTCGTTCATGCAGGAATCCTGGTGGGGGTTAGGGCCTGCATGGGGCCGGTGCAGGCGCTTTGCAACCGTGGCGGGAGTGCCACGCCACGCAGGGCCGATCTGGGGCCGCCGGGCGCCGGCTTAAAGGGCGCCGGGCGGCCGCCGGTACCAGTAGGCGGCCAGCGCCGATCCCGACAGGTTGTGCCAGATGCTGAAGAGCGCCCCCGGGAGCGCCGCGGCGGCCGAGAAGACCTTGAGCGCGAGCGCGACCGCGAGCCCCGAGTTCTGCATGCCGACCTCGATCGCGATCGTGCGCGCGCTCGCCTCGTCGGCACGCGCGAGCCGGGCGAGGCCGTAGCCCGCCACGAGCCCGATGCTGTTGTGCAGCACCACGGCCGTGACGACCGCCGGACCCGCGCCGGCCAGCCGGGGCGCGTTGAGCCCGACGATGACGGCGATCGCAACCGTGATCGCCCCGGCCGAGAGGAGCGGCAGCAGGGGCAGGAGGCGCGCGACGCGCCCGCCGAGCAGCCGCCGGCCCAGCATCCCGATGAGCACCGGCCCGACCGCGACCTCGGCGACGGAGCGCATCAGCTCTCCCGCCGGCACCGGCACGCGCGCACCGACCAACAGCCACACGATCGCGGGCAGCAGGACGACCGCGAGCAGCGTCGACACCGCGGTCATCGTGACCGACAGCGCGACGTTGCCGCGCGCGAGGTAGCTGATGACGTTCGAGGCCGTGCCCGCGCTCGTCGCGCCGACGAGCACGACGCCGACCGCCGTCTGGTCGTCGAGGGCGAGCAGGCGGATGAGGAGCCACGATGCGGCCGGCATCACGGTGTAGTGCAGCGAGACGCCGAGCACGACGAGGCGCGGGGCGCGCACGATCGCCGCGAAGTCCGCGGGCGTCAGCGTGAGTCCCATGCCGAGCATCACGACGACCAGCAGCGGCACGATCGCGCCGCCCAGGTGCCGAAACGGGCCGGGAACGAGGTAGGCGCCCACGGCGAGCGCGAGCACCGCAAGCGGGAAGCAGCGGGCCACGGCGCCGTGCATCGCCCCATTGTCGCCAATCGGCTGCGCTGCGGCGCGCCTCTTGGCAGCGGCGGCGCCGATGGCGCAGGATCCGCCGTCCAGCCGAACGGAGACCCCCCATGGATTGCCCACGGGCGCCCTGCGCCCGCCCCGTGCCCCGGAGGCCGACCCGTGCAGCGCGTTCGCGCGGTTGACTCGCACACGGGCGGGGAGCCGACGCGCGTCATCGTCGACGGCGGGCCGCTCCTGACCGGCAGCCTCGCCGAGCGGCTCAGACAGTTCCGCGAGCGGCACGACGCGTTCCGGGCCGCGGTCTGCAACGAGCCGCGGGGCTCGGACGTGCTGGTCGGCGCGCTCCTGACGCCGCCCGCGGACCCGCGGGCGGCCGCGGGCGTCATCTTCTTCAACAACGTCGGCTACCTCGGCATGTGCGGGCACGGCACGATCGGGCTCGTGACGACGCTCGCCTACCTCGGACGGCTGGCGCCCGGCCGCCACCTGATCGAGACGCCGGTCGGCGACGTGACGGTCGAGCTCCACGCCTCGGGCAAGGTCTCGGTGCGCAACATCCCGGCCTACCGCCTCGCGCACGCGGTCGCCGTCGACGTCCCGGGCCACGGGCGCGTCACGGGCGACGTCGCCTGGGGCGGCAACTGGTTCTTCCTGTGCGCCGATCACGGGCAGTCGCTCGAGTTCGGCCGCGTCGAGGCGCTCGTCGACTTCAGCTGGCGGGTGCGCCAGTCGCTCGCCGCCGCCGGCATCACCGGCGCGAACGGCGCCGAGATCGACCACATCGAGCTCACCGGTCCCGGCAGCCGCGCCGGCCTCGACGGCCGCAACTTCGTGCTGTGCCCGGGCAAGGCCTACGACCGCTCGCCCTGCGGCACCGGCACGAGCGCGAAGCTCGCGTGCCTCGTCGCCGACGGCAAGCTCGCGCCCGGTCAGACGTGGCGCCAGGAAGGCATCGTCGGCAGCGTCTTCGAGGGAACCGTCGAGCTCGAGCGGGGCGCGATCGTCCCGACGATCACCGGCCAGGCGTGGATCACGGCCGACGCGACGCTGCTGCTCGACCCGACCGATCCGTACCGCAACGGCATCGGGTCGGCGGCATGAAGGACCTGACCAAGGGCCCGATCACGGGCCACCTGATCGCGCTCGCGGCGCCAATGGCGATCGGCATGCTGGTGCAGACGCTCTACCTGATGGTCGACCTGTACTTCGTCGCGCGGCTCGGCGGCGCGGCGCTCGCCGGCGTCGGGGCCGCCGCGAACTTCGCCTTCGCGGTGCTCGCGATGACGCAGATGCTCGGCGTCGGCACCGTGGCGCTCATCTCGCACGCCGTCGGCGCCGGCGATCGCGAGGGCGCGAACCTCGTGTTCAACCAGTCGCTGGTGCTCGCGGCGCTGTGTGCGCTGATCGCGCTCGTCGGCGGCCTCGTGCTCGCGCGGCCTTACATGCTGGCGCTCGCGGCCAACGCCGAGACCGTCGAGGCCGGGACGACGTACCTGCGCTACTACGTGCCGGGGCTGGCGCTGCAGTTCGCGATGATCGCGATGGGCTCGGCGCTGCGCGGCACGGGGATCGCGAAGCCGACGATGGTCGTGCAGCTCGCGACCGTCGTCATCAACATCGTGCTGGCGCCGGTGCTGATCGCGGGCATCGGCACGGGCCGGCCGCTCGGCGTCGCGGGCGCCGGGCTCGCGAGCACGCTCGCGATCGTGGCCGGGACGGCGCTGCTGATCGTGTACTTCGCGCGGCTCGAGAAGTACGTGGAGTTCCGCTCCAGCGAGTGGCGCCCGCGGCTCGCGACCTGGAAGCGGATCCTGAACATCGGGCTGCCCTCGGGTGGCGAGTTCGCGCTGATGTTCGTCTACATGGCGATCATCTACGCGGTGATCCGCGACTTCGGCGCCGCGGCGCAGGCGGGCTACGGCGTCGGCCAGCGGCTGATGCAGGCGATCTTCCTGCCGGCGATGGCGATCGCCTTCGCCGTCACGCCGGTCGCCGGCCAGAACTTCGGCGCCCGCGACGCCGAGCGGGTCCGCCGCACCTTCGCCGACGGGGCGCTGCTGAGCTCGGCGCTGATGGCGTCGCTGACGCTGCTCTGCCAGTGGCGCGCGACGACGCTGATCGGCTACTTCACCGACGACCCGGCGATACTCGCCGTCGGTCGCGTGTTCCTGCAGCTGATCTCGTGGAACTTCGTCGCCTCGGGGCTGGTGTTCGTCTGCAACGGCATCTTCCAGGGCCTCGGCAACACCTGGCCATCGATCCTGTCGAGCGCGACGCGGCTGCTGACCTTCGCGCTGCCGGCGATCTGGTGGTCGCGCCAGAGGGGCTTTCGGATCGAGGACGTCTGGTACCTGTCGATCGCGACCGTCACGCTGCAGGCGGTCTTCAGCCTGCTGCTCGCGCGCCGCGAGCTGAAACTCAGGCTCGCGTTCGCGTCGCCCGGCTGATGGCCGCGCTGCCGGCGCTGCCGATCGTCGAGGCCCTGCCGGCGCTCGGCGCGGCGCTTAACGCCGCGCCGGGTGCCGTGCTCGAGGCGCCGCCCGGCGCCGGCAAGAGCACGGTGGTCCCGCTCGCGCTCCTCGAGGCCGCCTGGCTCGGTGGCCGCAGGATCGTCATGCTCGAGCCGCGCCGGCTCGCAGCGCGGGCGATCGCCGCGCGCCTCGCGGCGACCCTCGGCGAGCCGGTCGGCCGCACGGTCGGCTACCGGATGCGGCTCGACACGAAGGTCAGCCGCGACACGCGCATCGAGGTCGTGACCGAGGGAATACTGACGCGGCGCCTCGAGTCGGACCCGGCGCTCGAGGACGTCGGCCTCGTGATCTTCGATGAGTTCCACGAGCGCAGCCTCCCGGCCGACCTCGGGCTCGCGCTCTGCCTCGACGTGCAGCGAAACCTCCGTCCCGAGCTGAGGCTGCTCGTGATGTCGGCGACGCTCGACGGCGCCGCCGTCGCGAAGCTCCTCGGCGGCGTGCCGCGCATCACGAGCGCCGGGCGCCAGTATCCGGTCGAGGTGCGCCACGCGCGCCGCGCGCCGGAGAACCTCGAGCGCGAGGTCGCGGGCACCGTGCGCCGGGCGCTCGATGAGTCCCCGGGCGATGCGCTCGTGTTCCTGCCCGGGGCGGCCGAGATCCGCCGCGCCGAGCAGAACCTGCGCGACCTTCCTCGGGACACGCGCGTGCTGCCGCTGTACGGGGAACTGCCGGCCGAGGCCCAGGACCGCGCGCTCGCGAAGGCCGCCGACGGCGAGCGCAAGGTCGTGCTCGCGACCAGCATCGCCGAGACCTCGCTGACGATCGAGGGCGTGCGCATCGTCGTCGACAGCGGGCTCGCGCGGCGCGCGCGCTTCGATCCCTCGAGCGGCATGAGCCGGCTCGAGACGCTGCCGGTGTCGCTCGCGGCCGCCGAGCAGCGCCGCGGGCGCGCCGGCCGGCTCGCGCCCGGCGTCTGCTACCGCGTCTACACCGCCGCCGCGGAACGCGCGCTGCCGCCGTCCTCGCCCGCAGAGCTCGTCGAGGCCGACCTCGCGCCGCTCGCGCTCGACCTCGCGGCCTGGGGCAGCGACGTCGCCTCGCTCGCCTTCCTCGATCCGCCGCCGCCGGCGCACCTCGCGCAGGCGCGCGAGCTCCTCGCGCTGCTCGGTGCCATCGACGCCGACGGCAGGATCCTGCCGGCCGGGCGGCGCATGGCACGGCTCGGCGTCCACCCGCGTCTCGCGCACATGCTGCTCGCGGCCCGCGGCGCCGCGGTTCGCACGCTCGCCTGCGAAGTCGCGGCGCTGCTCTCGGAACGCGACCTCGCGCGCACCCGCCCCGGCGAGCGCGACGCTGACCTCGGCAAGCGTCTCGAGCTGCTGCACGGGCACGCCGTCGCGGGCCTCGAGGCCGACCGCGGCACGCTCGGCCGCGTGCGGCGCCTCGCGACGCTGTTCGAGCGCGGGCTCGCGGACCTGCCGGACGGCGCGCTCGCCGACGCCGACCTGGGCCTGCTGCTCGCACGCGCCTATCCCGATCGGATCGCGCAACGGCGCGGCGGGACCGGCCGCTACCTGCTCAGCAACGGGCGCGGTGCGGCCTTCCGCGGGCCGGATGCGCTCGCCCGCACCGAGTACCTGGTGGTCGCGCAGCTCGACGCCGGCGAGCGCGAGGCGCGGATCGATCTCGCATCGCCGGTCGCGCTCGCGCCGCTGCTCCGCGAGTGCGCGGACGAGCTGCGCGTCGTCGAGCGCGTCGAGTGGGACCGGCGCACGCAGGCGGTCGTCGCGCGCCGTGAGCGGCGCCTCGGGGCGCTGGTGCTCGACGAGACGCCGCAGGCGGGCGCGAATCCCGAGGCCGAGGTCGCGGCAATGCTGGTCGGGATCCGCGAGCTCGGGCTCGGGGCGCTGCCGTGGACGCCGGCGGCCGAGGGACTGCGCACGCGCGTCGCGTTCCTGCGCGGCGCGCTCCCGCCATCCGAGGCGGACGCCTTCCCCGACTGGTCGGACGCGACGCTCGTCGCGACGCTCGAGGACTGGCTCGCGCCGTACCTCGCGGGCGTCACGCGCCGCGACCACCTCGCGCGGCTCGATCTCGCCGCGATCCTCGGCGCGCGCCTCGGTCACGCCGGCCGCGAGCAGCTCGAGCGCCTCGCGCCGACGCACCTGTCGGTGCCGAGCGGCTCGCGCGTGCCGATCGACTACGCCTCCGACCCGCCGCGGATCTCGGTGCGGCTGCAGGAGGTGTTCGGGCTCGCGGCGACGCCCGCGGTCGCGGGCGGGCGCGTGCGGCTCGCGCTCGAGCTCCTCTCGCCCGCGCGCCGGCCGGTCCAGCTGACGCGCGACCTCGAGAGCTTCTGGGCGCGCGGCTACGCCGAGGTGCGCAAGGAGCTCAAGGGCCGCTATCCGAAGCACCACTGGCCCGACGACCCGCGCGTCGCCGAGCCCACGGCGCGCGTGCGCCCGCGCCGCTGAGCGGGTTGCTACACTGCCACGATCCCCGTTACAGGAGCCGCCGATGCCCGCCCGTTTCCTCGCGCTCGCCTGCTGCCTCTGCGCCGTCGCGGCGCAGGCCGCGCCGCCGGCGGCTGCGAGCGCGCTGCGGATCCGCGCCGACGTCGGCTTCCTCGCCGACGATGCACTCGAGGGGCGCGCGGCCGGCACGCGCGGCTACGACCTCGCGGCACGCTACGTCGCCGCGCAGTACGAGTCGCTCGGCCTCAGGCCCGGCGGCCGCGACGGCAGCTGGTACCAGCCGGTCGCGCTGATCGAGGGCGCGGCGGTGGTGGGCGCCGGGGAGTTCGTGATCGAGCGCAACGGTGCGACCACGCGCCTCGAGAGCGGCGTCGAGTTCCTGCCGCAGCGCGACTACGCGGGGCCGAAGACCCGCGTCACCGCGCCGGTCGAGTTCGTGGGCTACGGCGTGCATGCGCCCGAGCGCGGCTACGACGACTACGCGGGCAGCGACTTGAGGGGCAAGATCGCGGTCGTCCTCTCCGGCGCGCCGCCGACCTTCGACTCGGAATCGCGCGCGCACTACTCGGCGACGCTGACCAAGATGCCCGAGCTCGTGCGGCACGGCGCGGTCGGCGTGATCACCGTGCTGACGCCGGTCGACGAGGCGCGGCGGCCGTGGCCGCGCTGGGTGCAGACCAGCTGGTTCCCGGGCATGCGCTGGATCGGCAGCGACGGCAAGCCCGTCGATGCGTTCCCGGAGCTCAAGCGCGCGGCCATCCTGGGCGGCGCCGGCGCCGCGAAGCTGTTCGCGGGGACCGGCCAGGCGCTCGAGGAGGTGTTCGCCGCGGCCACCGCCGGCACGCCGCAGCACTTCGCGCTGCCGGGCGCGGTGACGCTCGCCGGCGAGACGACGCTCGCGCCGCGCTCGAGCGCCAACGTCGTCGGCCTCCTCGAGGGCGCCGACCCCAGACTCAGGAACGAGTACGTGGTGATGACGGCGCACCTCGACCACCTCGGCCGCGGTGCCGAGGTCAACGGCGATGGCATCTACAACGGCGCGCTCGACAACGCCTCGGGCGTCGCGGTCATGCTCGAGGTGGCGCGGCTCCTGAAGGCCGGCGCGCCGCCGAAGCGCTCGGTGCTGTTCGTCGCGCTGACCGCCGAGGAGCGCGGCCTGCTCGGCAGCGACGTGTTCGCGCGCCAGCCGACGGTGCCGCGCGAGGCGCTGGTCGCGGACGTCAACATGGACATGCCGGTCGCGCTCGGGCCGGTCGCCGACTGGGTCGCCTTCGGCGGCGAGCACTCTTCGCTCGGCCCCGTCGCCGCGCGCGCCGCGCGCGTCGAGGGTTACCGCTTGTCGCCGGATCCCGAGCCCGAGGAGATCGTGTTCGTGCGCAGCGACCAGTACATGTTCGTGCGCCAGGGCATCCCGGCGATCTACATGAGCTCGGGCAACCGCTCGAAGGACCCCGCGATCGACCTCGCGAAGCGCACCGACGACTTCCGGCGCAACCACTATCACCAGCCGAGCGACGACACCTCGCTGCCGATCGACTACCCCTCGCTCGCCGGGCTCGCGCGCGTGAACCTCAGGATCGTGCGCGAGGTCGCCAACGCCGACGCGCGGCCGCGCTGGAACCCGGGGGACTTCTTCGGCGAGCGCTTCGCGCCTGCGCGCTGATCAGTCGCGCCGCCGCATGTGGCGGTGGACGAAGAACCAGTAGAGGACGCCGAGCACCGCGACGCCGCCGGCGAGCCACAGCGTCAGGCGATGCAGGTCGCCGGCGAGCAGCGCCTGGTCGGCGCCGGCGACGACGCCGACCCAGCACAGCACCGCCGACCAGAGCGCGGAGCCGGCGAGCGTGACGCCGCTGTACCAGAGGTACGGCAGCCGCAGGAGGCCGGCCGGGATGCCGATCAGGTGGCGGATCACCGGCAGCAGCCGCGCCGCGAACACCCCATACGGCCCGTACGTCGCCGACCAGCGCTCGGCGGCCTCGAGCCGCTCGGGCGTCACGAGCAGGTAGCGCCCGAAGCGCACGATCAGCGGGCGGCCCACGAGCCGCGTCGCCCCGTACATCAACGAGGCGCCGGCCCACGAGCCGAGCGCGCCGGCAATGACGATACCGGCGAGGCTCATCCGTCCGGTCGTGACCGCGAGGTGCGCGGCCGGCGGGATCACGAGCTCCGAGGGCAGCGGAACGACCGAGCTCTCGACCGCCATCAGGAGTGCAACGAGCGCATAGCCGCCGCTGTCGAGCGTCGCGAGATACCAGTCGATGAACGCCTTGATCAAGCCGCGGCCCCCGTGTCTCGGCGGGCAACATACCCGATAATGCCGGCCGGGTCAGGCGACAGCGCCCGGTCCGCCCCCGAGCCGCGAAAGTTCCGCACCATGCCCGCCCGCCGCTGCCTCGTCCCGCTGCTCACGGTCCTCCTGGCGCTCGCGCCGGCGCTTTACGCGGCCGACGAGCGCGACGAGGTCAGCGCGCGGCGCAACGGCACCGCGCTCGTCGCCTGGCGCGCTTCCGCGAGCCCCGCGGTGACGGTCTCGGTGCGGATCCTCGGCGTCAACGACCTGCACGGCCAGCTCGAGCGCCACCTGCGCGCGCATGGCGAGGACGAGAGCCGGCCGATCGGCGGCGCCGCGGTGCTCGCGTCCTACCTCGCCGCCGAGCGCTCGGTGCACCCGGGCCGCACGCTGACGCTGTGGGCCGGCGATACGATCGGCGCGAGCGCGATCGTCTCGGCGCTCTTGCGCGACGAGCCGACGCTCGCGATCGTCAATGCGCTCGCCGACGGCGACTGCCCCCCGCTGACGCGCGCGTGGGCAACGCAGACTGCGCCCGCCACGACGAGATGCCACGTCGTCGCGACGCTCGGCAACCACGAGTTCGACCGCGGCACCGAGGAGCTCGAGCGGCTGCTCTACGGCGGCGCGCACCCGGACGGCCCGGTGCTCGGCCAGGTGTGGCGCGGGACGCGCGTGCCGTTCGTCACGGCGAACGTCGTGCGCCGCGACGGCCAGCGGCCGCTGCTGCCGGCATCGGTCATCGTCGACCTCGGGGGCGTTCGCATCGGCGTGGTCGGCGCCGTCACCTCCTCGACGCCCTCGCTGGTCGTGCCGGCGCGGATCCGCGACCTCGAGTTCCTGCCCGAGGCCGCGGCCATCAACGCCGCGGTGGCGACGCTGCGCGCGAGCGGCGTGCACACGGTCGTGCTCGTGATCCACGAGGGGCTGCTGGCGCCGACGAGCCCCGAGCCCGCGCCGGTCCCGGCCGATGAGCTCGAGGGCGGGCTCGCGGCGGTGCTGCGCGCGCTCGATGGCGGGATCGACGTCATCGTCGCCGGCCACACGCACAAGGCGAACAACGTGCTGGTGCCGCTCAAGGACGGCTCGCTGACGCTCGTGACCCAGGCACGCTCCTACGGCACGGCCTACAGCGTCATCGACCTCACGCTCGATGCGCGCGCCGGCACGACGATCGCGAAGTCCGCGCACATCGAGACCGTGTGGGGCGACGAGGGCCCGGGGCGCGAGCCCGACAAGAAGATCGCGCGCATCGTCGACAGCGCCGCCAAGGCGACCGCGGCGGTCGGCGGGCGGCTGATCGGCACCGCCGCCAGGGCGATCCGGCGCGGCGAGCCGACCGATCCCGAGTCGCCGCTCGGCGACCTGGTCGCCGACGCGCAGCGCGCGGCCGCGGGGACCGAGCTTGCGTTCATGAACGCCGCGGGGCTTCGCAACGACCTCGAGGCGGGTCCGATCACCTACGCGATGCTGTTCGACGTGCACCCCTTCGGCAACCAGCTCGTGAAGCTGACACTCACCGGCGAGCAGGTGCTGAGGCTCCTCGAGCAGCAGTGGACCGGGCCCTACGGCCGCACGCCGCGCTTCCTGCGCACCTCGGGGCTGCGCTACGTCTACGACCTGTCGCAGCCGGCGGGCAAGCGCGTCGTCGCGGCCGACGATGCGCATGGCGATGCGATCGATCCGGCGCGTCGCTACAGCGTGGTCGCGAACGACTTCCTGGTCGGCGGCGGCGACTACTACACCGTGCTTGCCGAGGGCGCGGGCGCGACGCCGCTCGTCACCGACATCGTCGCGCTCGAAGCGTACATCCGCCGCGCGGGCAGCCCGCTCTCGGTCGGCCTCGACGGGCGCGCGCGCCCGTTCGCGAGCCGCTGAGCCGCATGCGCGGCGCCTCCCTGCCCGTCGCCCTGGCACTGATCGTCGCCTGGCTCGCCACCTTCGTGCCGGCGGCGCTGCCGGCGCTCGCGGTCGGCAGCTGGCCGGCGGCGTGGCGCCACCACTGGGCGCTCGGCGTGCCGGCGCTCGAGTCGTCGCTGGTGCTCGCGCTCGGCTGGCTGATCGTCGGCATGCTGCTGCGGGCGCTGCCGGGCGCCGCGCATGCCTGGCGCTCGCTCGCGATCCTCGCCCTCGCCGTGCTCGGCGTGCGCTTCACGTGGCTCGTCGGCGCCGCCGGCAACGCCGAGATCGCGGGCGCGCTCCTCGCGCTGTGCCTGTGGCCGGCGGCGGAGCGGCTGTCGGAGGTTGCGCTCGCACGGCTCGGGCTCGTCGCGGCCGCGGCGGCCGTCGTCGCGCTGCCGCTCCTTGCGATGCCGCACCTGCGCGGCGTGCACTGGCTGCCGTTCACGGACCTCGCGCCGCTCGCGCAGGGAGCGCGGCACGTGTTCTGGATCGGCGCGCTCGTCGTGCTCGCGACCGGCGCCGGCGCGCGCGCGCTCCTCGGCGGGCTCGCGGTCGCCCTGGGTCTGGCCGCCGTCGAGGGGCTGCGCGCGCTCGGGTCCGCTGAGTACGCGACGGCGACCGATCCCGCGATCGCGCTCGTCGTCGCGCTTGCGCTGCTGCTCTTCGCGCGGCTGCGCGGCGCCCGCTGAGTCGGCACGGCGCGGGCCGGCCGACGCGGCGCGGAAGTGCTGGTCGCCGGCGCGCGGCGGGACGTCCCGCCGGGCGTGACGCCCCGGCGCCGCGGGGGCAATATGCGCCTTCCATGCTGCGGCCCCCGCTCCTCGTCCTGCTGTCGCTCTGCCTGTACGGCGCCGCGCGGGCCGACGAGCCGCCGCAGCCGGCGGGAACGCCCGTGCTCGTCGCGCCGGCGGGCGGCGCGGACCGCGCCGCGGAATACCGGGCGTTTCGCGCCGACTTCGACGCGCAGCGCTACAACGAGGCGCTGCCGCACGCCGAGCGCGTCGTGGCGCTCACCGAGGCGCTCGACGCGCACCACCCGGACCTCGCCAAGGCGCTCAACAACCTCGGCGCGACGCAGTACCGGCTCGCCGATTTCGGCGCCGCCGAGAAGGCCTACGGACGGGCGCTGGCGCTCGTCGAGGAGGCGCACGGCAGCCTGTCGGCGCAGCTGATCGCGCCGCTGCGCGGTCTCGCGCTGACCTACGAGGGCAGCGGGCGCAACGAGTTCGCGGTGGCGCTGCTCGAGCGCGCGGTCGGCATCAGCCGCCGCTCGCTCGGGCTCTTCAACCCGCAGCAGACGGAGCTGCTGCTGCCGCTGATCGACGGCTACACGGCGCTCGCCCGCTGGAAGGACGCCGACCGCGCCCACCTCTACATCCTGCAGATCGCCGAGCACCAGTACGGGCCGAACGATCCGCGGCTGTTCCCGGCGCTGCAGCAGCTCGGCCGCTGGTACGCGAACTCGCTGCAGCGCAACGCCGCGCGCCAGGTCTGGGAGCGGCTGCTCGCGATCAGCAGGGACCCGGCGCACAAGGATCCGATCGGGCAGATCGTCGCGCTGCGCGGCATCGCCGAGGCGTACCGCCTCGACTACCAGCTCGGCCCCGAGGCCATCGAGCCGCCGCTGCCGGGCGATGCGCCGCTGATGCCGGGCCCGCTCGATGCGGACGCGGCGCGCCGGGCGGCGCTGTTCGGGCCCGAGTACGCGTTGTCGTCGCAGGGCCAGGACGCGCTCGAGCGCGCGCTCGCGATCGCCGAGAAGCTCGATCCGCCCGCGCCTACCGCGCTCGGCGTCGTGCTCGTCGACCTCGGCGACTGGTTCCTGATCGAGGGCCGCACCGACCGAGCGCTGCCCTACTACGCGCGCGCGCTGCCGCTGCTGGTGCCGGAGTCGGGCGGCGCCGAGGCGGCGGGCGGGCCGCTGTCGCGGCCGGCCCCGCTGCTGTACCGGGCGCCGCCGTCGGCACAGCGCCACCGCGACCAGCCGGCGGCGCTGGTCGTCGAGAAGTACGCCGTGGCCGAGTTCACGGTCACCGCCGAAGGCAAGGTCAAGGACGCCAAGGTCGTCGAGGGCGACGCGACCGACGCGCAGAAGTCCTCGTTCCTGTTCGCGATCGGGCGCGCGACCTACCGGCCGCGCTTCGCGGACGGCAAGCCCGTCGCCACCGACAACGTGCGGTACCGCGAGAGCTTCCGCTCGATGAAGAGCTGAGCACCTCAGCGCTTCAGGTACTGGTGGACGATCTCGACGAGGTCCTCGGCGGCCGCGACCCTGGGGTCGGTGCGCGGCGCGCGCGGGTCGAGCATGTGCTCGCGGATGTGGTCCTCGATGACCTCGGCGATGAAGCCGTCGAGCGCGCCGCGCGCCGACGTCGACTGGCGCAGCACCCCGGCGCACTCCTCGTCGGCCTCGACCGCGCGCTCGATGGCCTCGATCTGGCCGCGCAGCCGCCGCAGCCGGTTCAGCAGCTTCACCTTCTCGCGCGCGACGTGGCTCATGACAGCCGGCCCCGGGATTGATAGTATGGGGGAGTATACCTTAATGGCCGCCGGCCGGCGACCGCGCCGCGCGCGCAGGCCACCGTCATCCGGCGCTGGTATCGTGCGCGGCTTTCCGGGCGCTGGCCGCCCGCCACCCTCGGGGACCTCACGGTCGGATCATGCGAAACGGGACCCTTCGTCGACGCGCGGCGGCGCGCCTGGCGTGCGCGCTCGGCGCGCTGCTCGTCGCCGCCCTCGCCCGCGCGGACCAGGCGCCCGTGGCCGACGAGGCGTTCGCGGTCCACGGCCAGGCGACTTACGTCGAGCAGGAGACGAGCGGCTTCCATGCCCCCTACCGCGGCACGAACAGCCTCTCGCCCGACCAGGGCCGCGAGACCTTCGACGCGACCGTCGACGTCGGCGCGCGGCTGTGGAGCGGCGCCGAGGGCTGGCTGAGCGGCGAGGTCGACCAGGGCTTTGGCCTCGACGACACGCTCGGGCTCGCGGGCTTCCCGAGCGGCGAGGCCTACAAGGTCGGCCGCAAACGCCCGTACCTGCGCCTGCCGCGCGCCTTCGTGCGCGACACCGTGGAGCTCGGCGGCGCGGCGCTCGCGCGCGAGCCGGGCCCCACCCAGCTCGGCGGCGGCGGGCGCGCGGACCGGCTGGTCGTCACGGTCGGCAAGTTCAGCGTCGGCGACCTCTTCGACACCAACCAGTACGCGCACGACCCGCGCGCCGACTTCATGAACTGGACCGCGATCGACGCCGGCACCTTCGACTACGCCGCCGACGCCTGGGGCTACACGGTCGGCGCCGCGCTCGAGTGGTACCAGGGGGCGTACACGCTGCGCGGCGGCGCGTTCGAGCTCTCGAACGTGCCGAACAGCGCGCACCTCGAGCCCGGCGGGCACGAGTTCCAGATCGTCGCCGAGCTCGAGCACCGCCACGAGCTCGGCGGCGAGCCCGGCCGGCTGCTGGTGACGGGCTTCGAGAGCCGCGGACGGATGGCGCTGCTCGACGAGGCGACCGCGGTCGCGCTCGCGAACAACGGCAGCGTCGACCTGGCGACGCTGCGGCGCTTGCGCAGCCGCTTCGGCGCACACCTGACGCTCGAGCAGGCGCTCGGCCCCGAGCTCGGCGCGTTCGCGCGCGCCGGCGGCGCCGCGGGCAACGTCGAGACCTACGAGTTCACCGACGTCGACCACGCGCTCGCCGCGGGCCTGTCGCTGAAGGGCACGCGCTGGGGGCGCCCGGGCGATACGGTCGGGCTCGCGGCGATGCGTAACGCGCTCTCCGCGGCGCGCCAGCGCTACCTCGCCGCCGGCGGGCTCGGCATCCTCGTCGGCGACGGGCGCCTGCCGCACGCCGGCGCCGAGGCGATCGTCGAGAGCTACTACGCGGCCGCCGTCGGCCCGGCCGCCGCGGTGACGCTTGATTACCAGTATGTGACGAACCCGGCCTTCAACCGCGATCGGGGACCGGTGTCGGTGTTCGCGCTGCGTCTGCACGCGCAGTTCTGAGCGCCGCGCGGGGCTTGAGCCGTCCCGCCGATGTGTCAGACTTCGCCGCCTGCCGTCGCCCGGACCACTCGCATTCGCGCTCGCCCCCATGCCGCAGAGCCCCACCGCCTGGAACACCGCGAGCCGCGGCGCCCCGTCACGCTTTGACCTGATCGCGCTCCTGCTGGTCGTCGGGCTGCTCGCGTTCCTCGGCGAGGGCAGCCACGGAGTGCTCGCGCCGCTGACGAGCCTGGACGTGAGCCCGGTGTCGCTCGCGCCCGCGCACCTGCCGGAGTACGCGGCGCGCACCACGCTCAGGATGGGCGCGGCGCTCGTGCTTTCGCTCTTGTTCACGTTCACCTACGCGACCTGGGCCGCGAAGAGCCCGCGCGCCGGGCGCCTGCTCGTGCCCTTGCTCGACATCCTGCAGTCGGTGCCGATCCTCGGCTTCATCTCGGTGACCGTGGTGTTCTTCCTGTCGCTCGCGCCCGGGCGCGTGCTCGGCGCCGAGTTCGCGGCGGTGTTCGCGATCTTCACGAGCCAGGCCTGGAACATGGCCTTCAGCTTCTACCAGAGCCTGCGCACGGTCCCGACCGAGCTCAGCGAGGCCGCGCGCAGCTTTCACCTCTCTGCCTGGGCGCGCTTCTGGCGGCTCGAGGTGCCGTTCGCGATGCCGCCGCTCATCTGGAACATGATGATGTCGATGTCGGGCGGCTGGTTCTTCGTGGTCGCCTCCGAGGCGATCAGCGTGGGATCGACGAACCTGACGCTGCCCGGGATCGGCTCCTACATCGCGCTCGCGATCCAGCAGAAGGACCTGGCGGCGGTCGGCTGGGCGATCGGCTCGATGCTCGCGGTGATCCTGATCTACGACCAGCTCCTGTTCCGGCCGCTGGTTGCGTGGGCCGACCGCTTTCGCTTCGAGCAGGAACCCGGCGCGCTGCCGCCGCACTCCTGGGTCCTCGACGCGCTCGGGCGCTCGATCCTCGTCGCGCGCTTCCTGCGCTCGCTGCGGCGCGTCGGCCAGCGACTCGGCGCCGCGATCCGCAGCGCCCCGGGCACCACGCGCCTCGAGTCGCGCGCGCACGCGCGCCGCCTCGACCTGCTCGCGACCGGCGTCGTCGGCGTGCTGCTGGCGCTCGCCGTCTGGCAGGCGGGCAAGTTCCTCGCGCCCGAGCTCGGCTGGCACGACCTCGGCACCACCGTCGGGCTCGGCGCGATCACGATGCTGCGCGTGTTCCTGCTGATCGCGATCGCGAGCCTGATCTGGGTGCCGATCGGCGTGTACGTGGGCCTGAGGCCCCCGGTCGCGCGCCTCGTGCAGCCGCTGGCGCAGTTCATGGCCGCGTTCCCCGCGAACCTGCTGTTCCCGGTCGTCGTGATCGGCATCGTCAGCTGGCGGCTCAACCCCGACGTGTGGCTGAGCCCGCTGATGATCCTCGGCACGCAGTGGTACATCCTCTTCAACGTGATCGCGGGCGCCGCGGCGATCCCCGGCGAGATGCGCAGCGTCGCCGCCAACCTGCGCGTCGGGGGCCTGCTGTGGTGGCGCAGGATCGCGCTGCCGGCCGTGTTCCCGTACTACGTGACCGGCGCGCTGACGGCCTCGGGCGGCTCGTGGAATGCAAGCATCGTCGCCGAGGTCGCGAGCTGGGGCTCGGAGAAGGTCGAGGCCGCGGGCCTCGGCGCCTACATCGCCAACGCGACGACGGCCGGGGACTTCCACCGGATCGTGCTCGGCGTCGTGACGATGAGCCTCTACGTGCTGCTGATCAACCGCCTGCTGTGGCGCCCCCTCTATTACTATGCGGAGCGCAAGTACCGCCTGTCGTGATGCCATGAACGCCAACCTGAAACCGCTGCCCCACACCCGCCCGCTGCTCGAGGTCGCGCACGTGCGCAAGACCTTCCCGCGCGGCGACGGCGGCGAGCTGCTGGTGCTCGACGACGTGAGCCTGACGCTCAAGCCCGGCGAGGTCGTCGGGCTCCTCGGCCGCTCGGGCTCGGGCAAGTCGACGCTGCTGCGGCTCATCGCCGGCCTCGCCCAGCCGACGGGCGGCGAGCTCAAGTACCTCGGCGCGCCGATCGACGGCCCGGCCGACGGCATCGCGATGGTGTTCCAGAGCTTCGCGCTGTTCCCGTGGCTGACCGTCTACGAGAACGTCACGCTCGGGCTCGAGGCGCTCCGGGTGCCGCGCGACGAGATCCGGCGCCGCTCGCTGGAGGCGATCGACCTCATCGGCCTCGACGGATTCGAGTCGGCCTACCCGCGCGAGCTCTCGGGCGGCATGCGCCAGCGCGTCGGCTTCGCGCGCGCGCTCGTCGTGCACCCGAACATCCTGCTGATGGACGAGCCGTTCTCGGCGCTCGACGTGCTGACCGCCGAGACGCTGCGCACCGACTTCCTCGACCTGTGGGCCGACGGGCGCATGCCGATCAAGGGCGTGATCCTCGTGACCCACAACATCGAGGAGGCGGTACAGATGTGCGACCGGATCCTCGTGTTCGCGACCAATCCGGGCCGCATCCTCTCGACGATCGACGTGACGATCCCGCGGCCGCGCGACCGGCTCGACCCGGCGTTCGCGGCGCTCGTCGAGCGCATCTACGTCGAGATGACCGCGAAACCCGGCCGCACGCCGGTGCGCATCGAGCGCGCGGCCGGTACCGGCATCGACCAGACGCTGCCGCGGGTGTCGTCGAACCTGCTGTCGGGCCTCATGGAGACCGTCGCCGCGCCGCCGTTCTCGGGCAAGGCCGACCTGCCGAAGATCGCGTCCGAGCTCTCGCTCGAGATCGACGACCTGTTCCCGGTCGCCGAGACGCTGCAGATGCTGCGCTTCGCCGAGGTCGAGGGCGGCGACCTCAAGCTGACGCCCGAGGGCATGGCCTTCGCCGACGCCGCGCTCGACGAGCGCAAGCGCCTGTTCGCGCGCCATCTGCTCGCGCAGGTGCCGCTCGCGGCACACATCCGCCGCATCCTCGACGAGCGCGCGAGCCACGCGGCGCCCAAGAGCCGCTTCCTCGACGAGCTCGAGGACCACATGTCGCCGGAGTCCGCGGAACAGACGCTGCGCGCGATCGTCAGCTGGGCCCGGTACGCCGAGGCCTTCGCCTACGACGACGAGACCGGCACCTTCAGCCTCGAGAATCCGAGCTAGGCGGCTTCGGCGGCTCCGGTGCCGGCGGCGGTGCCGAAGGCGTGCCGGGCGACTCCGGCGAGGCAGCACGCGGCGGCGGCTCCGCGGGCTCAGCGCCCGGCGGAGCATCCGCCTTCGGCGCATCGGCCTTCGGTGCGGCGACCTTCGGCGCCGGCGCTGCCGCAGCAGGTGCTGATGCCGGCGCCGCGCCGCTGGCGGGCTCCGCGGGCGCCGCCGCGCCGCTCGCCGCAGCCGGCGCCGCCGCCGGCAGGGCGGCCGCCCCTGCCTCGGACGGGGGCGCAGCAGCCGGTGCCGCGGGCGTCGGCGGCGCAGCCGCCGAAGGCGCAGCGGCCTGGGGCGTCGCCGCCGCCGCGGCGGCGGGTGCCGCCGGCGCGCGCGTCGGGGCCTTCGCGGCGACCGGTGGCGCGGGCCTGACGGCGGCCGGCGAGACCTCGGTGATCGTGCCTTCGGCGGGCGCGCCGCCTTGCGCGAGCGGCGTGATCGGCTCGTGGCGCACGAGCTTCCGGACGATCGGCTGGTCGGGGAACTCGGCGGCGAACTTGGCGCCGGCGTCGCGCATCGCCTTGCGCGTCGCGATCGCGAGCGGCTTGCTGGTCGACAGCGAACCCGCCGGCTCGTTGCCGAAGCCCGTCAGCACGAGCGAGTCAATCAGGTGCCCGGCGCCGTCGTAGACGTTGATCCGGTACTTGATCGTGACGGCGTAGAGCTCGGCGCCCGCGTCGCGCGGCGTCAGGAACGAGTATTCCTCGAAGCGCGGCTCGAGCACCACGTCGAGCGGCGGCGACGGCAGCTTCGAGAGGTCAGTGAGCGGCGTGACGCTCGCGAACATCGCCTTTGCGAGCCGCTCGATCGCCGCGACGTGCGCCGGCCCCAGCAGCACCTGCCACTTGGTCTTGAAGCGCTCCTCGCTCGCGGTGTAGTTGCGAAACTCGGCGCTGTAGTAAAGCCCGGCCTTCAGCGGCAGCTCCTCGACGAGCGGCCGCGGCATCGCGTTCTCGGCGGTCACGCGCACGCCGCCGCAGCCGGCGAGCAGCAGCGCACCTGCCAGGCCTGCGAAGAATGCACTGCGTGTCGCCATCGGTGCGCGTCCCTTCTGCGACTAGCGTACGAGCCCGACGAACGATCCGCCATTGCGCTGGCAGATGATCCGCATCAGCTGCGCGAGGCGGATGTTGGTGAACTGCGGGTACTGCGGGTCGAGCGGGAAGCCGATGTAGTGGATGCGCACCGCGCGCTCGCCGGTCTTGTCGTTGCGGTTGATCCGGTCGACCGTGTCGACGACCTGCTGGATCGAGGCGCCGGTGAACTCGTCGCCGAACACGTAGATGCTGATCTTGTGCTCCGGCGTCCAGAACGTGCGGATCGCCGTGATGATGCCCTCGGCCGGGCTCGAGGCCGAGAACGCGTTCCAGCCGTTGAACGAGTCGAGGATCGCCTTGCGCCGCGCCGGCGTGTCCGGGATCCACTTGCCGCGGTACTCCGAGAACATGTAGTAGCCCTGGTCGGACATCACCTGGATGCCCTTCAGCTGCGGGTACATCTCGAGCACCTCGCGCAGCTTCTGCTTCGCGAGCCCCCAGCTGTAGCTCTGCATCGAGCCCGAGGTGTCGATCAGGAAGATCACGTACTCGCTGTCGACCGGCACGCCGCCGATCGGCGCGTCCTTGGCGCGCTTGAAGTTCTGGCCGAGCAGCCGCTCCATCTCCGAGGTCAGCGTCTGCTGCGCGGCGGACAGCCGGCCCTCGAGCGCGGCCGCGACCGCGGCGTCCTGCTTGGAGGCCGAGAACTGGCCCTTGATCTTCGACAGGTCGCCCTGCAGGCGCGCGAGCTTGGCCTTGAGCTCCGACACCTGCTCGCGCCGCCCGAGGAGTTCGCGCCCGAGCACCTCGGCCTCGCCGCGCAGCGCCACGAGCTCGGCCTCGCGCTTCTCGATGAGCCCCGAGAGGTCGGTGTCGATCGCCTGGATCACCTTCGGGCGCCCGACCTGCGCCAGCACCATGATCAGGATCAGCGCGCCGAAGGCGCAGCAGATCGCGTCCAGGAACGACATGCTGAACACCTGGAAGTCGCGGTCGCGGCGCCGGCTGCCGCGCACGCCGCGCGAGCCCGAGGTCGAGGCACTCACGGCCAGTCCCTGGACGGGGCCATGAACGAGCCCTGCGTCGACTTGGCGAGGCTCCAGAACATGTACGGCGCCTGCGGATCGCCCTCCATCGGCAGCAGGATCGTGTTGACCGGCAGCTTCTTCGGCAGCGCCGCGATCGCGCGCTCGAAGAGCCGCAGGCGGTCGTCGCCGTCGACGAGCTTCTTGGTCGGCGGGTCCTTGCCCTGCGTCGGCAGGCCGTCGGTGATCAGGATCAGGTTGTCGGGCTGCGGGTTCATCTGCTTCGCGACCGCGAACGCGTTCTCGAGGCTCGTGCCGTCCTTCGGCACGACCTTGCGCAGCCGGTTGAGCGCCTTCTCGAGCGTCGCCCCGTCGAGCTTTAGCCACTGGCCCGCCGAGCCCTCGACCAGCGGCTCGGCGCGGGTGTTGAACGTGTACATCTGGAACTGCGCCGTCGTCGGGATCTGCGTCGAGATCCAGTCGGCGATCGTCACCGCCTGGCGCCACTTCTCCGAGCGCAGCTTCTTGTCGTCGGACATGTTGCGCATGCGCAGGATGTTCACCAGCGTCTCGTCGAGCATGCTCGCCGACGCATCGACCAGGATCAGCACGTGCTGGCCGCCGACCCGCATGCCGGTCAGGTACAGCCGGTCGCCGGTTCCCTTGAAGCCGCGGACCGCGGCGCCGCCGCCCGGCTTCTTGGTCTGGTCCTCGAGCCGCTTCGCGCCCTCCTCGAGCGAGGCGATGTCGGCCTTCAGCTTCTCGAGCCGCGCGCGCCGCGCCAGCGTCTCGGCCTCGGACTCGGCGAGCTCCTGCTTCGCGGCGTCGAGCTCGGCGAGCACCCGCTCGGAGAGCCCCTGGGTCGTGACCTTGGACTTGTCGAGCACCTCGAGCGAGTTCTTGATCTCGGCGAGGTTCTTGCGCTCGTCGAGGAGCTGCTGCTCGACCAGCAGCGCCTCCGAGCGCCGGTCGTCGGTGACCTTCTTGACGTGCGAGTTCCCCTGCGCCGTGATCAGCATGAAGATCAGCACGACCGAGCCGAAGCCGCAGCAGATCGCATCGAGGAACGACATGCTGAAGACGTCGAACTTGCGGCGCGGCACGCTTCAGCCCTCGAGGCGCACGAGCTCGAGCTCGATGCCGGGCGTGCCGACGCGGACCCGGTCGCCGGCGGCGAGGTGCACGCGGCGCTCGACGCGGCCGCCGTTGACGAACGTGCCGTAGGTCGAGAGGTCCTCGAGCACGGCGTCGGCGCCGCTCGCACTCAGGCGGCAGTGGCTGCGCGAGACGCCGGCGAGCACGCCCGCGAGCTCGATGACCCGCGCGCCCTCGGGCGCGCGGCCGACGACGAGCGGCTCGCCGCCGAGCGCGTAGGCCCGTCCCTGGTAGACGACGTGCGTCGGCGCGTGCGTCGCGCGCGGCGCGGCGGGCGCGGCCGGCACCGTCGCGGCGGCGCCCTTGAGGCTGCTGACGAACTCGAGCGTGGGCCCCGCGATCGTCGCCGCGTGGGCCCGTGCGCCCGCGGCCGCGGCACCGGGCGCGAGCCCCACGAGCGTGCAGTGCTCGAGCGCCCCGAGCACGGCGGCGAGCCCCGGGACGGCGACGACGCGCGCGCTCAGGTACAGCGTCAGCTGCTCGCCGGCGCGCCGCGCCGACTGCACGAGGCGCGCGAGGTCGGCGGCGAGCGGCGCGAGCGCAGCGTGGATCCCGGAGGCGCTGAGGCGCGTCTCGTGCCGCAGCCCCGCGTGTTCGATCACGGCCGCCGCCTCGCCCGCCTCGGCGGCCTGCAGCCATCCGGGCAGGCAGTCGTACAGCCGCTGCTCGCTCGCGGCCTGGTGCAGCGGGTCAAAGCGCGTCGCGGCGACGAAGGCACGGCCGACGTGCAGGGCGGCGGCGTCCTCGAAGGCACGCAGCCCGAGCCCGCGCGCGACGTCGACCCGGCCGCGACCGAGCTCCTCGGCGCGGCTGAGCTCGGTCAGCACCGCGCGGTGCATCTCGAGGTCGAGGTAGAGCGCCCGCGGCGTCGAGGGCGTGTCGGCGGTCGCGGCGACCGCCGCATCGACGAGGCCGGCGACGTTCAGCCCCGCGGCGGAGGCGATCGCGGACAGCAGCGACAGCTGCGTCAGCGTGTAGGCGCTCGCGACCGCGAGCACGAGCGGCTCGGCGCCGAGCTCGGGCGCGAGGTGGGTGAGCTGCGCGTAGACGAGATCGGCGCTCGAGCGCGCCGCCGGGCGCGGCCGCGGCAGCGGCTCGGTCGAGGGCTCCTCGAGGTGGCGGTTGGCGACGAACAGCGGCGCGAGGCGCGCCCGGGCGCGGGCCGCCTCGCCGGTCGCGATCGCCGCCTCGTCGTAGGCGACCCAGGCCGGCGCGCTGAACCGCAGCCCGTCGGGTCCGACGAGCACGAGTCCGGCGCCGGTGAGCTCGAGCGCGTGCATTCAGCGTACGTGCAGGTGCCTGAGCAGCCGCTCGTCGACATAGACCTCGGTGTCGAGCACGAGCCGCTCCTGCACGAGCTGCAGCTGGTGCAGGAAGAACATCACGACGATCGACAGCGTCAGCGCGATCAAGGTCGCGTTGAACGACACGCCGAGGCCCGCGGTGACGCCGGAGACGTCGCCCTCGATCGCGCGGTGCGCCTGCTGCAGCGACTCGCCGATGCCGCGCACGGTGCCGACGAAGCCGAGCGCCGGGATCGCCCAGGCGACGAAGCGCACCATCGCGAGCTCCGAGTCCAGCCGCTCGTTCTCCATCTGGCACAGGTTGCGCGCCGCGGCGCTCGCATCCTGGACGCTGCGCGTCGCGCCGAAGCGCTCGAGCGCCGACGAGAGCGCGCGCGGCAGCAACTGCTCGCGCGTCGCGCCCTCGAGGCCCTCGATCTGGCGCAGGTACTCGCGCGAGTCCTCCGGCAGCACGCGCATGCCCTCCGGCAGGTGCAGCAGGTCCTTCGCGAGCAGGCGCCGGGCGCGGGTCGCGGTGCGGGCGCGAAAGGCCATCACGATGCCCGCCCACAGCGACAGGATCACGCACACCTCCTGCTCGTAGTCCTTGGCGATGACCCAGATCGTGCGCTGCGGCACGTACTCGGGATCCTTGGCCATCGCCGCCTGCTGCGCCGCGAGGATCGCGACCGCGCGCGGCCGCACGACCGCGGTGTAGAAGCCGTGGATGACGAGGATCACGGCGAGGAGCGCGTACAGCTCGTGCATGAACTCGGAACGGGTGGTTTTCATCGGACCTCGCGGCACGCGGCGCGCCCCTCTCAGATGTCGGTCGGGAACGAGACCTCGAAGTCGGCGCGCGTCTTCTCGGTCGGCTCGAAGTGCAGCGGCGTTCCCTTGCCGGTGGCGGCGTTGACGCCGGGATCTCGGACCTCCGGGGTCGCCGGGGTGCTCGCCGGTGCGGCGGGCGTCGCCGCACCCTGCGCCGGTGGAGCCGCGCCCTGCGACGGTGGCGCCGTGCCCTGCGCAGGGGGGGCGGGATCGGCGGCGCGCACGTCGCCGCCGCCGAAGGCGAGCATCGCGAGCGCCGCGACGAGCGCGGCCGGACGCAGGCTGAGTCGTGGGTTCATGGTGATTCACTCCGCATAGCGGGCGATCCTAAAGCCGAGATTGGCGCGCCCGGTCGAGCCGTAGTCGCGCCACGCGAGCCTGAGCTCCGCGACGCTGCCGGTGAGCCAGCTGGAGCCCCTGATCACGTGCGCATCGCCGTCGGCCGGCCCGGTCGGGTCGACGACCGGGGCGGTCGCGTCCGGATACACCGTGTAGAAGTCGGACGCCCATTCCAGCACATTGCCACCCAGGTCGCGAAAGCCGAGCGGGTTCGGCGCGAAGCTCCCGACGGGTGCCGCGACGCGAAAGCCGTCGTCGTAGTCGGCGAGCAGCTGCCCCTGCAGGTAGACCGCGCGCTTGTCGGCAAAATTTCCGGCCTTGGGCGGGATCGGCAGCGAGTTCCCCCACGGGTACTTGCGATCGTTCGCGGCCCCGTTCCAGCGCGCCGCGTACTCCCACTCGGCCTCGGTCGGCAGCCGATAGCCGGTCGTCACCGGGGCCGCGAGCACGAGGCGCCCGCCGCGCGGGACGTAGGCCGCCGGCAGCCCCTCCTTCGCCGACAGCCAGTTGCAGTACGCGGCGGCCTCCTGCCACGACACGTTCGCGACCGGGTAGAGGTCCAGATCGAGCGTCTCCTGCTGGAACACGCCCGACAGGTGATCGGCCTTGAACGCGCGAAAGTCGACGTTCGTGACCGCCTTCTCGGCGAGGTAGACCGGGCGGCGGATCTCCACCGGGCGCAGCGGCTCGTTGGAGCGCCGCCCGGGCTCGCGGCGCGGGCTGCCCATCGTGAACGTCCCGGGGGGCAGCAGCTTCAGCACCTGGCCGACCGTGGTGCGCAGGTGCACCGGGAAGCGCGCGAGCTTCTGCTCGGCAGCCGTCTTCAGCGAGAACGACACCGCCTGCAGCAGCCCCGGCCGCGGCGTCACCGTCGCGCGGAACGGCTCGAGGCCGGTCTTGCGGATCTCGAGCGTGTGCGCGATCGCCGTCAGCTTCAGGCGCTGGTTCGCGGCGCCGGCGCTCTTGCCGTCGATGAAGAGCTCGGCGTCGGCCGGCTCGCCACGCACGTCGACCTCGCCGAGCTCGGGCACGAGGTCGAGCACCAGGCGCTGCGTGGCATTCGCCTCGAGGCGCACGCTCCTCGTGACCGGCGCGTAGCCCGCGCGCGTCACGACGACCTCGTGCGCGGTGCCCGGCGCGAGCGCGAGCGTGACCGGGGTCCGGCCGCGGTACGCGCCCGCGACGCTGACGTCGGCGCCGGCCGGATCGCTCGCGACCGTCAGGCGCCCATCGGGGAGCCCGAGCTTGATCGGCCCGACCGTCTGCGGCTCGCCGGCCTTGACGAGCACCGCCGACTCCCAGTCCCGGAACGACGGGTGCGAGAGCGTCACGAGGCGCCGCCCGGCGTCGAGCTCGAGCGTCGCGGGCGTCGTGCCGAGCGCCGCGCCGTCGACGCGGATCGCGGCGCCCGCGGGCTGCGACTCGATGCGCACCGGCGCGAACAGCGGCGCGAGTTCGACCTTGACGGTCTGCAGGTGCATCAGGCCTTCGACCTCGACCTTCAGCGTCACGGCCTGACGGCGCGGCGCCTCGACGGTCAGTACGCGCGTGCCGGCCGCGAGCGTGATCTCGCCCGGCGCCCGCCCGGCCGGCGCGCCGTCGGCGCTGACCGAGGCGGCGATGCCGCCGGTGTCGATCGCGACGCGCCCGGGGCGCTTCCTGAGCGCGACCTCGAAGCGCTGGCCGGCGGCACTCGTCACGCGCACCGGCGTCACCGACGGCTCGTAGCCGTCCTTGTCGACGTGCAGGTGGTAGTCGCCCGGCAGCACGAGCCGGTGGCCGGCGACCGGCAGGTCGAGCAGTGCGCCCTCGAAGCGCACGCGGTCGGGAACGAGGTCCGGCGCGACGCGCACGGTGACGGCGCTCGCGGCGACGAGGAGCGCGAGCGCCGCGACGCCGAGGATTGCGGCCGCCGCGAGCACCGCGCGCCTCGGGTCGACCCGCGACGCGACGCGCACCGTCGCGCCGCGCGCCTCGCCGGGCGCCTCGAACGCCACCGGCGCGAGCGCCTGGCGCGGCGGCAGCGCCTCGAACGCGGTTGGCGCCTGGCCCTCCGGGTAGATCGGCGGCTCGGTCGCGTTGCCGTCGCCCGCGTGCTCGAGGATCAGCGTCCAGTCCTCGCCCGCGGCCGCGACGCGCGCCTGGGTCCCGCCCACCTCGAAGCGCTCGCCATCGACGAGCGGCAGCGGCGCCGCGAGCGGCGCCCCGCGGCGCGTCAGCCCCGCGGATGGCTGCAGGAACGGCGCGCCCCGCTCGAGGCCGATCAGCGCGTGCGTCGCGGCGGACTCGAGCCCGGGCACGACGAGGCGCGCCCCGGGTCCGCCGAGCGTGAGCGGAAAATCCGCCGCCGTGAACGACTTCGGACCGAGCGGCGACTTGACGAGGTAGTGGCGCAAGGCAAACCCGCGACGGCTCAGATGGGCTCGGTGCAGCGGATGTCGATCGCCGCCGGCGGCGTGCCGCCGGGCGCGATCTCGACCTCGCGCCGCACGTCGCGATAGCCGACCCGCCGCCCGACGATCGTATACCGGCCGGGCAAGAGGTCGAGTTCGTGGCTCGCGAACACCCCGAGCCGCGCGACCCGGTAGACGATGACCTCGGTGAGGTTGTCGGAGACGAGCGTCACGTGCACCGGCGTCTCGGCGAGGGCGATGGCCTGCTCCAGGCTCGCGACCTCGCGCTTCAGCACCGGCGCCGCTCCCGCGGTCGCGAGCGTGTCGCTCGCCTCGGCGAGCAGCGCCCGCGCGCCGTTGCGACCCTCGGGCGACTCGAGGCGCGCGGGGCTCGCGAGCGTGCGCGCGATGCGCTGCGCAAGCGCAGCCCGGGGCTCGGCGAGCGCCCGGCCCGACTGCGCGAACACGAGCGTGCCGTCGAGCGCGAGCGCCGCGTCGTACGCCCGGACGGCATCCGCCCAGCGCTCCTCGCGCACCGCGGCCTCGGCGGCGGCGCGCTGGCGCGCGATGGTCGCGGCCTGGTCGTCGACCGCGAGCTGCGCGAGCGCGTCCTTGGCCTCGGAGGCGCCCGGCTCGAGGGCGAGCGCGTGCTCGAACGATGCGCGCGCGCGCACGCGATCGCCGGCCGCGAGCGCCTTCTGGCCCTGTGCCATCGCCTGCGCGAAGCCGCTCTGCGTCGCGCGGGCCGCGAGGCGCGCGAGTCCCGCGCTCGCGGCGCCCGTCGCCGGGTCGAGCTTGAGCGCCTCGCGGTACTTGCCGGCCGCGCCGTCGATGTCGCCCTGCTTCTCGAGCGCGCTGCCCGCGTCGAGGAGCGCGAGCACGGGCTCGAGCGTCTTGGCGCGCGCGAGCCCGGCCTTCGCGGCGCCGCTGTTCGGGTCGATCGCGAGCGCCCGCTCGTAGGCGGCGACCGCCGCCGGCGCATCGCCGCGGCCGAACGCGCTGTGGCCGGCCGCGAGAGCGGCGGCGAGCGACGGCGCCCGGGCCGCGGTGATCCGCGGCGCGATCTCGGTCGCGACCGCCCACGCGGCCGCGGCCGCGGCGTAGTCGCGCTCCTTGTAGCGCGCATCGGCATCGCTCGCGCTTCCCGTGAGGCGCGCGTAATCGGCGCCGCCCCAGACCTCGGCGTGGTCGCGATCGAGCGCGGCCTTCGCCTTCTCGAACGAGGCGCGCGCCTCCTCGGCGCGCGTCTTGGCGCGCGCGAGCTCGGCGATCCCCTCGGGCGTCGACGGCAGCGCCTTCGGCGCCGCCGCTTCCTTGGCGGCGAGGATCACCGACGGCGTGCTCGGCGCGACGCTGACCTCGGGCGGATGCTCGCGGACCCAGCGCGGCAGTACGACGAAGACCGCGAGCGCCGCGACGGCGAGCAGCGCGACGCCCATCAGCGTCGGGCGGTCCGGCGCGCGCACGCGCGGCGGCTCGGCAGCAGGCACCGGCGGCCGCCAGCCGGCCGGCGCGAACGGACGCGGCGCGGGGCCGGGCGCGGCGGCGAGCGAGGCGAGCGTCGCGCGGGCCTCATCGAGCGTGCCGCGCGCGGCCGGGTCCTCGGAACGCAGGCGCTCGATCAGCGCCGCAAGCGGCGCCGGCAGGTCGGGCGGGACCTGCGGGACGCCCGCGTAGCCGGGCGGCGCGCCGCTCGTGAGCTCGGTCAGGAGCGCCCCGAGCCCCCACAGGTCGTCCGCCGGCGTCGGCGGCGCGCCAGCCGCCTGCGCGGGGCTGCGCGAGTACGGCGAGCCGCGCGCGATCGCGCCCGTCGCGACCGCCGCCGCGACGCCGAGGTCGACGAGGCGCGCGCCGCCGTCCTCGCCGCGCACGAGGTTCGAGGGCTTGAGGTCGCCGTGCGCGACGCCGCGGGCATGCGCGTGCGCCAGCGCCGCGAGCGCCGGCGCGAGCGAAGCGATCGCGGTGCGCCACGGGCCCGCGGCGAGCGCGGCGAGGTCGCCGCCCGGCAGGTGATCGGTGATGAGCGCGAGCGCGCCGTCGATCTCGACCGTTCCGTGGCACGCGACGAGGCCCGGGTGCGCGAGCGCAGAGAGGAGCTCCGCCTCGCGCGCGATCCGCGGGCGGGCGGCGGGATCGGCGGCGACCTTGAGCACGCGCCGCGCGCGCGCCTCGCGATCCTCGGCGACCCAGGTCTCCGTGCCGGCGGCGGCCGCGAGGCGGCGCACCAGCACGAATCGCCCGCCCACCGACTCGCCCGCGTTCCAGCTCGCCATGGGCTCCGTCAGATCGGGTCCTTGGGCGGCGGCGGCGCGGGCGGCGTCACCGGGGTCGAGGGTGCGGGCGAGGCGGAGGCGGCGCGGCTGTCGGGCGTCGCCGGATCCGCGGCGATGCCGGTCTCCTCCTGGTACAGGTCGTGCAGCAGCCGGCGCCACTCGGCGTACTGCGCCTCGGCGCTGCCGGTGAGCTTGAGCGTGCGGCCCTCGACGTCGACGACGAGCGGCGCGGCCTCGCTCTGGAAGGAGCCGGTGATTTCCTTGATCGCGTCGGTATGGATCTGCGCCTGCTTGCCCTTCTCGATGCCCGACATGATCGCCATGACGCCGCCGCCGACCGCGGCCGCGCGTGCGACGCTCTCGCCGGCGCTGCAGACGTAGTTGCCGTAGGTCGGGCTGCCGCCGCACATGTTCGGCAGCGCGATGCCCGCGATGATCGCGCCGGCGCCGAGGAGCTTCCTGGTGGTTGCCTCGCGCTTGGCCTTTTCCTCGGCGTCGATCTCGTCGTAGGTCGAGCGTCGCCAGCCCATGTAGGGATCGGACATCTTGTCGGCGAAGGCGCCGTAGTGCTCGCTCAGCGTGTCGATCATCGCCGAGTCGCGCTGTCGTATGCGCTCGACGCGGTCGACGATCGGGTCGCCGTCGGCCGGCAGCCGCACGATCCGGTACTCGGGCTTGCCCTCGCGCGGCTTGTCCTTCGCGAGGTAGTCGCGATACGCCGCCGGCGCGAGGTCGTCGCCGAAGCGCAGCCGCGTCGTGCGCGGGATGGCCGCGATCTCCGCCGCCGACAGGTGCTGCTGGCGATACGCCAGCATGTCGTTCGCGATCTCGACGTAGACGTTCTGGTAGGGATCCCGGCCCTTGCCGGCGCCCTCGCGGTAGCTGCTCGTGTCCGCCTCGCGCGCGTAGCGCTTCGAGAACCAGTGGCGGCCGGTCGCGTCGGCGACGCTGATGTCGAGGGTCAGGCGATAGCCCGAGGACTCGACGATCTGCCCGTCGACCGCGACGTCCATCAGCGTCGTCGCCGGCACCACGCGCACCGCGCCCCACTCGCCCGTGCCCTCGAGGGTCGCGCGCAGCAGCGTCGGCATGTAGCGCGCCTCGGCCTTGCGGATCTCGGGATAGATGCGCTGCTTCTCGCCCTTCTCCGGGTGCTCCTCGATCTCCTTCGGAACGCCGGGGTCGAACAGGTGCACCGCGACGTCGAGCAGCTGGTCGGCGGGGATCTCCTGCGTCGCCTGCACCGCGGTCAGCTTCGGCTGCGGCCGCGTCTCTTTGATCATGCAGCCCGAGAGCGCGAGCGAGGCGCCGAGCGCGAGGCCAAAGGCGCGCCAGTGCCGCCGGGAATGCGAGTTGGCCCGATCCATGCTCATCCGTTGCGTGACGCCGCCCAAAAGTTCACTCGCCAGGGCTCACTTGCCCTTCTTGTACTTGCGGTACTCGTCCCATAGCTTGTCGCGAAGCTCCGGGTCCGTCTCCTTCATCGCGGCCTCGCGGATCTGGCGCGCGACGATGTCGTCGTCGCGACCGTCCGGCACGTCCGCCGGCGCGGCCCCGCCACCACCGACCACGGTCGCGCGCCCGGCACCCTGCCGGTCCGAGTGCATCGCGGCCGAGGGGTCGCTGCCGACACCGCCATCGGTCGATGCGCCGCTCCCCTTGTCGGCCTTGTCGCCCCTGTCACCCTTGCCGCCAGCGCCCGCCTTGTCGGCCTTGTCCGCCTTGTCGCCCTTGGTGCCGGCCTGGGGCCCGGCGCCCGCGCCACCGTCCTTGCCATCGACGCCGGCTCCTCCAGCGGAGTTACCGCCGTTCGCTGCACGATCGGCGAGGATCGCTTCCTGTTCGGCGCGGATCCTGCCATCGAAGGTTCCGAGGGTCTCGTCGATCCGCCGGTAGATCTCTTCGCGCCGGTCGGCTGGTGATCCGGTCCCCGCCGAGCCCGCTCCGCCGGCGCCGCCCGCGCCGCCCGGCGCGACCGGTCCCGAACCGGCGCGGCCCGCGGCGCTCCCGGGTTGTCCGCCCGCAGCACCCGCCGACCCCGCGGACCCGACGGATCCGGCAGACCCGGCGGGCGTTCCAGGCCGGCCGGAGCCTGCTCCGGCACCCCCGGGCGAGCCACCGATCGTGCCCGCACTCGCACCCGCGCTCCCGGCCGACGGACCGATCGTCCCGGCACTCGCACCCGCGGTGCCGGCCGACGCGCCGATCGTGCCCGCGCTCGCACCGGCCGTTCCCGCGCCGGCGCCGATCGTGCCCGCGCTCGCGCCGGCGGTCCCTGCACCGACACCGGCCGAGCCGACGCTGCCGCCGGCTCCGCCGACGGAGGCCCCGACCGAGCCCACGCTTCCGCCCGGCATCCCGGGAAAGCCGGGAACACCGGGGCGGCTCATTGCACCGGCGGCGCCCGCCGCCGCCGCACCGGCTGCGGCGCCGGCGGCGGTCGCCGTCGAGCTCGCGGTGCTTGCGCCCGTGCCGCTGCTGCCCGGTGCGCCGCCGGAGGATGCCGAGCTGCTCGATCCGGCCGATCCGCTCGCGCCAGACGCCGGGTTGCTCGAACTGCTCGCGTCGGTCGCGCCCGACGAGCCCGCGGACCCCGACGAACCCGGCGCAGTGGATGGCGAGCCCGTCGAGGGCGCCGATCCTGCGGCGCCGCCCGCGGCGCTGCTCGAGGGCAGGCTGATGCCGCTGCCGGCCCCCGAATCGGTCGATGGCAGCGAAATCGGCGCACTCGAGCCGCCACCCGCGGTGCTGCTCGTCGGCAACGTCGTGCCGCCGCCCATCGTTCCGGAGGAGCCGGTGCTGCCGGCCGAGCCGGAGGAGCCGCTCGAAGAACTGGAGGAGCCGGCCGATCCGGCCGAGCCCGAGGAACTCTGCGAACCGGAGGACCCGGAGGAGGAGGACTGCGAGGAGCTCGACGAGCTCGATGAACTTGACGAACTCGAAGAGCTGCTGCTCGACTGCTGCTGCTTGTCCTCCGGGCAGCCCGCGAGCGCGAGCGTCAGAAGGGCGAGTCCCGCAGCCGTGCTGCGGCGGCCGATGCGCCAGGTTGTCACGACACTCTCTCCCCGCCGCGGGCCACCCCGGCCCCCGGTATTCCCTTGGAGGGCCAGGCGCCCCAGAGGTTCAGGTCAACGCGACCCGCGGCAGCGCGTTGACGTCCGGTTCAATGGGACCCGGTGTCGGCGACCGACGGATCGCCGCCCTTGAAGAAGGTCCGAAGCTGCCCGGCCATGCGATCGCAGGCCGTGTTCTGCACCCGCGCGACGAACGGCACCGGCACTATGAGACCGAGGATCGCCGAGGTCCCGGTGACGCTCGTGCTGACCGAGCCTGCGGACTTCGCGCTGCGCAGGTCCCAGACCGTCGCCTGGTAGTCGGACTGCTTCTCCCACCAGCCGAAGCCGATGCATCCGGCCATCCCAGGCGCCGCGCCGCAGGCGAGGCTGCCGCCGCCATCGGTCTTGCGGGTGTTGCCGTCGAGCCAGACGATGTAGCGCACGCCCGTCTCCGCGAGGCGCCTCGAGACCTTCGGGCGCTCGAGCAGCTGCGCGACGTTTTCGGCGCGCACCGGCGCGACCGACGGCTCGAACCACGGGAACAGCGTGTCCTGGAATACCTCGTCGGCGACCACGCTGAAGCGGTCGGCGCTGCTCGCGAGCCGGTCGCCGACGCAGTGCATGAACTCGTCCTCGGAGCCGGTGCCCTCCACCTGGGGCTTGGCGAGGATCACGATGGCCTCGCCCTTCTCGATGTGGGTCGCGGTCATCCGGTTCTCGTCGAGCTTCGCCGTCATGCAGCCGCCGGCGAGCGGCACGAGGGCGCTCGCGATCAGCCACTTCAGGTTCGAAATTCGCGCTTGGGCGCTCATCTGCGGCTCCAGTCGCGCGAGGGGCGCGTCGCGGGGGAACCTTGCGCCGACTATAGCACCCTGATTTCAGCGCTTCGCGACCCCGGGGACGAAAGTCGTTCGCTCAGAAGAGACCGAGCTGGCCCGAGGCGTCGGGCGCGCGAAATTGCGTGGTGTCCAGGTCCGGCATCGGCCCGGTCGCGAGCCCGAACCGTCGCGCTGCGGCGACAAAGCGCCGCCCGATCAGCGCGGCGTACGCGCCCTCGCCGCGCATCCGCGCGCCGAAGCCGCCGTCGGTGTCGCGCCCGCCGCGCGCGTCCTTGAGGAGCCCGAGCACGCGCGCCGCGGCGAGCGGACGGTGCGCCGCGAGCCACTCCGCCATGAGCTCGCGCACCTCGCGCGGGAGCCTGAGCAGGATCCAGCCGGCGCGCTGCGCGCCGGCTTTGGCCGCGGCCTCGAGGATCGCCTCGAGCTCGTGGTCGTTCACGGCCGGGATCACCGGCGCGACCATCACCGCGGTCGGGATCCCGGCGGAGGCGAGCGTCGCGAGCGCGCGCAGCCGCGCGGCGGGCGAGGCCGCGCGCGGCTCGAGCGTGCGCTTCAGCTCCCGGTCGAGCGTCGTGATGCTGAACGCGACGCGCGCGAGCCGGCGGCGCGCGAGCTCGGCGAGCAGGTCGACGTCGCGCTCGATCAGCGCGCCCTTCGTCAGCACCGTGACCGGATGCCCGAACTCGAGGAGCTTCGCGAGAATCTGGCGCGTGATCTTCACCTCGCGCTCGAGCGGCTGGTAGGGATCGGTGTTGGCGCCCAGGTGGATCGGCTCCGGGCGATAGCCGCGGCGACGCAGTTCCCGGTCGAGCAGCATCGCGGCGTCGGGCTTGAAGTAGATCTGGGTCTCGAAGTCGAGGCCGGGCGAGTGGTCGAGGTAGGCGTGCGACGGGCGTGCGTAGCAATTGTGGCTCACGACCCCGTTGGCGATGAAATCGCCCGTGCCCGTCGTGATGTCGTAGAGGCGTTGCGCGCCGCCAAGCGGCTCGATGGCCGTCACCTCGAGGCGCGCCTGACTCTTGAGGCGCTGCCCTGAGATGTCGCGCTTTCCGGGGCTGGCCGGGCCGGTCGTGTGGAAGAACCTCAGGTGCTCGGCGAGGCCCCCGAGAACGCGGACGACCTCGCGGCGACGCGCTCGTCCGCGCGCGAAGCGCTCGACGAGGAAGCGGAATCCGCGGCCCTCGAGCGCCGTGGTGACCCGGCCGATGATGGCGGGGTCCGCGCTGGTGATCCTCAGAATTCCCCGGCGGTAGCTGCCCTCGGCGTCGAAGATGCCGGCGAGGAAGCCTCGCTGCCACGATGCCGACGGCCGCTCGGGCCAGACGGTGAGCTCGCGCACCCGCGCGACGGGTTCGCGCGCCTGCGTCCGGATGGCCTGCAGCGCCCGGCCGCCAGCCGCGGCGGTACGGAACTCCAAACGCCGGGTCGCGATGCGGTCTTCACGCAGCCAGCGCTCAGCCCGCTCGAGGGCCTCGGCATCGACGAGCGCCGGCCGGACGTCCCGCCGCGGGCCCTGGCCGGGCCCGCGCGTGTCGCCATACTCGCCCAGCGTCCCAGCGCCGCGGATGAGGCCGCACAGGTACCCGCGCCGGTAGTCGGCATCCGCCGGCGCGCTGCGGGCGAACTGGCCCGTCCCGATCAGCTTGCTGCCGGTCGTCAGGTGCGGGCGACGGGCGCGACCCGGCCCGGCGCCCGTCACGAACTTCCACCCGCGCTCCGTCAGAAGGCGATGGTCGCCGCCAGCCACGAGCTCGGTGCCGTCGGCGAGCGTGATCCGGTGCGCCGGCTTGATGACGCTCCAGTGGGCGAGGACGGTCGTCCGCACGTAGCGCCGGTAGTGGCCGCTGCGGACGGTCCCGTAGATCTCGTCACCCGCCCTCAGCTGTGCGATCGGGCGGGTCGTGCCATCGGCGAGCAGGACCGGCGTGTCGCCCGCCATGCAGTAGATGCAACCGTGCTCGCAGCCCCGGTACGGGTTGATCGACTGGCCGAACGGCACGTCGGGCGAGTCGTTGCGGCTGATGACCGTGCGCGCCGAGTCGACGTGCATCGTGGTCGCGGGGTGACGCGCCGGCGCCTCCTCCTCGTCGGGATCGGCGTCGACGAACTCGGGCGAGGCGTCGGCGGAGTGCCGCAGGAAGCGCGAGCGACGGTTGCTCTGCGCACCGCGACCCTTGATCGGGGCGTCCATGCTGTATGGATATACAGCTCACGGTCGCCCGTCAAGCCCCCGGGAAGCGGTCGAGCTCGCGAAGCTCAGGGAAGAGCCGTCGCCAGAGTCCGGCGACGATCAGGGTCGCGGCGCCGCCGACGACGACGGCCGGGACCAGCCCCCACCACGAGGCGGTCAGCCCCGACTCGAACTCGCCGAGCTCGTTGGAAGCACCGATGAACATCCAGCTGACGGCGCCCACGCGCCCGCGCATCGCATCGGGCGTCTCGAGCTGCACGAGGAGGTGGCGGACGAACACGCTGATCATGTCGGCGGCGCCCAGCACGCCGAGCGCGACCAGCGAGATCGCGAAGTCGCGCGACAGGCCGAAGACGATCGTCGCGACGCCGAACACCGCGACGCCCAGGAACATCGCGCGGCCCGCGTGCCGGTTGATCGGCCACAGGGTCAGGAGCCCCGCCATGACCGCGGCGCCCATCCCGGGCGCCGCGCGCAGCCACCCGAGCCCCTCGACGCCGACCTTGAGCACGTCGGTCGCGTACGCGGGCAGGAGCGCCGTCGCACCGCCGAAGAGCACCGCGAAGAGGTCGAGCGAGATCGCGCCGAGCACGCTGTGCCGCCGCCACACGAAGCGCAGCCCCTCGACCAGCGTGTGCCAGCTGGGTTTTTCCGCGGGCGGCGTCTGCCTCGGCGCCGTGATCGAGGCGGTCGCGAGAACGGCGCCCGCGAGGAGCAGCGCCACGGCGCCGTAGACGGCGAGCGGCCCCTCGGCCGCGTACAGCGCCCCGCCCAGCGCCGGGCCGGCGATCGTCGCGACCTGCCACATCGCCGAGTTGATGCCGACCGCGTTGCCGAAGAGCGCGAGCGGCACGAGGTTCGGCATCAGCGCCTGGCTCGCCGGCGCCATCGCCGCGCGCGCGACGCCGAACACGACCATCACCGCGAACACCGGCCACGGGCTCCTGAGCCCCGCGTGCGTCAGCGCCGCGAGCGCGAGCGAGCACGCGAGCAGCAGCGCGAAGCAGACGACGACGATGCGCTTGCGGTTGAGCCGGTCGGCCGCCTGGCCCGCGATCAGCACGAAGCAGAGGAACGGCACGAACTGCGAGAGCCCGATGAGGCCGAGATCCAGCGGGTCGTGCGTGATCGTGTAGACCTGGACGCCGACGGCGACGGTCTGCATCTGGACCGCGAAGGAGCCGGCGAAGCGCGCCAGCAGAAAGCGCGTGAACGAGCCGTGCGCGAGCACGGCCCGCAGCGAGCCCGAAGGTGGCGCCGCAGCCGTCACGGGTGACCATCCGCTCGAAGGGAGGGCGGCCAGTATAGCGAGCGGGCCACGCGCTCAAGTCCGGCGCGCCGCGGCCGATAGGACAGGCGTCCGGAGCGCATCACTTCCCCCTCGTGCGCTCCCGGTACCCCCTCCGGGCGGTCCGAGTCGATCGGACCGCCTCATTTTTTTCGATGGCCGTCGGCGCAGGCGCGCGGCGTTCCCGTTCACACGCCGGTGCCGACGCAGCACCCCCGGGCCCTCCGCTCCGTTGTCGCCGTTGCACAACGCAAGCCCGCTCGGGTTCTTGAACGGCCGGAACCAAGATCGCGAGCATCTCCGGCGGCTCAAGGAACAGCCCCGGTTCACACGCACGGATGCCGTTCGCTGCCTGCTCGTGGCGCTCGTCTTCGCGTCGCTGCCGGCCGCCTCGGACCCGCTCGGCCTCTACATCGGTGCGGGTGCCGGCCAGGCGCAGGTCAAGGCGGACGTGATCAGCTTCGACCGTCATCACGCCGGCTGGAAGGTCCTCGCGGGCCTTCGCCCGGTCCCGATCGTCGGCGCCGAGCCCGAGTACGTCGATTTCGGGCACCCGAGCGTCGGGTTCCCGAGCGGCCACGCCGCCGACTCGAGCGCGCAGGCCACCGGGGCGTTCGGACTTCTCTAATCGGCCGCTGCCCCTGCCGGTGCTCGACATCTACCTGAAGGCGGGCATCGCGCGCGTCAGGAGCTCGGTCGCAACGAACGCGCAGGGATGCACGGCGCCCGGGGCGCCGCTCCCGTGCCAGGGCTTCGCCTATGGCGCGCAAGGGACACGGTTCGCGGGCGGGGCCGGCGTGCAGCTCAACTTCGCGCCGCTTGCGCTGCGCGCCGAGTTCGAGCAGTTCAGCTCCGACATCGGCAATCCGAAACTCGTCTCGCTCGCGCTGACCTCGCGCTCCTAGGCGTGACGGCGTGCCCGCACGGCCGGCGTCGATCGCTCACTTCGCGGCGCTGACCGCCGCCTTCCATTCGCCGTCGGCGAGCACCGTCGTGTAGAGCGTCTCGACTTCGCGCCCGCCGTCCTGCGACGGCTCGTGCGTCAGCGCGTGCACCAGCGCGAGCGAGGGACTGATCGGGTCCACGCGCAGGAGGAGCACGCGCCCCGCCTCGCGCCGACGCGCGAGCCGCCGATGCAGCGCGGCGAGCTCGCCCGCGTCGTTGCAGCCGACCCAGCGCCCGTCGATCCAGAAGCACGCGGGGTAGGTCCACTGCGCAACGAAGGCCGCGGTGTCGCGCGCGAACTGCGCCTCGAGGAGCCGTCGCACGCACTGCATGGGACCCTCGATCGGACCGGGGGCGCCTGCGGCTGCCTCGCGCGCCGCGGTGCCGGGCGCCTGCCGCGGCGGCTCGCGCTCCTCCTCGCCGACCGGCAGCACGCGCGATGCGTCGGACTCGCGCGGCGCCGTGACGCGCGCCGCGAGCTCCGGCCGCACCACCGGCAACGCGAGTCCGCGCGTGACGAGCGTCGCGGTCTCGCCGACGAGCGCTCGCGCCGCGGGCGCGCCGCCGCTGCGCGCGACCACCGTCAGCGCGCGTGCGGTGCCGAGTTCGACCGCCTGCTCGACCTGCTCGGGCGCGAGGCGCCCGGCCACGGCACGCACCCAGCCGATGAGCGCGCGGGCCGTGCCCTCGGCATCACCGGTCGTCGCGGGCGGCGCGGCGATGTTCGCGCCCTCGCCGAGCACGGCGGCGAGCGCGCTGCGGATCTCGCGCGCGAGCACTGGGAGCGGTCCCGATTCGACGACGGGCGGGCCCCCGAGCCCGCGGACGAGGACGTCGCGCGCCCCGTCGATCGTGGCCGCGGTGAGCGGCGTCACCGGGAGCCCGGCGAGCGCGCGCGAGACGGCGGCCTCGACCGCCGGGCCGAGCGTCTCGGGCGCAACCCCGGCGCGGGCTGCCACCGTGCGCAGCGCCGCGAGGATCGCGGCGCCCGCGTTCCGCGGATCGCCGCCGGCGATCAGCGCGGGATTCATCGCCGGCTCGAGGCCGGTCCGGCCGAGGACTTCGCTCTGCACCGCATCAACGAGCACGCGCAGCGCGAGCGCCGCATCGGACGGCGCCGCCGCGAGCGGCGGCTCGGGCGCAGCCTCCGGCTCGATGCTGAGCACGCGAACGAGCGCCTCGCGCGCGGCCTCGACGGGCCGCGCCTCCGGAACCACGGCGACGCGCCGGGCGACCGCCTGGTCGATGATCGTGCGCAGCGCGGCCGGCGTGAACCCGGCCTCGAGCGCCACCCGGGCCCAGCGGCCGATCGCGGTCTCGTTCGCCGTCGCGCGGGTGTCGGCGAGCGGGGGCAGCGCGCCTTTCGGACCCGCGAGCGCGCGGATCTCGTCGATCAGCGCCTCGATCTCGCGGACGATGGGCGCGGCAGGCTCGGGAATGCCCGCTCCCGACGCCGGGCCCGGCGGCCGCGTCGTGAGGCTCATCGCACGCTCGGCATCAGCGGGACTCCGCGATGAACGGCTCGATCAGTGCCGCGACGGCCTCCGGGTCCTCGTGGTGCATCATGTGGCCGGCCTGCGGCAGCGTCGCCACCGTGAGCGTGCGGAAGATGGTCCGGAAATGCGCCTCGCTGCCGTCGGCGCCGAGGTGCGCGGCGAACTCGGAGCGCCCGCCCATCACGAGCAGCACCGGCGCCTCGACCTTGCCCCAGACCGTCTCGGCCTCCTCGCGGTGGTACAGCACCGGGTTCACGAGCTTGTGCGCGGGGTCGGCGCTGACCGTCAGGCCGCCGTTCCCGTTCGGCCTCGACCAGCTGCGCGCGATGAACTCCGCGCGCTCGGGCGTGAGGCGCGGGTTCTTGCGCATCAGGACCGCGGTGAAGCGCTCGAGGCTCTCGTAAGTCCCGAAGGACGGTGGCGCGCGCAGCTCGTCGAGCCACTTGCGATAGCGGCCCGCCGCCTGCTCCGGCTTGGTGCGCGGCAGCCCGAACCCCTCGAGGCTGACCACGCGCCGCACCCGCTCGGGACGGATGCCGCCATAGAGGCAGGCGATGTTGCCGCCCATGCTGTGGCCGACGAGCGTGACGGGTGCGCCCGGCGCGACCGTCTCGAGCAGCGCGTCGAGGTCCGCGAGGTAGTCCGGGAACCAGTACGCGCGCCCTTGCCAGGCACTGCGGCCGAAGCCGCGCCAGTCGAGCGCGACGATCGGCAGCTCCGCCGCGAACGCGTCGACGACGAACTGGAAGGTGTCGCTGGTGTCGAGCCAGCCGTGCAGGAACACGAACGGGTTCGCCGATGGCGGACCCCAGCGGGTCAGGTGGTGCCTGAGGCCACTGAGCTCGAGCGTCTCGTGGCGCGCGGTGCGGCGGGGCTGGTAGCTCATCGCGGCCGGGCGGGCCCCGGAGACGACGTGCGGCCGGCCGCCCCGCAGGCGCGCCGGCCGCACGATGCGCCGACCTAGAGCGTGCCGCTCGGCTCCTTGCCGGGATCGGACGCGACCGGCAGCGGCTCCGCGATGTGCGCGGGAGCGGCCGGCGGTGGGGCCGGTGGCGGAGCCATCGGTGCGGGTGATGGCATCGGCGCCGGGGCCGGCGCGGGCCTCGGTGCTGCGCGCTTGGCCGGGGCGGCCTTCTTCTTGGGCGCTGCTTTCTTGGGCGCGGCCTTGCGCTTCGCGGCCTTCTTCGCCGGGCGCCTGGCGACCTTGCGGGCGGCACCCTTGCGGGCTGCGGCCTTCTTGGTCTTCGCCTTCTTGACCTTCTTGGGCTTCGCTTTCCCCTTCGCCTTGCTCTTCTTGCGCTTCGCCATGGCAACTCCTAAAGAAAAGCCGTCGAATCGAACGAGTCCCCGCGCTGCCGCGCCGTCGGGAGGGAGAACCTTCTCGCGAATGCACCATCCGGCGCAAGTGGGTCGAGGCGCCGGCACCCTCAGCCGCCGAGGAACATCCGGTAGGCGGGGTTCTGGGTCTCCTCGACGAAGTTGAAGCCGAGCTCGGCCAGGTGGCCGAGGAACTCGGCCTCGCTGGCCGGCGGCACCTGGATGCCGGTCAGCACCCGCCCGTAGTCCGAGCCGTGGTTGCGGTAGTGGAACAGGCTGATGTTCCAGCCCTCGCCGACCGCGGTCAGGAACCGAAGCAGCGCCCCGGGGCGCTCCGGAAACTCGAAGCGAAACAGTCGCTCGTGCGCAAGCCCGTGCGCGGGACCCCCGACCATGTAGCGCACGTGCAGCTTCGCCATCTCGTTGTCGCTCATGTCGACGACCCGGAAGCCGGCCGCCGCGATCGCCTTCAGCACCCGCTCCTTCTCGGCGACGCCGCCCGAGAGCGCGACGCCCACGAAGATCTCGGCGCGCCGGGTGTCCTGGTAGCGGTAGTTGAACTCGGTGACGAAGCGCGTGCCGACCGCGCTGCAGAAGTGCAGGAAGCTCCCCGGCTGCTCCGGGATCTCGACCGCGAACAGCGCCTCGCGCTGCTGGCCGAGGTCGGCGCGCTCGGCGACGTGCCGCAGCCGGTCGAAGTTCATGTTGGCGCCGGAGTTCAGCGTCACGAAGGTCTTGCCCGCGGCGCGCTCGCGCGCGACCCATTTCTTGAGGCCGGCGACCGCGAGCGCGCCCGCGGGCTCGGCGATCGAGCGCGTGTCCTCGAAGATGTCCTGGATCGCCGCGCAGGTCTCGTCGGTCGTGACCAGCACGACCTCGTCGACGTACTGCTGCGCGAGCCTTATCGTCTCGGCGCCGACGCGTCGCACCGCGACGCCGTCGGCGAAGATCCCGACCCGCTCGAGCGTGACGCGCTCGCCGGCGAGCAGCGAGGCGTGCATGCTGGCCGCGTCCTCGGGCTCGACGCCGACGATCCGGATCGACGGGTAGAGCGCCTTGACGTAACAGGCGATGCCTCCGATCAGGCCACCGCCACCGACCGGCACGAAGATCGCGTCGATGTGCGCGTCGTGCTGGCGCAGGATCTCCATCGCGATCGTCCCCTGGCCCGCGATCACCTCGGGATCGTCGAACGGGTGGATCAGCGTTATCCGGAGGTCGCGCGCGAGCGCAAGCGCGTGCTCGTTGGCCGCGTCGTAGTCGTCGCCGACGAGCTCGATCTCGGCCCCGAGGTCGCGGACCGCCTGCACCTTGATCTCGGGCGTCGTGCGCGGCATCACGACCAGCGCCTTGATGCCGCGACGCTGCGCCGCGAGCGCGACACCCTGCGCGTGGTTGCCGGCCGATGCGCAGATCACGCCGCGCGCGGCTTCCGCATCCGAGAGGTGCGCGATCTTGTTGCAGGCGCCGCGCACCTTGAACGAGAAGACGGGCTGCAGGTCCTCGCGCTTGAAGAGCACGCGGTTGCCGAGGCGCCTCGACAGCCGGCCCGCGGGCTCCAGCGGCGTCTCGATCGCGACGTCGTAGACGCGGGCCTTCAGGATGCGTTCGAGGTATTCGGTCTTCACGGGCCGATCTTGCGGTGAAATTGTGCGTCGCCGCAACCGCGGCGACCCCGGCCGGGCGACCGCTCAGCGGTCGAGGAAGCGCCGGATGCGGGTCGCGATCGCGGCGGGCTGGGCGGCGATGAAACCCGGGCCCTCCCCGGCGACCTCCTCGAGCACCGCGGTCGGCAGGCGCCGTGCCGCCCCGCTCGCCGACTCGCCCCAGGTGCCGCGCAGCTTCAGCAGGAGCGCGCGCTGGTTGACGAGCGGCAGGCGCTGCACCGCGGGCCAGGCGCGGATCGCGCGCTCGATCCACCCGGCCTGCGGGCCGGTCGCGAGCTCGATGGCGAAGCCCGCGGCGAGCGCCTCGAGCGGCTCGCCCTCGCCACGCGCCACGAGGCTGCGGCGCCACTCGCGCGCGAGGTGGGTGCCGTCGGCGGCCGGCGGGACGGGCCACGGCTCCCCGGCCTCGCCGGCGACGAGCGGGACGCCGGCGAGCACCAGCCGGCGCACGCCGTGCGGCCTCGCGATCGCGAGCTCCACGGCCATCGCGGCACCGCTGCCGATGCCGATGACGTCGGCCTCGCGCAGGCGCAGCGCGTCCAGGAAATCGCCGATCGCCTCGGCGTAGTCGCGGATTCCGGGCGGCGCGGGCGGGGCGTCGGACTCCCCGCAGCCCGGCGTGTCGCAGGCGTAGACCGAGCGGTCCGTCCCGATCTCCGGCAGGAGCGCCGCGTAGCTCCGCGACGAGCGCGGGTTCTCGTGCAGGCACACGAGCGGCGTGTGCTCGTCGAAGCCGCCGGTCGACGGGAAGGCCGTGCGGACGTGCAGCTGCCCGTAGCGGCACTCGAAGTAGGCCCGTCGCAGGTTGACGACGGTGCGCGCGGGATCCTTCGCCATGGACCAGAGGGTACTTCTTCGCAGCGGCGAGTCAAAGGACCGCGGTCGGCGCGCCGCCTGCGACGAGCCGAAGCGAAGTCGCGACGAAGGGCCGCAACCGAACGGCGCGTCGGTGCATCTTAGTCTCCGAACGATGCACGCGTTTCCTCACCCCCGGAGATCTCCCATGGCCCGTCTTCCCCTCGCGATCTTCGCTGCCGGCCTTGGCGGCCTGCTGCTGACCTCGGCCTCCTTCGCCGCCACGACGCCGAGTGCGCCGACGGTACGCGTCAGCTACTCCGACCTCGACCTGACCAAGGACGCCGGCGTCGAGCGCCTGTACGCGCGCCTGCAGAACGCCGCCGCGCGCGTCTGCCGGAGCCTCGAGAGCCGCGACCTCGCCATCGGCCGCGCGCACCAGCAGTGCGTCAGCACGGCGCTCGATCGCGCGGTCGAGGACGTGCACAGCTCGCGCCTGACCGCGCGCCACAAGGGCGCCGCAGCCGGCCAGCAGTACGCACGCGCCAGCTGAAACTCCCTGAGTCTTCGTGACTCACTCGGGCGCGCGGATTACCGCGCGCCTCTTTTTTTGCCTGCTCGCTCGCGTGCTGTACGGATGGTTCCTGCGGTAAACCACCATCCGCGGGCCTCGCCGCCTGCTCAAATGCGAATTCCGGTGCTGCCGCGCAGCATTCAAACTTCGCCTCAGATCAAACGGCGAAGGACACGCACAGATGAAAAGCTCCATTCGATGGGCGGTCGCGGGCTTGCTCGCCGCGGGCGCCTTTGCAGCAGTTCCGGCACAGGCCGACGAGAGTCCCTTCGAGATTCGGCTGCGCGCGGTGTACCTCGACTTCGCGCAGAAGTCCGACGCGTTCGTGCTGCCGACCGACCAGGCCGGCAACGTTTCGATTCCCTCAGACGCGATCACGATCAACAAGAAGTGGATTCCGGACATCGACTTCGAGTACTTCTTCACGCCGAACTGGTCGGCCGAGCTCGTGCTCACCTACCCGCAGTCGCAGGACGTCAAAGTGAACGTCCCCGGCCTCGGCTCCGTCGCGGTCGGCACGTTCAAGCACCTGCCGCCGGTGCTGACGGCGAAGTACAACTTCATGCCGGGCCAGGACTTTCGCCCGTACGTCGGCGTCGGCGTCAACTTCACGATCTTCTCGAGCGTCGATCTCGCGGTACCGGCGGTGGCCGGCGTGCAGAGCACGCCCATCCCGCTCGACCTCAACTCGACGAGCGTCGGGATCGCGGGGCAGGTGGGCTTCGACTACAAGGTCGCCGATCACTGGCTCGTGAACGCCGACGTCAAGTACGTGCAGCTGTCGACCGACGTCAAGGTCAAGGCGAACGGCGCCAAGATCACCAAGGTCACCGCCGATCCGTGGCTGCTCGGTGTCGGTGTTGCCTATCGGTTCTGAGGCACGAACGGTACCGCGGCCGGCTCTGTCCCCCTTGAGCCGACCGCGCCCGCTGCAGGCCGGGCTCGCGCCCGGCCTGTTTTTCATCCGTCGCCGTCCCAGTCGAAGCGCCAGAGCGCAACGAGCGCGAACCCGAGCGCGCCCGCGAGCAGCACCGCGACCGGCGCGGCCGCGGCCTCGAGCGGCAGGCCCCGCCAGGTCATCGCATCGAGCCCGTCGACGGCCCAGCGCGTCGGCACGAAGCGCGACGCGCGCTCGAGCCACGCGGGGAAGACGAAGCTCGGCACCCAGGCGCCCCCGAGCATCACCATCAGCAGCACGACGAGCGATGCGATGCCGCGGGTCGCGGCGACCGTCCGGCCGAGCGCGGCGATCAGCAGCCCGGTCGCCGCCGTGAAGAGCGCGAAGGCGAACGCGACCGCCGCGAAACCGAGCGCGCTGCCCTCGATCGTGACGCCGAAGAGGATGCGCGCCGCGAGGTAGACGACGGCGAGGATGCCGAGCGCGATCAGCGTCGTCGCCGCGGCGCGCGCCGCGAGCAGCAGCGTGCGCGACACCGGCGCCGCGCGCAGCCGCCGCCACACGCCGTGCTCGCGCTGCAGCAGGATCCCGACGCCGGCGTCAATTCCCAGGAACAGGATGAACTGCACGCTCATGCCGGCGAAGGAGTGCGCGTAGCCGTTGTAGCGCGGCCCGGCGCTGACGGCCTCGGCCGTCAGCGCGAACGGGACGCTGAGCCCCGCGCTCGTGCCGCCGGCGGTGCCCGCGCCGTGCGCCTGCACGTTGCGCACCGCCTCGAGCATCCGCGTCAGGTCCGCGCGCCGCCCGGCGGAGAGCGCCGTGCTGGCGCGCACGTCGGCGAGCGCCGAATCGACGGCCTCGGTCGAGCCCCCGGCCGAGAACATCTCGCGGGTCGCCTCCTGCATGACGTGCAGCGTCAACAGCCCCTCGACGACCGGGCGCGCGAGCGGCTGCGAGGGGTCGTAGAGGAGCTCGACGACGGGCTTCGTGCCGCCGCCGAAGAGTGCGCGGCGCGCGGCGCCCCCGAACCCCGGCGGCAGCACGACCGCCGCGCGCACCTTGCCGGTGCGCACGAGCTCGCGGGCACGCGCACCGGCCGTGAGCTCGGCCGCGAGCGAGGCGTCGGACTTCAGGCCGTCCGCGACCGCGCGCGACAGCGCGCTCGCGTCCTCGTCGACGACCGCGACCGCGAGGCGTCCGCGCGAGCCGGCGTCGCGCTCGCCGCCGAACAGGTAGCCGAAGAACGCCGCGATCAGGATCGGCGTCAGCACGTTGAAGACGACCGCGCGCCGGTCGCGCACGAAGGTGAGCACGTCCTTGCGCACGAGCGCGCGGAAGGCGACGAGGCTCATGGGTCCCTGAGCCTGCGCCCGGTCAGCGACAGGAACACGTCCTCGAGCGTCGCCGCGCGGGTCGCGAGCCGACGGCACGAGAGCCCGTGCGCGGCGAGCAGCTCGAGCGCGCGCGGCGCGACGGCACCCAGGTCCGCGGTCGTGAGGGTCACCTCGCTGCCCTCGACCGCGACGCCGCGCACGCCCGGGAGCGCCGCGAGCGCGGCGCGCGCCGCCCGATCCGGCACCGGGTCGTACTCGAGCATCAGGCGGCTCAGCGCCGCATCGCCCTTGAGCAGCGCATCGACGGTGTCGGCCGCGAGCACGCGTCCGTGGTCGATGATCACGACGCGCTCGCACAGCCGCTCGACCTCCTCCATGTAGTGCGTCGTGTAGATCAGCGTGTGGCCGGCGGCCGAGAGCGACTCGAGCGTCTCGAAGATCGCGTTGCGGCTCTGCGGATCGACGCCGACCGTGGGCTCGTCGAGGAGCAGCACGTCCGGGTCGTGGACCAGGGCGCACGCGATGTTGAGCCGGCGCTTCATGCCGCCGCTGAAGGTCGAAGGCTTCGATCGCGCGTGCGCCGACAATCCCACGAAAGCCAGCGCGGAAGCGCAGCGCTCCCGCAAGAGCGCGCCCGCGAGCCCGTAGAGCGAGCCGAAGAGCTCGAGGTTGGCGAAGGCGCAAAGGTCCTCGTAGACGGAGACCTCCTGCGTGACGAGGCCCAGGCGGCGCTTGACCGGGCTCGCGTCGCCGCCCACCCGCGCGCCCGCGATCGTCACGCTGCCACGGTCGGGGTGGGTGAGCCCGCAGAGCATGGAGACGGTC
>DATKOR010000026.1:0-25100 GCA_035524495.1 Steroidobacteraceae bacterium
GTTCCCGGCCCCGGACCGCTGGGACGCCGAGGACGCCGTGCCGTTCTCGTCGGCACGCAAGTGGAGCAGCGTGAGCTTCACCGGCCGTGGCACGTGGGTGCTGGGAGCGCCCGAGATGGTGCTGCGCCCCGATGCGGATGCCGCGGTGCTGCGGCGCGCCGAGTGGCTCGCCGGGCAGGGTCACCGGGTGCTGCTGCTCGCCCGGGCCGACGGCGCCGAGGCCAACCCGGCCGCCGACGGCGCCGAGGCCCGCCCGGCGGCCGATCGAGGTCCGTTCCTGCACCCGGTCGAGGTCGTCGTCGAGGGCGACTACCTGTCGATCGTCAACTACCTGCACGCGCTCGAGCGCCTGCCGTGGCGGATTCACTGGCAGCGGCTGGAGCTTCTGGCCGGCGACTATCCCAGCAATCGGGTGCGCATCGTGATCGGGGCGCTCAGCCTCTCGCGCGACTGGATGTCGGTATGAGAGTGCTCGCCACCGCACTGTTGCTGGCCGCGCTCGCGTCGGCCGCCGCGGCCGACGCGCTGCGCGACCCGACGCGCCCGCCGCCGCGCGCGGTCGCCGGCCCGCGCGCGCGCGAGGCAGGCCCCGCACTCAGCGCCGTGTTTAACGGCGGCGAGCGCCGCAGCGCGATCTTCAACGGCCGGCTCGTCAAGGCCGGCGATCGCGTCGGCGACTACCTGATCGAGGAAGTGCTCGCCGACGGCGTGCGCTACCGGCACGACGGGGTCGTGCGCGAGCTCACGCTGCCGCACAGCGGCGACCCGATCAAGAAGCCCGCGGCGGCGACGCCGTCCGGTGCGGGCGGAGGTCAATGATCATGCACTTCAGGTTCCTGACGCCGCTCGCCGGCATTCTCGCGGTGCTCGCGCTCGCGCCGGCGTTCGCCGACGAGCCGCGCTTCGACGTCAACGTCGCCGATGCGCCGGCGCGCGCCTTCTTCGAGGGCCTCGTCGACGGCACGCCGTACAACATCATGCTCGAGCCCGGTGTCGGCGGCACGCTGACCCTGAAGCTCAAGCACGTCACCGTCGCGGAGGTGCTCGAGGCCGTGCGCGAGGCCTACGGCTATGAGTACCGCAAGATGACGACCGGCTTCGTCATCGTGCCGCCGGCGCTGCAGACGCGCATATTCCAGATCGACTATTTGGATCTCGAGCGGCGCGGCACCTCGCGCACCCGCGTGACCTCGGGCCAGGTCAGCCAGTCGAACCTGCAGCAGTCGAGCCTGCTGCAGGCCGGCGGCGGCAGCCCGGCGCCTGCGGGCAGCTCGGCGCTGACCGAGCCGCCGGGCGCGGTGTTCGGCGCCGGCAAGGAGGGCCGCGGCATCGGCCAGGTCGCCGACATGACCGGCACCAGCATCTCGACGCGCTCCGCGTCCGACTTCTGGCACGACCTCGAGGCGAGCCTGAGGCTGCTGGTCGCCCCCGAGGGCGGCCGCGGCGTCGTCGTCAATCCGCAGTCCGGGGTCGTGGCGGTGCGCGGCACGCCGCGCGAGCTCAGGGACGTCGCCGAGTTCCTGCACAAGATCCAGGACGTCTCGACCCGCCAGGTCGTCCTCGAGGCGCGCATCCTCGAGGTCGAGCTGTCCGACGGCTTCCAGGCAGGTATCAACTGGGCGCTCATCGGCCATAACGGCAGCCAGACGATTGCGGGCTTCCAGACGGGGCCCCAGCAGGGCTTCGGCGCGAACACCGATCTGTTCGCGCAGCCTTCCAACCCGGTGAACCTCGGGCCCGGCCACCCGATCACCAGCACCGTCACGAACTCGCTCGGCGGGGCCTTCGCGCTCGCGGCCAACGCCGCGGACTTCGCCTCCTACATTGAGCTCCTCGGCACGCAGGGCAAGACCCGGGTGCTCTCGAGCCCGCGCGTGTCGACACTGAACAACCAGAAGGCGGTCATCAAGGCCGGCTCCGACGAGTTCTTCGTGACCGGCGTCTCGACCAACACCGTCGTCGGCACCTCCTCGGCGACCAACGTCAACGTCGACCTGACGCCGTTCTTCTCCGGCGTCGCGCTCGACGTGACGCCGCAGATCGCGGCCGACGGCAACGTGATCCTGCACATCCACCCGACCGTCAGCGACGTCACCGACAAGATCAAGCAACTCTCGGTCGGCCAGCAGGCCGAGGTGCTGCCGCTCGCGTTCAGCCAGGTGCGCGAATCCGACAGCATCGTCAAGGCGAAGAGTGGCCAGCTGATCGTCATCGGCGGGCTGATGCGCCACGCGCGCGAGCTGCAGGACTACCACGTACCGCTCCTCGGCAGCCTGCCGGTCGTCGGCAATCTGTTCAAGAGCCAGCGCCGCACCGAGGTGCGTTCCGAGCTCGTGATCCTCCTGAAGCCCGTCGTCGTCGACAGCGACGAGCAGTGGAAGGACCTGACCGGCGAGCCGCTGGCGCGCGCGACCACGCTCGACCCCAAGTCGACCGGCGAGCTGCGCTGAAGACTCCCATGAGCACGCGGCGCAGGATCCGGCTCGGCGAACTGCTGGTGCAGCAGCAGGCGATCAGCGAGGAGCAGCTGAGCGCTGCGCTCGCCGAGCAGAAGCGCACCGGCCGCAAGCTCGGCCGCGTGCTCGGCGACCTCGGCTTCATGTCCGAGTCGGCGCTGCACGAGTTCCTCGCCAGGCATCTGCAGGTGCCGTTCGTCGACCTCAAGCAGATCCGCATCGACCGCGAGGCGATCCGGCTGCTGCCGGAGCCGCTCGCGCGTCGCTACCGCGCGCTCGTGCTGCAGCAGGACGCGCGCGGGCTGCTGGTCGGCATGGCCGACCCCTCGGACCTGCATGCCTACGACGAGCTGCAGACGAAGCTGAAGCAGCCGCTCAGGATTGCGCTCGTCGGCGAGGCCGACTTCCTGAGGACCTTGGACGCGGTCTACCGCCAGACCGACGAGATCGCGAGCCTCGCCGAGGCGGTGCGCGAGGAGCTCAGCGACGGCGACGTCGACATCGAGAGCCTCTCGGCCGAGGAGGGCTCGCCCGACGCGCCGGTCGTGCGGCTGCTGCAGACGATGTTCCACGACGCGGTCAAGGCGCGGGCTTCCGACATCCACATCGAGCCGGGCGAGGACCGGCTGCGGATCAGGCTGCGCGTCGATGGCGCGCTGCAGGAGCAGCTGATCGAGGGCAAGCGCGTGGCCGCGGCGCTCGTGACCCGGCTCAAGCTGATGTGCGGGCTCGACATCGCCGAGAAGCGCCTGCCGCAGGACGGACGGTTCTCGGTGCGCGTGCTCGACGGCGGCGTCGACGTGCGCCTCGCGACGATGCCGACGACGTTCGGCGAGTCGGTTGTGATGCGGTTGCTGAACCAGTCGACGGCGCTCCTGTCGCTCGAGCAGCTCGGCATGCCCGAGGCCACCGAGATGCGCTTTCGCGGCCTGGTCGAGCGCAGTGCCGGCATGATGCTGGTGACCGGCCCGACCGGCAGCGGCAAGACGACGACCCTCTACGCCGCGCTCAACTACCTCAACCGCGCCGACGTCAAGATCATCACGGTCGAGGATCCGGTCGAGTACCGGCTCGACCGGGTCACGCAGGTGCAGGTGGCGCCCAAGATCGGCCTCGACTTCGCGCGCGTGCTGCGCACGGCGCTGCGCCAGGACCCCGACATCCTGCTGGTCGGCGAGATGCGCGACCGCGAGACCGTCGAGATCGGCCTGCGCGGCGCGATGACCGGCCATTTCGTGTTCTCGACGCTGCACACGATCAACGCGGTCGCGACCGTCAACCGGCTGCTCGACATGGGCGCGCCGGGCTACATGATCGCCGCGGCCGTCAACGGCGTGATCGCGCAGCGCCTCGTGCGCCGCGTCTGCACCGACTGCGCGCACCCGGTCGCGCCGACGCCGAACGAGCTCGCCTGGCTCGCGACATGCCGGCCGGGGCTCGCGCTCGACCGGCAGCGCTTCGTGGCCGGCGCCGGCTGCACCTACTGCAACCTGACGGGCTACCGCGGCCGCGTCGCGGTCTACGAGCTCCTCGAGATCGACCGGCGGCTGGCCGACGAGGTGCGCCGCGGCGACCTCGAGGGATTTGCGCGCGCGGCGCGCGCGCTTGAGAGCTACGTGCCGCTCGCGCAGGGCGCGATCGACCTCGCGATCGCCGGCGTCACCTCGGTGGCCGAGGCGATGGCGGTCGGCAGCGGCCTCGAGGAGCTGACCGACAGCGACGCGCTGCCGGAAGCGTCCGTCGAGTCGATGCTCGAGCGGCGGGCCTAGCCCATGTCGAACTACCGCTACCGCGGTCGCTCGGGCCGCGGCGAGACGATCACCGGCCAGCTCGAGGCCGAGAGCCCGGATGCCGCGGCCTCGCGGCTCCTGAACCTCGGTATCACGCCGCTCGACATCGTCGCCGAAAGCGTCGCCGGCACGTCGGTCAGCGACTTCCTGCACCGGCTCGGCGCCGGCCGCCCCACGACCGCCGATCTCGTGCTGTTCGCGCGCCAGATGTACTCGATCACCAAGGCCGGCCTGCCGCTCCTGCGCGGGCTGAAGGGCCTTGCGGAGTCGACGCACAACGTGGTGCTGCGAAACGCACTGCACGACGTGCTGCAGAGCCTGGAGTCGGGCCGCGACTTCGCGAGCTCGCTCGCGCGCCACCCGGACATCTTCCCGCCGCTGTTCCTCAGCATGGTGCGCGTCGGCGAGTCGACGGGCACGCTCGACAACGCGTTCTCGCGGCTCTGCGAGTACCTGAGCCAGGATCAGGACGTCCAGGACCGCGTGAAGTCCGCGGTCCGCTACCCGCTGATCGTGGTCGTGGTGATCGCGATCGCGATCACCGTGATCACGGTGTTCGTGATCCCGAACTTCGCGCCGCTCTTCAAGATCCTCGGCGACGACATCCCGATGCCGACGCGGATCATCATGGGGACTTCCGCGTTCGTGCGCGGCCACGGAATGGCGCTCCTCGGCGCGCTGGTGGTGCTCGCGATCGCCGCGCGGCGCTATCTCGCGACCGAGGGTGGGCGCTACCGCTGGGACCGGCTGAAGCTCAGGATCCCCGTGCTCGGGGAGCTGCTGCACCAGGCGGTGCTGTCACGCGTCACGCGCTCGCTGTCGATCACGCTCGACGCCGGCCTGCCGATGATCCAGGCGCTGACACTGCTGTCACGCTCGGCCGGCAACGCCTATCTCGCCGAGCGGCTGCTGCAGCTGCGCGACGCGGTCGAGCGCGGCGACGGACTCAGCCGCGCGGCCACGACCGCCGGCATCTTCCCGCCGCTGGTGCTGCAGATGCTCGCGGTCGGCGAGGAGACCGGCGAGCTGACGCGCCTGCTCGACGAGGTGTCGGGCTTCTATCAGCGCGAGGTCGATTACCGGTTGCGCAACCTGACGGCGATGCTCGAGCCGCTGCTGATCGTCTGCGTCGGCGGCATGGTGCTGATCCTCGCGCTCGGCGTGTTCCTGCCGATGTGGAACATGATCGGCAAGATCGGGCACGGCGCGTAAGGGGCAATCGCACGTGAGCCGCATCACAGTCTCAGCCGATCCCCTAAAGAACTGTGCTGGACAGCCGAATTTACATGTTGCAGGCACGCCGCAGGCGCGCCCGCTGACCGATTCAATTGGCGCGAACGCGCCCCGGAGCTGCACATGAAGGCGTCTCAAGAGCGTGGCTTCACGCTGATCGAACTGGTGGTCGTGATCACCATCCTCGGCATCCTCGCTGCATTCGCCGTCCCGCGCTTCATCGCGCTCGACACGCAGGCGCGCGTCGCGACCGTCAACGGCCTCGCCGGCAGCGTCAAGAGCGCGGCCTCGCTGGCGCGCGGGCTCGCGATGGCGACCAACGCGGCCGCCGCCGGCACCGTGACGATGGAAGGCTTTCCGATCACCCTCAACAACTACTACCCGGACTCGACGACGATCGCCTCGGCCGTCAACTCCGACAACACCAACGACTGGACCTTCACGCCCGGCACGGCGACGACGGTCTCGACGTGGACCAAGAAGGGCGCGCCAACCCCGGCGACCTGCGAGGTCACGTACCTGCCGGCGACCGCGGCGCAGCCGCCGATCATCCAGGCGGTCACCGGCGGCTGCTAAGCCGCCGGCCGTCCGCAGCGCGGGCGCAGCCCGCAAAGACGCGACGATGCGCCGTACGGATCGGAACCGCGGGGCGCAGGCAAGCGCGCTGGGCTACTCGCTCATCGAGCTCGTCGTCGTTGTCGCCATCGGCGGACTGCTCGCGACCTTCGTCGGTCCGCGCTTCTTCGACCAGCAGAGCTTCGCGCAACGCGGTTACGCCGACGAGCTGGCCGCGGCGTTGCGCGGCACGCAGAAGGCGGCCGTCATCACCGGCTGCCCGGCGCAACTGGTGCTGAGCGCCACGAGCTACAGCGCGAGCCAGCAGGCCGCGAGCGGCAACGCCTGCGACCCTGCCGACGGCAGCTGGTCGACCCCGGTGATCGGCGCCGACGGCAGCACGCTCGCCGGCAGCGCCCCGTCGGGGACCACCGCAAGCCCGACCGGCACCTTCCGGTTCGACAGCCAGGGACGGCTCGCGCAGAGTCCGGGCACGACGATCACGGTCGGCGGCCGCACGCTCGCGCTCGACACCGCAACCGGCTTCGTGCAGGTCCAGTAGCCATGCGGCACGAACGCGGCGTGACGCTGATCGAGATGGTGATCGCGATCACGATCGTCGCGATCGCCGTCGGCGGGGTGCTCGGCGCGCTCGCCGCGATCAGCAGCCGCTCGAGCGATGCGATGGTTCAGCAGCAGGCGATCGCGGTCGCACAGGCTTACCTCGATGAGATCCTGCAGCGCTGGGTCGTCGACCCGGGCGGTACGCCGCCGAACACCGGCCGCGGCAGCTGGGACACGGTCGATGAGTACAACGGGCTCGTCGACGTCGGCGCCCGCGACCAGTACGGCAACGCGATCCCGGCGCTCGCCGGCTACACGGTCAGCGTCGCAGTCAGCGCCTCGAGCGGTCTCGGCGGCCTGCCGAGCGCTGCGACACGGCGTATCGACGTCACCGTCACGCACGCGCCCGGCGTCAGCGTCGTGCTGAGCGGCTACCGGGTGGACTACTGACATGCGCCGAATTCACCTCGGCATGACGCTGATCGAGCTCGTGATCACGATCGCGGTCGGCTCGGTCGTGGTCGCGTTCATGGCGCTTTTCATCGTCGGCCCGATGAACGCCTACAGCGCCCAGACGCGGCGCGCCGACCTCGTCGACGAGGCCGACGGCGCGCTCAGGTTCCTGGCGCGCGACCTGCGCGCGGCGCTTCCCAACAGCGTGCGGATCACGACGAGCGGCAGCGTGTCGGCGCTCGAGCTGCTCGCGACCATCGACGGGGCGCGGTACCAGGACGGCGGGCCGCTCGGCAATCCGGCCCTCGAGCTCGACCTCACCCAGGCGGACGGCGCGTTCGCGACCACGGTGCCGTTCACGCAGCTGACGCTGCCGTGGGTCTCGACGAGCGCGTACCTCGCGATCTACAACGTCGGGGTGCCGGGCGCGAACGCCTACGAGCTCGCCAACGTCATCACGCCCGCCGGGACGACGATCAGCGTCGCGGCGGGTGCGGCGCCCAACCAGCACCTCGTGACGCTGGCACCGGCGTTCAAGTTCGCGTGGGGCTCGCCGGGCCGGCGCGTCTACCTCGTCAGCGGGCCGGTCACTTACCTCTGCGACACGGCGGCCGGGACGCTGAAGCGCTACGCGGGGTATGCGATCCAGTCGACGCAGCCGGCGAGCACTGCGGCGCTCGTCGCCGCCGGCGCGAGCGCGGGTGGCATCGCAACCGACGTCGCCGGCTGCCAGTTCTCGTACACGGCCGGAACCGCGACGCGCAACGCGCTCGCGACACTGACGCTGCAGCTGACGCGCAACGGCGAGACGGTGGAGCTGCTGCACCAGGTGCAGCTCGTGAATGTGCCGTGAGCGCGCCGATCACAGGCGCGCGTGGCTTCGCGCTGATACCCGCGCTGTTCGTGCTGATCGTGCTCGGGCTGCTCGCGGTGATCGGCGTCAAGGTCGGCGTCGGCCAGCAGCAGACGGTGACGATGTCGCTGCTCGAGGCGCGTGCGCTCGCCGCGGCGCGCGCCGGCATCGAGTGGGGTGCCTACCGGGCGCTCAACGGCAGCTGCGCAGCGACGACGACGCTCGCCCTCGGCGAAGGGGCGCTCAACGGCTACTCGGTCGTCGTGACCTGCGTCGCGACGCCCTTTGCGAACGGTGCGGCGACGAGCCACTCCTATTCGATTGCTGCGACGGCGACTACCGGCACGTACGGACAGCCGGGTTATGTGCGTCGCGTCATGAGCGGCACCTACACCGACGCTGGCTGAGCGGCGGCGCGCCCGCGGGGGCCGGGGCGGACGCGAAACATGTTGACGGGCCTCGAAAAGGCGGTACCTTCTCAGGGCCTATTGAGGGAATCCCCGGTAGGTTCCTGAAGGGCCGCAGTCAACAATCCTGCCCCGCATGGACGCATCCCCCGCCCAGCCGTCGACCACCGCGCCCGCCTCGGCCGAAACCGAGCGCTTCGCGGGCATTGCGGACCACCTGACGAATCTCGTCAGCGTCGTCGCACCCGACGGGACGATCCGCCGCCAGTTCGGCTGCTGCCAGGTCTCGGGCTACGACCCGTCGAAGCGCGTCGGTCGCAGCATCTTCGAGCACGTCCACCCGGAGGACCGGCCGCGCGCCGAGGAGTGGCTGAGGCGCCTCGCGACCGTCCCGTCCGGCCGCGGCATCGAGGACATCGAGCTGCGGCAGCAGCACGCCGGCGGCTCGTGGCTCCTGATGCGGGTGCGTGGCACGAACCTGCTCGAGAACCCCGCAGTGGCCGGGCTCCTCACCGAAGAGCACGACGAGACCGAGCGCCGCCAGGCGCAGCTCGCGGCCGCGCAGGTCCGCGACCGGCTGCACCTCGCCGCCGAGAGCATGCGGATGGGGTTCTTCGAGTACGACGTCGCCGCGAACCGCTTCGAGGTCAGCAACGAGTGCTACCGGATGCGCGGTCTCGCGCCGCCGTCGGAGCGCCGGGTTCATGGCCGCTCGGTGCTGAACGCGATGCATCCCTCCGACCGCGCGGCGCGCCGCGCCGATCTCGAAGCCGTGATCGCGGGCCCGGGCGATGACTGGGACGCCGAATACCGCCTGCCGACCGCCAACGGCGAGTGGATGTGGATCCAGCAGCGCGCCCACGTGCTCGAGCGCGATGCGCGCGGCCGCGCGACCAAGATCGCGGGGGTGCTGTTCGACATCGACCGGCGCAAGCGCGCCGAGCGCGGGCTGGTGCACAGCGAGGCGCGCTACCGGACGATCGTCGCGATGACGCCGGGCTTCGTGCACGAGAGCGTGCGTACCTCCGATGACCGGATGCTGATGCAGTGGGCGAGCGAGGGCTTTACCCGGCTGCTCGGCTGGACCGTCGACGAGCTCAACGAGCGCGGCGGCTGGGCCTCGATCGTGCACCCCGACCGCCGCCCCGCAGCCGCCGAGCGCAAGGCGCGGGTGTTCGGCGGCGACCCGGTGCGCGGCGAGACGCGACTGCTCGCGAAGTCCGGCGAATGGCTGTGGTTCGACGTCTCGCTGTTCCCGCTGCAGGAACCCGAGACCGGGCGCGTGCTCTCCTCGATGGGCATGCTCTACGACATCACCGCGCGCAAGAACGCCGAGGAGCAGCGGCGCATCAGCGAGGACCGCCTGCGGCTCGCGACCGCCGCGATCCAGGGGGTCGTCTACGAGCGCGACGTCGCGACCGGCATGATCAGCTGCTCGGCCGGCGTCAGCGAGGTACTGGGCCTTGGCGCCGACGCGCTGCTGCGCCCGCTCGAGTGGTGGCTCGCGCGCGTGCATCCGGACGACGTCGCGCGCTTCGTCTCCGACACGAGCGCCGGCGTCGGCGAGCGCACCGTGACCGCCGAGTACCGGATCCGCCACGCCCAGGGCCACTACGTCGACATCTTCGACCGCGCGGTCATCGTCCGCGACGCGCGCGGCCAGGCCGCGCGCGTCGTCGGCTGCGCGATCGACATGTCGCGCGTGCGGCGCGCCGAACGCCTGCTGCGCGAGGCCGAGGCGCTCGCGCACGTCGGCTCCTGGCAGCTCGAGGTCGCGAGTGGCGACCTGACCTTCAGCGAGGAGGGCTACCGCGCCTCCGGCAGCAAGCCCGACGGCGCGCCGGGCCGCCTCGAGACGCTGTACCGGTTCATGTCGCCCGAGAGCCAGCCGGTGCTGCGGGCCGCGATCGAACGCGCACTCGCGACCGGCGAGGGCTACACGCTCGACGTCGAGATCGTGCGCGCCGACGGGGTGCGCTGCTGGCTGCGCACCAGTGGCCGCGCCGAGCTCGTCGACGGCAAGGTCGTGCGCCTGTACGGCGCGTTCCAGGACGTCGATGCGCTGAAGCGCGGCGAGCTGCGGCTGCGCGAGCAGAGTGACCGGCTGCGGCTCGCGCTCGACGCCGGGCAGCTCGCGGCGTGGCGCTGGATCCCGCACGACGACCGGCTGGTCGTCGAGTACCAGAGCCCGGCCTTCGACCCGGGCATCATTTTCCGGCCGACGCTGACCGAGGACCTCGAGACCATCGTGCCCGAGGATCGCGCGCGGGCGCGCGCGCTGCTGCAGCGGACCGTCGAGACCGGCGCGCCGGCCGAGTTCGAGCTCGGCAGCCACGATGCGGGCGGCACGATGCGCTGGCTGCGCACCCGGGCGATCCGCGCGCTGACCGCCGATGGTCCGGTCGTGATCGGCACGACCAGCGAGATCACGGCCCGTCACCTCGCCGAGAAGGCCTTGCGCACCTCGGAGGCGATGCTGCGCTCGGTGACCAATTCCTCACCCGACTTCATCACGATCGTCGGCCGCGACCTCAACATCCGCTTCGTCAATCGCGCGCTGCACGGCGTCGCGCCGGAGCAGATCGTCGGCCGCCCGGCGGCCCGCTACGTCGCGGACCCGGCCGAGTTCGAGGCGCGCGTGCAGGGCGTGCTCGCGAACGGCCGCGCGATCCGCTTCGAGTCGGGCGGCGTGCGCGACGACGGCAGCGAGGGCGTGTTCGAGCATCGGGTCGGGCCGGTGCGCGAGGGCGGCAAGATCACCGGCGTCATCGTCTACTCGACCGACATCACCGAGCGCCGCGCTCTCGAGCGCGAGATCCTCGAGATCTCGAACCGCGAGCAGCGCCGCATCGGCAGCGACCTGCACGACGGCCTCGGCCAGGAGCTGACCGGCATCGCGCTGATGCTGAGCGGACTCACCCGCGCGCGGCGTCGCGGCAAGGTGCCGACCGCGGCCGAGCTGCGCGAGCTCTCGGCGCTCGTCAGCGGCGCGATCGAGCAGACGCGAACGCTGGCGCGCGGCCTGTCGCCGGTCGCGCTCGACGGCGGCGGCCTCGTGCACGCGCTGCGCGCGCTGATTGCGCGCGCGCGCGACATGTACGGCCTCAACGTGCGCTTTCGCAGCCGCGTCAGCCCGCGGGTGACGCTCGACGCCGCCGCGACCGGGCACCTCTACCGGATCGCGCAGGAATCGCTCACCAACGCCGCGCGCCACGCCGGCGCGCACCTGGTGCTCGTGCAGTTCAACGTCAGCGGCCGGCGCGTCGCGCTCAGCGTCAGCGACGACGGGCGCGGGCTAGCGCCCGGCGCGAGCACCGGCGTCGGCCTTAAGATCATGCGCTACCGCGCCAACATGCTCGGCGGCGAGCTCTTGATCGGGCCGCGCCCGAACGGCCGCGGCACGCGGGTCGCCTGCGTGCTGACGCAACCGGCCCCCGAATCCGAGAACGAGAGCGCGGTACGCGACCGCGCCTGAAGACGACCGCCACAGACGGACCAACGACGACGGACAGGAGATCGCCATGACGAGCACCACATACACCCGCAAGGATGGCGCGAGCGGCACCGGCCGGACCCGGCACCGCGTGCTGATCGTCGACGATCACCCGATCGTCCGCCAGGGGCTGCGCCGGCTGATCGACCAGGAGGAAGACCTGATCGTCTGTGGCGAGGCCGAGAGCACCCGCGAGGCCAAGGCTGCGATCCGCGAGCTGAAACCCGACGTCGTGATCGTCGACATCTCGCTGAAGCAAGGCGACGGCATCGAGCTCGTCAAGGACGCGCGCGCACACTACGCGAGCCTGCCGATCCTGGTGCTGTCGATGCACGACGAAACGATCTACGCCGAGCGCATGCTGTCGGCCGGCGCCAACGGCTACATCATGAAGCAGGCGGCGAGCGACCAGTTCCTGGTGGCGCTGAGGCGCGTGCTCGAGGGCGGCATCTACGTCAGCGAGGTCGTCGGCAACAGCATGATCCAGAAGTTCGCCTCGGGCGGGGCCTACATCTCGGCCAACCCGATCGACCGGCTGTCGAACCGCGAGCTGCAGATCCTGCACATGATCGGCCGGGGCCTGTCGACCCGCCAGGCCGCCGAGGCGCTCAACCTCTCGATCAAGACCGTCGAGTCGCACCGCCAGCGCATCAAGCGCAAGCTCAACCTCGCGACCGGCTCGCAACTCGTCCAATATGCCGTGAACTGGTTCTCAGGTCGCGAAGCCGGCCCGGCGTGATCGCCCGGAATTCCAGGCGGTCGATGTGAGGGATTCCCTGTACCGGACAGTCGAGGATCAAGTCAGGGTCGGGCGCGGACGATAAAGGAGGGGCGGGGACCACGCTCCGCGTTGCTTTATCGACGGCGTCATGCGGGCAGTTCCCGAGCGACTAGCGGCCAGTACACCGCCTCCGGCCAACGAAGTGCTGACGATCCTCGCCGCCGCGGTTGGCGAGTCGGTCGCCGGCCTCGTGGTCGTCGACGCGCGCGACGGCCGGATGCAGGTCGCCTACGCCAACGATTCCTTCTGCGGCCAGACCGGCGTCGAGGCCGCGGCGCTCGAGGGCGTCGCGCTCATCGACGCCGGCGCTCTCGGGCCTGCGCTGCACGAGATGGTGCTCGACTGCGAACCGGACGTGACCCTGAGGCGCCGCCTCGCCTACCGTCAGGGTGGGGCGCTGCTCTCGGTCGAAGCGACGGCGACCCGCCACCTGCTGGCCGAGGAAGGCCCGTACTTCGTGCTCCGGGTCCGCGAGCCCTTCGACGCGCCGGGCGAGGCCGATGACGATGACGAGAGCACGTGGCTCACGCGCGCCGCGACCGCCTCCGGGGCCGGTCACTGGCACTGGGACCTGGTCGCCGGACGCGTCTGGTACGAGCCGCGGCTCAAGGCGCTGCTCGGCTACGGGCCGGACGACCTCAACGACACCTTCGCTGCGCTGCAGGCGCTGATCCACGACGACGAGCGGCCGCTCCTGTTGCAGGCGCTGCGGCTGCACATCGAACAGCGCGGGACCTTCGACCTCAAGGTCCGCATCCGCCGCCCCGACGGCGAGTACCGCTGGCACCGGCTGTGCGGCGCCGCGACCCGCGAGCCCTCGGGCCGCCCGATCTACCTTGCCGGGCGCATCGAGGACATCGGCGCCGAGCAGCGCGCCCTCGAGAGCATGGGCCGGGCCGAGGAGTCGCTCAGGCGCACGCTCGACGGCCTGCCGTTCTCAGTCGGCGTGCTGAACGCCAACGGCGAGCTCGTCGAGATCAACCGCGCGTGGCGCGAATTCGTCGGCGATCGCGCGCTGATCGGCCTGCGCTACGGATTCGGCGAGAACTACGCGCGGCTGTGCCGCGAGGGCGTCGAGCGCTGCAGCGCGGGTCCCGCCGCCGCGGCGGGCGTCGAGGACGTCATCAGCGGCCGCAGCACCGAGTTCGATCTCGACTACCGGGTCGCGGCCGAGGACGGCGAGCGCACGCTGCAGATGTCGGTGCGCCCGCACGACGTCGACGGGCGCCGCGGCGCGATCGTCACGCACAAGGACATCACCGAGCTCGAGCGCGCACACGGCGCGGCGCGGGCCACCAAGGAGTTCTTCGAGCTGATCCTCGACTCGTTGCCGCTCAACATCGCCTACGTCAACCGCCGGCGCGAGTTCGTGTACGCCAACCGCGGCTACGAGGAATGGTTCAGGCTGCCGCTCGCGGCGCTGCAGGGCCGCCGTCTCGAGGAGATGACGACCCCCGACAGCTACCGGCAGATGGCGCCGCGCATCGAGAGCGCGCTGTCGGGCAGCACCGTCGAGTACCTGGCGCGCAGCCACCGCGGCGAGGAGGAGCACGACCTCGCGGTCACCTACCTCCCGCACCGCGTCGACGACCAGGTCGCCGGCTTCTTCGCGGTCGTGCAGGACGTCACCGTCGAGCGGCGCCTCGAGCAGGAGCTGCGCCACGCGCAGAAGCTCGAGGCCATCGGCCAGCTGACCGGCGGCATCGCCCACGACTTCAACAACCTGCTGTCGGTGGTCATCGGCAACCTGCAGCTGCTGGAGCGGCCGCTGAAGGGCGATGCGCGCCTCGGCGGCCACATCACGACGGCGCTGCGCGCCGCGCTGCGTGGCGCGGACCTGACGCGCCGGCTGCTGGCGTTCGCGCGCCAGCAGGTTCTCGAGCCGCGCGTCATGAGCGCGGTGCGCGCGGTGTCCGGCACCGAGGACCTGATCAGGCGCACGCTGGGGCCCACGATCGAGATCGCGAGCGAGCTCAGGCCCGACACCTGGCCGATCTACGCCGACGCCGCGCAGCTCGAGTCGTCGGTGCTCAACCTCGCGATCAACGCGCGCGACGCGATGCCCGCGGGCGGGCGCCTGACGATCGCGACCCGCAACCGCTCCTTCGCCGAGGGCGACCCGGATCGCCACCCGAAACTCGCGCCCGGCGACTACGTCGAGATCAGCGTCACCGACACCGGTGTCGGCATGTCGGTCGAGGTGGCCAAGCGCGCCTTCGAGCCGTTCTACACGACCAAGGAGACCGGCAAGGGCACCGGACTCGGCCTCTCGATGGTCTACGGCTTCGCCGAGCAGTCGGGCGGCGTCGCGACGATCGAGTCCTCGCCCGGCCGCGGCACCACGGTGCGGATCTACTTCCCGCGCTCGCAGATGCCGGGCACGGTCGCCGCCGATGGCGAAAGCGACGGCGGCGAACTGCCGGGCGGCACCGAGACGGTGCTGGTCGTCGACGACGACGCGGACGTGCGCGCGACCGCAGCCTCGGCGCTGCGCGTGCTCGGTTACCGCGTGCTCGAGGCCGGCAACGGCCACGCGGCGCTGACGACGCTCGGACGCGAATCCGACGTCGCGCTGCTGCTCGCCGACCTGATCCTGCCCGGCGGCATGCCGGGCGCGGAACTCGCGGCGCGTGCCCTCGGCGTGCGCCGCCAGCTCAAGGTGCTCCACACCTCATCGTTCTCGCAGCCCGGACTGCGCGAGCTGTCGGCCCCGGCCGGCACGGACCTCTTGCACAAGCCTTACGCGATCGGAGAGCTGGCGCGCCGCGTGCGCGCGGTGCTCGACAGGGAGATGACCAATGGAAAGTAACGGTAACCGGCTTCTCGTCGTCGACGACCAGCCGGACATTCTGGATTTCGTCGGCCAGGTCGCCGAGTCGGTCGGCTACGAGGTCCGTCTCGCCAACGACGCCAAGGCGTTCCGCGAGGCGGTGCGCAGCTTCCGCCCGTCGCTGATGATCCTCGACCTGCAGATGCCGCAGACCGACGGCATCGAGCTGATCCGCGAACTGGGCGCCGCGGGCACGCGCGCCTCGATCCTGATCTCGAGCGGCATGGACCAGCGCGTGCTGCAGAGCGCCGAGCAGCTCGGCGTCGCCCACGGCCTCAAGATGGCGGGCTTCCTCCAGAAGCCCATCATGCTCGCCGACCTCGAGGCGATCCTCGGCCAGCACCTGCAGGCGCCGCGCGTGCCGACCGAGGACGAGCTGCGCCGCGCGATCGACCGTGCGCAGCTGCTCGTCCATTACCAGCCGAAATGCACGCTCGCCGACGGCCGCTGGGCAGTCGTCGGCGTCGAGGGCCTGATCCGCTGGGAGCACCCGGAGCTCGGCCTCGTCTACCCCGATGCCTTCATCGCTCTCGCCGAGAAGACCGGCCTGATCGCGGCGCTCACCGACTTCGTGCTGCAGGAGGGCATCCGGCAGCTCAGCCTGTGGCGCGCGCAGGGCACCGAGCTCGACCTCTCGATCAACCTGTCGCCGCACCTCGTGCGCGAGCTCGATTTCCCGGACCAGCTGTCGGACCTGATGCGCAACCACGGACTCGACAACTCGCGCCTGACGCTCGAGATCACCGAGACCGCGGCGCTCGAGGATCCGGCCCGCACGCGCGACATCCTGACGCGGCTGCGCGTCAAGAGCTTCGGCCTGTCGCTCGACGACTTCGGAACGGGCTTCTCGTCGCTGACCCAGCTCTACCGGATGCCGTTCAACGAGCTCAAGGTCGACAAGTCGCTCGGCATGGAGCTGCATCAGAGCAGCGAGGCGCGCACGATCGTGCGCTCGCTCGTGGACCTCGCCCACAACCTCGGGCTTCGGGTCTGCACCGAGGGCGTCGAGACGGCCGCGGCGCTGCAGTTCCTCGAGGTCGCGGGCTCGGACTACGTCCAGGGCTACTACCTGGGCCGGCCGGTGGCGGCCACAGCCATCCCGCCGCTCGTGGCCCGCCCGCCGGTGCTGGCTGCGGTCGGCTAGCGCCATTTAAACCCTGGCGGCCGTCGCCGCCTCCAATCCGGGTACGATCCGGATGGAGGCGGGCATGCTGGCGGCGGTGGCCGAGGTGGTCGATTTCCCCGACGCGGAGGCCCGCGAGGCCCTCGAGGACGCCCGCGCCGTCGAGGCGGCGGCGCGCGGTGACCGCCGGGCGTTCGAGCGGCTGTACCGCCGCCACGTCGGCCGCATCCACGCGCTGTGCCTCAGGCTCGCGGGCCACCGCGAGACCGCCGAGGACTGCGTCCAGGAGACCTTCGTCAGCGCCTGGCGGGCGCTGCCGGCCTTCGAGGCCCGCAGCCGCTTCTCGACCTGGCTGCACCGGATCGCCGTCAACAGCGTGCTCGCACGCCAGCGCGGGCTCGCCGCGCGCCTCGAAAGCACCACCGATGCCGCGGCCGAGACGCTCGACCGGCGCGCGGTCGAGGACACCCCGCCGCTCGACATCGAGACCGCGATCGCAACGCTGCCCGAGGGTGCGCGCCACGTGCTCGTGCTCGTCGGTCTGTACGGATTCAGCCACGAACAGGCGGCCGCCGAGCTCGGCATCGCCGTCGGCACCAGCAAGGCGCAGCTGCACCGTGCGCGCCAGATCCTGAGCGATCGGCTCGGGCTCGAAGGAGAAGTCCCATGAGCACCCCGGATCCCGGCTCGCTGGACGCGCGCCTCGCGGCGCTGCCGCGCGAGCTGCCGCCGGCGAAGGACCTGTGGCCCGGTATCGCAGCGGCACTCGCCGCGGAGCGGCGCCCGGCACGGTACTGGCCGTACGCACTCGCCGCCGGCGTCGCGCTGATGGTCGTCGGCGGCCTGATCGGCGCGCGCCTCGCGCGCGAGGGCGGGCTCGCTGCACCCGGCGCGCAGGGCGACAACGGGCTGCTCGCCGCGCACTTCGAGGCGCCGCACGACGAGAACTTCCAGACGACGCGCGTCGCGCTCGTGCAGACCTATCGCGAGCGGCTGGCGCTCCTCTCGCCGGTGACACGCGCGCGCGTCGAGGCGGATCTTGCGGTGATTCATTCTGCACAGGACGACATCCGCCGCGCCCTCAGCCGTGATCCGGGCAGCCGCGTGCTGTCGCAGCTGCTGGAGAGCACGACCGAGCAGGAATTCGCCCTTTACGCCACCGTCGGCCGGAACACCGAGCCGTTTGCACCGAGGACACGCACATGACGATCGAGAACATCCGCTTCGCATCGCTGACCGCCGCGTTCGCCGCACTCACGGCCGCGCCCGCGCTCGCCGCGCCGCGCAGCGTCGATGAGCACCGCGCCGCCGATCCGGCCGGACAGGTCGAGATCCAGGACGTCGCCGGCCGCGTCGAGGTCTTCGGCTGGGACAAGGGCGAGGTCGCCGTCAGCGGCACGCTCGCGAGCGACGTCGAGCGCCTCGACCTCACGACCGAGGGCTCGCGCACTGTCGTGCACGTGGTCAACGGCAAGGGCATGCACTGGCACGGGTCGGACGACGGCGACACCAAGCTCGTCGTCCACGTCCCGGCGCGCAGCAGCCTGTCGGTGCAGCTCGTCAGCGCCGACCTCAAGGTCGAAGGCATCAGCGGCAACCAGGAACTGCACACGGTATCCGGCGACGTCACGACGATCGCTAAGAACGAGCTCAGGGTCCGGACCGTCAGCGGCGACATGCACCTGAGCGCGGGGCCCGACTCGCGCATCGTCGACATCTCGACGGTGAGCGGTGACCTGACGCTCACCGGCGGCGCCGGCGAGCTCACGATCCAGACCGTCAGCGGCGATGGCATGGTGTCCTTCGGCCAGCTGTCGCGCGGGCGGATCAAGACCGTGTCCGGCGACTTCTCGGTCAGCGAGGACCTGACCGCCGACGGGCGCTTCGAAGCCGAGTCCGTCAGCGGCGACTTTACCGTGCACTTCACCGGGGGGACGCCCCAGGCCTCCTACGACCTCGAGTCCTTCAGCGGGGAGCTGTCGACCTGTTTCGGGCCCAAGGCCATCCATGAGAGCCACGGACCCGGCAGCCGCCTGGCGTTCAAGGAGGGGGCGGGGACGGCCCAGGTCAGGATCGACACCAAGAGCGGCGACGTGACGCTCTGCAACAAAAAGTGACGCCAGACGCCCCCCTGTTTGACCCTCAAGGTGGGGCAAAACCGGCCGAAACAGGGGGTGTGTCCTGCACCGCGTGAAGGCCCGGCGTGCCCGCAGAACCGAACACCCAAGTGGCACCCGTGGCGCCGGCCGGCCCTTGTCCAGAGGGTCGGCGCGTGCTGCTCGCCGAAGACGATCCGGTCGCACGGATGCTCACGGCGCGCCTGCTCAAGAAGGCCGGCTACGAGGTGACCGCGGTCGCTGACGGCGGCGAGGCGCTCGAGGCGCTCAAGCGGGATTTCTATCCGGTCGTGCTGACCGACTGGGAGATGCCGGGCATCGATGGCCTCGGCGTCGTCGCGGCCGTTCGCAACGGCGACTGGCCCGGCTACGTGTTCACGATCCTCCTGACCGGCCGAGACTCGCGCGAGTCGGTCGTCGCGGGCCTCGAGGCCGGCGCCGACGACTACCTGACGAAGCCCGTCGATGAGTCGGAGCTGCTGGCGCGGATGAAGACCGGCTGGCGCATCGCCGACCTCGAGCACCGGCTGCGCGCGGCGCGCGAGCAGGCAGTGAAACTCTCGCTGACCGACGCGCTGACCGGCGTCAACAACCGCCGCCACTTCAGCGACGCGCTGCCCGGCGAAGTGACCCGCGCGCGGCGCTTCAACCGCCCGCTGTCGCTCGTGATCTGCGACATCGATCACTTCAAGCGCACTAATGACACCTACGGGCATGCGGCGGGGGACGCGGTGCTGCAGGCCTTCGCAGCGCTCCTCGGCTCCAAGATCCGCGTCGACGTCGACTGGGTCGCGCGCTTCGGCGGCGAGGAGTTCGTCGTCGTGCTGCCGGAGACCGACCATGCCGGCGCGCTCCGAGTGGCCGAGCGGCTGCGCAGTGCCACTGCGGCCCTCGAGGTACGCCACGAGGGCAATGCAATCCGGCTGACCTCGAGCTTCGGCGTCGCGAGCGTCGAAGGCACCTGGCCCGACGGGCCGGTTGCCGAGATGCTGCTGTCGCAGGCCGACCTCTGTCTCTACGCGAGCAAGCAGCAGGGCCGCGACCGCGTGACCGGCGAGTGCCTCGCGGGCCCGCGGCCCGCGGCCTCCGCCTGAAGACCCCTCAGCCGCTGCGCGCCGCGATGAAGTCGGCCGCGCGGCGGTAATCCGCCTCGAGCGCACCGAAGGTCGCGCGGCAGTGCGCGAGATCCCCGGCCGACGCCGCGGCCTCGAGGGTCTGGGCGCGCGCCGCGAGCGGCCGCGCCCGCAGGTTCGCGCTCGCGCCCTTCAGCGTGTGCGCGTGCCGGCGGACCGCCGCCAGGTCCTGGGTCTCGAGCGCCGCGATCAGCGCCGCAAGCGCGCTGTCACCGCTCTCGATGAACACCGCCATCAGCTCGCGCTCGAATTCCCGGTCGCCGTCGGTCAGCTCCTGGAGTGCCGCGACGTCGATGACCGGCTCAGCATCCGCGGGACCGGCCGACGCCGGCAGCGCGGTCGGGGCCGGGACAGCGTTCGCGGCCGCAGGCTCGCTCGCCGCCCGCGGCGCCCAGCGATCGATGCACGCCGCGAGCGCTGCCGGGTCGAGCGGCTTTGACAGGTAGTCGTCCATGCCGGCCGCGAGGCACGCCTCGCGATCGCCGGCGAGCGCGTGCGCGGTTAGCGCGATGATCGGCAGTCGGGGCGCGCCGGCGGACTGGCGCTCACGGATCTGGCGCGTCGCATCGAAGCCGTCGAGCAGCGGCATCTGGCAGTCCATCAGCACGAGGTCGAATTTCTCGCTGGTCGCCGCGGCGACGCCCTCGACGCCATTGCAGGCGACCGATACGACGCAGCCGAGCTTCTGCAGCTGGTGCTCCGCGACGCGCCGGTTCACCGCGTTGTCCTCGACGAGCAGCACGCGCCAGCCGCTGCGCTCGGCCGAAACCGGGCGCGCGGCCGGCGCCACCTGGCCCGTCATCCCGAGCAGTCCCGCGAGGCAGGCGCTGAGCTGCTGGCGCCGCACGGGCTTTGACAGCATCGCATCGAAGCCCTTGGGCGGAGCCGCTGCGAGGCCGAGCGGCGCGAGCAGCACGAGGCGCGGTCCGCGCGCCCTGGCGCGCGCGTGTACGAGTGCCTCGGTGAGGCGCGTGGTCAGGAGCCGGACGTCGACGATCGCGACGCCGTCGCGCGCGGCGGCGAGGGCTGCGATGAACGACGCCTCGTCGGCCCACGCCTCGGGCTCGCAGCCGAGCGCGATCAATTGCCGGCCGAGGTAGCGCGCGGCGACCGGATGGCCGTCGAGCACGAGCACGCGCCCGCCGAGCGCCGGCGCCGCGCTCTCGGCCGGCGCGTCGGACGCCGCGAATTCGGCACTGAACCAGAACTTCGAGCCGACCTCGAGTCTGCTCGTGACGCCGACCGCCCCGCCCATCAGACCCGCGAGGCGCTTGACGATCGAGAGCCCCAGCCCCGAACCGCCGTAGTGACGCGTCGTGGAGGAATCGACCTGGCTGAACTCGCGAAACAGCCGGTCGAGGCGGTCCGCCGGGATGCCGATTCCGGTGTCGGTCACCGTGAAGCGCAGCGCGACGCCGCCGGCCGACGCGTCGATCCGCTCGACCTCGACCGCGACGTGGCCCTGCGCGGTAAATTTGACCGCGTTCGAGAGCAGGTTGATCAGGCACTGGCGCAGCCGCCCCGGGTCGCCACGCAGCTGCGCGGGCACCTCTCCGGCGACGTCCGCCGCGAGCTCGAGGTCCTTGCCGAGCGCCGCGAGCGCGACCGAGCCGAGCGCATCGTCGATGACCGTGCGCACGTCGAAGTCGATGCGCTCGAGGTCCATCCGGCCGGCCTCGATCTTCGAGAAGTCGAGGATGTCGTTGACGAGCGCGAGCAGCGCCTCGCCGCTCGAGCGCACGATCTCGACGCACTCGCGCTGCGAGTCCGACAGCGGCGTGTCGAGCAGCACGTGCGTCATGCCGATCACGCCGTTGATCGGCGTGCGGATCTCGTGGCTCATGTTGGCGAGGAACTCGCTCTTGGAGCGATTGGCCTGCTCGGCCGCGGCGCGCGCCCGCTCGAGCTCCGCAGCCTGCTGGCGCCGGTCGGTGACGAGCTGCAGCGAGCCCGACAGGATCATTGCGCCGGTGCCGGGATCACGGTTCGCCTGGGCGCGCGAGCGCAGCCACTGCCACGCGCCGCGCGCGTCGCGGACGCGGAACTCGACGTCATGCGGGGTGCCGTCGTTGAGGTGCGCGCGCGTCGCGGCGACGAGCCGCGCGAAGTCGCCCGGGTACAGGAGCCGGCCGAAACGCCGCACCGTCGCCGGGAAGCGCTCCGGCGCGTAGCCGAGGAGCTCGGCAACGCGCGGTGCGAACCACAGCTGCCCGGTCGCGAGGTCGAGCTCGACGAGGCCGTCGCTCGTGCCGCGCACCGCGCGCTCGAGACGCACCTCGGTCTCCCTGAGCGCGAGCTCGGCCTGCTTGCGCTCGGTGATGTCCATCATCGAGCCCACGATGCGCCGGGCGCCGGCCGGCTCGCCGATGACGCGCCCGGCGCTGCTGACCCAGCGGACCGAGCGGTCGAGCCGCCTGATCCGGTATTCGGCGCGGTACGCGCCGCCGCTCGCGACCGCCGCGGTGAAGGCGCTGATCAGGCCCTCGAGGTCGTCGGGGTGCACGAACGCGAGCCACTGGTCCTGCGTGATCGTCGGGACGCGCGGGTCGATCCCCTGCAGGCTGAAGAATGAACCGGAGCCCATCATCAGCCGCGACTCGAGGTCCAGGTCGAACACGCCGATGCCGCCCGCAGCCTGCGCGACCTCGAGGAACTCGCGCGAGTGCCGAAGCTCGGTCTCGGCCGAGCGGCGCTCGCGCACCTCGACCTGGAGCTTGACGTTGCTGTCGCGCAGCTGGCGCGTCGACTCCTCGAGCGCACGCTCGCGCTCGCCGATCGAGGCGACGAGCTCGTTGAAGCCCGCAACGATCTCGCCGACCTCGTCGCGCGAGTTCGCGGTCAGCGCGAGCGTTGCCGACGGGTTCTCGTGGAAGCGCCGCATCGCGGAAGCGACCGCGCCGAGCGGGTGCGCGATGGCACGCCGCGCCCACCACATCATGCCAAGCGCGAGCGCGCCGGTGAGCAGCATCACGACCGCAAGGATCGCGAGCGAGCGACGGATGTAGTCCTCGAGCTGCACGAAGGACTCGTCGCTGCGGCTCTCGGCGTTCTCGATCATCGTCGTCAGCGCGGCCGTCAGGCTGCGGAACTCCTCGTTCGAGGCGACGACGTCGGCGTGCACCTGCTCGGGCGAGCCGTCGGTCGTCAGGTGCGTCAGCGCACCCTGGAAGTCGGTCAGCGCCTGCGAGGCCGTGGCGAGGCCGGCGCTCGGCGCGCCGACGCCGGCGGCGTCGCGCGCGAGGTCGTCGACCTCGGCGTTCAGGTCCATCGTTGCGCCAAGGAGGGCGTTGAGGCCGCGCTGCTCCTTGGGGCCCGCCGCCCGGGCGAGGCGCGCGGTCGCGAAGTCGAGGTACTGGGAGTGCAGCTGGTACGCGGCGTTCAGGACCGAGGCGTATCGACGCGCCTCCTCGACGCGCCGCGAGACGCCCTGGCGCGCGACCGAGTCGTAGCGGCCCTGCGTGTAGGCCGTGAAGGCGAGGGCGCACGCGAGCAGCGCAATGCTGAGCACGGGGATCAGCACGAGCTTAAGGGTTATGCCCCAGGTCTTCATGTTGCCGATGCACGCCCCACGGCCGGGGCCGGGATCGGGCGCCCCGTGCTCTGTGTCGGCGGCGGGGGCTCAGACTTGAGGGTATTTGGCCCGATTCGGGTGCATCCCGCCCCCTACAATGCGGCCATGCGACCCGCCCGACGCCGATCCCCGCCCGGCTCCCGATCGACCCCGAAGGGGCGCACCGTCGCGGCGCGCGCCCGGCGGCGCCGCGTCGGCGAAGAACCCGGCGGCGATGCGCCGGATACGGGCACCTTCGCGCCGCGGCTCGTCGCGTGGTTCGACCGCGAGGGCCGTCACGATCTGCCCTGGCAGCGGGACCGGACGCCGTACCGGGTCTGGGTGTCCGAGATCATGCTGCAGCAGACGCAGGTCGCGACGGCCATCCCGTACTTCGAGCGCTTCGTCGCGCGCTTCGCGGACGTTGCGGCGCTCGCCGCCGCCCCGCTCGATGAGGTGCTGCATCACTGGTCGGGTCTCGGCTACTACGCGCGCGCGCGAAACCTCCACCGCGCGGCGCGGCAGGTGCGCGACGAGCATCGCGGCATCGTGCCGACGAGTCTCGAGGCGCTCGTCGCGCTGCCGGGCATCGGCCGCTCGACGGCCGGCGCGATCCTTGCGCTCGCCCTCGATGCGCGGCACCCGATCCTCGACGGCAACGTGAGGCGCGTGCTCGCGCGCTGGCGCGGCGTCGAGGGCTTCCCGGGGGAGGCACGGGTTGCCGAGCGACTCTGGGAGCTGAGCGAGACACTGACGCCGGTTGCGCGAGTCGCGGACTATACGCAGGCGGTCATGGACCTCGGCGCGACCGTGTGCACGCTGCGTCGTCCGCGTTGCGCGGATTGCCCCGTGGCACGCGACTGCGTTGCGCGACGGACGGGGCGGACCTCCGAGATCCCCTCGCCGCGACCGGTGCGCCCGCGGCCGCGGCGCCGCATCGTCTGGCTCGTCTTCAGGCGATCGGGCGCGGTGCTGCTGCAGCAGCGCCCGCCGCAGGGCCTCTGGGGTGGGTTGTGGGGTTTTCCGGAGTTCCCGTCGAAGGACGCGGCGGTTGCGGCCGCGCGGGCGCGCGGGCACGACGTCGACCTGCGCCCGCTGCCGCCGATCGCGCACGCCTTCACGCACTTCGATCTTCAGATCGAGCCCTGGCTCGTCGATCTCGCCGCGCGCGTGCGGCTCGTGCGCACAGCGAACGAGACGTGGTACAACTCGCGCGATCCGGCGAGACTCGGCCTCGCGGCACCGGTTGCGACGTTGATCGGCGCGCTCGGTGCAGCGGCTCGCCGGGCCCACCGTTGACCGTGGAGTTCTGATGCCGCGAACCGTTCAATGTGTGTTACTCGGCCGCGCCGCCGAGGGCCTCGACTACGCGCCGTATCCGGGCGAGCTCGGCAAGCGCATCTATCAGCAGGTCTCGAAGGAGGCCTGGCAGCGCTGGCTCGCGCACCAGACGATGCTGATCAACGAGTACCGGTTGACGCCGATCGAACCGAAGGCGCGACAGTTCCTCGCGGCCGAGATGGAGAAGTTCCTGTTCGGCGCTGGCGCTGCCAAGCCGGACGGTTACGTCGACCCCTCGTCGGCGCCGGGCACGCCTTGACGCCCGCGCGTCGGGCCCGGTCTAATACGCGCCCGCTGCGGGGCCCGGCCATGCAACGCAGCAAGCCGAATCAGGCACTTACGACGGCCAGGTAGCTCAGTTGGTAGAGCAGCGGACTGAAAATCCGCGTGTCGGCGGTTCAATTCCGCCCCTGGCCACCAT
>DATKOR010000027.1:0-3173 GCA_035524495.1 Steroidobacteraceae bacterium
ACCTCCTTCGCGGTGAGCCGCATGCAGATGCCGTGGGTTGCGCAGTCCATCCTGCTCGGCGGGCACGTACGCGTCGGCCTCGAGGACAACCTGTACCTGAGCAAGGGCGTCTACGCGAGCAATGCGCAGCTCGTGACCAAGGCGCGCGGCATCGTCGAGGCGATGGGCGCGCGCATCATCGGGCCGGCCGAGGTCCGCGAACGCCTGAAGATCGGCTGAGCACGGGCATGGCCGGCCTCACGATTCACCGCTCGCCGGTGCAACCCGGCTGGATCGACTACAACGGGCACCTGCGCGACGCCTACTACCTCGTCGTGCTGAGCGAGGCCATCGACGCGCTGATGGACCGCCTCGGCATCGATGCCGCCTACCGGGCCCGGACGCGCAACACGCTGTACTCGCTCGAAATGCACATGCACTGGCTCCAGGAGGTCAAGGCCGAGGAGACGCTCCAGATCGACGCCGTGGTCCTTGGCTGCGATCAGAAGCGCCTGCACATCGGCTGCGACGTCAAGATCGCGCGCCTCCCGGCGCCGGTTGCGACCGCGGAGTTCGTGCTGCTGCACGTCCACCAGGGCGACAAGCCGAGCGCCGCGACCTTCCCGCCGGACGTCCTGGCCGCGATCGAGCGGCTGCGCGTCGAGGCCGACGGCAGCGCCTGGCCGGGCCCGCGCTCGCGCGAGCTCGCGCTCAAGAAGCGCTGAATGAGCCTCGGCCGCCTCGCGCGCCTGCTGGCGCCGAACAGCATCGCGCTGGTCGGCGGCGCCTGGACCGACGCGGTCGCGGCCGCGAGCCGCGCGATCGGCTATCGGGGCGAGGTCTACCGCGTCCACCCGACGCGCGCCTCGGACGCAAGCACCCGCTACTACCGCTCGGTCGAGGAGCTCCCGGGGGTCCCCGACGCCGCGTTCCTCGCGGCGCCGTGCGAGGACGTGCCCGGGATCGCCGGCGCGCTCGCGCGACGCGGCGCCGGCGGCTTCGTCTGCTTCGCGGCCGGCTTCGACGAGACCGGCACCGACCAGGGAGGCGCGCTGACGCGTGCGCTCGTCGCCAGCGCCGGCACGCTGCCCTTCACCGGACCCAACTGCTACGGGCTCGTGAACTTCTTCGACCGCGTCGCGCTGTGGCCCGACCAGGTCGTGGGTCCCGCGCTCGAGCGCGGCGTCGCGCTGATCACCCAAAGCGGCACGATCGCGCTGACGCTGATGTTCAACCAGCGCACGCTGCCGATCGGCTACGTCGTCAGCGTCGGCAACCAGACGCGGCTCGCGCTCGAGGACCTGATCGAGGTGCTGTCGGACGACGAACGCGTCAGCGCTTTTGGCCTCTACGTCGAGGGCATCAAGGACGCGCCGCGCTTCGCGGCCGCCGTCGCCAAGGCACGCGCGCGCGGCAAGCCGGTGGCGCTCGTCAAGGCTGGCCGCACCGCGGCTGCGGCACGCACCGCGCAGACCCACACCGGCGCGCTCGCCGGCGCCGACCAGGTATTCGACGCGTTCTGCCGCGACGCCGGCGTCGCGCGCTGCGAAACGCTGTCGACGCTCGTGGAGACGCTGAAGGTGCTGCACGCCGGCGGGCCGCTCAGCGGCCGGCGGGTGCTCGTGATGGGCGCCTCGGGAGGCGACATGGCGATGACCGCCGACGTCTGCCGGAACCTGGCGCTCGAGTTCCCGCCGTTCCCGGAGGCCGTCGTCGGGCCGCTGCGGGACGCGGTCGGCGCGCGCGTCACGATCGCGAACCCGTTCGACTTTCACACTTACATCTGGTTCAACCAGCCGAAGCTGCGCGAGCTCTTTGCCGGCGTCTTCGACGCCCAGTACGACGCCGTCGCGTTCATGCTCGACTGCCCGCCGGTCGGCGAGGCCGATACCGCCGCCTACGACATGCCGATCCGCGAGTTCGCCGCCGCCGCCGGGCGCTCGAAGACCCGCGGCGCGATGCTCGCGTCGCTCCCCGAGACGCTCTATCCCGAGATCCGCGCGCACTGCCTCGCGCACGGCGTCGTGCCGCTGCAGGGCCAGCGCGAGGGCCTCGAGGCGCTCGACCTCGCCGCCGGCATCGGCGAGGCCTGGCGGCGCCGCCCGGCGCCCGTGCTGCGCCGCCCGCAGCGAGCGCCCGGCAGCGCGCGCACGCTGACCGAGGACGAGGGCAAGCGGGCGCTCGCGGCGTTCGGACTGCCGGTGCCGCGCTCGCTGCGCGTGCGCCCGGACGAGGCGGCGGCCGCCGCCGCCGGCCTCGGGTTTCCGGTCGTGCTGAAGGCGCTCAGCGCCGCGCTCGCGCACAAGTCGGACGTCGGCGGCGTCGTCCTCAACGTCAGGAGCGCGGCGGAGGCCGGCGCCGCGGCGCAGCGCCTCGCCACGCTCGCCGACGAGGTGCTCGTCGAGCAGATGGTCGTCGACGGCGTCGCCGAGGTGCTGGTCGGCGTCACGGTCGACCCGCAGTTCGGGCAGGTGCTCGTGCTCGGCAGCGGCGGCGTGATGACCGAGTACCTGCACGACAGCGTCAACCTGCTGCCACCCTTCACGCAGGAGGCGGTGCGCGAGGCGCTGTCGCGCCTGCGCGTCGCGCGCCTGCTGGCCGGCTTTCGCGGCAAGCCCGCCGGTGACGTGCCGGCGCTCGTCGAGGCAGCGCTCGCCGTCGCGCGCTACAGTGAAGCGCACGTCGAGTCGCTCGCCGAGCTCGACGTCAACCCGATCATCGTGCGGCCCGAGGGCTCGGGCGTCGTGGCCGTCGATGTGCTGATCCGACTGACAGGGGAGCCTTAAGATGAGCGACGACGTGCGCACCGAGCGTGACGGGGTCAGGACCGAACGCCGCGGCGTGATCCTCGAGGTCACGATCGACCGGCCGAAGGCGAACGCGATCGACCGCGCGATGAGCCTGAGGCTCAACGACATCTGGGCGTCGTTCCAGCGGGATCCCGCGCTGCGGATCGGCATCCTGACGGCCGCCGGCGAGAAGTTCTTCTGCCCGGGCTGGGACCTCAAGGGCGCGGCCGCCGGCGAGCCGACCGACGCCGACTGGGGCGCGGCCGGCTTTGGCGGGCTCAACTACCCGCGCAACCTCGACAAGCCGATCATCTCGGCGGTCAACGGCATCGCCTACGGCGGCGGCTTCGAGATGGTGCTCGGCACCGACCTGATCGTCATGGAGGAGCACGCGCGCTTCGCGCT
>DATKOR010000028.1:0-4255 GCA_035524495.1 Steroidobacteraceae bacterium
GCGAGCCCATCATCTCAGCGAACTGCTTCTCGTCGACCAGCAGGCCCGACTGGCCGTCCCAGGTCGCGCCCTCCGGGAGCTCATTGCGCACGCGATGGGCGCTCGCGACGACGCTGGCGAGCGTGTCGCTGTCGCGCTTCATGACCGACACCGGGATGCCGCGAGCGGGATCGGCGAGCGCCCGCGCGCGTTCCCAGTCGATCTCCGCATCGTGCGCCTTGATCCGCTGCCAGAGCGGCGAGCGCGAACCCTTCCGGGCGAGCGAGCGGGGCCCGTGCTGCCAGTCGCGCTTGTCGTCCTCGAGCGCACCGTAGGCCTGCACGTAGAGCGTGTCGCCCTGCCAGCCGAGCAGGTAGGGCTGGTTGACGACGCGCAGCGGCGTTCCGATCGGCACCGTGTCGTAGAGAATCGCGATGTCCTCGGGGTAGAGCCGCACGCAGCCGTGGCTCGAGCGCATGCCGACGCCGTAGGGCTTGTTCGTGCCGTGCACGAGGTAGCTCGGCCAGCCGAGCCGGAACATGTAGGCGCCGAGCGGGTTGTCGGGTCCGGCCGGGACCTTCGGCGGCAGCACGTCGCCGTTCTCGAGGTGCTCCTTGCGCACCGAGACCGGCGGCACCCAGATCGGATCCTTGACGCGCGCGACGATCTTCGTGACGCCCTCGGGCGTCTGCCAGCCGACTTTGCCGATGCCGATCGGGTGCGTGATGACCGTTTGCGGCTCGCCCCTGGCGTGCTTGGGGAAATAGTAGAGGCGCATCGCCGCGACGTTGATCACGATGCCGTCGCGTGGCGCGTCGGGGAGGATGAAGCGCGTCGGCACGACGATCTCGCGGCCGGCGCCCGGCAGCCACGGGTCGATGCCCGGGTTCGCGCGCACGATCTCCTCGTAGCCGACGTTGAAGCGCCGCGCGATGTCCGGAAGCGTGTCGTCGGCGCCGACGGTCGTGACCTGCAGCGTCCCGACGACGTCGTCGTGCGCCGGGTCGATCTTGAACTCGTGCGTCGCGTGCGCACGCTCCAGCGTCGGTGCCGCGGCCGGGCCCGGAGTCGTCGCCAGCGTCGGCCGCGGCGGCGGCGGGCGCAGCAGCGAGCAGCCGGCGCTCAACGCCAGCGCGAGCGCGAGCGGCGCCAGCCAGCGGCGGCTACAGAAGGACCGGACGATCCGGAAGCTCATTGTCCTGGCGACCCGTCCCCGGAAAGTGACGCGCAAGCAGCCGCGATGCTTCCTCGACGCCCGCGAGGGCGCCGTGCTCCCAGCGCCCCTGACGAAACTCCGCCTCCATCGCCCGACACACGCTCGCCCACTCGTGCGGCGCCACGAGGCCGTTGAAGCCCCGGTCGGCGACGATCTCGACCGCGCGGTCGGCGAACAGCACGTAGATCAGGACGCCGTTGTTGGCTTCGGTGTCCCAGACGTGCAGTCCCGCGAACACCTCGAGCGCCCGATGGCGCGCGGTCTTGCCGCGGACGATCGACCACGCGTCAAGGTCGGTCTCGATGACGATGCGCAGCTCCCCGCAATGATGCCCCTCGGCGGCCGCGACCGCCTGCTCGACGCGGTCGAGGACCTGCTTCGTGAAGCGCTGGCGCGTCGCGATGCGCGTCTCGACGAGGTGCCGGGCGAGTCGCAGCAGCCGTCGCATGGCCTACCAGCTCCCCGAGGCGCCGCCGCCACTGAAACCGCCGCCGCCGCCGCTGAACCCGCCGCCGCCGCCGAAGCCACCGCCCCCGAATCCGCCACCGCCGAAGCCGCCGCCGCCGAATCCGCCGAACCCGCCGCGGCCGGTCGACCAGCCACCGCCGCCGAGGCCGCCGAGAAGCGTGAACAGGAAGGCGATCACGCCGACGATCACCGCGAAGGACACCGTCCCGAGCAGCAGGAACGTCAGGAAGCCGGCGATCCCGCCGGTCGCGGCGGCGCCGAGCGGCCGGCCGAAGATCCCGCGCAGGATCGTCCCGCCGAAGAGGCCGAGCACGAGCAGGATCGGCAGGATGCTGCTGAGTCCCCGCACCGGGCGCTGCGATTCGCGCTTGGGCGCCGGCAGGGGCTCGCCGTCGACGAGGCCGATCAGCCGGTCAACGGCGTGGTCGATGCCCCCGTAGAAGTCGCCGGCGCGAAAGCTCGGGCGCAGGTATTCCTCGATGATCCGGTTCGACGAGAGGTCGGTGACGGCGCCCTCGAGGCCGGTCCCGACCTCGATTCGCACCCGGTGATCGTCGCGCGCGACGATCAGGATCAGCCCGTCGTCGACGCCTTTGCGGCCGAGCTTCCAGGCGTCGCCGACCCGGATCCCGTACTGGGCGATGTCCTCGGGCTCGGTCGTCGCGACGATCAGCACCGCGATCTGGCTGCCCTTGCGCGCCTCGAACTGCGCGAGCTTCTGATCGAGCGCCGCGCGCTGCTCGGTACGCAGGAGCCCCACCGTGTCGACGACGCGTCCGACCGGCGGCACCGGCACCTGCGCCGCGGCCGCGAACGGCAGCACCAGCGCGGCGACGAGCGCCGCGAGTCCCGCGACCGGCCCCGGCAACCGACCCCGCATCGTTCAGCCGGTCGGCTTCTGGGCGTTGCCGAAGTCGACCGTCGGCGGCTTGGAGATCTGCGCCTCGTTCTCGACGCTGAAGTTCGGCTTGACCTTGTAGCCGAACATCATCGCGGTGAGGTTCACCGGGAACTGCCGCACGGTGACGTTGTAGTTCTGCACCGAGTCGATGTAGCGCTTGCGCGCCACGGTGATCCGGTTCTCGGTGCCCTCGAGCTGGGCCTGCAGGTCCCTGAAGTTCTGGTCCGACTTGAGGTCGGGGTAGCGCTCCGAGACCGCGAGCAGGCGTCCGAGGGCGCCCGAGAGCTCGCCCTGCGCCTGCTGGAACTTCTTCAGCGACTCGGCGTCGTTGGCGTCGACCTTGATCGAGGTCGCCTTGGCGCGCGCCTCGGTGACGCCGATCAGCACCGTCTGCTCCTGCTGCGCGTACCCCTTGACCGTGTTGACGAGGTTCGGGATCAGGTCGGCGCGCCGCTGGTACTGGTTCAGCACCTCGGACCAGCCGGACTTCGTCTGCTCGTCGAGCGTCTGGATGGTGTTGTAGCCGCAGCCCGACAGGAGCGCGGTGGCCAGCAAAGCCAGCGCCAGCCACGAGGCGCGCAGAATCGATCGCATGGGACCTCCTTGCGGCCCGAGCGGCCGCCCGTCTCACTATATGGGTGACACCCGGCCCAGACGCAAGTGGATCGGGAAGCGGACGCTGAAGATTCTGTCCGTCGGCCACAACGGCTTGAGTGCGGCCGCAATCTCCGGTATCGGGTCGCGCTGCTCGGCGAGGCGGCACCGGTCGACCGCGGACCACGTCCCGACGTAGCGCAGCGCGTGCTCAACGCCCCAGTCGGTCACGTACGCGAACGAGGGCGCCGCGAGCTCCGCGAGCGGGAACGGCAGCGTCCGGTACGCCTCCTCGACGTAGCGCCGCTCAGCCGGCCAGTAGCGGCCGACGACGGCGCGATAGAAGTGATCGATCGCGGCGTCGATGCGCGGCTCGATGCGCGGCAGCTCGTACGTGAAGAGCGCGACGAGGCCGCGCGGCTTCAGGACCCGCGCCGCCTCGGCGTAGAAGCGCGGGAAGTCGAACCAGTGCGCGGCCTGCGCGGCGACGAGAACGTCGGCGACGCCGGACGCGACCGGGAGGCGCTCGGCGGTGTGGCGCAGGTAGCGGATGCGCGCGTGCGGCTTCGCTTGCTTGAGCTGTCCCGCGCTCGCATCGCTCGCGAGCACGAGCTCGAAGTGCTCGGCGAGGTCGAGCGCCGCCTGGCCGTTGCCGGTCGCGACGTCGAGCGCGAGGGTGCGCGCCGGCGCTTGCGAGGCGATGTGCGCCGCGAGCTCGCTGGGGTAGCGCGGCCGGTAGCGCTCGTACTCCTCGGCCTGGCGCGAGAAATGGTCCTTGAAGGCCATGGCGCTATGTTATTCCGCGCCGACGATGACGGCAGTGGCAGCCGATCGCCGCGATCTCAGGTGCGCGCAACCCGTGTCTTCCGGCTACGCCGAGCCGTGCGGCGCGAGGCAAGCCTCTGGACGCGTCGCCGGCGCAGACTCGCCGTCGGCGCGCGCGCGCGGCGTGCGGCCGGGCGGACCGGCACGAGGAATTCCGGGACCCGCCCGATTCGCGGGCAAAAAAAACCCCGAGTGATTAACCCGGGGTTTCAAAAGCGGACCCTTTCGAAGGGAAGGAAAGTCCGCTAGGGGATTCAGTGCAGGCGCGCCCA
>DATKOR010000029.1:0-19077 GCA_035524495.1 Steroidobacteraceae bacterium
GTAGGATTGCGGCGGACCGCGACTGGCGCGCGCGGTCCGCCTGCGGCAACATCGCGGCCCCCCACCGCCGCGAGCGCCCCCATGTCCAGCCACGACTACAAGTCCGCGAACCGCCCGGCCCCCGACCCGCTCCTCGTCGACATCGCCGAGTACGCGACCGCCGCAGAGCTGACGAGCGCCGTCGCCTACGAGACCGCGCGCTACTGCCTGATGGACACGCTCGCCTGCGGCTTCCAGGCGCTCAAGTACCCGGCCTGCAACCGGATGATGGGACCGGTCGTGCCGGGCGCGACGATGGTCGGCGGCGCGCGCGTCCCGGGGACCTCCTACGAGCTCGAGCCCGTGCAGGCGGCGTTCAACATCGGCTGCATGATCCGCTGGCTCGACTTCAACGACACCTGGCTCGCCGCCGAGTGGGGCCACCCGTCCGACAACCTCGGCGGCATCCTCGCGGTCGCCGACTACCTGTCGCGCCGCAACGAGGCCGAGGGCCGCGCGCCGCTCAAGGTCCGCGACGTGCTGACCGCGATGATCAAGGCGCACGAGATCCAGGGCGTCACCGCACTCGAGAACGCCTACAACAAGGTCGGGCTCGACCACGTGCTGAACGTGCGCGTCGCGACGACCGCGGTCGTGACCGGGATGCTCGGCGGCAGCCGCGAGCAGGTCATCAACGCGGTCTCGAACGCCTTCCTCGACGGCGGGGCGCTGCGCACCTACCGCCACGCGCCGAACACGGGCTCCCGCAAGAGCTGGGCGGCCGGGGACGCGACCAGCCGCGGCGTGCGCCACGCGCTGATCGCGATGACCGGCGAGATGGGCTATCCCTCGGCGCTGTCGGCGCCGAAGTGGGGCTTCTACGACGTCGTCTTCAAGAAGCCGCTCGAGTTCAAGCAGGCGTTCGGCAGCTACGTGATGGAGAACGTGCTCTTCAAGATCAGCTACCCGGCCGAGTTCCACGCGCAGACTGCGGTCGAGGCCGCGATGGCGCTGCACGCCGAGGTCCGGGGCAAGCTCGATCAGATCGAGCGCGTCGTCATCGAGACCCAGGAGCCCGGGGTCCGGATCATCGACAAGACGGGGCCGCTCGCGAACCCCGCGGACCGCGACCACTGCATCCAGTACATGGTCGCGATCCCGCTGATCTTCGGCCGGCTGACCGCGGCCGACTACGAGGACGAGGTCGCGAACGACCCGCGCGTCGACGCGCTGCGCGCGAAGATGCAGGTCCGTGAGAACCCGACCTTCACGAGGGAATACTACGAGGCCGACAAGCGCCACATCGGTAACGCCGTGCAGGTGTTTTTCAAGGGCGGCGCCGAGTCGCGGCGCGTCGAGGTCAACTTCCCCGTCGGGCACAGGAAACGCCGCGCCGAGGGCTATCCGCTGCTGATGCAGAAGTTCGAGTCGTCGGTCGCGGCGCACTACGGCGCCAAGCAGGCGGCGGCGATCAAGGCGCTCGGCGCCGATGCCGCGCGTCTCGATGCGCTGCCGGTCCCGGAGTTCGTCGCCGCGCTCGTCAAGAACTGATCCGTGCGCATCGCGCTCGCGACTGCCCGGGAGGCGCGCGCGCGCGACCTCGACCACGCACCGCTCGCCGCGGCGCTCGAGGAGTTCGGCCTCGCGGCCGAGGCGCCCGCCTGGGACGATGCGGGCGTCGACTGGGGACGCTACGCGCTCGTGCTGCCCCGCGCGACCTGGAACTACCCAACGGACCCGGTCGCGTTCGATCGCTGGGCGGAGCGGGTCAGCCGTGTGACGCGGCTGCTGAACCCGCCCGCGACGCTGCGCTTCTCGGCCGACAAGCGCTACCTCGCGACGCTCGAGGCGCAGGGCGTCGCGGTCGTGCCGACGCGCTACTCCCCGGCTGCAGAGGCGTGGTCGCCGCCGCCCTTCGACGACTACGTCGTCAAGCCCGCGGTCGGCACCGACGGGCGCGGCACGCGCCGCTTCCGCGCCGCGCAGGCCGACGCCGCGCGCGCGCACGCGGCGGCGCTCGCGGCAGCCGGGTCGGCGGTTCTGACGCAGCCCTACCTCGGCGCGATCGAGCGGTCGGGCGAGACCGCGCTCGTCTACATCGAGGGTGCCTTCAGCCACGCGCTTCGCAAGGCGCCGCTCCTGCGCGGTCGCGAGGCGGCGCTGCTCGACGAGCGCGCCGACATCGCCGCGACCGAGGCGGCGGACGACGAGCGGGCGGTCGCCGCGGCGGCGCTCGCGGTGGTCCCGGGCGGCGTGCCGCTTTACGCGCGCGTGGATCTGGTGCGCGATGCGGCGAACGCGCCTCGCGTGCTCGAGCTCGAGCTCGTCGAGCCCTCGCTCTTCCTCAACTTCGCGCCCGGCAGCGCGCGGCGACTCGCGGGGGCGATCGCCCGCGTCGTCGGCGTAGACTCGGGGCCGGAATGAGCGACACGCCGCGCGAGGTCCTGACCGCCGGGCTCCGCGAGCTCGGACTTGAGCTCACGCCGGGCCAGGTCGGGCAGCTGCTCGCGCTCGCCGAGCTGGTGCGCGAATGGAACAAGAAGTTCAACCTGACGGCCATCAGGGAGCCCGTCGCGATGGTGCGGAAGCACCTGCTGGACAGCCTCACCGTCGCGCGCTTCGTCGCGGGCGCGACGCTGATCGACGTCGGCAGCGGCGCGGGCTTTCCGGGGCTGCCGCTCGCGATCGCGGACCCGGACCTCGCCGTGACGCTCGTCGACTCGACCGCGAAGAAGGTGCGCTTCCTCGAGCACGCGATCGGTGCGCTCAAGCTCGCGCGCGTGACCGCCGTGCACGCGCGCGCCGAGGCGTTCAGGCCCGACGCGCCCGCGGCGACGGTCGTGTCGCGCGCGCTCGGCTCGCTCGCGGAGTTCGTGCGCGTCGCGGGCCACCTGTGCGCGCGCGGCGGCCGGCTGCTCGCGATGAAGGGCAAGGACCCGAAGGACGAGGTCGCGGCACTGCCGAAGGGCTGGCGCGTCGAGCGCATCGAGCGGCTCAAGGTCCCGGGCCTCGCCGATGAGCGCCACCTCGTGATCCTGGCAGGGCGCTCGTGAGCGGCACCGCGCTCGAGTACCCGGTCAGCGACCGTCCGGAGCCCGGCCAGGCGGTCCGGCTCACCGATGGCGTCCACTGGCTGCGGCTCCCGGTGCCGGGGGCGCTCAGGCACATCAACGTGTGGCTCCTCGAGGACGGCGAGGGCTTCACGCTCGTCGACACCGGCATGGACACGCCGGCGGCGCGCGCGGCCTGGGACGGGCCGCTCGGCGGCGTGCTCGGCGGCCGGCCGCTCCGGCGGATCCTCTGCACGCACCACCACCCGGACCACGCGGGCCTCGCCGCCTGGCTGAGCGCGAAACACGGCGCGCCGGTCTACATGAGCGAGGCCGAGGCGCAGCTGCTGAAGTCGCTGCTCGCGGCGGGCCCCGGCGCCGCGTCGCTGAGCGCACGGGTCGCGGCCTTCGAGCGCGATGGGCTCCTCGCGAGCGAGGAGCTGCGGCCGGTGATGATGGTCGCGGGCTACCGCCGGGTCATGTCGGGGATCCCGGCCGACATCCGGCCGATCCGGGACGGCGAGGTGATCGCGATCGGGGACGGGCGCTGGGTCGCACACCTCGTTCGCGGCCACACCGACGGCCAGATCGTGCTGCACGAGCCGCGGGCCGAGCTGCTGATCGCCGGCGACCAGGTGCTGCCGCGCATCACGAGCAACATCGGCATCTACCCCGAGCGCGAGGACCAGGACCCGGTCGCCTCGTTCCTCGGCTCCTTCGCCGCTCTCGCGGCGCTCGATCCGGAGCCGCTGGTGCTGCCCTCGCACGGCGACGTGTTCCGCGGCCTGCGCCAGCGGCTCAAGGAGCTCGCCGCCCACCACGCCGAGACGCTCGACGAGGTGGCGGGGCTCGTCGTGGCGCCAACGACGGCGGCCGAGCTGGCGACGCGGCTCTTCCGGTCCCCGCTCGATCCGCTCAACCGGATGCTGGCGGTCGGCGAGACGCTGGCCCACCTCGAGCATCTCGCGCGCCGCGGCCGGCTCAGCGTCATCGAGACGGCCGGCGCGCCACGCCGCTACGGGCCGCCCGAGGGCCGCTAGCAGGGTTTGCGGGTGCTATTCTGGCCGGCCTATGAACCGGATCATCGCCGTCGCCAACCAGAAAGGCGGCGTCGGCAAGACCACCACCGCGGTCAACCTCGCCGCCTCGCTCGCCGCGACCAAGCGCCGGCTGCTGCTGGTCGATTGCGACCCGCAGGGCAACGCGACGATGGGCTGCGGCGTCGAGAAGGCCGCGATCGAGCGCTCGGCCTGCGACGTGCTGCTCGGCGACTGTCCGGCGGAGGCGGCGATCGTGCGGATCGAGCCGGGCGGCTTCGACCTCATTCCTTCGAACCAGGACCTGACCGCGGCCGAGGTGCGCCTGCTCGCGATGCTGGCCGGGCGCGAGCTGCGCCTAAAGCGCGCGCTCGCGCCGATCCGCAACCGCTATGACCTCATCCTGATCGACTGCCCGCCGGCGCTCAACATGCTGACCGTGAATGCGCTGGTCGCGGCCGACACGGTGCTGATCCCGATGCAGTGCGAGTACTACGCGCTCGAGGGCCTGTCGGCGCTCCTGTCGACGGTCGAGCAGATCCGCGCCAACATCAACCCCGAGCTCAAGCTCGAGGGCATCCTGCGGACGATGCACGACCCGCGCAACAACCTCGCCAACGAGGTCAGCGCCCAGCTGATCGAGCACTTCGACGACAAGGTGTTCCGCACGATCATCCCGCGCAACGTGCGGCTCGCCGAGGCGCCGTCGCATGGCCGGCCGGCCCTCTACCACGACAAGGAATCGCGTGGCGCGCTCGCCTATCTCGCGCTCGCCGGCGAGATGATCCGCCGCGAGGAGGAGCCGGCGGCGGCCGGCGGCCTCGACGACGAACCGGAGAGCGACGAATGAGTGTCAAGAAGCCGGCGCTCGGGCGTGGACTCGGCGCGCTGCTCGGCGAGAGCGCCGCGCGCCAGGTGACGGCCGCCGCCGCGGCGGGCCCGGTGCACCACGCGGCGGGGGACGAGCTCGTGCGCCTGCCGCTCGACCTCCTGCAGCGCGGCAAGTACCAGCCGCGCATCGACATGCGGCCCGAGTCGCTCGCCGAGCTCGCCGACTCCATCAAGGCGCAGGGCATCGTCCAGCCGATCGTCGTGCGCCCGATCGGGACCCCGGGGGCCACCGAGTCGCAGCGCTACGAGATCATCGCCGGCGAGCGCCGCTGGCGCGCCGCGCAGCTCGCCGGGCTCACCGAGATCCCCGCGATCGTGCGCCGGGTGCCGGATGAGGCCGCGGTCGCGATGGCGCTCATCGAGAACATCCAGCGCGAGAACCTGAACCCGCTCGAGGAGGCGCGCGCGCTCGAGCGGCTGGTCGGGGAGTTCGACCTCACGCACCAGGAGGCGGCCGAGGCGGTCGGGCGCTCGCGCGCCGCGGTCTCGAACCTGCTGCGGCTCCTCGAGCTCGCCGACGAGGTGAAGTCGCTGGTTGCCAATCGCGCGCTCGAGATGGGCCACGGACGGGCGCTGCTGTCGCTGACGAACCGCCGCCAGCAGGCGGAGGTCGGCGCACTCGTCGCGAAGAAGGGCCTGTCGGTCCGCGAGACCGAGGCGCTGGTTCGGCGCCTGACGGCGCCGGCGCGCCCCGCGGAGTCGCCGGCCGAGAACGACGCGGACGTCAGGCGCCTCGAGACCGAGCTCGGCGAGAAGCTCGGCGCGAAGGTCGTGTTCAAGCAGGGCGCGCACGGCCGCGGGCAGCTGATCATCAGCTACTCGAGCCTGGAGGAGCTCGACGGCATCCTGGCGCACATCCAGTGAGCGGCCCGAGCGGAAAACGCAAGTAAGTACCGATACTTACGCCGCCGCAGCGCGCCGCATGCATTCTTGAAGCACTGCAAAAAGACCCCTATAATGCGCGCGCTTTTGGGGGTGCCTTCGCGCGTCCCGCCACCAGAAAGCCACTTCACGTGCGTCCGGCTCGGCGCTTCGAAGTGGTTTTTTTGCGCGCGTGAGTCGCCGACCGCGGACGCTTGAGCGAGAGCCAGGGATGTCCGTCGGCGCAGCGAATCACCGGGAACGCGGTCGCCGCCTCGTGCTGCGGTACGCGGGACTGCAGATGGGGTGTGCGGTGCTCGCGGCGCTCGCATCGCTCGTGCTCGCCGGCCCGCGCGCGGCGCAGGCCGCGGTCGCCGGCGGGTTCGTGGTGACGCTCGGCAACGTCGTGTACGGCTGGGTGCTGTTCCGGCCGGGCATTGCGCCGGTCGGCACGCTCGTGCGGGCGGTCTTCGCCGGCGAAGTGCTGAAGTGGCTGTGGGTCGGGCTCGCGCTGTGGGCGGCCTTCGCGCTCGCGCACCTGCCGCCGCTGCCGCTGGTCGCGGGGCTGATCGCGGCGCAGGTCGGGTTCTGGCTCGGGATGGCGCTCTTTCGCTGATCGGGAGACGGGGTACAGAAGATGGCGGCCGAAGGCCCAGAGAACATGACGGGGTACATCTCGCACCACCTCGTGCACCTGAGCTCGGGCGAGGGCTTCAGGGCCCTGCATCTCGACAGCATCTTCTTCAAGGCCGCGCTCGCGCTCCTCTTCGTCGTCACCTTCATCAGCGTCGCGCGCCGCGCGACCACCGGCGTTCCCGGGAAGCTGCAGTGCGCGGTCGAGATGCTGGTCGAGTGGGTCGACGGTCTCGTCAAGGAGACCTTTCACGGGCGCAGCAAGCTGATCGCGCCGCTCGCGCTGACGATCTTCTGCCTGACGTTCCTGATGAACTTCATGGACATGCTGCCGGTCGACGCGCTGCCGGCGGCCGCGCAGCAGGTCGGCATCGAGCACCTGCGCGTCGTGCCGACCGCGGATCTTTCCACGACCTTCGGCATGGCGATCTGCGTGTTCCTGCTGATCCAGTACTACGGGATCAAGCACAAGGGCGTCGGTGGCTTCCTGACCGAGTTCGTGACGGTGCCGTTCCACGCCGACGGCATCGTCGGCAAGATCCTGCTCGCGCCGGCGAACCTGCTGCTGCGGCTGATCGAGGAGGGCGTGCGGCCCGTGAGCCTCAGCCTGCGACTCTTCGGCAACATGTACGCCGGCGAGCTGATCTTCATCCTGATCGCCTGCATGACGCTCGGCTCGACGCTGTCGTCGGGGCTCACCTACGTGATGGGGCCGCTGCAGCTGATCGCCGGCTTCGTCTGGACGCTGTTCCACGTGCTGATCATCACGCTGCAGGCGTTCATCTTCATGATGCTGACCGTCGTGTACCTGAGCATGGCGGCCGAGCACCACTGACCCTTGCGATCCACCGTTCCAGTCGATCTATTTGAATTCACGGAGTAGACCATGGCTATCGAGAACATTCCCCAAGTCGCCGAGGTGATGAGCCACACCCTCATCGCCGCGGGTCTTCTGATCGGTCTCGGCGCGCTCGGCACCGCGATCGGCTTCGCGCTGCTCGGCGGCAAGTTCCTCGAGGGCGCCGCGCGCCAGCCGGAGCTCGCGCCGATGCTGATGACGCGCATGTTCATCGTCGCGGGCCTGCTCGACGCGGTGCCGATCATCGGCGTCGCGATCGCGCTCCTGCTCATCTTCTCGAACCCGTTCCTGTCGGCGCTCGGCGTCAAGTAGTCGCCACGCGCGCCGCGGGCGCCGGCCCGCGCCGGCGCGCGCTGCGGTTCGGGAAGACAGAGGCAAGAGCATGAGCATCACGATCACGCTGATCATCCAGGGCTTCGCGCTGTTTCTGGTCGCGTGGCTGGTCATGAAACTGGGCTGGCCGTCGATCATCGGCGCCATCGAGGCGCGGCAGAAGAAGATCGCCGACGGGCTCGCGGCCGCCGATCGCGGCCAGAAGGACCTGGACGAGGCGAAGGCGCAGGCGCTCGACATCGTGCGCGACGCGCGTACCAAGGCGGCGCAGATCGTCGAGCAGGCGAACCGCCGCGGCGGCGAGCTGGTCGAGGAGGCCCGCGGCACCGCGGTCGCCGAGGGCGAGCGGCTGATCGCGGTCGCGCGCAACGAGATCGCGACCGAGTCCGCGCGCGCGCGCGGCGACCTTCGCAACGAGGTCGCGCACCTCGCGCTCGTCGGCGCCTCGCAGGTGCTGAAGCGCGAGATCGACCCGAAGGCGCACGCCCAGCTGCTCGACGAGCTCGCGCAGCGGATCGCGGCGGCGCGCTGACGGAGAGCCCATGGCCGAGAAAGCCACCATCGCCCGACCCTACGCGCGCGCCGCCTTCGAACACGCGCGCGAGCGCGGCGCGCTCGCCGCGTGGTCGCAGCTGCTCGCGGCCGGCGCCGCGGTCGCCGCGGCGCCCGGCGCCGAGGCGCTGTTCGGCAACCCGCGCGTCGGCGCGGACGAGCTCGTCGGGCTGATCGCCGACGTCGCCGCCGCGGGCGGGGCCCCGGTCGATCGCGAGGCGCGCAACTTCCTCGCGGTGCTCGCCCACAGCCACCGGCTCGGCTACCTGCCGCAGATCGCCGCGCAGTTCGAGGCGCGCCGTGCCGAGGTCGAAAACACCATCGACGTCGAGGTCACGACCGCGATGGCGCTCGAGCCCGCGCAGCGCGCAGCGCTCGAGGCCGCGCTCGCGCGGCGCTTCGAGCGCAAGGTGCGCCTCGCCGAGACCGTCGACAGCTCGCTCGTCGGCGGCGCGATCGTGCGCGCCGGCGACCTGATCATCGACGGCTCGCTGCGCGGCCGGCTGGCGCGCCTCGAGCAGCAGATTTCCCAGCCGTGAGCGCCCGGGCGCGCGCGGCCGACAAGGTTTAGAAGGAAAGCAGCATGTCCATCAAGGCTTCCGAGATCAGCGATCTCATCAAGGCCCGCATCTCGCAGTTCGACGCCGCCGCCGAGGCCAGCAACGTCGGCACCGTCGTCAGCGTCACCGACGGCATCGTGCGCATCCACGGGCTCGCGGACGTCCGCTACGGCGAGATGATCGAGTTCCCGGAGAACACCTTCGGCCTCGCGCTCAACCTCGAGCAGGACTCGGTCGGCGCGGTGGTGCTCGGCGACTACGAGCACATCACCGAGGGCAACCAGGTCAAGACCACCGGCCGCATCCTCGAGGTGCCGGTCGGTCCCGAGCTGCTCGGCCGCGTCGTCGACTCGCTCGGCAACCCCATCGACGGCAAGGGCCCGGTCAAGGCCCAGAAGCGCTCGCCGATCGAGCGCGTGGCGCCCGGCGTCATCAACCGCCAGAGCGTGTCGCAGCCGGTGCAGACCGGCCTCAAGGCCATCGACTCGATGGTGCCGATCGGCCGCGGCCAGCGCGAGCTGATCATCGGCGACCGCCAGACCGGCAAGACCGCGGTCGCCGTCGACACGATCATCAACCAGAAGGGCACCGGCGTTAAGTGCATCTACGTCGCGATCGGCCAGAAGCAGAGCTCGATCGCCAACGTCGTGCGCAAGCTCGAGGAGCACGGCGCGCTGGCGCACACGATCGTCGTCGCGGCCTCGGCCTCGACGCCGGCCGCGATGCAGTACCTCGCGCCGTACTCCGGCTGCGCGATGGGCGAGTACTTCATGGACGAGGGCGAGGACGCCCTGATCATCTACGACGACCTCACCAAGCAGGCCTGGGCCTACCGCCAGATCTCGCTGCTGCTCAGGCGCCCGCCGGGCCGCGAGGCGTACCCGGGTGACGTCTTCTACCTGCACTCGCGTCTCCTCGAGCGCTCGGCGCGCGTCAACGCCGAGTACGTCGAGCGGGTCACGAAGGGCCGCATCAAGGGCAGGACCGGCTCGCTGACGGGGCTGCCGATCATCGAGACGCAGGCCGGCGACGTCACGGCGTTCGTGCCGACGAACGTCATCTCGATCACCGACGGCCAGATCTTCCTCGAGACCGACCTCTTCAACGCCGGCATCCGCCCGGCCATCAACGCCGGCATCTCGGTGTCGCGCGTCGGCGGCGCCGCGCAGACCGGCATCATCAAGAAACTCGGCGGCGGCGTGCGCCTCGCGCTCGCCCAGTACCGCGAGCTCGCGGCGTTCTCGCAGTTCGCCTCCGACCTCGACGAGGCGACCCGCCGGCAGCTCGAGCGCGGCCAGCGCGTCACCGAGCTCATGAAGCAGAAGCAGTACTCGCCGATGTCGGTCGCCGAGATGGCGCTGTCGCTGTACGCGGTCAACGGCGGCCACTTCGACAAGGTGCCGCGCGAGAAGATGGTGGCGGCCGAGGCGCAGCTGCAGAGCTTCGCGAAGACCAACGCCGGCGAGCTCCTGAAGTCGATCAACGACAAGCCCGACCTCTCGAAGGACGTCGACGCAGGCCTGAAGAAGGTCTGCGAGGACTTCTTCGCGACCGCGAGCTTCTAAGGCACAGCCATGGCCGGCGCCAAAGAAATCCGCACCAAGATCGCGAGCATCAAGAGCACGCAGAAGATCACCAAGGCCATGGAGATGGTCGCGGCGAGCAAGATGCGCAAGGCCCAGGACCGCATGCGCGCCGCGCGTCCCTACGCCGAGAAGATCCGCACCGTGATCGGGCACCTCAGGCTCGCGAACCCCGACCACCGCCACCCGTACCTCATCGAGCGCGAGATCAAGGCCGTCGGGCTGATCGTCGTCAGTACCGACCGCGGCCTGTGCGGCGCGCTCAACGTCAACGTCTTCAAGCAGGCGCTCGGCGCGATCCGCGAGTGGCAGGGCAAGGGCGTCGAGGTGCAGCTGTGCCTCGTGGGCTCCAAGGCCGTGCAGTTCTTCAGGCGCCTCAGGCTCCCGATCGCGGCGACCGTGACGCACCTCGGCGACCGGCCGCACGTCGCGAGCTTCATCGGCACCGTCAAGGTCATGCTCGACGGCTACGTCGAGGGCAAGATCGACCGGCTCTACCTCGTCAACGCCGAGTTCGTGAACACGATGAGCCAGCGCCCGGTCGTGCGCCAGCTCCTGCCCGCCGAGCCCGTCAAGAGCAGCGAGCTGCAGGACCTGTGGGAGTACATCTACGAGCCCTCGGCCGCGGAGCTCCTCGAGGGCCTGATGACCCGCTACATCGAGTCCCAGGTCTACCAGGGCGCCGTCGAGAACGTCGCCTGCGAGATGGCGGCGCGCATGGTTGCGATGAAGAGCGCGACCGACAACGCCGGCAAGCTGATCGACGAGCTGCAGCTGATCTACAACAAGGCGCGGCAGGCGGCGATTACCAAGGAAATTTCCGAGATCGTCGGCGGCGCGGCCGCCGTTTGATAAAAGGCTTCAAGACATGAGCACCACCCCTGCCGCCACCGGCAAGATCGTCCAGATCATCGGCGCCGTCATCGACGTCGAGTTCCCGCGCGAGTCGATCCCCAAGGTCTACGAGGCGCTGAAGCTCGAGGACAGCGGCCGCACGCTGACCCTCGAGGTGCAGCAGCAGCTCGGCGACGGCGTCGTGCGCTGCATCGCGATGGGCGTCTCGGAGGGGCTGAAGCGCGGCATCACGGTGCGGGCGACCGGCAAGGGCATCGCGGTGCCGGTCGGCAAGGCGACGCTCGGCCGCATCATGGACGTGCTCGGCGACCCGCAGGACGAGAAGGGCCCGGTCGCGGCCAAGGAGTACTGGGAGATCCACCGCCCGGCGCCGTCCTACGACGACCAGGCCGGCGGCCAGGACCTGCTCGAGACCGGCATCAAGGTCATCGACCTCCTCGTGCCGTTCGCGAAGGGCGGCAAGATCGGCCTCTTCGGCGGCGCGGGCGTCGGCAAGACCGTCAACATGCTCGAGCTCATCAACAACATCGCCAAGGCGCACTCGGGCCTGTCGGTGTTCGCCGGCGTCGGCGAGCGCACCCGCGAGGGCAACGACTTCTACCACGAGATGATGGAGTCGGGCGTCATCGTCAAGGACAACCTGCAGGAGTCGAAGGTCGCGATGGTGTACGGCCAGATGAACGAGCCGCCGGGCAACCGCCTGCGCGTCGCGCTCACCGGCCTCACGATGGCCGAGTACTTCCGCGACGAGAAGCAGGCCTCCGGTAAGGGCCGCGACGTGCTGCTGTTCATCGACAACATCTACCGCTACACGCTCGCCGGCACCGAGGTGTCGGCGCTGCTCGGCCGCATGCCCTCGGCGGTCGGCTACCAGCCGACGCTGGCCGAGGAGATGGGCGTGCTGCAGGAGCGCATCACCTCGACGAAGACGGGCTCGATCACCTCGATCCAGGCCGTCTACGTCCCGGCCGACGACCTCACCGACCCCTCGCCCGCGACGACCTTCGCGCACCTCGACGCCACCGTCGTGCTGTCGCGCCAGATCGCGGCGCTCGGCATCTACCCCGCGGTCGACCCGCTCGACTCGACCTCGCGCCAGCTCGACCCGCTGGTCATCGGCGAGGAGCACTACCAGACGGCGCGCGGCGTGCAGGCGATCCTGCAGCGCTACAAGGAGCTGCAGGACATCATCGCGATCCTCGGCATGGACGAGCTCTCGGCCGAAGACAAGCTCACCGTCTATCGCGCGCGCAAGATCCAGCGCTTCCTGTCGCAGCCCTTCCACGTCGCCGAGGTGTTCACCGGCCAGAAGGGCAAGTACGTGTCGCTGAAGGACACGATCCGCGGCTTCAAGGCGATCATCTCGGGCGAGTACGACAGCCTCCCGGAGCAGGCCTTCTACATGGTCGGCACGATCGAGGAAGCGGTCGAGAAGGCGAAGTCGATCACCTGAGGATTGAGCGATGGCCCACACGATCAACGTCGACATCGTCAGCGCCGAAGGCGAGATCTTCTCGGGCCAGGCGGCGATGGTGTTCGTGCCGGCGATCCAGGGCGAGATCGGCATTGCGCCCAGGCACGCGCCGCTCCTGACGACGCTCAAGGCGGGCGAGGTGCGGGTGCAGACGCCGGACGGCGAGGAGCACGGCTTCTACGTCGGTGGCGGCACGCTCGAGATCCAGCCGCAGCGCGTGACGGTGCTCGCCGACACCGCGCTTCGGGCGCGCGACCTCGACGAGGCCGCGGTGCTCGCCGCCAAGCAGCGCGCCGAGGAGGCGCTGCGCGAGAAGGGCGACGAGGTCTCGATCGCCGAGGCCCAGGCCGAGCTCGTGCGCGCGGTCGCGCAGATCAAGATGCTCGAGCGCCTGCGCAAGCTGCGCAAGTAAGCCGCCCGCCCGGATTACTCGCGAACCCGCGCCGCCGCCTTGCGGCTGCGCGGCTTGGCGCGCGCCGCTGCACCGGCGCGGCGTCTGGCGAGCGCCGAAAAGCCGGCGGCCATGAACGGCGCGAAGCGCGCGTGCACGCTCTCGAGGTCCGTCGAGCGGCACAGCCGCCCCGAGAGCTTGTCGAGGCGCCCGGTCTCGGCGAAGGTCAGCGTCAAGGCGCCCGTCAGGAAGTGATAGCCCCAGTAGATGTCGCGGAGGTCCGCTTCCGGCAGCGCCGCCTTCAGCACGTCGATGAACTTGTGCACCACCGGGTCGAAGTGCCGGGTCATCAGCACCGAGAGCTCGGGTGAGTTGTTGACCTGCGCGACGAGCGCGAAGTAGCTCTTCCACTCCCGGCCGCCGCGCGCCGAGCGCAGGATCAAGGGCTCCATGAACGCGTTGACGACCGCCTCGAGATCGAGCCGCCCGTCGGCGCCCGGTTGCACCGCCTCGAGCCGCTCCATGCGCTCGCGGTTCAGGATTTCGGCGCGCCGCTCGAACACGCGCGTCAGCAGCGCGCGCTTGCCGCCGAAGTGGTAGTTGACGAGCGCGACGTCGGCGCCCGCGGCCTCGGTGATGTCGCGGATCGACACGCCATGGTAGCCGCGCTGCGCGAACAGCCGCTCGGCGGCGTCCAGCAGGCGTTCCTTCGCCGGTCGGCCGGCCTTGAGTTTCGTGGCCATGGAGGTGTGCAGCGCAACAGGGCCGGCCGATTCTCGCCGATCTCGTGGCGCTGAGGCAACACAGTTGCCGGCGCGCCGCAGTTCTGTCTATTATTCAACGAACGTTCAATGAATATTGAACGAACGATGAATCAACGATCACGCGGTGCGTGATTTGCAGGGGGGTTCGCTCATGGCATCCAGCACGCTGCTTCGCACGGCTCTGCGCGCCGTCCTCGGTCTCGCGCTCGCCGCGCCCTTCGCCGCGACTCAGGCGCAGACCGCGCCCGCGGCACCCTCGGTCGCCGCCGACACCGGCCAGCTCGAGACGATCGTCGTCACCGCGCGCCGGCGCTCGGAGAACCTGCAGAACGTACCGCTCGCGGTCACGGCGGTGAGCGCCGACCAGATCCTGGCGCAGGACATCACGAACCTCGAGGACCTCAACAGCCTCGTGCCGAACATGAAGATCTCGGCCGGGCGCGCCACCTCGAGCACCATCAACGTCTACATCCGCGGCGTCGGCCAGAGCGACCCGCTGTGGGGCTTCGAGCCCGGCGTCGGCATCTACATCGACGACGTCTACATGGCGCGGCCGCAGGGCGCGCTGCTCGACGTGCTCGACGTCGACCGGCTCGAGGTGCTGCGCGGCCCGCAGGGCACGCTCTACGGCAAGAACACGATCGCCGGCGCGATCAAGTACGTGACCCGCGACATCACCGGCCCCGCGGCCGGCAACTTCTCGCTCGCGACCGGCAGCTACGGCGAGCTCGACGCCAAGGCGAGCTACTCGATGCCGCTCGCCGACCACGTCTACTTCGGGATCGCGCTCGCCGACCTGCAGCATTCCGGCTACGGCGAGGTCGTCGCGCAGGCCGGCACGACGCCGAGCCCGTACAACCACGTCGGCGAGGGGGTCTCGGACAAGGACATTCTCGCGGCCCGCGCCAACCTGACCTTCACCTGGGGCGAGAGCTCCAAGCTCAAGTTCGTCGCCGACACGACCCAGGACAATTCGCACGCCGCCGGCGGTCAGCGGCTCAACGACGGCTACGCGCTCGGCAAGGGCCTCGTGTCCGCCACCGGCATCCCGGTCGCGGTACCGGCGCTCGACAGCCGCTACGACACGCGCACCGACATGCCGGTCGACAAGGACTTCTTCTACCGCAGCGGCATCTCCGGCACCTACACGCAGGGCCTCGGCGGCGGCTTCGACCTCAAGGTCGTCGGCGCGTACCGCGAGGGCCACGGGCGCCAGTTCATCGACTTCGAGGAGCTGAACTCGAACCTGTTCCAGGTGCCGGCCCGCTACCGCGAGCGCCAGAGCTCGGCCGAGACGCAGCTCACCTTCACCAACGACCTCGTCAAGGCGGTCGGCGGCGTCTTCTACATGGACGGGCTGGCCTGCGGCGACTACAACGCCTCGCTCGGCATCGTCGCCTTCGCGGGCCTGCAGCTGACGTCGCTGGTCGACGGCTGCGTCGACACCAAGAGCACCTCGGTGTACGCGGACACGGCCTGGAAGGTCACGGAGCGCTTCAACATCGACGCCGGACTGCGCTGGAACCAGGACAAGAAGTCCGCGCAGGTCTACCAGGCGCAGTGGGGGAGCCCAGCAGCGAGCCCGCTGCCGGCGAACCAGGGCATCTTCGACCTGCAGGACCCGACCCAGCCGCCGCCGGGCTACTTCTTCTACCCGAGCGCGGCCGCGGGCATCCTGTCGAACTACACGGCGGCCAGGACCTTCTCGAACGTCTCGCCGCGCCTCGGCGTCGACTTTCACCTGACCGACAAGGTGATGGCGTACCTCTCCTACAGCAAGGGCTTCAAGAGCGGCGGCTTCGACATGCGCGGCAACGCGCTCCTCTACCCGCAGACCAAGAACGGCTACGACTCGGAGATCGCCAACAGCTACGAGGCCGGGTTCAAGTCGACGCTGCTCGACAACACGCTGCTCCTGAACGTGACGCTGTTCTACGACCCGTACACCGACGCCCAGATCGGCGTGCAGCAGTTCGTCGGCACCTCGAACGTCACCGCGGTGCTCAACGCCGGCAAGCAGATGAACCGCGGCGTCGAGATCGAGACCCAGTGGAAGCCGGTCCGCGCGGCGACGCTCGGCCTCAACGTCGGCTACCTCGACTCGTACTACGAGGACTTCATCGTCGGCTGCACGGCGCTGACGCCGGGCTGCAGCCCGAACTCGACGATCAACGTCGCCGACCAGAACCGCCCGATCAACGCGCCGGCCTGGACGATCGACGCCAGCGTCGCCTACAGCTGGATGCTGTCGGGGGGCGACATCACGGCGCGCGCCAACTACGACTTCCGCAGCTTCACGAAGGTCGCCAACACGACGGCCAGCGTCACCGACCAGCCGGCCTACGGTATCGTCGACGTCGGCCTCGCGTACACGACCTCCGACAAGGGCTGGCGCTGGTCGCTCGACGTCAAGAACCTGACCGACAAGTGGTACCGGGTCGCCGGCTACGACTTCGGCACGACGGGCCTGACGGCCGGCGTGAGCCAGATCGGGTTCTACGGCGCGCCGCGCACCGTGAGCGTCGGGGTCAGCCACCACTTCTGAGGGTCCGCGCGGCGCGCCCATGGCGCGCCGCGCAACGGGCGCGGACGGCCCGGCGCCGTCCGCCGTCGTCCCCGCGCTCCACGAGGCGAGCATGTCGTGGTTCCAGGCTCCGGCCCCCCTCGTGCCGGATCTCATCGAGCAGAACGGCCGCTGGCACGCGGCGGAGCCGGCGCTCGTCGACGGCGGCTACCGGCTGAGCTGGGCCGAGTTCGACGCCGCGACCGCGCGGCTCGCGCGTGCGCTCGCGACGCTCGGCGTGAAACCGCGCGAGCGCGTCGCGGTGCTGATGGACACCCGCCACGAGACCGCGGTCGCGCTCTTCGGCATCCTGCGCGCGGGCGCGGTCGCCGTGCCGCTCAACGTGTCGATCACCGACGAGGCGGTCGCCGCGATGTGCGCCGATGCCGCCGTGGTCGCGGTGTTCGCGAGCGGCGAGCACTGCCGGCGCATCGATGCGCTGCGCGCCACGCTCGCGGCGCGCCACTTCATCGGCTGCGACGGGCCGCGAACCGGCTGGCACGAGATCGGTGCGCTGATCGCCGCAGCGCCCGCCGCGGGCCCGCGGGTCGCCATCGGGCCGCAGGATGAGTGCAACCTGATCTACAGCTCGGGAACGACGGCGCTGCCGAAGGGGATCGTGCACACCCACGAGTGCCGGATGCACTGGGCCTACGACAGCGCGCTTGCGCTCAGGTACCGCAGCGGCTGCCGCACGCTGTGCTCGCTGGGACTCTTTTCCAACATCAGCTGGGTGTCGATGCTGTCGACGATGCTGGTCGGCGGCACGATCGTGCTGCAGCGGCACTTCAGCGCCCGCGCGGCGCTGCAGCTCATCGAGGCCGAGCGCATCACGCACGGCTCCTTCGTGCCGGTGCAGCTCGAGCGCATGCTCGACGAGCCGGGGCGCGATGAGTTCGACACCGGCAGCCTCGAGGCACTGATGTGCTGCGGCTCGCCGCTGCCGCCCGACGTCAAGCGGCGTTTCGCACACGAGTTCGACTGCGCGCTGATCGAGCTCTACGGCCTCACCGAGGGCCTGATCACGATCCTCGCGCCGGAAGACTTCGAGGCCAAGCTGACCTCGGTCGGCAAGCCCGTGCTCGGCGCCGACATCCGGATCCTCGGCGACGACGACCGGGAGCTTCCGGCCGGCGAGACCGGCGAGATCGTCGGTCGCGGGCGGCTCGTGATGGCCGGCTACCACGCGCGCGAGGCCGCGAACCGCGAGGCCACCTGGATCGACGCCGAGGGCCGGCAGTGGCTGCGCACCGGCGACCTCGGGCGCCTCGATGCCGACGGCTTCCTGTACGTCGTCGACCGCAAGAAGGACATGATCCTGTCCGGCGGCCAGAACATCTTCCCGGCCGACATCGAGAGCGTGATGCGCCGCCACCCGACGGTCGCCGAGGTGGCGGTCGTCGGCGTCAAGAGCGCAAAGTGGGGCGAGACGCCGGTCGCGGTCGTCGTCGGTCGCGACGGCGAGACCATCGATGCGGACGCGCTCAAGGAGTGGACCAACGGCCGCGTCGGCCGCCAACAGCGGATCGCCGCGGTCGTGTACCGTCAGGCGCTGCCGCGCAACCCGAACGGCAAGGTACTGAAGCGCGTGCTCAGGAGCGAACTCGAGGGCGGAGAATTCGGATGAACACAGCCTCCTATCGCGACGTCCACTTCACGTCGGCCGACGGCCTCGCGCTCTACGCCCGGGTCTACGACGGCCCGGGCGCGGCCGCGCCGGCGGTCCTGTGCCTGCACGGACTCACCCGCAACTGCCGCGACTACGAGGACCTCGCGCCCCACCTCGCGCGGCGCTACCGCGTCGTCTGCCCCGACCTGCGCGGCCGCGGCCGCTCGGCGCGCGATCCCGACTTCAAGCACTACCAGCCCGCGACCTACGTCGCGGACCTCGCGGGGCTCCTGCAGACGCTCGGGCTGCGGCGCGTCGCGATCGTCGGCACCTCGCTCGGCGGGCTGCTCGCGATGGCGATGGCGGGGCTGACGCCGGCGGCCGTCGCCGGCATCGTGCTCAACGACGTCGGGCCCGAGATCGACCCGGCGGGGGCCGAGCGCATCAAGGGCTACGCGGGGCGGCTGCCGCCGGTGACGAGCTGGGACGAGGCGATCAAGCAGCAGCGGATGGTGTTCGGCAGCGCACTGCCGGACCTCAGCGACGAGCGCTGGGCGGCATTCACGCGGCGCGGCTACCGCGCCGATGCCGACGGCCGCCCGGTGCTCGACGCCGACCCCGGCATCGGCGAGGCGCTGCGTGGGCAGCCCTCGCAGACCGCCGACCTGTGGCCGCTGTATGCGACGCTGAAGGGCGTGCCCGCGCTCGCCATCCGGGGCGAGACCTCGGACATCCTGAGCGCCGCGACCTTCGAGCGCATGCAGCGCGAGAAGCCCGACCTCGAGCGCCTGACCGTCCCGAACCGCGGTCACGTGCCGCTGCTCGACGAGCCCGAGTGCCTGGCCGCGATAGACCGGTTCCTCGCGCGCCTCAACTACGCGGCCTAGCCGCCGGGTCCCAGGTACTTCTCCAGCCAGGCCGCGACCTCCTGGTAGAAGTAGCGGCTGTCCTCGCCGCGCAGGATCCAGTGGTTCTCTTCCGGGAACACCAGCAGCCGGCTCGGGACCTGCTGGCGCTTCAGCGCCGTCCAGTACTCGAGCGTGTTGTTGAGCGGCACGCGAAAGTCGCGCTCGCCGACCGACA
>DATKOR010000030.1:0-15557 GCA_035524495.1 Steroidobacteraceae bacterium
GGAATGATCGAGCCGGCCCTCGAACCGGAGTTCGACGTTCTTGCTCGGCGTCCACGCCGCGGTCAGTGTGGTCTCGCGCCAGGTCTGCGCGAAGCCGATCCGGTAGCCGTCGGGATCGTGGAAGTATTCGCTGCGCAGTGACGCCTTCCAGTGCTCGCTGAAGGTGTAATTGAGGTATCCGGCCAGGCCATCCCAGCGCGCCTGGCCGCCGCCTGCGGCACCGCCGTCCTGGCGTCCCCAGTCGTAATTGAGAATCACGGTCAGCGCGTCGGTTGCGTTCCATGAACCGATGACATCAACCAGCTTGCGCTGGCCTTCGGGTCCGACGTCGGTGAGCCCGCCGACGCGCTCCTTCCCAAAGTAACCAGCGACGCTGAGGCTCACCGCCTTGACCGGGGTGGCCGTCACACCCAGTTCGAGCGTCTTGGCGGCGTTCGTGTCCTTGAGGTCGTCCCAGCCGTTGACCACGCCCACGTTGAGCGTCAGTTGCTCGCTGGCCACGTACGTCGCGCGCACGCCGGTGTGGGCGAAGGGAATGGCGAAGCCGTAGAGAATCGAGCGCGAAAAGTTCGTGTCGGTCCGCGGATCGATCGTCTCGACGCCGGCGAGCGTGACGAAGCGGCCGGCGATGATCGTCGTGGCGCCGCTCGCATACTGGATGTACGCCTGCGGAAAGTCGAACTTCGAGTGCGCGCCGGGGTTGATGTCGTACGGCGCGAAGACGTCGGGGTCCTGTCCTGCGATCAGGTTGACCAGGGCGCCGAAGCCTTCCTTCGGCTGGTAGGCGACCGTGAGCGCGGCCTGGTGAATTGAGAAGCTGTCTTGGCGCGCGTCGAACACGCGATCGGGGCTGCCGTTGTAGAAGCTGCCGGTCCCGTCCAGATGCTCGTAGGAGACATCGAGATAGCCCGACACGTTGAGGTTCGACGCGGCCAGCACGTCGCTGAGCGACGGCGCGGCCGGCTTCGCAGGCTCCTCGGCCGCGATGGCCGGGACGCTGAGCGTGATCAGCAAGGGAATCAGGGACAGGATCGAGGCCGTTGGGCGGAACATGATGGTCTCTTTGGCTCTGACGGTGATGGCTGCGACCGGGCGGGTGCGCGGACGCGGGAAAGCGGTCGTCTCGCTCTGGTGGACGTGGCCTATAGGGTCACTTGAGCTCGTCGAGCGCGAGGTTGAGTTCGAGCACGTTGACTCGCGGCTCGCCGATCAGGCCCAGCAGGCGCCCCTGCTGGTGGGCACCGACGAGTGCCCGGACCTTCTCAACCGGCAGCCCGCGCGCCTTCGCAACGCGAGGCACCTGGTATTCGGCGGCTGCCGGACTGATCTCGGGGTCCAGACCGCTCGCGGACGCGGTCACGAGGTCAACCGGGACCTGCTCGCGGTGCTCGGGGTCGGCATCGCGCAGCGCCTTCGCATTCGCCTTGACCGCGTCGATCAGTGCCGGATTCAGCGGACCGAGGTTCGACCCGGTCGATGCGGTGCCGTTGTAGGGCTGCGGCGTCGTCGCCGACGGACGTCCCCAGAAGTGCGCCGGGTCCGAGAAGCTCTGCCCGATCAGCGACGAGCCGATCAGCTTGCCGTCGCGGTGCAGCAGGCTGCCTTCGGCCTGGCGGGGAAACGCCGCGCGCGCGATGCCGGTGATCACCAGCGGATAGACGATGCCGGTCAGCAACGTCATCGCGAGCAGCAGCAGGATTGCGGGTCTAACGAGTCGCGCGAACATCTTGGTTCTCCTAGGCCCAGCCGGCCGCAGCCAGGACCATGTCGATCAGCTTGATTCCCGGGAACGGGATCAGGATGCCGCCGAGGCCGTAGATCAGGAGGTTTCGCCGCAGCAGCGGCCCGGCGCCGAGCGGGCGGTACTTGACGCCTTTGATCGCGAGCGGGATCAAGAGCACGATGATCAGCGCGTTGAAGATCACCGCCGACAGGATCGCCGAGTTGGGCGTCGCCAGGTGCATGATGTTGAGCGCTCCGAGCTGCGGATACGTGATCGCAAACGCCGCCGGGATGATCGCGAAGTACTTCGCGACGTCGTTGGCGATCGAAAAGGTCGTCAGCGCACCGCGCGTCATCAGCATCTGCTTGCCGGTCTCGACGATCTCGATGAGCTTGGTGGGATTTGAGTCGAGGTCGACCATGTTCCCGGCTTCCTTCGCCGCCTGGGTGCCGGTGTTCATCGCCACGGCGACGTCGGACTGGGCAAGCGCCGGAGCGTCGTTGGTGCCGTCGCCGGTCATTGCGACCAGGCGACCCTCGGACTGGTGCTCGCGGATGAGCTTCAGCTTGGCCTCGGGCGTGGCCTCGGCGAGGAAGTCGTCGACGCCGGCCTCCGCGGCGATGGCCGCGGCAGTGAGGCGGTTATCGCCGGTGATCATGATCGTCTTGATGCCCATGTGCCGAAGGTCGGCGAAGCGCTCGCGGATTCCGCCCTTGACGATGTCCTTGAGCTCGACGACGCCGATGACACGGGCGCCGTCGGTCACGACGAGCGGGGTGCTGCCCTGGCGCGCGACGCGCTGCACGATCTCGTCGATCGAGGACGGATAGGCCTGGCCCGCGGCCGTCACGTAGGCGGCGATCGAGTCCGGCGCGCCCTTCCTGACCTGGCGGTCCCCGAGATTCACGCCGCTCATCCGGGTATGCGCCGAGAACGGCACGAAGGTCGCGCCGAGCGCGTGCAGGTCGCGCTCGCGCAGGTTGAAGCGCTGCTTCGCGAGCACGACGACGCTGCGGCCCTCAGGCGTCTCGTCGGCGAGCGAGGCCAGCTGCGCGGCATCGGCGAGCTGCTGCTCGGTGTAGCCCGGCGCCGGAATGAACGTGGTCGCCTGACGGTTGCCGAGCGTGATGGTCCCCGTCTTGTCGAGGAGCAGCACGTCGACGTCCCCGGCTGCCTCGACGGCGCGGCCCGAAGTTGCGATGACATTGGCCTGCAGCATCCGGCTCATGCCGGCGACGCCGATGGCGGACAGCAGCCCGCCGATCGTCGTCGGGATCAGGCACACGAGCAACGACACGAGCGCGGTGATCGTGACCGGCGCGCCGCTCTTGCTGACCTCGACGCCAAACAGCGAGAACGGCAACAGCGTCACGATCACGACCAGGAACACGAGCGTCAGCGCAACCAGAAGGATCGTCAGCGCGATCTCGTTCGGGGTCTTCTGGCGCTTGGCCGACTCGACCATCGAGATCATCCGGTCGAGGAAGGTCTCGCCCGGGTTGACCGCCACGCGCACCACGATCCAGTCCGACAGCACGCGCGTGCCGCCGGTCACCGACGTGAAGTCCCCGCCCGACTCGCGGATCACCGGCGCGGATTCGCCGGTGATCGCACTCTCGTCGACCGAGGCGGCGCCCTCGATGACCTCACCGTCGGCCGGAATCATCTCCTGGGCCTCGACGAGCACGACGTCGCCCTTGCGCAGGTCCTCGGCCTTGACGCGCGTCGTCTCGCGGCGCGCAAGCGAGGGGTCGATCAGCTTCTTCGCGAACACGGTCTGGCGCATGCTGCGCAGCGCCGCCGCCTGCGCGCGGCTGCGGCCCTCGGCCAGGGCCTCGGCGAAGTTCGCGAACAGCACCGTGAAGAGCAGCCAGACCGTCACCGCGAGGATGAAGCCGGCCGGCGCCTCGCCGTGGCCGCCAAGCGCCTGGACGTAGAGGATCGCCGTCACGATCGTGCCGAGGTAGACGACGAACATCACCGGATTGCGCCACTGTACCCGGGGGTCGAGCTTCTTGACGGACTCGAGGAGCGCCGGGCCGAGGAGCTTGCGATCGAACAGCGACAGGTGGGGGCGTGACATGGATGTCCTCTAGTGCACGGCGGTGAGCATGAAGTGCTCGACGACGGGTCCGAGCGCGAGCGCCGGAACGTAGGTCAGGACGCCGATCAGCAGGATCGACCCGATCAGCAGCGCCACGAACAACGGGCCGTGCGTCGGCATCGTGCCGTCGGTCACGGGCACCCGTTTCTTGGCGGCGAGCGAGCCCGCGATCGCGAGCGCGGCGACGATGGGCCAGAAGCGCGCGATGAACATCGCAAGACCGGTCGCCACGTTGTAGAAGACCGTGTTGGCGGAGATGCCGCCGAACGCGCTGCCGTTGTTGTTGGCCGCTGACGAGAACGCGTACAGGATCTCGCTGAAGCCGTGCGGGCCGGGGTTGGCGACGCCGGCCTTGCCGGCGACGGTCGACACCGCAACCGCGGTGCCGATCAGCACGACGAACGGCGTCGTCAGGATGAAGACCGACGCGAGCTTCATCTCGAGCGATTCGATCTTCTTGCCGATGTACTCCGGCGTGCGGCCGATCATGAGACCGGCGATGAACACGCCGAGGATCGCGAACATCAGGACCGAGTAAAGGCCCGTGCCGACGCCGCCGGGCGCGAGCTCGCCGAGCTCGATCAGGAACAGCGGCACGAAGCCGCCAAGCGGGGTCATCGAGTCGTGCATCGTGTTGACGGCGCCGCACGAGGTCGCGGTCGTGACCGCCGCGAACAACGCCGATGCCGCGATGCCGAACCGCGTCTCCTTGCCCTCCATGTTGCCGCCGGACTGAACGGCGCTCGCGACCTGGTCGACGCCTTGCTGCGCGATGAGCGGGTTGCCGTGCTGCTCGCTCGATTGGGCGACCAACACCAGCGACGCGAACAGGATCAGCATCGCCGCCAGCAGCGCCCATCCCTGGCGCGTGTCGCCGACCATCCTGCCGAAGGTGTAGGTGAGCGCGAACGGAATCGCAAAGATCGCGAGCATCTCAAGAAAGTTCGTGAACGGCGTCGGGTTTTCGTAGGGGTGTGCGGAGTTGGCGTTGAAGAAGCCGCCGCCGTTGGTGCCGAGCTCCTTGATCGACTCTTGCGACGCGACCGGGCCCATTGGCAGCGTCTGAGTCTGCGTCGTCGCGGCCTCGGTCACCGGGTTGCCGGCGGCATCCTTGATCGCGTTGCCATCGGCATCGGTCTTCGGGTTCTGGTAGCTGAGCGTCTCGACGGTGGTCGCGTCCTTGTAGCCGTCGAAGTTCTGGATGACGCCCTGGCTGACCAGCAGCAGCGCGAGCACCGCGGCAACCGGCAGCAGCACATAGAGCGTCGAGCGGGTCAGGTCGACCCAGAAGTTCCCGATCGTGTTGACGGTGTGGCGCGCGAAACCGCGAATGAGCGCGATCGCCACCACGATGCCGGTCGCGGCCGACAGGAAGTTCTGCACGGCGAGCCCGGCCATCTGCACGAGATAGCTCATCGTCGACTCACCCGAGTAGCCCTGCCAGTTGGTGTTGGTGACGAAGCTGACCGCCGTGTTAAACGACGAGTCGGGGCTGACGGCGGCGAAGTGCTGGGGATTGAGCGGCAGGAAGTACTGCACACGCTGCAGCGCGTAGACGACGACGGCGCCGAGCACGTTGAAGAGCACGAGCGCGACCGCGTATTCGCGCCAGCCCATCTCGGTGCGCGGATCGATTCCGCAGACTCGGTACAGCAGGGCCTCGAACCGGCCGCCGAGGCGCAGCGCCAGGATCGGGCGCCCTTCCATGACGTCAGCGATGTAGGTACCGAGCGGCTTCGCGCACAGCACGACGAGCCCGAGGAACAGCAGCAACAGGAGCTGGAATGCAGCGGTCGTGTTCATCAGAAGCGCTCCGCTTTCAAAAGCGCGTACAGCAGGTAGGCGAACAGCAGGACGGCCAGCAGCCCGGTCAGCCAGTACATCGCGTTCATGGCGATTCACCGAGCTGATCGAGCGCCCAGACGAGGCCGTGCGTCACGGCGTAGAGGAGGGCCAGCAGCAACAGGTAGACGGCATCCACGACGGTGCTCTCCTTTTGACGAGCAGCGTCAAGATAGTCCCCTGGGCTGTGAAAAGGCTGTGCAAAAACGACGCACCGGCGACGCCCGCCGTGGCGGATTTCGCAGTCTTGTCGCGGATTGGCGCGGGCAGCGACCCGCAGGGGGCGAGGCTCGGGATCAGGCCTCGGCCGCGACCGTCTGCGGACAGCGGCAGCGCAACGTCGTGCCGTGGCCCGGGATCGCCGTGATGCGCACGCTGCCGTGCAGCGCCGCGGCGCGCAGGTTCAGGGAATCTAGCCCGAGGCCGCCGCTGCGGTACTCGGGGTCGAAGCCGACCCCGTCGTCGGCGACCGCGAGCTCGATCTCGGCGCCCGTGACCGTGACCGCGACGCCGATCCGGTGCGCGGCGGCGTGCTTGAGTGCGTTCGTGACCGCCTCCTGCGCGATCCGGTACAGGTGCTCGCGCAGCGCGAGCGACAAACGCACCGCGCTCGTCGCCGACACCGTCACCTCGAGCCGGCCGCGCGACTCGGGCGGCAGCCGGTCCGGCAGGTTGCGCAGCGCCTCGAGGAGATCGCCGCCCGACTCCTGCAGCGGCGAGACGCCCTGCAGCACGTGCTCGGCCGACTGCAGCGCCTGGCGCGCGGCGGCGGCGACGAACTGCGCCGAGTCGACCTCGACGAGGCGGCTGCGGCGCTCGGCGTCGGTCAGCGACGCGGCGCCGAGGTGCAGTCCGGTCAGCACCTGGCCGAGCTCGTCGTGCAGTTCGCGCACGAGGTTGCGGCGCTCGCCGTCGGTCGCCTCGATCATTCGCGCGTACAGCGTGTTGCGCTCGCTGACGTCGATCGCGAAGCAGAGGCCGCCGGCGCCATCCTCGAGCTCGAGCGGCGTCAGCGCGAGCTCGACGTCAAGCGTCGCGCCGTCCCTGGCCCGAAAGCGCGTCGTGCGGCGGGCCGCGCCGCCCGCCGGCGCCAACCCGGCTTCGACGTCGAGATCGGCGAGCGTGAGGCGCGCGAGCTCCCCGGCCGAGTAGCCGAGGCGCTCGAGCGCCTCGCGATTGGCAAGCCGGATCCGGCCGCTCCCTGCCTCGTAGGCGAGGAGCGCGTGCGGGACGGCCTCGAAGAGCGCCCGGTACTGCGCGTCCAGGCGCTCGACCTCGCGCGCCGTCCGGTCGCTCTCGGCGAGCAGCGTCGTCAGCAGGTGCGCGGCCGTCGCGAGCAGCAGGATGAAGCCCCACAGCACGCCGGCACCCTCGCCCATGACCGGGGAGGCGAGCGCACCGAGCCCGAGCCCGAAGCCGACCGTCGCGACCAGTGAATAGAGCAGGGTCGCGAGGTAGGCGGGCGCGGCGCCGAAGCGCACCGCCGCCCACGTGACGCTCGTCAGGCTCAGGCCGAGGATGATCAGCCGCCACGCGGGGTCGCGTACCACGAGGATCGCGAGCGCGAGGAGCGCGAGGAATCCCGCCCAGGCGCCGAACTCGGCAGCCCTTCGGCGCATCTCGTCTAGCTGCGCGCGCGACCACGCGGCGGCCGCCGGCACGAACAGCACGATGCCGACGACGCTGTTGAGCCACCAGCGCAGCGCCGCGTAGATCTTTGGCGCGTCGATGTTGAGCAGGCGGACCGCCGACGGCGCCATCGCAAAGGCGATCTCGGGCGTTGCAGCCGACACCGACCTGGGATCGGTCAGCATGAGGTCCGCGACGTCGAACGGGACCACGAGCGCGAGCGCGAGCGCCGCGACACCCGCGAGCAGCAGGATCTCGCGCAGGCTCTCGAACGCCTGCGCGCCGCCGAAACGTCGCATCCAGCGCACCGCGAGGAGCAGCGCGACGGTGCGCACGCCGGCGCCGACGAGCGAGTGGGCCCACGGTCCGTGCACGAACCCCGACCAGAGCGCGACGTAGCCGATCGCAATGGCGGGCCACACGCGCTCGCCGAAGGAGAGGATCCCCGCGACCGCGACGCCGCTCGCGATCCACGGCAGCCAGTGCGCGAGCTGTGCCGCGCGACCGAGCGCGTCGACCTTCGACAAGAACTCGAGCGACAGCGCGCCGGTGCCGAAATAGGCGAGCGCGACGAGCGCGGTCTTGCCGAGCGAGTCCCACGCCGACGAACTTGCAGGTGCCGCGCCCCGCGGTGCAGGTTGCGGCCGCTCGCCGGCCGGGACCCAGAGCGGCTCGCGCGGCGCGGGCAGGGGGCCGAGATCGCAGTCGAAGCGGATCGCGGCGCCGCGGCCGACCGAGAGTTGCCCGTGGGCGGCGAGCGCGCGCACGGTCATCGAATGCCGCGTGCGCTCGTCGACGGCCGGCCGGCGCCCCGTCCCTTCGGTCTGGACGGTGAGCGAGAGTCCGTTCTCGCCCGACTCGAGGACGAGCCGTAGGGCCGCGACGTCCGCGCCGACCGCGGCGTGCACGGCGTCCTCGGCGAGCCGGTAGATGTGCTCGCGACGCTCGACCGGGACCGAGGCGGGGATCGCGCCGCGGACCTCGACGCTCAGCGGCGGCGCGCCCGCCGGCAGCGTCGACGGCAGCCGCTCGAGCGCCTCGATCAGATCGCCGTCGGCGTCAGCGAGCGGCGAGGCGCCGCGCGTCAGCCGACGGAAGATCGTGCGCAGCGTGTCGACGTGGCCGCGCAGGGTTGCGAGCGTCTGCGCATCCGGTTGCACCGAGTGGCGGAGCCGCTCGACGATGTTGTCGGCGGCGATCGCGACGCTCGCGAGGTGCGGCATCAGCTCGGCGCGGATCGTCTGGCCGAGGCGAAAGCGCTCGAGGTCGTTCGCGTTCAGGATCGCGAGCCGCATCGCGTTGCGCTCGGCGAGCGGCTCGACGAAGCAGGCGCGCAGCGCCGTCGCCCCGGAGCCGATCAGCGCCCGCGTGACCTCGACGTCGAACGTCTCGCCGCCCCGCGTACGGTGGCGCTCGGTGGAGAGCTGCGCCCCCGACTCGAGCAGGCGCGCGCTCGCGGGCGGCGATTCGGCGTCGCGCAGCGTCGCGGCGTCGAGCGCGAGGAACTCGGCCTCGGAATAGCCGTAGGCCGCGAGTGCCGCCGGATTGGCGAGCGTGATGCGCCCGGTCGCCGGATCCTCGGCCCACATCGGGAACGGGTTGCCGTCGAAGAGCCGCCGGTAGCGACGCGCCGAGGCCGCGACGTCGCGCCGTGCCCGCCAGCGTTGCGAAAGGAGCGCCGAGACGAACAGGCTCGCCGTCGACAGGAGCCCGAGGAACCCCCAGGTTGCCTCCAGGCGCTCGCGCGAGGCGCCGCCCGCGAAGGCCCCGACCTGCAGCCCGAACCCCGCGGACGCCGACATCACGAGCACGAGCGTCACCGCACCGGCGACGCCCGCACCGAAGCGCTCGGCGGCCCAGACGACGAGCAGGAGTGCGGCGATCAGCAGCAGCGTGCGCAGCGAGTCGGGCGGCAGCAGCACCGCGGCGCCCAGCCACAGCGCGACCAGCAGCCACAGCGCGAGCGGCTCGAGCCGCGCGCGCGGGCGCTGCGCCGGGGCGAGGAGCGCCAGCAGCGGCATCACGAGCACGCCGCCGGCGAAGGTATTGGCCCACCAGCGCGCGCCGAAGCGCACGATGCCGAAGGTGATCGTCAGGGTCTCGCCGCTGCGCACGACCCCCGCCGCCCGAAGCCCGGCCTCCGAGAGATATTCGGGCGTGAACGAGGCCGCAAGCAGCACGCTCGCGACGTCGATGCCTGCGGTGATCAGCCGGCCGACGGCGAGGGCGGCGAGCAGGTAGAGCGAGTCGATGTAGCGCTCGAGCGTCGGCCGAAAGCCCCAGCGGTCAAGCAGTCGCACGCTGACGACGATGCTGAGCGCCTCGCCGAGCGACTCGACGAACGTCAGAGCGAACGGGCCGCCCTGTACGCCGGCCCACACGGCGAGCGAGCCGAGGAACACGGCTGGCCATGCCCGAGTCCCGAAGTAATAAAGCCCGGCCGCTGCAAACCCGGGCGCCAGCCAAGGGATCGCAAGCGCGGTCGAGGCGGTCGCCGCCGAGTGGCTCGTGAGCCGGTGCAGCCATAGGACGCTGACCGCTCCCGACACGAAATAGGCGCCGAAGGTCAGCGCGTTGGCGACCAGCCACGAGTGCGCGGCGCCCAAGCGCGGCACGGCGCCATCAGCCACGAGGCGAGCCTCGTCGGCGACGCCTGGAACGATACGCGCGGGTGCGCCCTCGGCCGGTCACGAGCGTCTCCACTCCCTGATGCGCTCTCGCTGACGTCACCCTATCGACTGAGGCCGCGCGGGTCACCTCGCCACTGTCGACGGCGTCCTGCGGGCGGCGGCGCCTATAGTTACTCCGCCACGCTCACCGGGGTAGGCCCGACGTCGACGGTGAGTACCGTCGGCCGCCCCTGGTGTTCAGCGGCCGGGGTAGCCGCGACGTCGCGCCCAACGAGCCGACTTCACCGGCGCCGGATGCGCAACAGCACCCGCATCAAAAGAAAAAGCCGCGGACGGCCGCGGCTCTTTCGGCAGAGCGCGGCCGCGTCGCGGCCGCGCCTGCGATGCGAGCGTGCTTACTTCGAGACCGACTTCTTGAACATCCGGTCGATCTTCTCGTTCGTCGCGTCGCAGCACTGCTGGCTCGCTTGGGCAGCCGAGGCCGCGGCGTCCGCACGGCTCTGCGCCTGCTGCGCAGCCGTCTGGGCCGCCTGTGCGGCGCGCGCGGCGCTGTCAGCCGCCGCCTTCGCACTGTCCTGGCTGGACTGCATCTTGCTGACCTGCGACTTGAGGTCATCGATCTGCGACTGGATCGGCTTCAGATCCGTGCAGCCCGCAGCAAACATCACACAGAGTGCAGCCGCGCCAACCGTGAGCATCTTGGTCATGGTCTCTCCCTTCTTCTTGCCAACACAATGAAACTGCCGCGACCGACCATCACGATCGGGCGGGGACGCGGCTCGCGCGCCACTTCGGGCGGGAAATTTACCGCATTACGTCACGTCGCACCATCGCAATGTCCGATCGTCTCCCTTTGCAGACAGCGCGTGGGTGTGCGTGCGCGGCGCATCGCGCGCGCAGCTGAACGCGCGCTGAACGCGCGCGTCGAGATCACCGAGCGATGCGCGCAACGGCGCGCGTCGCGATCCGCTCCGGCGTCGCGCGTCGGTGCGACGGGCTCACGTGCGTGAGCGAGGGAGAGCTCGGCGATCGTCTGCGGTGCGCGCGAGTGCTTGCCGAGTGCTCGGGCAGGGGTCCTGCAGGGGGTGGTTGCCAGACCCCGTGGACTGGATATAATCACAGCTCACTGTACGTCCATACAGGTGCCGTCATGAGCGACCTGACCCCCCGCCAGCGCCAGATCCTCGACTTCATCCGCGAGCAGCTGGAGGAGTCCGGGATGCCGCCGACCCGGGCCGAAATTGCCGCGGCGCTCGGCTTTAAGTCGGCCAACGCCGCCGAGGAGCACCTGAAGACCCTGAAACGCAAGGGCGTCATCGACCTCGTGCCCGGCGCCTCGCGGGGCATCCAGCTCAAGGACACGATCCGCGACCAGATCGGCCTGCCGCTGATCGGCCGGGTCGCCGCCGGCCGCCCGATCCTCGCCGAGGAGCACATCGAGGGCCGCTTCCAGGTCGACCCGAAGCTCTTCAACCCGCGCCCGCACTACCTCTTGAAGGTGCAGGGCATGTCGATGAAGAACATCGGCATCCTGGACGGCGACCTCGTCGCGGTGCATCGCACGCCCGAGGTCCGCAACCGCCAGATCGTCGTCGCGCGCCTCGAGAACGAGGTGACCGTGAAGCGCTACCGCCAGGAAGGCTCGGTCGTGTGGCTGCTGCCCGAGAACGCCGACTTCGAGCCGATCCGGGTCGACCTCAAGGAGCAATCGGTGCTGATCGAGGGCGTCGTCGTCGGCGTCCTGCGTCGCGGCAGCAAGAGCGAGTTCCTGCAATAGCGATCCCGCTGCACATGTCGACGGGCCAGAGAACAGATGGATGGATTGCTCGAGACGCTGCTCGCGGACGCGAGGCTTTGGCGGGCGCGCGGCGGTACTGAGGCGCGCGATCCGGCGCTCTGCGTGCCGACGGGCTGGCCGAAGCTCGATGCGCGGCTGCCGGGCCGCGGCTGGCCGCTCGGCACGCTGATCGAGTTCCTGCTGCCCGAGACGGGCATTGGCGAGCTCTCGCTGCTGCTGCCCGCGCTCGGCGCGCTCGTCAACGCCGACGACGCGGGCCGGCGCTGGCTCGCGTGGATCGCGCCGCCGCACGCGCCGTACGCACCGGCGCTCGCCCAGAGCGGCATCCGCGCAGACCGGCTGCTGCTCGTCGGTGCCGAGAAGCCCTCTGACCGGCTGTGGGCCATCGAGCAGGCACTGCGCTCCGGCGGCTGCGCCGCGGTGCTCGCCTGGCTCGATGCCGCGGACGACCGCTGGCTGAGGCGCCTGAAGCTCGCCGCCGAGACCGGCCGCACGCTCGCGGTGCTGATGCGGCCCGCGCGGCGGCGCAACGACGCCTCGCCCGCGAGCCTTCGGCTCGTGCTCGAGCCGACGTCCCGGGGCCTCGACCTCTGGCTGCTGAAGAGCCGTGGCCGCGGCCCCTCGCGCGTGCCCGACGTGCTCGGCGCCTGAGAAGCGATGCGCCCCGCGACGCGCAGCCGGGTGAGCCCGGACGTCGGCCGGACCCGGGATCTCTTTGAGGCGCCGCGCGCCATCCCGCAGGCCCCCGTCCCGCGCACGCAGCCGGCGCCGCGCCAGCTGTGGCTCGCGGTGCGGCTGCGGGCGCTGCCGCTCGTCGCGCTGCCGCGCGGCGCCGAGGGGCCGTGGGCGGTGGTCGCCGCTGAAGGCGCAACGCGCGTGCTCGTGGGCGCGAACGCCGCGGCGGCGCGCTACGGGCTCGTCGCCGGCCAGAAGCTCAACGCCGCGCGGGCGCTCGCGCCGTCGCTTGAAATCGTCGAGCGCGACCCGCCGCGCGAGGCGCAGCATCTTGAGCGCCTCGCCCGCTGGGCGATGAGCCTGACGCCGCTCGTCAGCCTCGAGCCGCCGGACGGGCTCTTGCTCGAGGTGCAGGGAAGCCTGCGGCTGTTCGGCGGCGCCGAGGCGCTGATGGCGCGCGCTGCGGGCGAGCTCGACGCCCGCGGCGAGCCCTGCGCGCTCGCCGCGGCCCCGACGCCGCGCGCGGCCCTGTGGCTCGCGCGCGCGCACCACGGGACGGTGGTCGAGTCGGCAGCGACGCTCGCGGGCGCGCTCGGCCGGCTGCCGCTCGCCGTCACCGGCTGGCCGGCCCGCGCGCTCGAGGACTGCACGCGGCTCGGGCTCGCGACGCTCGCCGACATCCACCGCCTGCCGCGCGCGGGACTGATGCGGCGTTTCGAGGCGACGGTGCTCGCCGAGCTCGACGAGGCCTACGGCCAGCGGCCGGCGCCGCGCCGCCGCCACGTCGCGGCCGAGCGCTTCGAGGAGCGGCTCGAGCCCGTCGCCGAGCTCGACCGCGTCGCGGCGCTCGAGCCCTGGTGCAACCGGCTGCTCGAGCGCCTCGGCCGCTTCCTCAGGGTCCGCGACGCCGGCGTCACGACGCTCGCGTTCACGCTCGTGCACCGCGACGCCAAGCCCACCTGCGTGCGGCTCGGCCGCGCGCTGCCGGCGGCGGATCCATTCGAGTGGCAGAACCTGCTCGCCGAGCGGCTCGGACGCCTCGCGCTGCCGGCGCCGGTGCGCGCGCTCGTGCTGCGCTCGGGCGCCGTCGTGCCGGTCGCGGGCACGAGCGGCGACCTGCCGGGCTGCGGCAGCGAGGGCCCCGGCAGCGGCGCGATCTGGCTGCTCGACCGGCTGCGGGCGCGCCTCGGCGAGGCGGCCGTCAGCGGCGTGTGCCTCGTGCCCGAGCACCGGCCGGAGGCCGCGTTCCGGCGCCTGCGTCCCGAGCCCGCGCCGCGCCCGGGCGCGGACGCGCCGCTGCCGGATGCACCGCGGCCGCTGTGGCTGCTCGCGGCGCCCGAGCCGCTCGGCCGGCCGCGCCACGCGCTCTCGCTCGAGTCGGGGCCCGAGCGCATCGAGAGCGGCTGGTGGGACGGCGCGCCGGTGGCGCGCGACTACTACGTCGCGCGCACCGCGCAGGGCGTGCGGCTGTGGATCTACCAGGATCGCGAGGCATCGGGCGGCTGGTTCCTGCACGGCGTCTTCGGTTGAGCGATGTCGCCCGACTACGCCGAGCTGCATGCGCTCTCCAACTTCACGTTCCTGCGCGGCGCCTCGCATCCGGAGGAACTCGTCGAGCGCGCCGCCGCGCTCGGCTACCACGCGCTGGCGCTGACCGACGAGTGCTCGCTCGCCGGCATCGTCCGCGCCCACGTCGCCGCCCGCGAGGCGTCGCTCAAGCTCATCGTCGGCAGCGAGGTCAACCTCGAGGACGGACCGCGCCTCGCGCTGCTCGCGACCGACCGCGCCGCCTACGGCCGGCTCGTCGCGCTCCTGACCCGCGGCCGGCGCGCGGCGCCGAAGGGCAGCTATCGCCTGAGGCGCGCGGACCTCGAGGCGGAGCCGCTCGAGGGCTGCCTCGCGCTGTGGTTGCCGGGCCGCGTGGCCGACGCCACCGAGGGCGCCTGGGTCCGCGAGCGCTTCGGCGAGGATGCCTGGCTCGCCGTCGAGCTGATGGCCGCGGGCCGCGACCGCGAGCGGCTCGGCGAGCTCGAGGCGCTCGGGCGCAGGCTCGGCCTGCCGCGGGTCGCGAGCGGCGACGTGCACCTGCACCTTCGCGAGCGCCAGCCGCTGCAGGACGTGCTGACCGCAGTGCGGCTCGGCCTCACGGTCGAGAGCGCGGGGCTCGCGCTCTACGCCAACGGCGAGCGGCACCTGAAGTCGCGTGCCGAGCTCGCGCGCCGCTATCCCGCAGCGCTCCTCGCCGCGACGCTCGCGGTCGCCGAGCGCGCGCGGTTCTCGCTCGAGGAGCTGCGCTACGAGTATCCCGAGGAGCTGGTGCCCGAGGGTCACACGCCGGCCAGCTGGCTGCGCGCGCTCACCGAAGCGGGGTTCGCGCGCCGCTTCCCGGACGGCGCGCCGGCGGCCGTCCGCACGCTCGTCGAGCACGAGCTCGCGCTCATCGCCGAGCTGAAGTACGAGCCCTTCTTCCTGACCGTCGAGGACCTGGTCGCCTTCGCGCGCCGCCGCGGCATCCTGTGCCAGGGCCGCGGCTCGGCCGCGAACTCGGTGGTGTGCTTCGTGCTCGGCATCACCGAGATCGACCCCGAGCGGGTCAAGCTGCTGTTCGAGCGCTTCATCTCGAAGGAGCGCGGCGAGCCGCCGGACATCGACATCGATTTCGAGCACCAGCGGCGCGAAGAGGTGATCCAGCACATCTACGAAAAATACGGCCGCGAGCGCGCCGCCATCGCCGCCACCGTGATCAGCTACCGCCGGCGCAGCGCGATGCGCGACGTCGGCAAGGTCCTGGGCCTGTCGCTGGAGCAGGTGGACGCGCTGTCCAGGAGCCACGCCCACTGGGACGACGATGCGCAGCTGGTGCAGCGCCTGGCGGCGATGGGCTTCGCGCTGGACGGCACGCTGCTGCGGCACTTCATGCACCTGGTCGGCGGGATCGAGGGCATGCCGCGGCACCTGTCCCAGCACGTCGGCGGCTTCGTCATCTCCCACCGTCCCCTGCACACCCTGGTGCCGGTGGAGAACGCCGCCATGGCGGACCGCACCATCATCCAGTGGGACAAGGACGACCTGGACACGGTGGGCCTGTTCAAGGTGGACGTGCTGGCGCTGGGCATGCTGAGCGCCCTGCGCCGGACTTTCGACCTGGTGGCGCGG
>DATKOR010000031.1:0-40907 GCA_035524495.1 Steroidobacteraceae bacterium
CGTGCACGAGACGCGCTACGAGGCGATCCTCGCGCGCCTGAAGCGCGCCTTCGCGAGCCTGCGTGTCGGCAGTCCGCTCGCCGCCGACACGCTGGTCGGTCCGCTGGTCGACCGCCAGGCCTTCGAGGCGATGCAGGCGGCGCTGGCCGCGGCACGCGCCGCGGGCGGCGTCGTCCACGGCGGCGAGCGCGTCGCGGTCGCCGGCCACGAGGCCGGCTTCTACGTGCGGCCGGCGATCGTCGAGCTCGCGTCGCCGATCGAGGTCTCGGCGCGCGAGACCTTCGCGCCGATCCTGTACGTGTTCCGCTACCGGGCCCTCGAGGAGGCGATCGCCGGCAACAACGGCGTCGCGCAGGGCCTGTCGTCGAGCCTGATCACGCAGAGCCTGTCCGAGGCCGAGCTGTTCCTGTCGGCCGAGGGCAGCGACTGCGGCATCGCCAACATCAACATCGGCCCGAGCGGCGCCGAGATCGGCGGCGCCTTCGGCGGCGAGAAGGAGACCGGCGGCGGCCGCGAGTCCGGCTCCGACGCCTGGAAGGCCTACATGCGCCGCCAGACCCAGACCGTCAACTACTCCTCGACGCTGCCGCTCGCGCAGGGCGTCAAGTTCGACGTCGAATGAGCCGGGCCGTGCGGCGGGCGCCGACGCCCGCCGCGCGCTCGCTTCCGCTGCGCGGCGCGCTCGCTTAAGGTAGCGCGACCCGGCCGGCCAAGGCCGCCCGCGAGGTTGAGATCTGCATGCCGAGCGCCGCGACCGCGATCGAGTTCCGCGCTCCGGCGCTGCGGGTCCGCTGGCGGATCTTCGCCGCCGTGTTCGCCGCGGCCTTCACGGCCTACCTCGAGCGCCGTGCGATCGGCGTCGCGGGCGCGCAGATGATGCCCGAGCTCGGCATCAGCGAGGTCGAGCTCAGCTACCTGTTCAACGCCTTCCTGGTCATCTACACGGTGCTGCAGTATCCGGGCGGCCTGGTCGCGCAGCGCGTCGGCGCGCGGCGCCTGACCTTCGCCTGCCTCGTGATCTCGACGCTCGGCACCGCGGCCACGGCGCTGGCACCGAGCCTCGCCGGCGGGTTCGCGCTGCTCGCCGGCCTCGGTCTCGCGCAGGCGCTGGTCGGCATCGGCCAGGGGCCGCTGTTCCCGTCGAACGCCGGCCTCGTGCAGGCGTGGTTCCCGCCGCGGCGCTGGGCGCTGATGAACGGCCTGCAGGTCACCGGGCTCAGTCTCGGCGGGGCGGTGACGCCGCCGATCGTCGCCTACGTCATGGCGGTGCACGGCTGGCGCGTCGCGCTGTACGTGACCTGCGTGCCCGCCGCCGTGCTCGCGGCGCTGTGGTGGTGGTACGTGCGCGACCTGCCGCGGGCCCACCGCTCGGTGGGCGCGGCGGAGCTGGCGGAGATCGAGCCGGAGCCGCGCGCGACCAGCGCGCCGCGCGTCAGCTGGGCCGAGGTGTGGATCGTGCTCGGCAACCGCAACGTGCTGCTGCTGTCGCTCGCCTACCTGCTGATGAACTACGTGTTCTACTTCGTCAACCAGTGGACCTTCCTGTACCTGGTCAAGGAGCGGCACCTGACGATGCTGACGAGCGGCGGGCTGGCGTCGATCCCGATGGCCGTCGGCGCCGTGTGCGCGACGCTCGGCGGGCTGCTGTGCGGCGCCGTCTGCGCGCGCCTCGGCGCACGCTGGGGCTTTCGCCTGCTGCCGCTCGTGATGCTGCCGCTGTCCGCGGCGCTGCTGCTCGCGGCCGCGCGCGTCGCCGATCCCTACCTCGCGGTCGCGGCGCTCGCCGGCTGCTACGGCTGCGTGCAGATGACCGAGTCGGCGTTCTGGGGCGCGACCTTCTGGGCGACGCGCGAGCGGGCGAGCGCGGCGACCGGCGTGCTCAACATGGGCGGCAACATCGGCGGCATCATCGGCACCGTGATCGTCGGCCGGCTGGCGCAGTCCCACAACTGGCCCGGCGCGCTCGCGACCGGCGTCGGCTTCGCGCTCGCGAGCGCGGCGCTGTGGCTCGTGGTCGACGTCGAGCGCCGGCCGCTCGCCGCGCCATGAGCGCCGGGAGGCCACCGCCCGCGGCGGGGCCCGGCGCCGCCGGCGGCGCGCCGGAGCCGCGCGGCGCGCTCGTGCCGCCGTTCCACACCAGCCTGATCGCGCGCCGCGCCGGCGAGCTCGCGCGCGGCGGTCGCGAGATCATCCCGATGCACTTCGGCCAGCCGACCGCCGGCACGCCGCCGGCGGCGCGCGCGGCGGCGTTCGCGGCGCTCGAGGCCGACCCGGTCGGCTACGTCGAGTCGCGCGAGCTGGTGGCGCGCATCGCGCGCCACTACCGCGACGCCTACGGCCTCGAGGTCGCGCCGGCGCGCATCCTGCTGACCGCCGGCGCGAGCGCGGCGCTGGTGGCGCTGTTCGCGGCGCTGTTCGAGGCCGGCGACCGCATCGCGCTCGGCCGGCCCGGCTACCCGGCGTACCGCAACGCGCTCCAGGCGCTCGGCCGCGTCGCGGTCGAGATCGACTGCGACCCGGCGGCCGGCTACCGGCTGACCGCCGCGGCGCTGGCCGCGGCCGCCGGGCCGCTGCACGGCGTCGTGGTCGCGAGCCCCGCGAACCCGACCGGCGCGATGCTCGGCCGCGCCGAGCTCGCGGCGCTCGCGGCGGTGTGCCGCGAGCGCGCGCTGGCGCTGATCTCGGACGAGATCTACCACGGTATCAGCTACGGCGAGCGCGCCGTGTCGGCGCTCGAGGTCGATGCGCAGGCGATCGTCGTCAACAGCTTCTCGAAGCTCTACCGCATGCCCGGCTGGCGGCTCGGCTGGCTGGTGGTGCCCGAGTCGATCGCGGCGCGCCTCTCGGCCTACGTCGTCAACTTCTTCCTGACCCCGCCGACCATCGCCCAGTACGCGGCGCTCGCGGTCTTCGACGAGCCCGCGGAACTCGCGGCGGCGGTCGCCGACTACCGCCGCAACCGCGACCTCCTGATCGGGGCGCTCGCCGCCGCGGGCATCACCCGGGTCGCGCCCCCGGACGGCGCCTTCTACCTGTACGCCGACGTCGGCCACCTGACCCTGGACAGCTTCGCCTTCTGCCGGCGGCTGCTCGAGGAGACCGGCATCGCGACCGCCCCGGGCATCGACTTCGACACGCTGCGGGGCGGGCGCTTCCTCAGGCTGTCGTTCGCGCTCCGGCCGGCCGAGGTCGAGCGCGCCGTGGCGCTGCTCGGACCCTGGCTGGCGCGACAGGCGCCGCTGTAGAAACCCCTATTCCGGCGCGGCGCGGCATCTGCGGATGCCCCGGGCGGCGTTCGCGGGCTAGCATTAACCGCTCCCCCGGGGGCTAGCCGGAGTACGCCATGAGCGAAGCCAGCACACGCAAACTGATGGAAGACCTGCGCACCGTGGTCGCCGACGCCGAGGCGCTCCTCTCGGCCACCGCGCACGACGCGAGCGAGAAGGCGCGCGACGCGCGCGAGCGCGCCACCGGCTCCGTCGAGCAGGCGCGCAAGCGCCTCGAGGAGCTCGAGGAGGACCTGCGCAAGCGTGCCCAGGCGGCCGCCGACGACGCCGGCCGCTACGTCAAGGACAACCCCTGGCAGTCGATCGGCATCGCCGCCGCGGTCGGGGTCGTCGTCGGCCTGATCCTCGGCCGGCGCTGAGCCATGGCTCCGGCCGAGGCCGAGACGGGCCTGTTCGCGTCGCTGCGGCGCATGCTGGCGACGCTGATCGCGCTCGCCCAGACGCGCCTCGAGCTGGTCGGCGTCGAGATCGAGGAGCAGATCGCGCACGCCGCCTCGGTGCTCTTCTGGTCGATCGCGGCGATGTTCTTCCTGTCGATGAGCGTGCTGCTGCTCGCGCTGATGGTCGTGATCGCGTTCTGGGACGTGCACCGGCTGCTGGCCGCCGGGCTCGTGACCGCGACCTTCGCGCTGGCGGCGCTGTTGGCGGCGCTGGTCGCGCGCCACCGGCTCAGGACGCGGCCGCGCCTGCTCGCGACGCTCGCCAGCGAGTTCGAGCGCGATGCCGCGGCGCTCGAGGGCGACGCGCCGTGAGCCATCACCGACACGAGGTCGCCGCGCGCCGCGAGGCGCTCAGGGCGCGCAGCGCGCGGTTGCGCCGCTCGCTGGCTGCGGACGCGGGCGCGCTCGGCGAGCGCTTCGCGCTCGCCGACCGGGTCGTGGCGCTGGCGCGCTCCGACGCCGGGCGCCTGCTGTTCATCGGTGGCGCCGCGGCGCTCCTGTTCGGGCGGCCGCGCCGGCTGCTCAGCCTCGCGCTCAAGGCGCTGGCGCTGTGGCCGGTCGTGGTGCCGCTCGTGCCGCACGTGAAGCGGCTGCTCGCCGGGCGCAGCCGCGGCGAGGCTTCCGCTTAGCACCCGAATCGGGCATCGTGCCGGCCCATGTCCGCCGCTCCCGCCGCTCCCGCGTCGCTGCGCGTCGCCGTCGTGCCGGTGACGCCCTTCCAGCAGAACTGCTCGGTGATCTGGGATCCCGCGACGCTGAAGGGCGCGATCGTCGATCCGGGCGGTGACCTCGACGCGGTGCTCGGCGTGCTGCGCCGCGAGGGCGTGACGCTCGAGAAGATCCTGCTGACGCACGCCCACATCGACCATGCCGGCGCGACCGCCGAGCTCAAGCGCCGCACCGGCGTGCCGATCGAGGGCCCGCACGAGGGCGACCGCTTCTGGATCGAGGGGCTGCTGGACCAGGGGCGGATGTTCGGCATCAAGAGCGAGGGCGCCTTCGAGCCGGACCGCTGGCTCGTCGACGGCGACCGGGTCGCGCTCGGCAGCACCGAGCTCGAGGTGCGCCACTGCCCGGGCCACACGCCCGGGCACGTGGTGTTCTTCCACGCGCCGAGCCGCTTCGCGATCGTCGGCGACGTGCTGTTCCAGGGCTCGATCGGCCGCACCGACTTTCCGGGCGGCGACCACGCGACGCTGATCCGCTCGATCCGCGGCAAGCTGTTCCCGCTCGGCGACGACGTGCGCTTCCTGCCCGGCCACGGCCCGCTGTCGTCGTTCGGCGACGAGCGCCGCGCCAACCCGTACGTCTCGGACGCGGCGGTCCGCGGCCGCTGACGCCGGCCGTCGCGCAACTCTGTGATCGCGCTCGCACTCGCGCGCCGCGCGGGCGTGCGCTCGTCACGGATGGCGGGCGGCGGTCGCGGCATCCTTGCAGCCATGGATGACACCATGGTTCTGCCTGCGTCCGAGCTGAAGAAGCCGCTGCCGCTCGTCCCGGCGCTGGCGGCGGCGGCGGTGCTCGCCGTCGCGTCGGCGGGGTTCTTCTCCTACCAGTCGCACCAGCGCGCCGAGCTGCTGGCCGCCGCGACGGCGAACAGCGAGCAGGCGAGCGCCGCACTCGCCCGGGCCAACGACCGCGTGCACGCGCTCGAGCAGGAACTCGCGACCAAGAAGACCGAGCTGGCGAGCGCGCTCAGGACGCTGCCGGTCGAGGTCAGCTTCCACGTCGGCGAGCCGGGCACCGGCTTCGTCGCGCACTTCGAGAACACCTCGACGGCGCCGATGCGCCTCAACGTCGAGCCGCGCCGCGCCCGCACCGGCGAGTACGGCCGCTTCGAGGTGACGATCCCGGCGGAAAGCTCGGCCGAGCTCGCCGAGAAGCAGGGCTGGGCGTTCCGCAGCGGCGACACGCTGACGGTGTCGTCGGGCGACTTCCGCCCGGTCTCGCTCGCGGTCCCCTGAGGGCCCCGCCGCCGGCGCCCGCCGGCCCGCCCGCACCGTTCGACCCGCGCGCGGCGCTCAGGCGCCGATGCGCCAGTAGTGGTCGATCAACAGCGCCGCGAACAGGAACCCGAGGTAGCTGATCGACCAGCGGAAGGTGCGCATCGGCAGATCGCTGCGGCCGGTGCGGTACAGGCGCCACGCGTAGCCGAGGAACACGGCGTTCAGCACCAGCGCCGCGACGATGTAGATGAGTCCGCTCATGCCGGTCAGCCACGGCAGCACCGTCACCAGCGCGAGCAGCACCGTGTACAAGAGGATGTGCAGGCGCGTCAGCTCGACGCCGTAGGCCACCGGCATCATCGGCACGCCGACCTTCGCGTACTCCTCGCGGCGCGCGATCGCGAGCGCCCAGAAGTGCGGCGGCGTCCAGGCGAAGATGATCAGGAACAGGAGCAGCGCGTTCGGGTCGACGCTGTTGCTGACCGCCGCCCAGCCGAGCACGGGCGGCGCCGCGCCGGCGGCGCCGCCGATGACGATGTTCTGCGGCGTCGCGCGCTTCAGCCACACCGTGTAGACGATCGCGTAGCCGATCAGCGAGCTGAACGTCAGCAGTGCCGTCAGCGGGTTCACCAGCACGGTCAGGATCAGCATCGACGCGACCGCCAGCGCGAACGCGAAGCCGAGCGCCTGCGCCTCGCTGACCGCGCCGCTCGGCAGCGGCCGGTGCTTGGTGCGCGCCATCTCGCTGTCGATGCGCTGGTCGATCACGTGGTTGATGGCGGCGGCCGAGGCCGCGGCCAGCCAGATGCCGAGCGGTCCGAGCAGCAGCTTGTCGAGCGGCGGCAGGCCCGGCACGGACAGGAACACGCCGACCACCGCCGTGAACGAGATCAGCAGCACGACCCGCGGCTTGGTGAGCTCGAGGTAGTCGCGCCAGCCGGCCACCGGGGCGGCGACGGAACGGCTGTCGGTGCGGGACGTCATCGGGACCATCCGGGGACCTCGCCCGGCCGGCGGGCCGGGGGCGCGCAGCCTAGCACGAACCCGACGGCCTCAGGCCGACCGGGGCGGCGCCGACGAGCGGCGCCCGCCCGCGGCCGTGAAGCCGATCTCGGGGCCTGCAGGCCACAGCTGGCGCAGCAGCGCGGCGGTCGCGAGCAGCAAGAGCGCCGCGCCGCCGTTGTGGGCGGTGCCGAGCGCGAGCGGGAAGCCCCGCCAGATGAGGTTCACCCCGATCAGCCACTGCAGCGCCAGCGCGCCGCCGACCGCGGCGGCGGCGATGCGCACCCCGGGCGTCTGCGCCCGCCGCCAGGCGGTCGCGGCGAGCGCGGCCAGCAGCACGCCGGCCAGCACCGCGCCGAGCCGGTGGCTGAACTGGATCGCGGTCCGCGCCGGCGCCGCCAGCACGCCGCCCTCGTAGTCGCGGCCCAGCCCGCGCCACAGCACGAACGCCTCGCGAAAGTCCGTCCGCGGCAGGTAGCTGCCCTGGCAGGTCGGGAAGTCGGGGCAGGCGACCGCCGCGTAGTTGGTGCTGGTCCAGCCGCCGAGCAGGATCTGCAGCACCAGCGCCGCGAACGCCGCGAGCGCCAGCCGGCGCACCGGACGCTCGGCGGCCTTGACGTCGCGGCGCGCCGGCGCGAGCGACAGCCACCACAAGAGCACCATCGTCGTCAGCCCGCCGACGAGGTGCAGCGTCACGACCAGCGGCACCACCAGCAGCGTCACCGTGTACGCGCCGAGCGCCGCCTGCACCAGCACCACGCCGAGCACCACGAGCGGCAGCGCGCGCGGCTGCGCCGGGTCGCGCCGGTTCCAGAGCGAATAGGCGGCGAGGCCGAGCACCACGAGCAGCAGGATGCCTGCGATGTAGCGATGCACCATCTCGTGCATCGCCTTCTGGTAGTTGAACGGCCGCGAGGGATAGGCGGCATTGGCGCTGTCGACGCTGCCGGCCACCTGCGCCGGGTGCAGCTGGCCGTAGCAGCCCGGCCAGTCCGGGCAGCCGAGCCCGGCATCGGTGAGCCGGACCCAGGCACCGACCACCACCACGATCAGCGCGCACGCCGCGCCCAGGAGTGCCGCGCGGCGGAACCAGCGCATGGAGTTCGACGTCGTCAACGCTTCTCAATCCGGGAGCCGCCCGCCGCGGGGCGCCGGCGAGTGTCGCGCTTTCCCGGCGGCGACGCTACCCCCGCGCGGGGGCGTCCTTGGCGAGCAGCGCGACCGCCGCGCGCGCGACCTCGCTGAAGTGGCCGCGGCCGCCGCGCCAGACCTCGACGATCTGCCGCAGCATCCGCGGCTCCCAGAAGCGTCGCAGGTGCGATGCGACCTCGGCGGGCGCCTGCTCCGGGCCGCTGGCCGGCGCGAAGAAGTTCGCGATGTCGTTGACCATGTCGACCAGGTGCTCGGCATCCATACGCGGTCGCTCTCCGTCGTCCGGCTCAGGCGGGCGTGGTCGAGGGCTTGTGCGACGGCTGGCGCGCGTCGCGGTCCTGCCGGTAGCGCTCCTGCCAGTCGAGCGGCCGGTCGACCTTGACGACCTGCACCGCGGTGACCTTGTACTCCGGGCAGTTGGTCGCCCAGTCGGAGTTCTCGGTCGTGACCACGTTGGCGCCGGACTCGGGGAAGTGGAAGGTCGTGTAGACGACGCCCGGCTGGACGCGCTCGGTGACGGTCGCGCGCAGCACGGTCTCGCCGGCGCGGCTCGTGATGCCGACCCAGTCGCCGTCCTCGATGCCGCGGTGCTCCGCGTCGTGCGGGTGGATCTCGAGCCGGTCCTCGCTGTGCCAGACGACGTTGTGCGTGCGCCGCGTCTGCGCGCCGACGTTGTACTGGGTGAGGATGCGGCCGGTCGTCAGCAGCAGCGGGAAGCGCGCACCGGTGCGCTCGCGCGTCGCCACGTACTCGGTGACGTAGAACCGGCCCTTGCCGCGCACGAACTCGCCGATGTGCATCGTCGGCGTGCCGTCCGGCGCCTCGGCGTTGCAGGGCCACTGGATGCTGCCGAGCCGGTCGATCTTGTCGAAGCTGACGCCGGTGAAGGTCGGCGTCAGGCGCGCGATCTCGTCCATGATCTGGGACGGGTGGTCGTAGTGCATCGGGTAGCCGAGCGCGTTCGACAGCCGCATCGTCACCTCCCAGTCGGCGAGCCCGCCGAGCGGCTCGATGACCTTGCGCACTCGCGACACGCGCCGCTCGGCGTTGGTGAAGGTGCCGTCCTTCTCGAGGAACGACGAGCCGGGCAGCAGCACGTGCGCGAACTTCGCGGTCTCGCACATGAAGATGTCCTGCACCACCAGGCATTCGAGCGAGGTCAGCGCGTCGACGACGTGCTGCGTGTTGGGGTCGGACTGCGCGATGTCCTCGCCCTGCACGTACAGCGCGCGGAACGTGCCGTCGAGCGCCGCCTCGAACATGTTCGGGATCCTCAGACCCTGCTCGGCGCGCAGCGTCACGCCCCACTCGGCCTCGAAGCTGTGGCGCACCGCGCCGTCCGACACGTGCCGGTAGCCCGGGAACTCGTGCGGGAACGAGCCCATGTCGCACGAGCCCTGCACGTTGTTCTGGCCGCGCAGCGGGTTGACGCCCACGCCCTCGCGGCCGATGTTGCCGGTCGCCATCGCGAGGTTGGCGATGCCGAGCACCATGGTGCTGCCCTGGCTGTGCTCGGTCACGCCGAGGCCGTAGTAGATCGCGCCGTTCGGCGCGTTCGCGTAGATGCGCGCCGCGGCGCGCAGCGTCGTCGCCGGCACCGTGGTGATCGACTCGGTCGCCTCCGGCGAGTTCTTCGGGTCGGCGACGAAGTCGCGCCAGCGCTGGAACGAGGCCGGCTCGCAGCGCGCGGCGACGAAGTCCTCCTTGACCAGGCCCTCGGTCACGATCACGTGCGCGAGCGCGTTGATCACCGCGACGTTGGTGCCGGGGCGCAGCTGCAGGTGCGCCGCGGCCTCGATGTGCGGGGTGCGCACCAGCGGGATGACGCGCGGGTCGACCACGATCAGCTTCGCGCCCTGCCGCAGCCGGCGCTTCAGCTGCGAGGCGAACACCGGGTGCGCATCGGTGGGGCTCGCGCCGATCAGCAGCACGACGTCGGCCTTCATCACCGAGGTGAACGCCTGCGTGCCGGCCGACTCGCCCAGCGTCGCCTTGAGGCCGTAGCCGGTCGGCGAGTGGCAGACGCGCGCGCAGGTGTCGACGTTGTTGTTGCCGAAGGCGGCGCGCACCAGCTTCTGCACCAGGAAGGTCTCCTCGTTGGTGCAGCGCGAGGAGGTGATGCCGCCGATCGAGTCGCGGCCGTACTTGGCCTGGATGCGCTTGAACTCGCGCGCCGCGTGGCCGATCGCCTCGTCCCAGCTGACCTCGCGCCAGGGGTCGGAGATCCTGGCGCGGATCATCGGCTTCGTGATGCGGTCCGGGTGGGTCGCGTAGCCGTAGGCGAAGCGGCCCTTGACGCAGGCGTGGCCCTGGTTCGCGTGGCCGTCGCGGTTCGGCACCATGCGCACGACCTCGCCGTCGGCGACCTCGGCCTTGAGCGAGCAGCCGACGCCGCAGTAGGCGCAGGTGGTGGTCACCGCCTGCGTCGGCCTCGGCGCCGCCAGCAGCGTCTTCTCGGACAGCGCCGCGGTCGGGCAGGCCTCGACGCAGGCGCCGCAGGAGACGCACTCGGAGTCGACGAAGGGCTCGGCCTGGCTGGCCGCGATCTGCGAGGCGAGGCCGCGGCCGGACACCGTCAGCGCGAGCGTGCCCTGGGTCTCGTCGCAGGCGCGCACGCAGCGCGAGCAGACGATGCAGAGCTCGGGGTTGAAGTTGAAGTACGGGTTGGACCCGTCCTGGCGGAACTCGACCGCGGCCGCGGCGTGGGTCGCCGCCGGCGGGCGGCGGTCGCTGTGCAGGTAGGGGCTGCCGGTGACGCCGTGCAGCGCGGCCATGTCCTGCAGCTCGCAGTGGTCCTCGGCGGGGCAGCCCTCGCACTCGAGCGGGTGCTCGGAGACGTACAGCTCGACCACGCCCTTGCGCAGCTGGTGCAGCTTGTCGCTCTCGGTGCGGACCTTCATGCCGTCGGCGACCAGCGTCGTGCACGAGGCCGGGTAGCCCTTGCGGCCCTCGATCTCCACGAGGCACAGCCGGCAGGAGCCGAAGGCCTTGAGGCTGTCGGTGGCGCACAGCTTCGGCACGCTGACGCCGGCGAGCGCCGCGGCGCGCATCACCGAGGTGCCGTCCGGCACCGACAGCGCGCGGCCGTCGATCTCGATGCTGACCATCCGGGTCGCATCCGAGGCCGGAGTGCCGAGGTCGTTGTGGTCGATGGAGTACATGCGGGTGTGTCCCTCGTGTGCCGGTGCGGCTCAGTGCCGGCCGCGCGGCGCGAAATCTTCCGGGAAGTGCTTCAGGGCGCTCTGCACCGGGAACGGCGCCATGCCGCCGAGCCCGCACAGCGACCCCTGGATCATCGTCTCGCACAGCTCCTCGAGGAGCCGGCGCTGCTCGGCCGGCTGCGCGCCGGCCAGCAGGTTGTCGATGACGTTGACCCCGCGGCTCGAGCCGATGCGGCACGGCGTGCACTTGCCGCAGGACTCGATCGCGCAGAACTCGAACGCATAGCGCGCCATGCGCGCCATGTCGACCGTGTCGTCGAAGGCGACGATGCCGCCGTGGCCGAGCATCGCGCCGATCGCGGCGAGCGACTCGTAGTCGAGCGGCGTGTCGAACTGCGACGCCGGCACGTAGGCGCCGAGCGGGCCGCCGATCTGCACGGCCTTGAGCGGCCGGCCGCTCGCGGAGCCGCCGCCGTAGGTCTCGAGGACCTCGCGCAGGCTGACGCCGAAGGCGCGCTCGACGAGGCCGCCGCGCTTGAGGTTCCCGGCGAGCTGCAGCGGGATCGTGCCGAGCGAGCGGCCGACGCCGAGGTTCCTGTAGTGGTCGGCACCCTTCTCGAGGATCACCGGCACCGTCGCCAGCGAGATCACGTTGTTGACGATCGTCGGCTGGCCGAACAGGCCCTTGATCGCCGGCAGCGGCGGGCGCACGCGGACCTCGCCGCGCTTGCCCTCGAGGCTCTCGAGCATCGAGGTCTCTTCGCCGCAGATGTAGGCGCCGGCGCCGACGCGCACCCCAAGATCGAAGCGCTTGCCGCTGCCGCGGATGTTCGCGCCGAGGTAGCCGGCGGCGTGGGCGGCGGCGATCGCGGTCTTCAGCGCCGCGATCGCTTCGGGGTACTCGACGCGGCAGTAGATGTAGCCCTGCGTCGCGCCGACCGCGAGGCCCGCGATCGTCATGCCCTCGATCAGCGTCAGCGGGTCGCCTTCCATCAGCATCCGGTCGGCGAAGGTCCCCGAGTCGCCCTCGTCGGCGTTGCAGGTCACGTACTTCTGGTGCGCGTTCTGGTCGAGCACCGTCTTCCACTTGATGCCGGTCGGGAACGCGGCGCCGCCGCGGCCGCGCAGGCCCGAGTCGGTGACCGCCTTGACGATGTCGGCCGGGCTCATCGCGAGCGCGCGCTCGAGCCCCCGGTAGCCGCCGTGGGCGACGAAATCGGCGACCGAGGCGGGGTCGACGACGCCGACGCGCGCGAAGGTCAGGCGCTGCTGGCTCCTGAGGTACGGGTGCGACTCGACGAGGCCGATCTTGAGCGGATGCTCGCGGCCCTCGAGCAGGCCCGCGGCGACGAGGCCCGCGATGTCGGCCGCGCCGACCGGCCCGTAGCCGACGCGGCCGGCGGGCGTTGCGACCTCGACGAGCGGCTCGAGCCAGAACAGCCCGCGCGAGCCGGTGCGCACGATCTCGACGCGCGCGCCGGCCTGGGCGGCGAGCGCACTCGCGACCTCGTCGGCGCCGACCGAGAGCGCCGTCGCGTCCTTCGGAACGAAAACCCGCACCGTCACTGCGCTCTCCGCGGCCCGGTCAGCGCATCGAAGCGCTCGGGCGTCACGTGACTGTGCATTCGACCGTCGACGCGGATGGAAGGTCCCGTCGCGCAGTTGCCGAGGCAATAGACCGCCTCGAGCGTCACCGCGCCGTCGGCGCTCGTCTCGTCGAAGCCGACGCCGAGGCGTGCCTGCGCGTGCGCCTCGAGCGCCGCGCCGCCGCGCGCCTGGCAGGCCTCGGCACGGCACACCTGGACGACGCGCTTGCCGTGCGGCCGCGTCCGGAAGTAGTGGTAGAAGGTCACGACGCCGTGCACTTCGGCGCGCGACAGGTTCAGCGCTTCGGCGATCTGCGGGATTGCCGCCTCGGGGATGAAGCCGAGCGCATCCTGCACCGCATGCAGCACCACGAGCAGCGGGCCGGGCTCGTGCCCGAAGCGGTGCAGCGCCGATTCGACGGCGGCGCGCTCGTGGGCGTCGACGCTAGACACTCCAAACCCCCTTGGAATCAAGGCGCGAGGCCCCGAGTCAGCCCTGGGCACCCGACGCTAAAGAAAGCTAGCATACAAAATATCAGGGCCCGGCCCGGTCAGAAGGCGGCATCCGCTATCGTGAAAAGGATCGGTATCTTAGGCGGCTCGAGCGATCAGGCGACTGCCGACTATTACAAGCGGCTGAACGCCTGCGTCAACCGGCGCCTCGGCGGCTTCAACACCGCAGAACTCATTGTCTCCTCTATGAATTTCGCGCTGGCCGAGGCCTGGGTCCGCCGCGGCGAATGGGATGCTGCAGCGCAATATCTAACCGGACGGGCCGAAGCGCTCGAACGCGCCGGGGCGGACCTGCTGATCTGCGTCTCCAACACCCTGCATCGCTGCGCCGACGCCTTCACGGCGCGCCTGTCGATCCCTTTCCTGCACATCGTCGATCCGACGGCGAGGGCGATCCGCGCCGCCGGGATGACCCGCGTCGGGCTCCTCGGCACGAAGCCCGTCATGTCGACCGACTACCTCAAGCGCCGCTATGCCGAGCGCTTCGGCGTCGAGGTGCTGGTGCCGAGCGTCGAGGAGCAGGACGAGGGCAACCGGATCATCTTCGACGAACTGTGCCGCGGCGACTTTCGACCCGAGTCGAAGGCGCGCTATCTCGCGATGGTCGATGCGCTCGCGGCGCGCGGCGTCGAGGGCGTTATTCTCGGCTGCACGGAAATTCCGCTCCTGATCGGTCAGGCGGACCGGCCTCGGGTACGCATGTTCGACACCGTCGAGCTGCACGTCGAGGCCGCCGTCAGCGCGGCGCTCGCCTAGGCCGCGCGCAAATTCCGTTCCAGAGCGGCGCGCGAGTGCAAGATGCGCGCGCAGAAACCCTTCGTGACACGCCCGCTGTTGCAATATTCCGCGCGGCAGAGTTGAATGATTTGCATTCGATCGGCACCGCGTCGGGTTGGTGCAGCGCAGCACGCGCCGCCCCCTGAGTGAACGGTGACCGGATCGCCCGAACCCGGATCCGCTCCAAGACAGACGTTGAGGGTGGCTATGTTGGTCTTCGTGGCGGCTTGCATCGTCGCGTTCGCGCTGTGGGTCGCGGCCCTGCGCAAGCGCGCGGAACTGGCGATCGGCATCGCCGTCGGCCTCGCGCTCGCCGCGATCGCCTCCGTCACCGCGCCCTCCTTCAACGCCCATGAAATCCCGGTTTGGCTGCCGCCGCTGCCGTTCGCAGTCATTGCGTGCACGCTGTTCTTTTTCGGCGGCCTGGCGTGGTGGTGGGGATCCGACGATCGCTGAGATGGCCGACTAGAGTTGAGTACGACGACCGAGGCTTAAGACCCCGCCGCGCCGTGGTGCGCCCGGGGATGTGGCCGATGATGGTTGACGGATCGACAGGCGGTGACAGACGCGGTGCGAGCGACAGCGCGATCGACATTTCGTAGCGACGATGGGCTGAACGCAGCGACGCGCCGCGGCAGGTCTGTTTCCGATTCCGCTCTGGCAGTCCCTGCCGGCCTCGGCGCCGGCGCGCACGGCTGCCCACGATTCACGATGGTCCGGAGACGAGCGAACCGTTCACACGACACATAGCGATCCGCGCCGGCCCGCGGCCGCGGATTTCGAGGGGTGCAGCATGAAGTGCTTCTATTACCTGTCGCCGACGCTCGCGAGCACGACGCAGGTCTCCAACGACCTGCACAATGCCGGAATCAAGGATTTCTACATCCACGTGATCTCGCGCGACGAGTCGGGCCTCAAGCAGCAGCACGTCCACTCGTCGAACTACCTCGAGACGCTCGACGTGATCCGCGTCGGCTTCATCGGTGCGTTCCTCGGCTTCGTCGCGGGGCTCATCGGCGTGGAGCTCCTGCGCTACTTCGAGCCCTTCGGGCCGGGCGTGCCGAACATGGTCTACGGCTTCGTCGTCGTCGTCGCGACGCTGTTCGGCGCCTGGGAAGGCGGTCTGATCGGGGTCGCGACCGAGAACAAGAAGCTCGAGCGCTTTCACGACGACCTGGTCGCCGGGCGCTATCTGATCCTGATCTACGCGCACAAGGAGCTCGAGGACAAGGTGCGCGCGATGATGGCGGACCGCCACCGCGAGGCCGAGTTCGCCGGCGAGGACCGCTACTTCCTGAACCCCTTCAGTCGGCTGACGCGCGGCGGCGAGCCCGCGCGCCGCGACACCAAAGCCCTCCAGAAGAGCTGATCCCATGGTACTTGCGCTCATCCTGATCCTGCTGGTCGTCGGCACGGTGGCGTTCCACCTGTGGAGCCCGTGGTGGTTCACGCCGATCGCGTCGAACTGGTCGATGATGGACGACACCGTCAAGCTGACGTTCAGCGTCACCGGCATCGTGTTCGTCGCCGTGAACCTGTTCATGGCCTATGCGATCGTGAAGTTCCGCCATCGCAAGGACCAGAAGGCGCTCTACAAGCCCGAGGACAACAAGCTCGAGTGGATCCTGACGATCGCGACGACGCTTGGCGTGGCGCTGCTGCTGACGCCGGGGCTGTTCGTGTGGGCGAAGTTCGTGACGGTGCCGAGTGACGCGACCGAGGTCGAGGTCGTCGGCCAGCAGTGGAACTGGAGCTACCGGCTGCCGGGCAAGGACGGCGCGCTCGGCCACTCGGACGCTTCGCTGATCACGCCCGCCAATCCCTTCGGCGTCGACCCCAACGATCCGAAGGGCCAGGACGACGTCCTGATCTCGAGCCCGGAGCTGCACCTGCCGGTCGGCAAGCCCGTCAAGGTTCTGCTGCGCTCGCGCGACGTCAGCCATCAGTTCGCGGTGCCGCAGTTCCGCGTCAAGATGGACATGGTCCCGGGCATGGTGACGTACTTCTGGTTCACGCCGACGCGCACCGGCGCCTTCAACGTGCTGTGCGAGCAGCTGTGCGGCGTCGCGCACTTCGCGATGCGCGGGCGCGTCGTCGTCGACGAAGCGCCCGCCTACCAGGCGTGGCTCGCGAGCCAGAAGACCTTCGCCGCGACGCAGGCCACGGCCGCCGGCGACGCGACCGCCGGCGCCGCGCTCTACCAGGTGTGCAGCGCCTGCCACGGCACCGAGGGCCAGGGCAACCAGGCGCTCAATGCGCCCAAGCTCGCGCACCAGGCGCCGTGGTACCTCGCCAAGCAGCTCAGGAACTTCAAGGCGGGGCTGCGCGGCGCCGACAGCCGCGACACCTACGGCCAGCAGATGTCGCCGATGGCGGGCACGCTCGCCGACGATGCCGCGATCGCGAACGTCGTCGCCTACATCGCGACGCTGCCCGACAACGCGGCGCCGATCAGCGTCGCCGGCGACGTCGATCACGGCAAGGCGCTCTACTCGACCTGCGGCGCCTGCCACGGCTTCAAGGGCGAGGGCATCTGGGCCACCCTCGCGCCGCGGCTCGCGGGCATGCCCGACTGGTACCTGACGCGCCAGCTCGAGAACTTCAGGAGCGGCGTGCGCGGCGCGCACCCGAGCGACTACTCGGGCGCGCAGATGGCGCAGCTCGCGATCGCGCTGCACGACCAGCGCGCGATCAGCGACCTCGTCGCGTACCTGGATACCCTGAGGTGAGATTCGCCGGCCGGCGCATGCCGGCCGGCCGTGTTTTCAGGGCCGCGCCCGAGGCGCGGCAGACAAGGAGAGGCGGATGGCGTACGTAGCGTTGGCGGACCGCGATCATGCGCTCCACGACCCGCAGACCTTCATCACCAAGTACATCTGGAGCCAGGACCACAAGGTCATCGCGATCCAGTATGCGCTGACCGCGATCGCGATCGGGCTGGTCGCGCTCGTGCTCTCGGTGCTGATGCGCCTGCAGCTCGGCTTCCCGCACACGTTCTCGCTGATCGCCCCGAACGACTACTACCAGGCGGTCACGATGCACGGGATGATCATGGTGATCTACCTGCTGACCGCGCTGTTCCTCGGCGGCTTCGGCAATTACCTGATCCCGCTGATGTGCGGCGCACGGGACATGGTGTTCCCGTACATGAACATGCTGAGCTACTGGGTGTACCTGCTCGCGGTGCTGGTGCTGGTCGCGGGCTTCTTCCTGCCCGGCGGCCCGACGGGCGCCGGCTGGACGCTGTACCCGCCGCAGGCGATCTCCACCGGAACGCCCGGCGCCTCGTGGGGCATCATCTGCATGCTCGCCTCGCTCGCGATCTTCATCGTCGCGTTCACGATGGGCGGCCTCAACTACGTGACGACGGTGCTGCAGGCGCGCTGCCGCGGCATGACGCTGATGCGCATGCCGCTGTCGGTGTGGGGCATCTTCATGGCGACGATCCTCGGCCTGCTGGCATTCCCCGCGCTGTTCGTCTCGGCGATCATGATGACGCTCGATGCGACGATCGGGACCAGCTTCTTCATGCCGGCGGTCGTCTCGATGGGCCAGTCGCCGACGCATCACGGCGGCAGTCCGCTGCTGTTCCAGCACCTGTTCTGGTTCTTCGGCCACCCCGAGGTCTACATCGTCGCGCTGCCGGCCTTCGGCATCGTCTCGGACCTGCTGAGCACGCACGCGCGGCGCCACATCTTCGGCTATCGGATGATGGTGTGGGCGATCCTCGCGATCGGGTGCCTGAGCTTCGTCGTGTGGGCCCACCACATGTACGTCAGCGGCATGAACCCGTATTTCGGGTTCTTCTTCGCGACGACGACGCTGATCATCGCGATCCCGACGGCGCTCAAGGTCTACAACTGGGTGCTGACGCTGTGGAAGGGCGACATCCACCTGACGGTGCCGATGCTGTTCGCGATCGGCTTCATCTTCACGTTCACGCACGGCGGCCTCACCGGCCTGTTCCTCGGCAACGTCACCGTTGACGTGCCGCTGTCGGCGACCTACTTCGTGGTCGCGCACTTCCACATGGTCATGGGCGTCTCGCCGATCCTCGTGGTGTTCGGCGCGATCTACCACTGGTACCCGAAGATGACCGGCCGGATGCTGAACGACACGCTCGGACGCCTGCACTTCTGGATCACGTTCCTCGGCGTCTACGCGATCTACCTGCCGATGCACTACCTCGGGATCCTCGGCGTGCCGCGGCGCTACTACGCCTACACGACCGCCGACTTCCCGGCCTCGGTGCAGTCGCTCAATGCCTCGATCACGATCGCGGCGCTGATCGTCGCGTTCGCGCAGCTGTTCTTCCTGATCAACCTCTTCTGGTCGCTCCGGCACGGCCGCGAGGCGGGCGGCAACCCCTGGCGCGCGACGACGCTCGAGTGGCAGACACCCGACACGCCGCCCAAGCACGGCAACTGGGGCGCGAAGCTGCCGGTCGTCTACCGCTGGGCCTACGACTACAGCGTGCCGGGCGCGAGCGCGGACTTCATCCCGCAGAACGTGCCGCCGGGCCCGGGCTCGCCGGCGCCGAGCCACGAGAAGCACGCGTGACGCTGACGACCGCGTACGGCGCGCTGGTCGCGGGCGCCACCGTCTGGGCGGTGCTCGTCAGCCGCCTGATGGCGAAGCCGTGGCAGGCCGAGTCGCCCGGCATCCTCGGCCGGATCACCGAGCAGCCGCCGGCGCGGATCGGGCTCGTGGTGTTCCTCGCGGTCGTGACGTCGCTCTTCGGCCTGTTCATCACCGCGTACCACATGCGGATGATGGACGGCATGGAGCACGGCGACTGGCGCCACTTCCCGGTGCCGCCGCTGCTGTGGGCCAATACGCTGGTGCTGATGGCCGGCAGCGCCGCGATGCAGTGGGCGCGCTCGGCCGCGCAGCACGACAATGCGCCCGCGCTCAGGTGGCGGCTGGCCGGCGGCGGGGTGCTCACGGGCGCGTTCCTGGTCGGGCAGCTCGTCGCGTGGCGCGAGGTCGCCGACACCGAGTTCTTCGCCGTCGGCAATCCCGCGATCGCGTTCTTCTACCTGCTGACCGCGGTGCACGGCCTGCACCTCGTCGGCGGCCTCGGCGTCTGGGGCTATACGCTCAAGCGCCTGTCGCGACCGGGCGCGAAGCCGCAGGAGTCGCGGCTGACGATCGGACTGTGCACCGTCTACTGGCACTACCTGCTGCTGGTGTGGCTGGTGCTGTTTGGACTCTTGTTGTCCACCTGACCGAAGGATGACGAGCGTATGGCTGCAGATGCACTGACGAGCACCGCCACGGAACTGCCCGGCCTCGAGGGCGTCGCGGCCGACTTCGCATCCGACAAGCAGGCTTTCCCCGTCCCGTGGGGGAAGCTGATGATGTGGATCTTCCTGCTGTCCGACACGTTCATCTTCTCGTGCTTCCTGACGTCCTACATGAACGTGCGGATCTCGACCACCGCGAAGTGGCCGAACCCGAGCGAGGTGTTCGCGCTCAACGTCGGCCACACGTCGGTGCCGCTGCTCTTGATCGCGATCATGACGATGGTGCTGATCACCTCGAGCGGCACGATGGCGCTCGCGGTCAACTACGGCTACCGCCGCAACCGCGCGAACACGACCGCGCTGATGCTGATCACGGCCGGCTTCGGCGCGACCTTCGTCGGCATGCAGGCCTTCGAGTGGACGAAGCTGATCGTCCACGAGCACGTGCGCCCCTGGGGCAGCCCGCTCGGCGCCGACCAGTTCGGCGCGTCGTTCTTCATGATCACGGGCTTTCACGGCCTGCACGTGTCGGCCGGCGTCGTGTACCTGACGGTCGTGGCGCTGCGGGTCTGGAACGGCTTCTACGACCGCAAGGGCACCTACGAGACCGTCGAGATCGCGGGCCTGTACTGGCACTTCGTCGACCTCGTGTGGGTGTTCATCTTCGCGCTCTTCTATCTCTGGTAGGCCAACCATGGACCACTCCGCCACCGCGACCGCCGCGCACGCCGAAGGCCAGCAGCACCCGCTGACGATCTACCTGGTCGTCTGGATCATGCTGTTCGTCGTCAGCACGTTCTCCTACCTCGTCGACTACTTCCACGTGCAGGGCCTGCTGCGCTGGTCGCTGATCCTGTTCCTGATGATCGTCAAGGCAGGCCTGATCGTCGCGATCTTCATGCACATGAAGTGGGAGCGGCTCGCGCTCAAGTTCGCGATCCTGCTGCCGCCCCTGTGCCTGCTGATCCTGATCGGCCTGATGGCGATCGAGGGCGACTACACGTTCGCGACGCGGCTCGCGTCGTTCCTGCACTGACGGTGCGGCGGTGAGCAAGAAGCACGACAGCCAGTTCCTGAACCTCGTCAGCATCGTGATCGGCGGCCTGATCGGCCTCGCGGTCGGCATCTTCGTCGTCGCGAGCTACGTCGGCCGGCACGCGGGCGGCGGGCGCGACCTCGACGATCCCGAGTACGTGAAGGAAGTCACCGAGCACACCGAGCCCGTCGGCCGCGTCGCGGTCGCCGGCCAGGACAACAAGTCGCTCGCGATCATCGGCACCGCGGCCGCGGCGGCCAAGGCGCCCGCGGTCTCGACCGAGGTCCTCGGCGGCGCCGACGTCTACAAGAGCGTGTGCGCGATGTGCCACGCGGCGGGCATCGGCGGCGCGCCGAAGTTCGGCGACAAGGCGGCGTGGGGACCGAGGCTCCAGCAGGGCGCGGCGACGCTGCACCAGCACGCGCTCGCGGGCTACACCGGCAAGGCGGGCGTCATGCCAGCCAAGGGCGGGCGCGCGGACCTGTCGGACCAGTCGGTGACCAACGCCGTCGACTACATCGCGGCGGCCGCGAAGTAGCGCTCAGCCGATCGTCGAGAGCCTGAGCAGGCGCGCGAGGTCCTTCAGCAGGTCCTTCGCGTCGACGCCGGGCGCGTAGCTGAGCACGAGATTCCCGAGCGGATCGACGAGCAGGATCCGCCCGTCCTCGGGGACGGGCGCGGACCGCGAGCCGAGCGCCGCGAGGAGCGCCGCCCCGTCCTTCGAGTCGAGCCATGCGGATGCGAGCTCGGCCGCGGCCGGCGCGCCGCCGCCGCAGCACGGCGCATCGACGAGGAGCACGCGCTGCACGCGCGCCGCGTCCGCATCGAGCGCCAGGCGCGCGATGCGCATCGTCTCGATCGCCGTCGCGCAGCTCGCGCCGCAGGCGCCGTGCGCAACCGTCACGAGCGACCAGTGGTGGCGCAGGAAGTCGGGCGCCGTGGTCCCGCCATCGGCGCGCGCCAGGCTCGCCGCCGGCAGCGGCCGCGGGGGATCGAGGAGCTCGCCGTGCTGCAGGTGGCCGGCGGGGCGCAGGTCGCTCGCGAAGTAGACGAGCGCCGCGAGGCCGAGCGGGCCCAGGAACAGCGCCGCGAGCGCGAGCAGCTGCAGGCGCCGCTGGCGCACGCCGGGCACGGGCGGCGTCATGCCGGGGCCTTCAGGCTCGCGATCACGAACGCGACGAGGAGCGTTGCGCCGAGCGCGTACCACTGGACCGCGTAGCCGACGTGACGCTCGGGCGGCAGCCCGCCCGGGCGCCAGTCCCTGAGGTAGCCGTCGGGCTCGGCAGGATCGAGAAGCAGCACCGCGGGGTAGAGCGGGCGCCCGAGCGCGCGCTCGAGGTCCTCGAGCTTCGGGAACGCGACGACGCGTGGCCAGCGGTCGGCGGGCGGGGTGGCGGGGGGCTCGATGCCGGGGCGCGGCAGCGCGTCGCTGCGACCCTTGAGCTCGCGCGGCGCCGCGTCGACGTCGATGCGCGGCAGCTCGGCGCGGCTCGGCCCCATCGGCAGCCAGCCGCGGTCGACGATCAGCGTGTCGCCGCCCTCGGTCAGGAACGGCGTCAGCACGCGATAGCCGGCGACCGAAGCGTGCGTCATGTTGTCGAGCAGGAACTGCCGCTCCGGGAGGAAATGGCCGGCGACGCGCACGTGCGCGTAGCGCGGCAGCGCCTGCGCCGCGCGCGGCAGCGGGACCGGCGTCGTCGCCGCGGCGTAGGCGGCGAGCTGCGCGCGCTTCTCGTCGGCGCGCCCGAGCTGCCACGTGCCGAGGACAGCGCACAGCGCGACGCCGGCGGCGGCGCCCAGCGTCGCCCACGCGCGGGGCGCGAAGCGTCGGCCGCCGGGCAGCCGCACTATACTGGCCCCCCCACCGGGAGACGTGCGTTGGGCGTGATGCGGCTGTTGATCATCGGAACCCTGCTCGCGATCGTCGTGAGTCTCGGCATCGCGCTCTACCAGCTCGGCCGGCGGCGCGGCGACCCGGCGAAGATGCTGCGCGCGCTGACCTGGCGCGTTGGCCTGTCGCTCGCGCTATTCGCGCTGCTGCTCATCGCGGCGCGCCAGGGCTGGATCGCGCCGCACGACGTCGGCCGCTGACTACAGCCAGTAGACGAACACGTACAGGCCGAGCCACACCACGTCGACGAAGTGCCAGTACCACGCCACGCCCTCGAAGGCGAAGTGGCGCGACGGCGTGAAGTGCCCGCGCATCACGCGACCCCAGATCACGAGCAGCATGATCGCGCCGACGGTCACGTGGAAGCCGTGGAAGCCCGTCAGCATGAAGAACGTCGAGCCGTAGATGCCGGTGCCGAGCGTGAGCCCGAGCTCGGTGTAGGCGTGGTGGTACTCCTGCGCCTGCAGGTAGACGAACAGGAAGCCGAGGAGCCAGGTCGCCGCGAGGAACACCTTGAGGAGCGCGCGGTTGCCGGCGCGCAGCGCATGGTGGGCGATCGTGACCGTGACGCCGGAGGTCAGCAGGATCAGCGTGTTGATCGCCGGCACCCCGAGCGCCGGGATCGTCTCGAAGCTGCCGTTGCTGCGCGGGCCGAGCGCCGCCGGGCCGTTCGACGGCCAGCCGCCCTCGAAGTTGCCCCACAGCAGCGTGTGCGTCATGAACTGCGCGGTCTGCCCGGCGAGCCTCGGCAGCGCGAGCTGGCGCGCGTAGAAGAGCGCGCCGAAGAACGCCGCGAAGAACATCACCTCCGAGAAGATGAACCACGCCATGCCCATCCGGAACGAGCGATCGACGTGCAGGTTGTAGGCCCCGGCCTCGCTCTCGCGGATCACGGTGCCGAACCAGAAGTAGAAGAGCGCGAACAAGAGCAGCAGCCCGACCGACAGGATCGCCGGGCCGACGCCGGCGTGCTCGAGCGTGAGCGCCGCGCCCGCCATCAGCACGAACAGCGCGATCGAGCCGAAGAACGGCCAGGGGCTCCCGTGCGGGACGTAGTACTTGTCGGAGTCGGGCGCGGAGTGGGCGTTGGCCATGGCGTTTCCTGGACGGTACGTCAGCGGTTGGCTGCCGCTTGCGGCAGGTCGAAGAACGAGTAGGCGAGCGTGACGCGGTCGACCTCGGGCGGCAGGTCGGCGTCGACGATGAACCTGAGCGGCATGTCGCGACCTTCGCCGGCGGCGAAGTTCTGGGGCCTGAAGCAGAAGCATTCGGTCTTGTGGAAGTAGCGCGCCATCGAGCCCGGCGCGATCGAGGGCACCGCCTGCGCGATCGTCGCGGCGCCGGTCAGGTTGCGCGCGTAGAAGCTGGTGGCGTAGAGCTTGCCGGGATGGACCCTGAGCGTCGCGACCTTGGGCCTGAACTCCCAGTCGCCGGCGCGCGGCACGTTGGCGAGGAACTCGACCGTGACCAGCCGATCGACGACCGGGCGCTCGACGACGGCGGCCGCCGGCGTCTGCGTCCCGTACCAGCGGCTGCCGGTTTCCCAGACCTTGCACAGCACGCTGTAGAGCGGCACGAGCGCGAAGCCGAACGCGAAGCTGCCGGCGGTGAACAGCACCAGCCGTCCGACGAGCGCGCGGTGCGGGCGGGGCGCGCCCATCGTCAGTGGCCCGCCCGGGTGATCGCGAGCACGACGTAGCCCACGTAGATCGCGCCGGCCAGCGCCGCGAGCATCAGCGCGAGCCGCCGCGTGCGGGCGCGGCGCGTGCGGTCCTCGGTCTCGGGCGTGCCGATCACGGGCGACTCAGTGCACGTCCGGCGCGGTCTCGAACGAGTGGTACGGCGCCGGCGACGGCAGCGTCCACTCGAGGCCGTGCGGCTCGGCGTCCCACACCTGCTGGCTCGCGGTCGCGCCGCCGCGCACGCACTTGAGGACGCACCACAGGAACAAGAGCTGCGAGAAGCCGAACACGAAGCCGCCCACCGACGACACCATGTTCCAGTCGGTGAACTGCGTGTTGTAGTCGGGGATGCGCCGCGGCATGCCGGCGAGGCCGAGGAAGTGCTGCGGGAAGAACAGCACGTTGACCGAGATCGCCGACAGCCAGAAGTGCCACTTGGCGATCGCCATGTCGTACATGTGGCCGGTCCACTTCGGCAGCCAGTAGTAGACGCCGGCGATGATCGCGAACACCGCGCCCGGCACCAGCACGTAGTGGAAGTGCGCGACGACGAAGTAGGTGTCCTGGTACTGGAAGTCGGCCGGCGCGATCGCGAGCATCAGCCCCGAGAACCCGCCGATCGTGAACAGGAACAGGAACGCGAGCGCGAACAGCATCGGCGGCTCGAACGACAGCGAGCCGCGCCACATCGTCGTCGTCCAGTTGAACACCTTCACGCCGGTCGGAACCGCGATCAGCATCGTGCTCATCATGAAGAACATCTGGCCGGCGAGCGGCATGCCGACCGTGAACATGTGGTGCGCCCAGACGATGAACGACAGGAACGCGATCGAGGCGGTCGCGTAGACCATCGCGTCGTAGCCGAAGAGCGGCTTCCTGGAGAACGTCGGGATGATCTCCGACACGACGCCGAAGGCCGGCAGGATCAGGATGTAGACCTCCGGGTGGCCGAAGAACCAGAAGATGTGCTGGAACATCACCGGGTCGCCGCCGCCGGCCGGGTTGAAGAAGCTGGTGCCGAAGAAGTGGTCGGTGAGCAGCATCGTGACCGCGCCCGCGAGCACCGGCATCACCGCGATCAAAAGGTACGCCGTGATCAGCCAGGTCCAGCAGAACAGCGGCAGCTTCAAGAGCGTCATGCCCGGCGCGCGCATGTTCATGATCGTCACGATCACGTTGATCGCGCCCATGATCGACGAGGCGCCCATCAGGTGGATCGCGAAGATCGTCAGCGGGAAGCTGTCGCCGGCCTGCAGCGACAGGGGCGGATACAGCGTCCAGCCGCCGGCGGGGCCGCCGCCGGCGGTGAAGAACGACGACAGCAGCAGCGTGAACGCGAACGGCAGGATCCAGAAGCTGTAGTTGTTCATGCGCGGCAGCGCCATGTCGGGCGCGCCGATCTGCAGCGGGATCATCCAGTTGGCGAGCCCGACGAAGGCCGGCATCACCGCGCCGAAGATCATCACCAGCGCATGCGTCGTCACCAGCGAGTTGTAGAACGTCGGGTCGAAGAACTGCATGCCGGGCTTGAACAGCTCGAGCCGGATCAGGAGCGCCATCGCGCCGCCGAGGAAGAACATCGCGAACGCGAACACGAGGTACATCGTGCCGATGTCCTTGTGGTTGGTCGCGAAGATCCAGCGGCCGATGCCGCGCGGCTTCTCGTCGTGGTGGTCGTCGTGGGCGAGGGTGTCAGCGTGTGCCATGTACGAAAACTCCGTCGAATCCTTAAAGCGCGGCGCTCGCCGCCGGCGCGCCGGCCGGTGCCTTGGCGGCCTCCTGGCGCGCGGCGAGCCACTTCGCGAAATCGTCCTTCGACACCACCTCGACGACGATCGGCATGAACCCGTGATCGCGACCGCAGAGCTCGGCGCACTGGCCGGTGTAGCGACCGACCTTCTTGGCCTTGAACCAGGCCTCGTTGACGAAGCCCGGGATCGCGTCCTTCTTGACCGCGAAGTCCGGCACCCACCACGAGTGGATCACGTCGTTGCCGGTCACCAGCAGCCGCACCTTGGTGTCGACCGGCACGACGAGCGGGTGGTCGACCGACAGCAGGTAGTCCTTGACCTTCGTGACGTCGACGCCGGAGTTGAGCTGGCGCGCCTCGTTGGAGTCGGTCGACAGCGTCGAGAAGAACGCGACGCCCGAGCCCAGGTACTCGTACTGCCACTTCCACTGGTAGCCGGTGACCTTGACGGTGAGCTCGGAGTTGCGCGTGTCCTCCATCGCGACGAGCGTGCGTGCCGCCGGGATCGCCATGCTGACGAGGATCAGCGCCGGGATCAGCGTCCAGACGACCTCGACCTGCGTCGAGTGCGTCAGCGTCTTGTCGGGCACGGCGCCCGCGGATTTGCGGAAGCGCACGATCGAATAGATCATCACCGCGAACACCGCGACGCCGATCACGACGCAGACCCAGAAGATCATCATGTGCAGCGAGAACACCCGTGCCGAGATGTCGGTGACGCCGACCGGCAGGTTGTAGCTGCTCTCATAGGCGAACGCCGGTACGGTGGCCATCAGGCCGCCGAGCGCGCTGGCGACTGTGCGTTTCAACATCTCAGCCCCTATAAAGCCTGTGTTCCCGTCTGCCCGGCCCGTGCACTCACAGGCATTGCTTGTACGCGCCGGGCGGTGGTCGCTGGCGCGGGCCTCGTCCGCAGCCCGCTCCGGCGGGAGTGCCGGCACGACCGGACGCTTCCCGCGCGGGCAGGGCCGTCGCGAAGGGCCGGGAGTGTAACCTCCGGAAGTCTCGGAGAAAACTGTCTTTAGCCGGTCCCCGCGCAGCGTGTGCGCGAGTGCTCAGGATGGCGCAGCAGCGGGCCCGCCGCCCGCGCCGGCCGGCCGATCAGCGGACGCGCGCCGCGCGGCCCGCAGCGTGCGCTCGCCCACGCGTCGCGGCGCCACAATTTTCATGACGGCCAACCACTTGCGCCCCGGCTCAGCGCCGCCTCAGCCGCTCGAGTGGCACGACGACCTCGCCGCGGCGCGAGCGGATGGGAGGCGTCGTACCCGGGCACCAGGCCTGGCCGTAGACGACCTCGCAGCTCGCCGGCAGCCGCCCGTCCGCGTCGCGCGCGTACTGCGCCTCGACGATCGCCCAGCGCTGCCGGCCGGTGAGCGCCCGACGCCGCTCGGCGAGCGCGTTGCTCGCGCCGACCGCCCGCAGGTCGGCGACCAGCGCGCGCACGTCGCGATAGGTGAGCGTCACGCGCTCGACGTCCATGACGGGGTCCGCGAAGCCCGCGCGCACGAGCGCATCGCCGACGTCGTGCATGTCGAGGAAGCGATGCACGTGCGCGCCGCCGTCGGCCGCGGCCCACGCGGCGCGCAGCTCCTTGAGCGTGTCGGGGCCGAGCGTCGCGAACGTGAAGTAGCCGCGCGCGCTCAGGATCCGGCGCGCCTCGGCGAGCGCGGCGTCGAGCGCATCGACCGCGGGCAGCATCAGCGAGGAGAACACGAGGTCGACCGCGCCGCTCGCGATCGGGAGCGCGACCGCGTCGGCGCGGGCGCGCCCGAAGCGCCGCAGGAACGAGCTCTGCGCCGCCGCCCGCGCCAGCATCGCGCCCGACCGGTCGAGCGCGAGCACGCGCGCCTTCGGCCAGCGGCGCTTGAGTGCGCGCGCCGCGTGAGCGGTGCCGCAGCCGAGGTCGAGCACGACGCGCGGCTCGAACGCGACGAGATCGAGGCGCGACAGGAGCTCCTCGCGCACCCGGCTCGCGAGCACCGCGTGGGCATCGAAGGTGCGGCTCGCGCGCTCGAAGTGGCGGCGGAGTGCGCGCCCGTCGAGGCGCAGCGGATCGGCGGGCCTCACGGGGCGAGCCATTCGTCGAGCAGCGCCTCGACTCGCTCGCGGTGCGACAGGAAGGGTGCGTGCGCGGCGCGCGCGATCGATTCCAGGCGCGCGCCCCCGATGCCGGCCGCGAGCGCCGCGACCGCGGCCGGCGGCGCGAGCCGGTCGTACTCGCCGCCGATCACGAGCGTGCGCGCCCGCACCCGCGAGAGCTCCGGCCGCAGGTCCGTGCCGCGCAGGATCGCGAGCCCGGCCTCGAGCGCCGCGGTGCTCGGCGCCCCGTGCGTCGTCAGCTCGCGCTTCAGCGTGCGCAGCGTCGCGAGCGGGTTCTCCTCGCCGCGCACCTCGAGCGCCACGAAGTCCTGGATCGTCGCGAGCCAGTCGCGGCCGAGGCGCCTCGCGAGGCCCGCGAGCGTCGGCTCGTCGAGGCCGTGCGGCCAGTCGCGGCGCTGGCTTCCGAGCGGCGAGGTCGCGATCAGCACGAGCCGCGGGAAGCGCCCGGGAAAGAGCGTCGCGAGCCGCACCGCCACCATGCCGCCCAGCGACCAGCCGAGGAGCGCGCACTCGGCCGGCAGGTACTCGGCGACGATCCGGGCCAGGCCCTCGAGATCGGCCGCGCCCTTGGCCCACGGCGAGCGCCCGTGGCCAGGCAGGTCGAGCACGTGCACGCGGTGGCGGCTCGCAAGCGCGCTCGCGAGCGCAGCGAACACGCCGCCATGCAGGCCCCAGCCGTGCAGCAGCGCGACATCCGTCCCCGCGCCCGTCGACTCGCGATACACGCTCAACCGCAACTCCCGCCAAACGGCCGGCATGATGCGCCACGCGGCGCATCGTGACGAGATGGCGCGCCGGTCGATGAGGTGAGGAACGCCCGCGGGTCGCGATCGCCGGCCGCGCAACGGGAAGGGAACGGGCGATGCCGGCCGCCGGTTCACCCGGCGCGGGAGCGTGTCGAATGCCCCGGACTCCCCCCCGCCCGGCTCCCGGACATTCGCGGTGTGCGCGGCCCGTCCGGGGCGCCATCACCGCCAGGGCGCTCGGCGCAGCCGCTCCCCGTCGTCGCGGCTGCAGCCGCTCGCCCGGCCGGTCGCTAGGCGCTAGCGCGACGCGGTCGCCGCGGCCCCCGGCAGCGGCGGCTCGCAGGTCGAGGAACCGGCGCTGATCGTGGACAGCTGCACGACGCCGAGCGCGGCGATCAGGAGTCCGAGGAACGTCCCGAGCAGTCGACCTTTGACGATGAACATCGGGGTCTCCAGTGGGTGGCGCGATGGGGTCAATGTAGCCGGACCCTCTGGTCGGATAAACCGGACAGTGCTTAAATGACAGTTCGGATATTCCGATTAATCCGGGGGCGCCGATGGACCGTCTGCACGCGATGCGGGTCTTCAGCAGGGTGGCGCGGCTCGGGTCCTTCGCGCGCGCCGCCGATCACCTGGAGCTGTCGCGTGCGGCGGTCAGCGAGGCGGTCGCGGCGCTCGAGCAGCACCTCGGCGTGCGGCTGCTGACGCGCACGACGCGCAAGGTCACGCTGACGGCCGAGGGCACGGACTACCTCGAGCGCTGCCAGCGGATCCTCGCCGAGGTCGAGGCCGCCGAGGAGGCGGTGCGCGGCGCGCACCTGAAGCCCCAGGGCATGCTGCGCGTCGACGTGCCGACCGCGTTCGGCCGCGGCCTGCTGCTGCCCGCGCTGCCGCAGTTCATGAAGCGCTACCCCGACCTCAAGCTCGACCTGCGCTTCAACGACCGCGTCGTGGACCTCGTCGCCGAGCAGATCGACGTCGCGATCCGCGCCGGGACGGTGCGGCCGAAGACCTACGTCGCGCGGCGCATCGCGACGACGCGGCGCGTGATCATCGGATCCCCGGCGTACTTCGCCGCCCACGGGCGCCCGCAGCGTCCCGAGGATCTCGTTCACCACACGCTGCTCGGCATCACGAGCGGCGCGACGGGACGTCCGGTCGAGCTGCATTTTCGCGGTGGCCACGGACCGCGGGTCGAGTTCGCCGCGATCTTCAACCTCGCCGAGGCGCAGCTCGCGGCGGCGCTCGCCGGCGCCGGGCTCGCGCAGACGATCGATCTGCTGGCCGGGGAGCTGATCGCGCGCGGCCGCCTCGAGACCGTGCTCGACGACTACGTCGGCGACGGGCCGCCGCTGTCGATCGTGTTCCCGGCGGCGGCGCGCGGCACCGCGCGCCTCAGGGTGTTCGCGGACTTCGCCGAGGGGCTCCTGCTGCGCTGGCGCGAGGGGCTCGCGCGCGCCGCGCCGCGCGACTGAGCGCCTAGCGGAACAGGTAGTCGAGCGCGATGCCGACGAACACCGCGAGCCCGAACCAGGCATTGTTGGTGAACGCGCGCATGCAGGCGGCGGGGTCGCGCGCGCGGATCAGCCACTGCTGGTAAGCGAACAGCAGCGCGCCCGCCGCGAGGCCGCCGTGGAACCAGCGCCCGAGGCCGGCGCGCTCGCCGGCGAGCCACAGCGCCAGGAGCACGATCGCCTGCATCGCGAGGATCACCCCGCGGTCGGCGTCGCCGAACAGGATCGCGGTCGACTTGATGCCGAGCTTCAGGTCGTCGTCGCGGTCGACCATCGCGTACATCGTGTCGTAGACCGCGGTCCACATGAGGCCGGCGACGAACAGCAGCCACGCGAGCCGCGGAACCGCGTGGGTCTCGGCCGCGAAGCCCATCGGGATCGACCACGAGAACGCGGCGCCGAGCCACATCTGCGGCAGCGGGAAGAAGCGCTTCAGGAACGGATAGACGACGGTCAGCGCCGCGCCGCCGATCGCGTAGGCGACCGTCAGCCGGTCGAGCGTCAGCACGAGCGCCAGCGCGAGCAGCGACAGGATCGCGTAGACGCAGAGCGCCTCGATCGGCGACACGGCGCCGTTGGCGAGCGGCCGCTCGCGGGTGCGCGCGACGTGCGGGTCGAAGCGCCGGTCGGCGAAGTCGTTGACCGCGCAGCCGGCGGAGCGCGTCAGCACGACGCCGAGCACGAACACGATGAACACCCGCTCGTGCGGGTGGCCGCGCCCCGCGAGCCACAGCCCCCACAGCGCCGGCCACATCAAGAGCCAGATGCCGATCGGGCGATGCAGGCGCACGAGGTGCGCGTAGTCGACGAGCGTCGCCCACAGCCCCGTCAGCGCCGCGCGCAGCGGCGCGCGCCACGTCGCGGGCAGCGCGTTCAGCACCCGATCGCCTCCGGCAGGAACACTTCCTGCACCAGCAGCCGCCGGCCGTAGAGCGCGAACCAGGAGCGCCGCGCCCAGAGCACCGCGGCCTTGCTGGCGCCGCGCTCGAGCGCGCTCGCCGCGAGCGGATGCGAGGCCGGGAGCGGCGCGAACTCGAAGGGCCCCCGCGTGACCCCCGCGATCGCGGCCAGCGTCGCGCCCAGCGAGCTCGGCCCGAGCTCGGCGAGCCACGGCTGGTGCTCGAGCGTGTGGTCGGGGATCAGCGTCTCGGCGAACACCCACGGCCGGCCGCGGCCGAGGAGCTCGACCTGCCGCATGAAGCAGCTCGCCGCGCCGGATTCGAGCAGCGCCTGCTGCTCGCCCGACAGGAACCCGAGGCGCTCGCCGACGACCCGCAGGCCCGAAGGCGCCCCGGTCGCGGCGCGGATCCGCTCGCCGAGCAGCCCGGGCTCGGTCAGCCAGGCGGCGAGCGGCGCGGGCAGCCCGCGCACGAGTTCCGTGCCCGGCATCCAGAGGTCGAGCGGCAGCAGCGGCGCCGTGGCCGACGCGTCGTAGTGCTTCAAGCGGCGCTCCCCATGGTTCACACCTTGCCGTAGCGCTCGCGTGCGCCGATCCAGCGCCTGAGCAGGGGCGCTATGTTATCGGGATGGCGCTCGAGCATCACTTCCGCGGCCTGCTGCACCCGCGGCAGCAGGTCCGCGTCGCGCACGAGCTCGGCGACCTTCATCTGCATGAGCCCAGTCTGGCGCGTGCCGAGGAGCTCGCCCGGGCCCCTGAGCTCGAGGTCGCGCCGCGACACCTCGAAGCCGTCGTGGGTCGTGCGCATGACGTCGAGCCGCTCGCGCGCGAGCGGTGACAGGGGTGCGCGATACAGGAGCACGCAGCTCGACTCCGCGGCGCCGCGCCCGACCCGCCCGCGCAGCTGGTGCAGCTGCGCGAGCCCCATCCGCTCGGCGTTTTCGATGATCATCAGGCTCGCGTTCGGCACGTCGACGCCGACCTCGATGACCGTGGTCGCGACCAGCAGGTCGAGCGTGCCGCGCTTGAAGGCCGCCATCACGGCCTCCTTCTTGGCGCTCGTCAGCCGGCCGTGCGCAAGGCCGATCCTGAGTGCCGGCAGCGCCGCGACCAGCGCCGCGTGCGTCGCCTCGGCCGCCTGGTACTCGAGTTCGTCGGACTCCTCGATCAGCGGGCAGACCCAGTAGGCCTGGCGACCGTCCCGGCAGGCGCCGGCGATCCGCGCGACGACCTCGTCGCGGCGCGTTTCCGGCATCACGACCGTGCGCACCGGCGTGCGCCCCGGCGGCAGCTCGTCGATGACCGAGACGTCCAGGTCCGCGTAGGCGGTCATCGCGAGCGTGCGCGGGATCGGCGTCGCCGTCATGATCAGCTGGTGCGGGAAGCGCCCGTCGGCGAGGCCCTTCTCCCTGAGCGCCATGCGCTGGTGCACGCCGAAGCGGTGTTGCTCGTCGATGATCACGAGCGCCAGGCGCCCGAAGCGCACGCCCTCCTGGAAGAGCGCGTGCGTGCCGACGACGATCGGGACGTCGTTGCCGGCGGCGATCGCATCGAGCGTCGACTGCCGGGCGCGGCCGCTCAGGCGCCCCGACAGGAGTGCGACCGGGAGCCCGAGCGGCCGCAGCCAGCGCTCGAAGTTCTGCGCGTGCTGCTCGGCGAGGAGCTCGGTCGGCGCCATCAGCGCCGCCTGGAAGCCCGCCTCGACCGCGGCGAGTGCCGCGAGCGCGGCGACGACGGTCTTGCCCGAGCCGACGTCGCCCTGCACGAGCCGCAGCATCGGCGCGGGCGTCGCGAGGTCGGCGAGCACCTCCGCGAGCGCGCGCTCCTGGGCGCGCGTCAGCGCGAAGGCGAGCGACTCGCGCAGCCGGCGCGCGAGCACGCCGGGCGGGTTCAGCGGCCAGGCGGGGTCGCGGCGGATCTCGCGGCGCAGCAGCCGCAGGCTCAGCTGGTGCGCGAGCAGTTCCTCGAACGCCAGGCGCCGCTGCGCCGGGTGCCGGCCCGCCTCGAGCGGTGCCAGGTCGGCGCCGGGGGGCGGGCGGTGCACGTAGGCGAGCGCGGCGGCGAGTGCCGGGAGCTTCAGGTCGCGCAGCAGCTCGTCGGGCAGCCAGTCGCGCACGCTCGCGCGCTCGGCCTCGGCGAGCGCGAGCGCGGTCAGTATCCGCAGCCGTCCCTGCTGCACGCCCTCGGTGGTGGGATAGACCGGCGTCAGCGAGTCCTCGGTGCGCTGCGCATCCTCGCCGTCCGCGCGCCGGTATTCGGGGTGCACGATCTCGAGGCCCAGCGTCCCGCGCCGCGCCTCGCCGTAGCAGCGCAGGCGCACGCCGCGCGCGAGCTGCGACTGCTGCTGGGCCGTGAAGTAGAAGAACCGCAGCGTCAGGAAGCCCGAGCCGTCGGCGATGCGCACGAGCAGCTGGCGGCGCTTGCGGAACACGATCTCGGCGAGCTGGATCTCGCCCTCGATGACCGCGCGATCGCCGGCGCGCAGCGTCCCGATCGGCACGATCTGCGTCCGGTCCTCGTAACGCAGCGGCAGCAGGAACAGGAGGTCCTGGACCGTCTCGATGCCGAGACGCGCGAGCTTTGCGGCGAGCGCCTCGCCGACGCCCTTCAGCGCCGTGACCGGCCGCAGCTCGCCGTCGGCGCCGGGCGCCGCCCGCGGGAGCGGACGCGACGCGGCCTCGGTCACAGCTCCAGGATGCAGTCGGCCTCGACGGCGGCCCCGCGCGGCAGCGCCGCGACGCCGACCGCGGCACGCGCCGGGTAGGGCTCCCTGCAGTACTCGGCCATGACCTTGTTGACGAGCGCGAAGTGGCCGAGGTCGACGAGGTAGATCGTGACCTTGACGGCGTCCGCGAGCGAGCCGCCGGCGGCGGTCGAGATCGCCTTCAGGTTCTCGAACACGCGCCGGACCTCGGCCTCGATGCCGCCGCCGACGAGCTCCTTGGTCGCCGGATCGAGCGCGATCTGCCCCGAGATGTAGACGGTATTGCCGACCCGCACGGCCTGCGAGTAGGTGCCGATCGCGGCCGGCGCCGCCGTGGTCGAGATGATCGTGCGTGGCATGGGAGGGTTCCTGGCTGGGCCGCGGCCATTGTCGCATGGCCCCGGCGCCGGGTGACGCTCAGGCGGTGGTGCGCTCGACCGACAGGACTTCGGGCATCGAGCGCAGCGCGCGGATCACCTTCGCGAGCTGGGTGCGGTCGCGCACCTGAAGCTCGAGCGTGATCATGGCGCTCCCCGGGTCGTGCTCGACGACCGACAGGTGGCCGATGTTGGTCTCGGTCGAGGCGATGCCCGAGGCGACCGCCGCGAGGACGCCCGGGCGGTTCTGCACCTCGACCTTGAGCTCCGAGGCGAAGGTCCGGTCGGTGCCCTTCTGCCACGACACCGGCAGCCACTTGTCGGGCTGCTTGTGCCAGCCGGCGAGGTTGCCGCAGCTCGCGCGGTGGATCACGACGCCGCGTCCGGCCGACAGGAACGCGATCACCGGGTCGAACGGGATCGGGAAGCAGCAGCGCGCGTAGGTGACGACGAGGCCCTCGGTGCCGGCGATCGCGAGCGGCGCCGCCTTGCGCTCGCCCTCGGCCGCGCTCTTGTCGGCCGGCAGCAGGTGGCGAGCGACGAGCGGCGCGAGGCGCTCGCCGAGCCCGACCTTCTCGAAGAGGTCGTCCGCCTCCTTGAACCCGAGGTCGCGCACCGCGGAGGCGATCAGCGTGGAGTCGGTCGCCTTCAGCGACTGCTTGAACTCCCCGAGCGCCTGGTTCACGAGCCGCCGGCCGAGGTCGACGGCCTCGTTGCGCTTCATGGTCTTCAGGTACGAGCGGATCGAGGCGCGCGCCTTGGCGGTGACGACGAAGTTCGCCCATGCGGGGTTCGGCGTCGCGCCCTTGGCGGTGATGATCTCGACGGTCTGGCCGTTGCGAAGCGCGGTGCGCAGCGGCACGAGCCGCCGGTCGATCTTCGCGGCGACGCAGCGGCGCCCGACCTCGCTGTGCACCGCGTAGGCGAAGTCGACGCAGGTCGCGCCGCGCGGCAGCCTCAGGATGTCGCCTTTCGGCGTGAACACGTAGACCTTGTCCGGGAAAAGGTCGACTTTGACGCTCTCGAAGAACTCCTCGGGGTTGCCGCCCTCCTGCATCTGCATCAGGTTCTTCAGCCACTCGCGCGCGCGCTCGTGCTGGCTCGTGCCGACGTCCTCGCCCGCCTTGTACTGCCAGTGCGCGGCGATGCCGTTCTCGGCGAGCCGGTGCATGTCCTCGGTGCGGATCTGCACCTCGAGCGGCACGCCGTTCGGTCCGAACAGCGTCGTGTGCAGCGACTGGTAGCCGTTGATGCGCGGGATCGCGATGTAGTCCTTGAAGCGTCCGGGCATCGGCTTGTAGGTGCCGTGCACGATGCCGAGCGTGCGGTAGCAGGCGTCGACGCTCTCGACGACGACGCGCACCCCGTAGACGTCGACGACCTCCGACAGGGACACGCCCTTGCGGCGCATCTTCTGGTAGACGCTGTAGAGGTGCTTCTCGCGCGAGTCGACGCTGCCCTTGACGCCGGCCTTCTCGAGCGCGCCCTTGATGTTGGCGACGATCTTCGGCAGGAACTCCTTCTGGTTGCCGCGCGCGCGCTTGAGCTCGCGCTCGATGACCTTGTAGCGCTGCGGGTAGAGCGCCTGAAAGCCGAGGTCCTCGAGCTCGAGCTTGATCGAGTGGATGCCGAGGCGATTGGCGATCGGGGCGTAGATGTCCAGCGTCTCGAGGGCGATGCGCCGGCGCTTCGCGGGGGGCATCGCGCCGAGCGTGCGCATGTTGTGGGTCCGGTCGGCGAGCTTGACCATGATGACGCGGATGTCGCGCACCATCGCCAGGATCATCTTGCGGAACGACTCGGCCTGCGCTTCCTTGCGGCTCTTGAACTGGACCTTGTCGAGCTTCGAGACGCCGTCGACGAGCTCGGCGACCTCGCGGCCGAAGCGCGCGAGGATCTCGTCCTTCGCGGTCGGGGTGTCCTCGATGACGTCGTGCAGCAGCGCCGCGCAGATCGTCTGGCCGTCGAGGTGCAGGTCCGCGAGGATCCCGGCGACCGCGACCGGGTGCGTGATGTAGGCCTCGCCCGTCAGGCGCTTCTGGCCCTTGTGGGCGGCGGCGGCGAGCTCGTAGGCCTCCTGGACCCGCTCGACCTGGGTCGGCGGGAGGTAAGCCTCGAGCTTAGCGATCAGCTGCGAGATCCCCGGGGAGCGGCGTCCACCCGGCAGGAAGCTCAGCAGGGAGGACGCGTAATCCATTCGCGGGGCGGTTGCGACCGCCGTTCAGCGGGCTCCGGTCAGTCGCCGAGCCCGAACTGCGGCGCGCGGAAGTCGGGCGGCAGGTCGAGCGGATTCTCCGCCGGGGCCATCTGCGGGGCCGGCTCCGGATCGGCCTCGAGCAGGAGGTCGCGGTTGATCTTGCCGTCGGCGATCTCGCGCAGCGCCACGACCGTCGGCTTGTCGTTCTGCCAGTCGACGAGCGCGTCGGCGCCGTTGGCGAGCCGGCGCGCGCGCTTGGCGGCGAGCAGCACGAGCTCGAACTGGTTCATGACGCCTTGGCTCAGGCAGTCCTCGATCGTGATGCGGGCCATGCGGGATCGTATCCGGATGCGGCAAAGGGTCTGACAGAATAGCCGAAAGGGCCGATTCTCGCCAGCTCGCCGGCATCCGGTGCAGCGACGTGGTCCGGCCCGCCGTGCCCGCCTGGTTTGGCCGCCGAGCCCGGCGCTCGCGCCTCGCCGCTACTCGACCTTGATCTTGCCGTCCTCGATGAGGATCTCGTAGCGATAACCGAGGCCGAGATCGCGGTCCGTCGAGAGCGCACCGCTCACGAGCACCGTCGAACCGACCACGGGTGGTGCGTCGGTCGTGATCACGGTGAGGTCGCTCGAGGTCGAGCCACCCGTGCCGTCCCGGACGTGGACCCAGTTCTTGCCCATGATGTTGGCGCGCGTCTTGACGACCTTGCCACGCACCAGCACCGGCTTGCCGGACAGCTGGCCCTTGCCGGCATAGAGCTCGGCGATCGTCAGGCCACCATCCGCCTTCTTAAGACCGCTGAAGTCGACCGCGGTGAACGCGGCCGCGGGCTGTGGATGCGCTTCGGATGCGGCCGCGCTCGGCTCGGCAGGCTTGGCGGCGACGGCGGGGGTGGCGGGCTTGCCGCAACCGGCAAGCACCACGAGAAGGGCGATGGCCACGAGGCCGCTGGTGAGGGGGTTAGACACGGGCAATCTCCGAAGGCGACGGGGACCGGTGTTTTCGGGCTTGGCGGCCGGCGGCGGTCCCGACGGACCGCGGATGGTCGGCCACGGACGCCAGCATGCCTTCCGGGGCGGACGCTGAGAGTCCGTGCAGATCCTGACTGGACAAAAAAAGAAGGTGGGCCGGGGGCCCACCTTCTTGATGCGCGACGCTTCCTAGAAGCCGAAGTACGACATGATGTTCTGCATCACGCCATACAGGTACGCCGTCGCGCTGGTCCACACGGTCGACGTCTGCGACGTATCAACCAGATAGCCGCCGGCGGCCGTGTGCTGGTTGAACGAGGCGAGGCCACTCGCGTCATCCGTCTTGATCAGGTCGGCACGGTGGCAACCACCGCAGGCCCTGGACGACGGGTCGACGACGTACGACGGTACGTTGTTGATGTTGCGCGAGGTCGGTCCCGGCATGATCGGATCGCTGTTCGCGTCGAGAGCGAACCACTGCGACACCGCCACCGACTTCGACAGCAGGCCCGGAATCGTCGTCGTCTGATCCGGCACGTCGTAGGTTCCGGCGAAATGGCACGCCTCGCAGTTCTTGACTGTGAAGTTCGGGAACGTGTGGTTCGTGTACTCGAAGTACCGCTTCGCGGCCACCGGATCCGTGAATTTGACGGTACCGACTGCGTTCTCGCCGAAGCCCTGGAACGAGTGGATCGCGTGCACGTAGGAGTCGATCGAGCGCGACTGCATCTCGATCGTCACCGCGCCCGAGGTCGGCACGTGGCAGGTGCGGCACAGCACGACGCTGCCGCCGTACGAACCGCCGTGGAACGTCGGGCCGAGCGCGTCGTGGCAGTTGTTGCACTTCGCGACGTCGACGATCGCATTGGTGCCCTGGAAATAGTTGGGCACACTCGCCAGCGCACCACCGCTACCCGGCGCGCTCACGTCGACCGTCTGGGTCACCGCGTTCAGCGCGACCGCCGCTGAGTTGACGCTCAGCGCCGGCTGCACCGCGATCTCGGCCTTCTTGATGCGGCCCGCGAGGATCTCGGCCGGGACCGTGCCAGTCGTGTTGGCTGGCGGGATCCAGGCCGCGACGTCGAGCTGCACTTCCCACTTGCCGTCGTTGCGCGCAACTTCGGTGAACAGCGGGTTCTTCTTCGTGCCGATGGTGTATTCCATCGTGCATCCGCCGGGGGCGCCGGTGAAGCCCGGGCAGTTCGCCGTCGGCGCGCGCGCGTCGGCGGTGTGGCGGCTGATCAGGAAGTCCTTGGTGTCCCAACCGTAGAACGACACCGACACTTCCGGAACGATCGTTGCCGCGATCGCCTGGGTGCCCGGCGCCGTGAACGTCGGCTCGAACACGACGTCGAGGACGCAGCCGCTCGTCGCCGCGGCCGTGCAGGTACCGGTCAGCGTGGCGCTGTCGATCTTCGCGCCGTACATCGCCGAGTACTTGAGGCCGTAGGTCGGAAGCTTGTTGCCGCTGCCGTCCACGCTCGTGTCATAGATCGCCGCGTTGTAGCCGGTCGCCGCGTTGTAGCCGCTGTGGAGCTGGCTGAACGGCCGGGCGACGCCCGAGCCGGTCGCGTGGCAGGAGGTCACGCAGTCGGTCGCGAGCCCGTTGGCGAAGCCGTTGTGGAACGTCGTGTTGCTCGCCGTCCACAGCGCCTGCAGTGCCGGCGCGCGCCCCTTCTCCGTCGGGTAGGCCGGGCTGTTGTCCTTGAGCGGGTGGCAGCTCGTGCAGGTCTCGCCCGTGAAGTACTTGTCCTGGCGGACGCTGTAGAGCTTGCCGCCCGGCGTGTCCGAACCCGTGTGGCAGGTCACGCAGTTCGCCATCGACATCGGGTATGCGAATTCCGCGGCGTGCGACATGTGCACGTCGTTCATCACCGTCGCGTTGTAGGTGTACTGCGGGTTCAGGTTCGGGTCGGCGCCGGTGGCCCAGCCGAGCGGGTCGTCGACCATCTGCTGGAAGTCCTTGTCGCTGCCGACGCGGTTGTCGTAGTGGCAGGCCTTGCAGGGCGCAAACGTCGGCACGGTCGGGCTCGTGACCTTCGCCGTCTTGACGCCGTTGCCGACCAGCGCCTCGCGATAGCCGTGCTTGCGGTACGGGTCGCCATGGCAGCCCTGGCACGCCGTCACGTCCGCGTACGAGACGTACGCGTTCGCGTCGCCGACCGCGGCCGTGCCGAACGGCAGCGCGGCGCTCGAGAGGTTCGCGTAGAGCTGGTAGTGCGAGCCGGCCGCCGCGTAGCTCTCGACGTTCAGCAGGTCCTTGGCGACGTAGCCGTAGACCATCGCACCGTCGAAGGGTGCAGCCGCCGTCGTCGGGTCATACGGGAAACCGGTGACCGTGATCGAGTACTTGCCGTCGTTCGCGCCCGGGTTCGTCTGCACGACGCCCGTCGAACACTGCTTCGGCGGGGCGTTGCACGGCGAGCTGGGGCTCGCGGCCAGCGCGATCGAGTTGAGGTACTGCCGGGTCGCGCTGTTGTATTGGACCGCGTAGAAGGTCTTCTGCAGCAGCGAGGGCAGCTTCGCGTCGTCGACGTACGGCAGGTGGTTGGTCGACACGTTGTTCATCAACGTGAAGTTCAGGGTCACCGTGTAGCTGGTCGGCGTCGCCGGCGGCGCCGGCACGGGCGTGGAGGTCACGCTCGTGAACGTCATCACCAGCTGCGTCGGGTCCGTGTACTGGTTGTAGATCGCCTGGTGGCTCTGCGTGCCCACGCTCGGGTGGCAGGTCGAGCACGTCTCGGGCTTCGTCGCGGCAACCGGATCGGTGCCCGGTCCGGGCGGGCCCTGCGGTCCCGTCGCACCGTTGGCGCCAGTAGCGCCGTTGGCGCCATTCGCGCCGGCAGGTCCGGTGCTCCCGGAACACGCGGCCATCCCTGCCGCGAGCGCGATCAGCGCGATCAATGGGATGCGAGAGCGCGTAAACGCGCGCAATGCAGTTAGTCTCATGGCCCACTCCCCGGTAGTTCGACCGCCCGTCGAGACTTCTGCCTCGAGGCCGACGATCGACTCTTGAAACACGCGGCAATGCTAGTCGCCCGCGCACGCGACTCCACTTCGGTCCGGCCGCCCTCGTGGACTCGGTTTTCCGAGGCCCGGCTGCGCGAGTGCCCCTCGCGGCGCTGTCCGGGATTCGATACGGAGCAGATCGCCCGCGTCTTGCGCGAGTCGGCCGCGCAGTGCGCAGCGGCGCTGCATCGAGCCGCCGTGACGGCGCGCGTAACGCGCAACGCTCGTGCGCCGGCGCGGGGCCCGGCCGGCGCACGACTTGACTACGCGGATCCTTGCGCGCCGCCGCGCCAGCGACGTCCGGGTGGCGGCTGCGGCGCGCGTCGCCTCGCGGATCGCCGGGTGCGACGAGCGCGACGCCGCTGCTCGAAGTTCCGCCGCGGGACGTTCGGCCGCCCACCCGCGCGCGGGCCAGCGGCGGGCACGCTCAGGTGAGGAGGCCGCGCGCGAATTCCGCGATGCCCGGCCGCTCGCGCACGAGGTCGGCGCCGTCGCCGGCGACGATGCGCTTCAGCTCGTCGAGCGCCGCCTCGAAGCGATCGTTGACGATTACGTAGCGGAACTCGTCCCAGTGCGAGAGCTCGGTGACCGAGTCCCTGAGGCGCCGGCTGATGATCGCGTCGCTGTCGGTGGCGCGGCTGCGCAGGCGCGCCTCGAGCGCGGCGCGCGACGGCGGCAGCACGAAGACGTCGATGGCCTCCGGCAGGCGCGCGCGGACCTGGCGCGCGCCCTGCCAGTCGATCTCGAGCAGGAGGTCCTGGCCGCGCCCGAGCGCCGCCTGGACCGTCGCGAGGGAGGTGCCGTAGTAGTTGTCGAAAACGCTCGCGTACTCGAGGAACGCGCCCGCGGCGATCATCGCGCGGAACTCATCCGGGCTCACGAAGTGGTAGTCGCGCCCCTCGACTTCGTTCGGCCGGCGCGC
>DATKOR010000032.1:0-12930 GCA_035524495.1 Steroidobacteraceae bacterium
CGCGATTCCTTGGCCTGACGCTGGGCATCGGCCATCGCCGTCTCGTCGAGCAGCCCGTCCTGCACGAGGCGCTCGGGCAAGCCGATGTTGCCCGCACTACGTGCGGATGCGGCGACGGACATGGCGTTGTCGTTCATGGGCTATGCGCGCGGCGAGGGCCGATAACTCTCGCACAAATGTCAAATTAGACCAATCATCCCACACTCATCGGGCCACTGCGTGTGACTGGCCTCACAGCCGGCCCGCGCGCACGGGGCCCCTCAACGAAAACACCCGCGGGCATGCGCTGCCGCGGGTGTTTCCGTCCGACTGGGCCACCCCGAAGGGCGGCGGTCGATTTTACGAGCGGCAGTTCGTCGGCAGGTACTTGTCCAGCATCGCGGCGTTCGTCGCACCGGCAGCGGCCGGGGCGGCCGTCGCAGGCTGGTTGAACGTGGCCGGAGCGGCGTGGCGGCCGCAGACCCACTCGACGTCGTTGTTGGCGCTCAGGCCCGGCTGCAGGCCGAGCGTCGCACCGTTGATGTTGGCGTTGGCCTGGCCACCGTAGGCAATCGTCAGCGTGCCGTTGGTGATCGTGATGCCCGTCACGTACTTGCCGGCCGGGGGCAGCTGGCCAAGCGTGTTCGGGGTGCCCTGCGGGCCCTCGGCCACGGGCCACGCGCCGTTGTTGGCGAAGAACTCCGAGACGCCCGCCTTCAGGGCGCTCGCGAGATTCAGGCCTTCAGTGACCTGCGCGCGGATCGTGTAGTCCTGGTAGGCCGGGATCGCGATCGCGGCGAGGATGCCGATGATGGCGACGACGATCATCAACTCGATGAGCGTGAAGCCCTTCTGAATCATTTTGCGCATGCGTTGAACTCCTAGAGGGTCTATGCGAGGGGCAGAGTCGAGCGGAACGGTTCACCGCTCCTGGTCCCGGAGAAAGCAAGCTCCGTGCCAGTTCCAGCCGTGTATCCCAATGCATTGGTTCGCAAAGAATTGTTACCCCCCGACGGGGGTGGCCTTCGGGCGTTATGTCGCTCGGGGTTTGGAACCAACGCGGCAGAAAGTGACGCGGGCGGTCACTCGTCGTTGCCAGAGCCCCACAGGCCCGGCTACTCGATGCCGAGCTTCTTGATCCGGTAGCGCAGCGCGCGGAACGTGATGCCGAGGAGCTTCGCGGCGGCGGTCTTGTTGTAGCGGGTCTGCTCGAGCGCTTTGACGATCGCCTCGCGCTCGATGTGCTCGACCTGCGCATCAAGCGCCCCGTCGCTGAGCTCGACCGGCGTCGGGACCGCGGGCCCCGGGCCCGGCCGCACGGCGATGTCGGCCGCCGTGATGCGCCCGTCGGCGCACAGCGTCAGCGCGCGCTCGAGGATGTTCTCGAGCTCGCGGACGTTGCCCGGATAGTGGTAGCCGACGAGCACGCGCATCGCGTCCGGCGCGATGTCCGGCGGCGCGACCTTCGAGCGCCGCGCGAGGCGGTGCAGGATCGAGCGCGCCAGGTCCGGCACGTCCTCGAGCCGCGCCCTGAGCGGCGGCACCTTGATCTCGATGACGTTGATCCGGTAGTAGAGGTCCTCGCGAAACCGCCCCTCGGCGACGAGCGCCGCGAGGTCCTTGTGGGTCGCGGACAGGATCCGCACGTCAACCGCGACCTCGCGCGGCTCGCCGACCGGCCGGACGGTGCGCTCCTGGATCAGGCGCAGCAGCTTCACCTGCATGTGCAGCGGCAGGTCCGCGACCTCGTCGAGGAACAGGGTGCCGCCCTCGGCGACCTGCACCATGCCCTTCTTGTCGGCGACGGCGCCGGTAAAGCTGCCGCGCTTGTGGCCGAAGAGCTCGCTCTCCATGAGCTCGGTCGGGATCGCGCCGCAGTTGACCGGCACGAAAGGACCGTCGCGGCGCGGGCCCGACTCATGGATCAGCTGCGCGACGAGTTCCTTGCCGGTGCCACTCTCGCCCGAGATGTGCACCGGCGCCTGGCTGCGCGCGACGCGGCCGATCAGCTCGCGCAGCTCCTCGATGGCCGCCGACTGCCCGAGCAGCCGCGGCGCGACGATGACCCCGGTCTCGACGCTCGGGTCGCGGCCGGCGAGCTTGATCGCCTGCGCGACCAGCTTGCGCAGGTCCGCGAGGTCGAGCGGCTTGGAGACGAAGTCGAAGGCGCCGAGCTTCAACGCCCGCACCGCGGTCTCGACGTTGCCGTGCGCCGTGATCACCGCGACCGGCAGGTCCGGGTGGTGGGTCTGCAGCCAGTCGACGAGGTCGAGCCCGTTGCCGTCGGGGAGCTGCATGTCGGTCAGGCACAGGTCGTAGCGCGCATCGCGCACCGCGGCCTTGGCGCCGGCGACATCGTGCACCGAGTGCGACTCGAGGCCCATGCGGCCGAGCGTGATCGACAGGAGCTCGCACAGATCCGGCTCGTCGTCGACGATCAGCACCAGCGGCTTAGCCATCGGCGCGTCCCTCCCAGCGATGCGGATCGGCGAACACGACGCGGAAGATGCTGCCGCCGCCGGCGCGCGGCTCGTACAGCAGCAGCGCCCCGTTGCACTGCGCGAGCTCGCGCGCGATGAAAAGGCCGAGCCCGGTGCCGCCGCGCCGGCCGGTGAAGAACGGCTCGAAGATCCGCTCGGTCGAATCGTCAGGGATGCCCGGGCCGCGGTCGGCGACCTCGAGGAACGGCCGGCCCGAGGCCTGCAGCCGCGCGACCAGGAGCTCGACCGGCGGATTGCCGGGCATGTCGGCGCTGTGGCGGACCGCGTTCTCGCACAGGTTCCAGACGATCTGCCGCAGGTGCGTCGGATCGACGCGCACATCGAAGTCGGGGTTCGGGAGCGCCGTGCGCAGCTGCGTCGCCGGCAGCTGCAGCGTCTCGCAGAACTCGTTGCGGAACTGCCCGACCCAGTCGACGATCGGCACGCGCTCCGGGCGCGTCGACTCGCGCCGCGACAGCTGCAGCACGTTGGTGATGATCGAGCTCACGCGCTCGCCGTTCTGCGTGATGATCTCGGTCAGCCGCCGCTCCTCGGGGCCGAGCTCGGCGTTCTCGGCCAGCAGCTGCGCGGCGTGGCTCATCGCGCCAACCGGGTTCCTGATCTCGTGCGCGATGCTCGCCGACAGCCTCCCGAGGGCCGCGAGCTTGCTCTGCTGGACGCGCTCGGCGAGCTCGCTGGTGTCGGTCAGGAACGCGATCACCGGCCCCGGCCGGTCGCGGCCCAGGGCCGCGAAGTGCGCCTGGAACTCGCGGCCGCCGTCGGCGGCCAGCAGCGTCGCGTCGGTGACCGCGGCGCCGCCGCTGCGGCGCCAGCTCTCGACGTGATAAAGGAGCCGCGGCGAGATCTCGCCCAGCAGCGCCCCGGGCCGCGCGTCGGGCCCGAGCAGCACGCGCGCCGACTCGTTGATCAGGCGCACCCGGTCGTCGGCGTCGACGACGACGATGCTCTCCCGGAGGTGCTGCACGATGTACTCGGAGAGCTGCGCGAGGTTCGCGACGTCGATGTCGCGCTGGCGGACCACCGCCTCGGTCTCGCGCAGGCGCCGCGCCATCGAGGTGCCGCCGCCGGCCGCGAGGAACAGCATCGCGCCGTAGTACCCGGCCTGCGCGAAACCGATCGGGCCGACCGCCCCCTGCGCCCAGGCGACCAGCTGCTGCGCGAGCAGCGCGAGCACCGCGCCCGCCGCGACCACGAGCGCACCGCGCGTGTCGACCAGCACCGACAGCGCGCCGACCGGGACCAGCAGCGCAATCGCGAGCCCGCTCTCGGCGCCGCCGCCCGCGTAGACGATCAGGCACAGCAGCGCAATGTCGATCGTTGCCGGCACGTAGGCGTGCCAGACGGTCGTGCGCCGGCGCTGCTTCAGGATCGCGATCAGCGCGATTCCGGTCAGCAGGTAGCCGAGGCACGCGCCACGAAAGAGGTCGGGGTGCGCCTCGCCGACGAGCCGCGGCTGACCGCCGAGCAGGAACACGAGCCCGAGCGTCAGCGGCGCGAGCAGCCGGAACACGTTCAGGAGCCCGAGCACGCGCCAGGAGAGCTCTGACGTATCGCCGACCGGGCGCGGGACCTCAACCATGCATCGACCTCGGAAGCGCGCGCGGCGCGCGCTCGGCGGCAATGTAGCATCGTTCGCGCATCGCCGGCCCGTGCGCACCCGCTTTGCCTCGCGACGCCGCTTTCCGCAGAATAGCGGCCCGCAATGACGGCTGGGAGGCGCGGCCTTCGCGCGCGGTGACGATGAACCTGCACGAATATCAGGCCAAGGAGCTGTTCACGCGCTACGGCGTCGCGGTGCCGTCGGGGCACGTCGCGGCGACCGCCGAGGAGGCGGGCCATGCCGCCGAGCGGCTCGGCGGCGCGCTGTGGGTCGTCAAGGCCCAGGTCCACGCCGGCGGGCGCGGCAAGGCCGGCGGCGTCAAGGTCTGCAAGAGCATCGGCGAGGTCAAGAACGCGGCGCACGCGCTGCTCGGCCAGCGCCTCGTGACCAAGCAGACCGGGCCGGAGGGGCTGCCGATCCACCAGGTCTACGTCGAGACGGGCTCCAAGATCGCGCGCGAGCTCTACGTGAGCCTGCTGCTCAACCGCGACCGCGGGCGGCTCGCGTTCATCGCCTCGGCCGCGGGCGGCATGGACATCGAGGAGGTCGCCGAAAAGACGCCCGAGCAGATCCTGCGCATCGAGGTGCACCCGGCCGTCGGGCTCTCGGGCTACCAGTGCCGCCAGCTCGCCTACGGGCTCGGGCTCGAGGGCCCGCAGGTCGCGGCCTTCGAGAAGATCCTGCGCGGCATCTACCGGCTCTACATCGACAGCGACGCGAGCCTCGTCGAGGTGAACCCGCTGATCGTCACCGCCGACGGCGCGGTGCTCGCGCTCGACGCCAAGATCAACATCGACGACAACGCGCTCTTTCGCCAGCCGGCGCTCGCCGCGCAGCGCGACGCCTCGCAGGAGGACGCGATGGAGCGCAAGGCCGCCGAGCACGACCTGAACTACGTCTCGCTCGACGGCGACATCGCCTGTATGGTCAATGGCGCCGGGCTCGCGATGGCGACGATGGACCTGATCAAGCTGCACGGCGGGGCGCCGGCCAACTTCCTCGACGTCGGCGGCGGCGCCACGCCCGAGCGGGTCACCGCGGCGTTCACGCTGATCCTGTCGAACCCGCGGGTGCGCGCGATCCTCGTCAACATCTTCGGCGGCATCGTCCGCTGCGACATCATCGCTGAGGGCATCGTCGCCGCGGTCAGGACCGTCGGCGTCAGCGTGCCGGTCATCGTGCGGCTCGAGGGCACGAACGCCGACGTCGCGCGCAAGCAGCTCGCCGCGAGCGGGCTCGCGATCACCGCGGCCTCGGACCTCACCGACGCGGCGCTGAAGGCCGTGCGCCTCGCCGCCGGCCGCTAGCCCAGGATCCCGCCATGAGCATTCTCCTGACCAAGAAGAGCCGCGTGATCTGCCAGGGCTTCACCGGCAAGCAGGGCACGTTCCACACCGAGCAGTGCATCGCCTACGGCACGCAGGTGGTCGGCGGCGTGACGCCGGGGCGCGGCGGCCAGCGGCACCTGGGGCTGCCGGTCTTCAACACCGCGCACGAGGCGGTGGCCGCGACCGGCGCCGACGTCAGCATGATCTACGTGCCGGCCTCGGGCGCGGCCGACGCGATCCTCGAGGCCGCCGATGCCGGCATCCGGCTCATCGTCTGCATCACCGAGGGCATCCCGGTCAACGACATGGTACGGGTGCGCGAGGCGCTGAAGGGCTACGACACGCGCCTCGTCGGTCCCAACTGCCCGGGCGTCATCACGCCCGGCGAGGCCAAGGTCGGCATCATGCCGGGCTTCATCCACAAGCCCGGCAGGATCGGCATCGTGTCGCGCTCGGGGACGCTGACCTACGAGGCGGTGTACCAGACCACGCGCCTCGGGCTCGGCCAGAGCACCTGCGTCGGCATCGGCGGCGACCCGGTCCGCGGCCTGAACTTCGTCGACGTGCTGAAGCTCTTCGAGCGCGACCCGCAGACCGCCGGCATCATCATGGTCGGCGAGATCGGCGGCAGCGACGAGGAGGCCGGCGCCGAGTTCATCCGCCGCCACGTCTCGAAGCCGGTGGTCGCCTACATCGCCGGCGTCACGGCGCCGCCCGGCAAGCGCATGGGCCACGCCGGCGCCGTGATCGCGGGCGGCAAGGGCACCGCCGCCGACAAATACGCGGCGCTCGAGCGCGCCGGCGTGACGACCGTGCGCTCGCCGGCCGAGCTCGGCAGCTGCATGGCCGCGGCGCTCAAGTCCGCGCGCCGCCGCCCGGCGCGCGCCGCGCGCCCGAAGCCCGCGGCGAAGCCCGGGACCGCCGCGAAACCGAAGGTCGCCGCGAAGCCCGGGACCGCGGCGAAGGCGCCGCGCGCGCCGGCGCGCCGCGCGCGGGCCAAGGCCCGGCGCCGCTGAGCCCGCGCCGCGGCCTAAGGAGGGCCGGACGTCGATGAGTGCCTCGCTCCGTCTGCTGCTCGCGCAGTACGACCTGTTCGTCGGCGACGTCGAGGGCAACGCCGCGCGCGTGCTGGCCGCGGCGCGCGACGGCGCGAACCAGGGCGTCGACCTCGTGCTCGTGCCCGAACTCGCGCTGTCGGGCTATCCGCCCGAGGACCTGCTCTTCCACTCGGGCTTTCGCCGCCAGATCGAGCACGCGGTCGAGCACCTGTGCCGCGATGCGCCTTCCGTCGACCTCGTGTTCGGCTACCCCGAGTACCACGGCAAAGAGATCTACAACTCCGCGGCGCTCGTCAGGGGCGGGCGCGTGTACGCCAACCACCGCAAGCAGGCGCTGCCGAACTACAAGGTGTTCGACGAGAAGCGCTACTTCACGCCCGGGCGCACGCCGACGCTGGTCGACGTCAAGGGCGCGCGCGTCGCGCTGCTCGTCTGCGAGGACATGTGGGAGGCCGAGCCCGCGCGCGCGGCGCGCGCCGACGGCGCCGAGGCGCTGATCGTCATCAATGCCTCGCCTTTCAACCTGCACAAGCAGCGCGAGCGCGAGTCGGTGGCGCGCGCGCGGATCGCCGACACCGGGCTGCCGCTCGTCTACCTCAACATGGTCGGCGGCCAGGACGAGCTCGTATTCGACGGCAACAGCTTCGTGATGGCCGCCGACGGCAGCCTCGCGCAGCGCCTGCCGGCATGGCGCGAGGCCACCGCCGTCGTCGAGCTCGTGCGCCGCGACGGGCGCCTCGTGCCGGTGCCGGGCGCGATCGCGCCCGAGCTCAGCGAGGAGCAGAGCGTCTACGAGGCGCTGGTGCTCGGCGTGCGCGACTACGTCGACCGCCACCGCTTCCCGGCCGTCGTGCTCGGTCTCTCGGGCGGCGTCGACTCGGCGCTGACGCTCGCGATCGCGGTCGATGCGCTGGGACCTGGGCGCGTGCACGCGGTCATGATGCCCTCGCGCTACACGGCGCCGATGAGCCGCGAGGACGCCGCGGCGCAGGCGCGGGCGCTCGGCGTCAAGTACAGCGAGATCTCGATCGAGGGCATGTTCAGCGCGACGCTCGCCGCGCTCGCCGCCGAGTTCGCGGGACGCCCGGCCGACACGACCGAGGAGAATATCCAGTCGCGCTGCCGCGGCGTGCTGCTGATGGCGATCTCGAACAAGACCGGCGCGATGCTGCTGACGACCGGCAACAAAAGCGAGATGGCGGTCGGCTACGCGACGCTCTACGGCGACATGGCCGGCGGCTTCGCGCCGATCAAGGACTGCTCGAAGCTGCTCGTCTACCGGCTCGCGAACTACCGCAACTCGCTCGGCAGCGTGATCCCGGCGCGGGTCATCGCGCGTGCGCCGAGCGCGGAGCTGCGCGCCGACCAGAAGGACACCGACTCGCTGCCGCCCTACGAGGTCATGGACCCGATCCTCGAGGCGTTCATCGAGGAGGACCTGTCGGTCGAGGAGATCACGGCCCGCGGCTTCGACCGCGCGACGGTCGGCCGCGTGCTCGAGATGGTCAAGCGCAACGAGTACAAGCGCCGCCAGGCGCCGCCCGGCATCCGCATCAGCGGCCGCGCCTTCGGCCGCGACTGGCGCTACCCGATCACCTCGGGCTATCGCAGCCGCTGAAGCGGCGGCCTCAGCCGCCGAACTGCCACCAGTGCTTCTTGCGGTCGCGCTGCTCGCCGGCCGGGAAGTTCGTCGCCAGTACCTTCTCGGCGTCGGCGGCGAGGTCCTTGAGGCCGAGCTTCGTGTAGCACTCGACCATCAGCTCGAGCGCGGTGCGCGTCGAGGGCGAGCCGTCGTAGGTCTCGATGACGTAGCGGGTCCGGTCGAGCGCCGCGACGTAGGCGCCGCGCCGCACGTAGTAGCGCGCGACGTGGACCTCGTACTCGGCGAGCCGGTTGCGCAGGTACACCATGCGCTGGCGGGCGTCCGCCGCGTACTCGCTGTTCGGGTACTGCGTGACGACGCGCGCGAAGGCATCGAACGACTTGCGCGCGTCCTGCGGCGGGCGCTCCGAGAGGTCGACGCTGAACCAGCGCTCGAGGAAGTTCGGCGAGCGCTCGAAGTTGACGAGGCCCTTCATGTAGTAGGCGTAGTCGATGCGCGGGTGCGTCGGGTTCTCGCGGATGAAGGTGTCGGCCGCGTCGATCGCCGACTCCTTCTCGTGGGCGCGGTAGTAGGCGTAAATCAGGTCGATGCGGCTCTGGCGCGCGGCGTCGCTGAACGGGTAGCGCGCGGTCAGCGCCTCGAAGGACTTGATCGCGGGCTCGAAGCTGCCCTCGTTCAGGAGCTTCGTGGCGCGCTCGTACATCGCCTCGGGGCTCAGGCTGACGTCGGTCTTCTTCTGCGACGCGCAGCCGGCGAGCGCCAGCGCCGCGAGCGCGAGCATCAGCAGCGCGGAAAGCGGCGACGGGGCCCGCGCGGCGGCGGTCGGGGAGGTCACGGGAGGGGTCACCGGGGAATGCAAAGCGGCGGATTATATCGTATGTTGGCCGGATGTCCGGAATCCTCGAGCAGCGCATCCCGGAGGCGCACCGCGGCCAGCGGTTGGACCAGGCACTCGCGGCCCTGTTCCCCGATTTCTCCCGCACCCGCCTCAAGGCCTGGATCGAGGCCGGCCGGGTGCTCGTCGACGGCGCCCGCCCGAAGCCCCGCGACCTCGTCAGCGGCGGCGAGCTCGTGCGCGTTGAGCCCCTCCACGAGGCGCGCGTCCCGATCGAGCCCGAGCCCTTGCCGCTCGCGGTCGTGTACGAGGACGAGGCGCTCTTCGTGATCGCCAAGCCCGCCGGCCTCGTCGTGCACCCCGGCGCCGGCAATCCGCGCCAGACGCTGCAGAACGCGCTGCTCGCGAAGGACCCCGCGCTCGCGACGCTGCCGCGCGCCGGCATCGTGCACCGGCTCGACAAGGACACGAGCGGCCTGCTCGTCGTCGCACGCACGCCCGAGGCCCACGCCAAGCTCACGCGCGCGCTCGCGCACCACGAGGTCGAGCGCGAGTACGAGGCGGTTGCGATCGGCGTCATGACCGCGGGCGGTACCGTCGATGCGCCGATCGACCGCCACCCGGTCGACCGGCTGCGCATGGCCGTGCGCGGTTCGGGCCGCGAGGCGGTCACCCACTACCGGGTCATCGAGCGCTTCCGTGCCCACACCCACGTGCGCGTCAGGCTCGAGACCGGGCGCACGCACCAGATCCGCGTGCACCTCGCGCACGCCGGCTTCCCTCTGGTCGGCGATCCGCTCTACGGCCGGCGCCTCGTGATCCCGAAGGGCGCGAGCGAGCAGCTCATCGCTGCGCTGCGCGGATTCAGGCGCCAGGCGCTGCACGCGGCCCGGCTCGCCTTCGTGCACCCGGCGAGCGGCGAGCGCGTCGAGTTCGCAACGCCGATCCCCACCGACCTCGCCGAGCTCCTCGCGGCGCTGCGCGAGGATGCGGGGGCCGCGCGCCCGTGAGCGCGGCGATCGGGGCGCGCACGGTCGGCTGGCTGGGCGCCGACCTCGGAGACGGGGTCGTCGCCGGCACGACGACGCGCGCGGGCGGCGTTTCCAAGGGACCGTTCGAGAGCCTCAACCTCGCCCTGCACGTCGGCGATGCGCCCGAGGCGGTCGCGGCGAACCGCGCGCGGCTCGCCGCGGCGCTCGCCCTCCCCGGCGAGCCCCTGTGGCTGCATCAGGTACACGGCGCGGACGTCGTCGTCCACGACGGCACGCGGCGGCAGCCGACCGCCGACGGCGCGGTCGCGTTCGAGCGCCACCGCGTGCTTGCGGTGCTGACCGCCGACTGCCTGCCGGTCGCGCTGGCCGCGGACGACGGCAGCTGCGTCGGCCTCGCGCACGCCGGCTGGCGCGGCCTGCTCGCCGGCGTCCTCGAGCGCACCGTCGCGGCACTCGGCACCCCCGGCGGGCGGCTCCGTGCCTGGCTCGGCCCCGCGATAGGGCCGGCGGCCTTCGAGGTGGGCGATGAGGTGCGCGCGGCATTCGTCGCGGCCGAGGCGCGTGACGCCGCGGCGTTCACGCCGAACGCCCGCGGCCGCTGGCAGGCGGATCTTTATGCGCTCGCGCTCGCGCGCCTCGCACGCCTCGGAGTCGTCCGGGTCGCGGGCGGCGCTGAGTGCACCTTCACGGACGCCGGCCGCTTCTACTCCTACCGCCGCGACCCGCGCGCCGGGCGCATGGCGACGCTGGTCTGGCGTCGCTGAGGGCGCCATGAGCGCCGACAGCCACCCGCTGCTCGCGGTCGCTGCGCTGACGGGCGGCGTCGGGCTCGCCTCGGCGCTCGCGGCGTCGGTGTTCATGGTGCTTCCCGAGGCCGTGCGCCGCGCGCTCGTGCCGCACCTCGTCAGCTTCGCGACCGGCGCGCTCCTCGGCGCGGCGCTGCTCGGGTTCCTGCCCGAGGCGCTCGAGGCGGCCGGGCCCGGCCACGGCGCGGCGATCGGCGCCGTGACGCTCGCGGGGCTGCTGACCTTCTTCGTGCTCGAGAAGCTCGTGCTCTGGCGCCACTCGCACGAGGACCCCTTCGAGGGCCACGAGCCGCACGACCGCACGCACGCGGTCGGGCCGATGATCCTGTGGGGCGATGCCTTCCACAACGTCGTCGACGGCGTCGTGATCGCCGCGGCGTACCTGACGAACCCGGGCTTCGGCGCCGCGACCGCGCTCGCGGTGTTCGCCCACGAGCTGCCGCAGGAGGTCGGCGACATCGGGATCCTGCTCCACAGCGGCATGAGCCGCGGCCGCGCGCTCGGCCTCAACCTCCTCGTCAGCGCCGCCGCGGTGCTGGGCGGGGTGATCGCGGCACGCGCGCTCGGCCGCGCGTTGACGCTGTTGCCCTTTGCGCTCGCCTTCGCCGGGGCCTCGCTCCTCTACGTCGCGGTCGCGGACCTGATCCCGGGCCTGCACCGCCACCTCGGGCTCCGGCGCTCCCTGGAGCAGCTGCTATTGATTCTCATGGGGGTTGCGGTTATCTGGGTCACGCAGCACCAGGCCGGGGCGCCCCAGGACCGTTGAATTCGGCGCCTCGGGCCCCATCGTTCAGGGAATTCAAGCTATTGGGAGCCGCCCGATGCGGCAGGACAAACTGACCTCGACCTTCCAGCTCGCGCTCGCCGACGCCCAGTCGCTCGCGCTCGGCCAGGACCACCAGTTCATCGAGCCCGCGCACCTGTTGTCGGCGATGCTCGACCAGCAGGGCGGGACGGTGCGCCCGCTGCTCGACCGCGCCGGCGCCAACCTGAACCTGCTGCGCTCGCGCCTCTCGCAGGCGCTCGAGCGGCTGCCGAAGGTCGAGGGTGCGCCCGGCGAGATCCATGTCTCCAACGACCTCAGCCGGCTCCTCAACGTCACCGACAAGCTCGCGCAGCAGCGCGGCGACCAGTTCATCTCCTCCGAGCTCTACGTGCTCGCGGCGCTCGAGGACAAGGGCGAGCTCGGCCGCATCCTGCGCGAGGCCGGCGCCGTCAAGGGCGCGATCGAGAAGGCGATCGAGGAGGTGCGCGGCGGCCAGAAGGTAGAGGACGAAAACGCCGAGGAGGCGCGCGGCGCGCTCGACAAGTACACGATCGACCTCACCGAGCGCGCCAAAGGCGGCAAGCTCGACCCGGTGATCGGCCGCGACGACGAGATCCGGCGCACGATCCAGGTGCTGCAGCGGCGCACCAAGAACAACCCGGTGCTGATCGGCGAGCCCGGCGTCGGCAAGACCGCGATCGTCGAGGGCCTCGCGCAGCGCATCGTCAACGGCGAGGTGCCCGAGGGACTCAAGAGCAAGAAGATCCTGGCGCTCGACATGGGCGCGCTGATCGCCGGCGCCAAGTACCGCGGCGAGTTCGAGGAGCGCCTGAAGGGCGTGCTCAAGGACCTCGCCAAGCACGAAGGCCAGGTGATCCTGTTCATCGACGAGCTGCACACGATGGTCGGGGCCGGCAAGGCCGAGGGCGCGATGGACGCCGGCAACATGCTCAAGCCCGCGCTCGCGCGCGGCGAGCTGCACTGCGTCGGCGCCACGACGCTCGACGAGTACCGCAAGTACATCGAGAAGGACGCCGCGCTCGAGCGCCGCTTCCAAAAGGTGCTGGTCGACGAGCCCTCGGTCGAGGACACGATCGCGATCCTGCGCGGGCTGAAGGAGCGCTACGCGGTGCACCACAAGGTGCAGATCACCGACCCGGCGATCGTCGCGGCGGCGACCCTGTCGCACCGCTACATCACCGACCGGCAGCTGCCCGACAAGGCGATCGACCTGATCGACGAGGCGGCCTCGCGCATCCGCATGGAAATGGACTCGAAGCCGGAGGAAATGGACCGGCTCGACCGGCGCATCGTGCAGCTCAAGATGGAGCGCGAGGCGCTGCGCAAGGAGAAGGACGAGGCGTCCAAGAAGCGCCGCGAGCAGATCGAGGACACGCTCAAGGGCCTCGAGCGCGAGTACGCGGATCTCGATGAGATCTGGAAGCGCGAGAAGGCCGCCTCG
>DATKOR010000033.1:0-68137 GCA_035524495.1 Steroidobacteraceae bacterium
ACGCGAGTAGATCTTGGGCTTGCCTCCATTTCGACCTATCACGATAACGTGCCAGCTTCCTTCCCCCCACATTCTTTCTACAAGGACGTCGCGGCGGTGAGAAACTATCGGGCCGATCATCCGAGCCCTCTGCCAGATGGCCCGGTGCGTGATGCCGCGCAAAAGGCCCTCGCATTGCGGCCAGACGACGAAACTCAGCATCAGTAGCGAGACATTCTTTAACTATCGGTTGGAGCGGCCGTGAGCGATAAAGTGCGATGCAAACTGTTGCGGCTGACGGCCGCTCAACCTCATCGTTAGACGACCTCAACGGGAACCGCTGCGATGCTGAGAACAGCGCTACTCTCGACACACATTCTTGCTGTAATCGTATGGCTTGGCTTCGGCCTTTACGAGCTGCTGCTGGTACGAGAGATCCGACGCGCTCGTGGCTCTCCTGAAGAGATCGCGCTTATCCGGATTTATGGCCGATACGCCGGTATTGTTGCCATCGCGACGCTGGTCGTCGCGGCCGCCGGAGTTGCGATGGCTCTAGCACTCGGATGGGGATTCTTTAACGTGCTGTGGCTCGGCCTGAAGCAAGGGATTATGGCTGCGATAATCCTCGGGATGATTGTGCTGACGCCGCTATTTATGCGGACCTATGCGGCAATCGGGGCCATCTCGGAGGGCAACACGGCGACGCTTACCGCAGCGCGGGCCGTCATCGACCGTCTGGAGAAATATGTCGTCTTGATGAGGCTCGGAGGCGTTGTGGCTGTAGTGCTCGCTGTATGGCGACCAGTTTGAGCCCACGCCGTCGGTCGTCTAACTATCGGTTGGAGCGACCGTGAACGATAAAGTGCCGATTGCTGAATTGCTGCAGCTGACGGCCGCTCAAGCTCATCGTTAGACGACATGCCAACACTTGTGCCCATTGTCCGTTTCGTCGCGGCCGCAGCTCTCTCGCTACTGCCGGTGCGCGACACATCGGCGGACACTCTTGATTCGGAGTTCCGGCGGAGGATGAAGCAATTCGAACACGCTCGGGCGATCCGCCCAATTCCGCCGAAGGGGCGTGCTCGCGAACTCAATATTACGGATGTCGAAGTTCGGGAAATCCAAGCGGCAGCTGCAAATCTACTGCCCGAGTCGATTGTAAATATCGGCCCCGTCACCGACGGTTGCCCCTGTGAAGAGGGCTCGAAGTGCACGGACCAAGTGTGGGTGATCGCCGTTCGAGGGGCCGAAACGAAGGGGCTGCTATTTTCGCGAATCAATGGGAGCTGGGGGATCGGCTCGACTCAACGATGGTGGCTGGATTACGCGGCCCTCCAGAGGCGGCAGCGGGATTTTGCGGACCGCAGTGAGTATCGCGCCGCGGAGGCGAAGTTATTGGATAGGATGCCAATCTGCTCTGCGGGTAAGTAGGACGAACGTCAGATTGCGTCTGATCGTCTAACTATCGGTTGGGCGGCCGTGAACGATAAAGTGCCGGTTGCTGAACTGCTGCGGCTGACGGACGCTCAACCTCATCGTTGGGCATCATGAAGGTTGCTGTCGCTTCGCTTGAGGAGTCCCACTTCGATCAACTGCTAGGGGTAGCAGATCGCGTCGCGCGCGAACGGCGCTACTTAGCAATTCTAGAGGCTCCACTGCCGGAGCACGCATTCGCCTTCTACCGAAGCGTAATTGCCGACGGGCAGTGCCACGTTGCGCTGATTGATGAGCGCGTCGTCGGCTGGTGCGACATCCTCCCGTCATTTGGGCAAGCTCGGCGGCATGTCGGCACATTGGGTATCGGGATAGTCCCGGAGTTCAGGGGCCGTGGCCTCGGCGCGCAACTCCTCGTGACCGCAATCGACGTAGCGTGGGCCCGTGGCCTCACCCGCATAGAATTGTCCGTTCGGGAGGACAACCTCCCGGCGAAGGCGTTGTATGAGCGTTTGGGTTTCAAACTTGAGGGTGTCTTGAAACGTTCAATGCTCGTAGATAGCAAGTACTACGATTGCCATTTCATGGCGTTGCTTCGCTAGCACGACGCCCAACTATCGGTTGGAGAGGCCGTGAACGATAAAGTGCCGATTGCTGATTTGCTGCGGCTGACGGCCGCTCAACCTGCTCGTTATGCGTGCAATTGGCGAGATTTGCGCGTTGACCCGGCGCAGGCGGTCTGAAACTACGGCCAGATGGATTTCGAGATCCTTGGCGACATCGCCGGCATCGAGACCATTGCTGCTGGATCCGGGGCCCGTGAATTGCCCCGGTTGCGAAAACGCTACGGCCGCGGGCGTTGGCGGAAGCTGAAAGGCGTCGCGGGAATTCGGCTAAAGACGGGCGAAATCGTACGCGCTGAGATACATTGGTACTAAGCGACCGGGATCGGGCGCCGCGAGTTCAAGATCAAGCGATTTGTTTAATGGCGTTTATGGCTCGGGCACCAAAGCGTCTTTACATCTGCCTCGACAATTCCGGCTGCGAGGTCTCCCTTGAGAAGAGGAAGATCTATGTGGCTGTGACTGACGCTCGCGCCGAGCGTATGGGGCGTATCCGCATCATCGACGAATCGGGCGATAGCTACCTCTACCCGGCCGAACGATTCATCGCCGCGCAACTGCCATTGGCCGCGCGGCGGGCCGTGCTGCACGCCGCATGACGATGAGGTTGAGCGGCCGTCAGCCGCAGCAAATCAGCAATCGGCACTTTATCGTTCACGGCCGCTCCAACCGATAGTTAGATGTCTCGCGAGGAGACCTGACGTTGCCCCATTCTTTCGTGCTTGGAGAACTTGGATGAACCGCCTCAAAGACGTTGCGATCGGACTGGCCGTTGGAGCAACAACGGTCGGGGCCCTTGTGGCACTCGCGGACTCGCCGTCGATGGATCCGGTCAAATTGTCGCCGCAGTACTACACCGTGCGGTTGGAGAACGATTGTGTGCGCGTCTTGGAGTACCGCCTCAAGCCCGGACAGAAGGAAATTTTGCACAGCCACCCCAAGGGCGTTGTAATCGCCTTAGCCGACGCGACTGTAAGAACGACACTGGCCGACGGCACTGTTTCAGCTCACCCATCGGCAAATGGCGATGTGACTTGGCGCGACGCTTTGACGCATTCGGCCGAGAATATCGGCGCGACGGAGGCACACTACATAGCCGTCGAGCTAAAGAGCTGTGCCAGGTAGCGACTGCGTCGGCCACCGAATCGTGCAGACATCTAACTATCGGTTGGAGCGGCCTTGACGGATAAAGTGCCTCGACTGTGCCAGTACCGCACGGCCACTCAACCTCCTCGTTAGGCCGGCACAGTTCCACGGTAAAGATGACCGCCATGCCCGCCCGTAGGACTGACAGGACCTCCAAGCTCGCAGGCCGGAAGCCGGCCAAGCGCACGGCGGCAAGAGGCAAGGCGGCCTCGACGCTGCCGGAATCCATGGTGACCGGCAAGGCAAGCCCCGCGAAGGCTGCGGTCGGGGATAAGCCGGTCTTTGCATACATCGCCAGTCTGCCGCAGCCGCAGCGTGGCATCGCGGAGCGCGTCGATGCTCTTGCGGCCAGGACGCTTCCCGGTCTGCAGCGCGCTGTGAAGTGGGGCATTTCGTACTATGGCGTCGGCGACGGCTGGTGCTTTTGTTGCGGCGGATTTGCCGACCACGTCAAGCTGATGTTCGTGAACGGTGCGGCGCTCAAGCCGGCACCGCCAATAGCGCCGGTGGCGATGGGCAGATCGACAAGGGGCGTGGAGCTAAAATCAGCGGGCGACCTCGACGAACGCCAAATCGCGGCATGGATGATTCAGGTCGCGGCTGTGCCCGGTGTCGGGGGTAAGAAGCGGTAGGCACGAACGTGAATGTCGATCGCGTTGCTGTTAGAGGGCGGCCTAAGCATCGGTTGGTGCGGCCTTGACTGATGAAGTGCCAATCGACATGTCGCGGCTGACGGCCGTTCAACCTCCTCGTTAGGCGGAGGCTCGGGGTGCGCATCCTCACGTGCATCAATTTCCTCGTGTGGGGCAGCTTCATCTGGATTGGCCGCGGCCTCTTAGCGGGCGTAACGAGGCAACACGTCGTCGGCTACCCAGTCGCAATCGCGAGCAAGACCTCAATGACGATTGGGGGGTTCGTGACCCGGCAAGCAGCTCTTAATAGAGTGGCAACGCCGCGTGCCCCGGGCCCCCGTCGGGCGAGGTGCGCGCCTTGGCTGCTCGGACTCGCCGCGTGCCTCGCCGGCTGCGCCACGACGACCTCGCGACCGCCGCCGTCGTGCTATCACCGGGCTGAGGCGGTGGAAGTCGAGGTCGGCTACTGCCAGGCCGTTCGTTCGGGAAACCACCTCTACGTCTCTGGCATCGTCGGGCAGGGCGAAATGCCGGCGGCGGTGCAAGCCGTCTACGAGCGCCTGAAGCAGACGCTCGAGGCGAACGGGCTCACGTTTCGCGACGTCGTGAAGGAGAACGTCTACACGACGGACCTCGAGGCGTTCAAGAGCAGCAAGGACGTGCGCAGGGCCTACTACGGGGCGTCACTGCCGGCGGCGACGTGGGTGCAGGTGCAGCGGCTGTACCTGCCGTCGTTCGTACTCGAAGTCGAGCTCGTCGCCGAGTATCGAAAATGATGCCGCGTCGGGCGTCGTGGAGCGCGGCTGAGCGGCCGGCGATGAGCGTCCGCTGTCGCCCATGCGCCGCGTCGCGCCGCGCGCGCGATCCTCGCTCCGGGGTCGGCGTCGCGCGGCGTCCCGAGGAGACGGGCGCGTGACCCCGGCGGCGTTCAGAAAGGTCGCGCTGAGCCTTTCGGGAGTTCATGAGTCCTCGCACATGTCTCACCCGGACTTTCGCGTGGGGAAGCGCGTGATCGCCACGCTCGGCTACCCCGATCGCGGCTCCGGGATGGTCAAGCTGACGCCGATGCAGCAGTCCCAGTTCATCGCGGCGTACCCTGATGTCTATGCCCCGGTGCCGGGCGCCTGGGGCCTCAAGGGCTGTACCCGGGTGTTCCTTGCCGCGGCATCGGTCGCAAGCCTCCGCCCGGCGCTCTTCGAGGCCTGGAGGAACGTGGCGCCACGAACCGTCGCCGACCGGCGTGGCGCCAAGGCGTCCCGGTGAACGCCCGCGGCCCGCGCCCGTCGATCGCGGGATGCCGGAGACTGACACCATGATCAAGACGCACGGGCTGACTCATGTCGCGCTGTCGGTACGCGATCCTGATCGTTCGCTCGCGTTCTACAGCGCGGTCTTCGGCGTTCGGGAATATTTCCGGGACGCGCAATCGATCCAGGTCCTCGGGCCGGGCCCGCACGACGTGCTCGCGTTCGAGCGGCGGCCGGACGCGGCCGGCCGGGAGGGCGGGATCATCCACTTCGGCTTTCGCCTCAAGGATCCCGCGGACATCGACGCGGCCGTCGCTGCCGTCGAGGCTGCCGGCGGACGCATCGTCAGGCGAGGCGAGTTCCGCCCCGGACTGCCATACGCGTACGTGCTGGATCCCGACGGCTACGAGATCGAGATCTGGTACGAATGACCCCGAGGGGCGTGGCCCGGGGTGCTCTATGAGGTCCCCGCGCACGTCGTGGCGGCCGCGCCGCACGGCGTGCGTCCTTCGGGCAACAAGATGAAGCGTGACCCGTGAATGAGGGCGCGACCCGGACCTGCCCCGGCGGCTGCCACTGCGGGGCGGTCCGCTTCGAGATCGACAGTGACTTTCCGGAGCTCACGACCTGTGACTGCTCGATCTGCCGGCGCAGGAACGCACTGATGGTGAAGGTGCACGAGTCCCGCCTTCGCCTGCTGACCGACCCCGCCGCGCTCGTCGAATACCAGTTCCACACGCACACGGCGCGGCACTTCTTCTGCAGGACCTGCGGCATCTATCCGTTTCACCGCAAACGCGTGACGCCAGACCACTTCGGGGTCAACGTGTTCTGCCTCGAGGGCTTCGACCCGGCGGGCATTCCGGTGCGCGCGACGGTCGGCGCGGGCACGCCCTAGCGAGGGTCGCATAGCCTCCGCCGCCCCCTTAGGTCGGGACCGGACGCGGCGGGGTCCGCCGTATGGTCGATGGGTGGCATCGGGGATAAAGTGCCGTTCGATCCGATCGAACCCGGCCCCGCACCGACGGACTGCCCGCACGAGAAGGACACCCGCGATGCCCCGACCCTCCGCGCGCCTGTTCCTCGCAGCCATCGGACTCGCGGCCGCATGCTCCATTGCCGCGGCACCGCGCACCTACACGCTGCCGGAGCACGGCGTGCTGCATCTCGAAGTCCCTGATGACTGGCGTGACAAGTTCACGCAGGGTGCGCACCGGCGCGCGCCGACCGTGACGCTGGGGCCGAAGTCCGACGCGAACCTCGACATCCTCATCGGCGTGCTGTGGTCGACCAAGGACCACCCCAAGGTGAGCGACCTCGACTCGCTGCGCTCCAACGTCGAGGCCACGGCCAAGAGCGCCGAGCAGCAGTCGACCGAGGGCACGCTCAGCGTCCGCGAACTGCCGGGCTCGCAGGGCCGCGGGTTCTACTTCGCGGCGACGGACGCGGGGCCGAACCCGGGCGAGCACAAGTACATGACCCAGGGGCTCGTCCAGGTCGGGACGGTCGCGCTCGCACTCACTAACGCCGGTCAGGGCGACGTCGGCAAGACCGCGCTCGCGATCATCAAGTCGGCGTCCCACAAGGATGACGGCAGGTAACCGTGAGCCAGCGACCCGGCGGTCGCGACGTCCTTCGATCGCGGCGGCGTCGGCGAAGCACCTGCACGGAGACGACATGCAGTACATGAGACTCGACCCGCCGTCACGCGAGGCGCTGCTCGGGGAACTCGCCGGGATGCCCGCATTCCTGCGCGCGGCGTTCGAGGGGCTCGCGGCCGAGGCGCTGGCGCGCCGCGGACCCGACGGCGCGTTCGCGCCGATCGAGCAGGTCTGGCACCTCGCCGATCTGGAGGATGAGGGCTTCGGCTACCGGATCGACCGGCTGCTGCACGCCTCGAACCCGACGCTTCCGGACTTCGACGGATCCGCGGTCGCCGAGGCGCGCCACTACTGCACGCTGTCGTTTGCGGCCGGGCTCGACAAGTTCGCGCGCGCGCGCGCGGCCAATCTCGGGACGCTGCGCGAAATCGAGGGCGAGGCGTGGTCGAGGTCGGGCACCCAGGAAGGCGTCGGGCCCGTGATGCTCTGCGACATGCCGCTTTTCCTCGCGCAGCACGACCGCGCGCACAAGGCGGAGATCGGCGAGTGGCTGGCGTCCCAGGGAGCGCGCCGTTGAGCGGCGCGCCGACCGAACGCCCGATGCCGCCCGCCCCGCGGAGTCGTCCCGCGCGAAAAGCAAGCGGCGAGTGCCGTTGACGAGTCGCTTTACGACGCACCTCGCGATGATCGCCGGGATCGTCGGCGGCACGACCGCGCTGATCGCTCTCGACGTCGTCATTTCGCTCGCGGCCGTCGTCCCGGGCCATGCCCCGAGCACACCGTCGCCGGCGCTGCGCCTCTACTACGTGCCGGTGTTCGTCGTCTTCATCGCGGTCATGGCGCTCATTGCGAACGCGCTGATCGGCGTCGGCCGCCGCAGAGGGCTTGGCCGGACGCGCGACTGGCTGCTCCTCGGCGGCTGTTACAGCCTCGTGATGGCGGCGTTGCCGCTCATGCGACTGGGGCTCCCGGCCGTCGTGGCCACGCTGTGCTCGACACTTCTCCCGGCGGTGTCGGCGTATCTCCTCGTGCGGCGCGCAGGTCAGCCGGCGCGCTGAGGCGACGGTGCCCGTCGCCGGTCGCTTCGCTAGACTGTCGATGAGGCCGTGCGGGCCGGGGAGTGCGGATGGCGGTCGATGGGCACCTGATGCTGCTGCGACGCTGGCTCGCCTTCGCCGATGCCGGATTCGGCGGCGACTTCGGCGAGTTCTTCACGCCCGGCTACGCGGGCCACCTGTCCGGTCGCATCCACATGGACCTTCGGGAACTGCAGCGCCTCGAGCGCGGCTTCGCGGCCGCGTTCGGCGACACGACGCGCACGATCGAGGACCTGTTCGGGACCGACGACAAGGCGGTGCTGCGCGTCACGACCCGGGCGGTGCACCGCGGCGACTTCAACGGCATCGCCGCGACCGGGCGCCGGGTCGAGTTCGCGGGGATCGTGATCTATCGCTTCGAGGACGGAAGGGTCGCCGAGTCGTGGGGTGAGCTCGACTTCGCGGGGCTCTGGCGCCAGCTCTCAGGCACATCGTCGTGACGCTGCCGCCGGGCCGATCGGCCCGGGCGGAGTCCGGCTGACGAAGGAGGATCAGCGGATGAAGCATCGACAGTCGCTGTTCGCACTGTTCACAAGCGCCGCGCTCGCGGCGACGCTCGCCGCGACTTCGGCGGGCGCCGCCGGTGCGCCGGCCAATGCCGGCGGGCCGTGCCCGAAGACCGGCGCGCGCGTCGTGATCACCGCGCTCGGGAACGTCACGCTGAACGGGGCGCCGGTCGTCGTCGACCACCTCGCCGAGGCGCTCAACGCGCTGAAGCCGCGACCCTCGGAGGTGTGCTACTTCCGCGAGCACCCGAAGGGCGCGCCGCCCGCGGCCGTCAAGATCGCCGTCGACGCGATCATCTCGACGAAGCTCGCGATCTCGTTCTACTCCGACGCGACGTTCACGACGCGCGTCGGGATGCCGTCCCACTGACGGAGTCAGTTCGCGTCCGACTTTCCGGGTCGGGGACAGGGGTGCTAGGGTCGGGCCACCGGTCGACGACCGACCAGCACGTCACTCATGTCGGATGCCGCGTATTCGCTGATGTACCTGAACGCGCTCGCGGGCCTCGCGACGCGCCTCTCGGTCGACGGCCTCGCGATCTATTCGGCGCGCTACGACTACCTCGCCTTCGGCAGCTGGGAGCTCGTCGCCGGCCGGCGCCAGGCGCGCGTCCGGGCCGTCTGGGACGGGAAGGAAGCGCGGCTCGACACCTTCGCGGCACGACTCGCGCGCCCGACCGACGAACCGAAATGGCGACCGGTCCGCGACTTCGACTTCTCGAAGAGGCGCAGCCAGCACGCCGAGGTGTTCGCCGCCGCCTACGCCGTGATCCGGGAGCAGTCGGGTGGCGAAGGCGGCTAGGCTGGCCGGCTACTCCGGCACGCCGCTCGCCAAGAAGCTCGGCGCCCGGGACGGCACGCACCTGCTCGCTCTGGGGGCGCCCGCCGACTACGCGCGCCTCCTCGCGCCGCTCCCGGCCGGGGTCGTGTTCGAGAAGGCGCTTTCGCAGGCCACTGGCGTCGTGCATTTCTTCGCACGTTCGCGGCGTGCGCTCGCCGCCGAGCTCGGGCCGTGCCGCAAGGCGATGCGACCGGACGCGGCGCTCTGGGTCTCGTGGCCGAAGATGGCGGCCAAGGTCCCGACCGACCTCACCGAGGACGCGATCCGCGAGCTCGCGCTCCCGATCGGGCTCGTCGACATAATAGTGTGCGCGGTCAGCGACGTGTGGTCGGGGCTCAAGCTCGTGATCCGCAAGGCGCTGCGCTGACGGCCGGCGAGGACCTCGTGCTGCATCGCGGCGATCATCCGCAGGCCATCGCCCCGCCGATAGAATGCGCTGGAGGGCGCCCGAACGATGGCCGATGGCTTCCTGACGCTGATCCAGGTGCTCGCCGAGCGGCGGGCGCAGGAGCGCTCGTGCCGCTGGAGCCGCGACGAGCTCGTGCGACACCAGGCGAGGTCGCTCCGGTCGCTCCGCGAGTTCGTGTTGCGCGCCTCGCCCTTCTACCGCGCCTTCCACCGCGGGCTCGAGCGCGCGCCGCTCGAGCGGCTGCCGATCCTCTCGAAGGCGCTCCTGATGGAACACTTCGACGAGCTCGTCACGGATCCGCGCGTATGCCTCGCGACCGCCGAGGCTTATCTCGCGGAGGACCCGGGCACGCGCCACTACCTCGACCGCTACGTCGTGCTCGCGACCTCCGGGAGCACCGGCCGGCGCGGCGTCTTCGTGTTCGACCGGCGCGAGTGGATAAGGGCAGTCGCTTCGATCACGCGCCCGATCGCCTGGGCAGGAGCGCGGCGCCGCCGCCCGCCGCGCGCGGCGCTGATCGCCTCGGGCGCGAGCTGGCACTACTCGGCGCGCGTCGGGGCGGCGCTCCAGAACCGGCTCGCGCCGGCGCTGCGGCTCGACGCGGCCGCGCCGACCGAGGAGCTCGTCGCGGCACTCAACGAATGGGGTGCCGAGGCGATCGCGACCTACCCCTCGGTGCTGCGCGCGCTCGCCAACGCCGCGCTCGCCGGGGCGCTGCGGATCCCGCTCGCGCACGTCGCGACCAGCGCCGAGCTCCTGACCGAGGAGGTGCGCGCGCTCGTGCGCCGCGCCTGGAACATCCGCGTGCAGGACACCTACGGCGCGACCGAGTACGCGCCGATCGCGAGCGAGTGCCCGGAGGGCCGCAAGCACCTCTTCGAGGACGGGGCGATCGTCGAGGTCGTCGACGATGAAGGCCGGCCGGTCCCGGCCGGGACGCTCGGCGCGCGGCTGCTGCTGACAGTGTTTGAGCGGCGCACGCAGCCGCTCATCCGCTACGAGATCAGCGACCTCGTGAAGCTGGGCGACGAGCCATGCCCCTGCGGGAGGCCCTACCGGACGCTCGCGGCGATCGACGGCCGCGAGGAGGACATCCTGACGTTCGAGCGGGAGGGCGGCGGCCTCGTCGAGGTCCACCCGAACCGCTTCCACGAGGCGCTCGAGCGCGCGAGCGTCGATGCGTGGCAGGTCGAGCGCACGCACGAGGGCCTCATCGTCCGCCTCGTCGGACGCGAGGCCGCGGCCGAGGCTCCCGGCGTCACCGCGCGCATCGGGGCGTTCCTCGCCGCGGCGCAGGCGAGGCCGCCACGGCTCAGCGTCGTCGTCACCGAAACGCTGAAGCGCGGCGCGAGCGGCAAGGCACCGCTCGTGCTCTGCGGCCCGGCAAGATCGCCGGCATGATCCGGATCCGCGAGATCGACCACCTGGTGCTGCGCGTCGCGCAGCTGCCGCGCATGCTCGAGTTCTACTGCGGCGTCCTCGGCTGCACGCTCGAGCGTCGCGAGGATGGGCTCGGCCTCGTGCAGCTGCGCGCCGGCCGCTCGCTGATCGACCTCGTGACGCTCGACGGGCCGCTCGGCGCGGCGGGCGGCGCGGCCCCGGGCCGCGAGGGGCGCAACGTCGATCATTTCTGCGTGCGCATCGAGGCCTTCGACGAGGCTTCGCTCAGGCGCGAGCTCGCCGCGGCCGGCGTCGCCGTCGGCGAGGTCGCCGAGCGCTACGGTGCCGAGGGGATGGGACCTTCGGTCTACGTGACGGATCCGGAGGGCAACGTCGTCGAGCTCAAGGGCCCGGCATCCTGATCTCCCGGACGCGAACTCAAGGAGCGATCGATGGAACATCACGGCGGCTGTGCCTGCGGGCGGCTGCGCTTCCGGTCGGCGGTCGATCCGCTCGACACCGGCTACTGCCACTGCCGCACCTGCAGGCAGACGACCGGCGCGCCGGTGCTCGCGTACGCGTCGTTCCCGGTCGCTTCCTTCGCCTATACGGCGGGCTCGCCCGCGCGCTACGCCTCGTCCGACTCCGGGCACCGGGAGTTCTGCGATCGCTGCGGGACGCAGATTGCGTTCCGGGGCAATGCGCCCGCGACCGTCGACGTCAACGTCGGCGCGCTCGATGCGCCCGAGCGCTGTCCGCCGTCGCGGCACATCTGGTGCGCGAGCGCGCTCCCGTGGCTGCGGCTCGTCGACGGGCTGCCGCGCCATGCGCAGGGCGCCGCGGGCGGCGCCTGAGGGGAGGTCACGTGCTCTACATGGTCATCGAGGAGTTCAAGCCCGGGGCCGCGCCCGCGATCTACCGGCGCGCGCGCGAGCAGGGCCGGGGATTTCCGGCGGGGCTCGAGTACGTCGACAGCTGGGTCGACCTCGACTACCGGCGCTGCTTCCAGCTGATGCGCACGGACGATCCGGCGCTCTTTGAGCGCTGGATCGCCTGCTGGCAGGACCTCGTGCGCTTCGAGGTCGTGCCGGTCCGGACGTCCGCCGAGGCCGCGCGACTGATGGCCGCCGAGGCGTGACGCTCTCGCTGGTGCGCATCCTCGGGGACGGCACCATCGAGGGTGCGCCGCTCGACCTCGCCGCGATGCCGGTCGACGTGCTGCCGGCGACCGTCGATCTCTACCGCTCCCGCGGCTACGAGCCGCCGTGGATCGGTTACCTCGCCGCCGAGGCCGGCCGCGCCGTCGGCACCTGCGCGTTCGCATCGCCACCCGCGGAGCGGCGCGTCGAGATCGCGTACTTCACGTTCCCGGGCCACGAGGGCCGGGGCGTTGCGACGGCGATGGCCCGGTCGCTGCTCGCGCTCGCGCGCGCCGTGGACCCGTCGCTGACGCTGATCGCCTACACGCTGCCGAAGCAGAGCGCCTCGACGCGGATCCTCGAGCGGCTCGGATTTCAGTGCCACGGGCTCCACGACCACCCGGAGGACGGCTGGGTCTGGGACTGGCGGCGCGGACTTCTCGCGGCGCAGCCGGGCGAGTAAGGTCCGCTTCCGGCCGCCACGAGACGGAGCCCATGGACAGCTACACCGCCTTCCTGCGAGTCCGCCACCCCTCGATCGACCCGGACGAGATCACGCGCGAGCTCGGGCTCGAGCCCGCGCACGCCTGGGCCGCCGGCTCGCCGCGCGCAGCGGAACCGGCGCGCGGCGCGCACCCCGACTCCTACTGGTTCGCGCCGCTGGCGGTCCCGGCCTGGGCGCCCGAGTCGCGGCTGGCCGAGTGGCCGGGGTCGCAGACGCTGCCGCTCGAGTCGTTCCTGCTCGCGCAGGTCCGCCTGCTGACCCCGCACAAGAGCTTCTTCGCGCGCATCAACACCGAGGGCGGGAGCTGCGAGCTCGCGGTCACGCTCGGCATGCAGGGCCGCCTGGTCGTGGAGCTTCCGGCCTCGCTCGTCCGCTCGCTCGCGGCGCTCGACCTCTCGGTCACGCTCGAGGTCGCGACGGCCGATGAGCTGCCGAACTAGGACCGGCGCCGGCCGGCGCCGGGGCGGCGCGCGCTGATGCGCCTCGACTGGGTCCCGCACGTGCTGATCGTGCTCGCCGTCTTCGGCGGGCTGTACTTCCTCGCGCGGATCGCCTCGCGCGCGTGGGGCGAGCGGTGGAGCGCGCTTCGGCGCCGGCCGCTCTGGCTGCAGGGGACGCTCGCGCTCGTGTTGCTGTGGCTTGCGCTGCGCGTCGCGCGACTCGGCTGGCGCGCGCTCCTCGTCTACCTCGCAGCGATCGTCGGCCTCGCGCTCTGGGGCGAGCTCGCCGCCTACGATCTCAGGCGCGCGGCCTCGAAGGCCGGGCGCACGCGCTGAACGCGGTCAACGTCATTGCCCCGTACAAGTTCGCCGGGCGGATGTGGGTCTTCGACGATCCGCGCCACGGACTCGTGCAGGAGGCGTTCATCAGCGGAGCGGACGCGATCATCGATCGCGCCGTCGCGCACCTGCCGGATGCCGCGGGTGGCTTCCTGCTGGTCTTCGCCGCGATCCCCTTCCCCGGCCACGATTTCCACGTCGAATGGCGCCGCAGCGACGTCGAGGGCGACTGGTACCACGCGCCCGACTCCGGGATCGAGGGCTGGCGGTGCCCGGCGCTCCTGAAGTACTTCGAGACGCCGCCGCCGCGGATCTACTTCCAGGCCAGAGCCAGGTAAGAGAAATCCTGACACGCGACGCGACCGGACGCGGCCGATTGCGCCGACGGAACGTCCGCGCGGCGGTTCGCGCCAGCAGCGGCCCGGCGAGCGGGGTCGCGCCACTTGACGCGGCTCGTCGCGCATCGCTACTGTGCGTTGTCCGCGCAACGAGGGGTCTCCATGAGAGCTCACGTCGATTCGTCCGAACACGACGCACTCTCACCCTCGACGATCCCACTCGACGCTGACGTCATCCGCGGATTCCAGGAGCTCGCGCTGCGCAGCGGCAGCGAGGACTACGCCTCGCTGATCCACGCGGTGCTGCGCGACTACCTGCGCCGCAGCGGCGAGCCGCTCGAGCGGACGCTCAGGCGCGTGCTCCGCGAGGAGCTGCGCAAGGCCGGATGACCGTGGCGCGCACCGGGCTTGCGGCCGGGGGAGTCCTGACGCTCGCCGAGGCGCACCGGCAGCTCGCCGGCGTCAGGGACGTCCGTTACGTCGAGCTCTTCCGCCACGGCACGCTGACGCTCGAGCTCTATGCGCCGCGCGGTACCGACCCGCAGCAGCCCCACACCCGCGACGAGGTCTACGTGGTCGCCTCGGGGCAGGGCGAGTTCGTCGTCGACGGGCGGCGCCAGCCGTTCAGGACCGGGGACTGCCTGTTCGTCCCGGCGAAGGTCCCGCACCGCTTCGAGCGCTTCAGCGACGACTTCGCGGTCTGGGTGATGTTCTACGGACCCGAGGGCGGGGAGACGCCTTGATCACGTCCGACGAGGCGGCGCTCGTCTGGCCGGTCGTCGCGCAGGTTGCGCTGACCGCGGTGGTCTGGGTCCTGCTCTACGTCGCACGCCTCGGCGAGATGTCCCGCCGAAGGATCGACCCGCAGCGCGTCGCCGACAGCCGGCTCGCGGCCGGGGTCCTCGAGAACGTCGCCGCCGCGGACAACTTCAGGAACCTCTTCGAGGTGCCGGTCCTCTTCTACGCGGTCGTGCCGCTGCTGATCTTCGTGCATGCGGCGTCCCCGACGGCGCTCGTGCTCGCGTGGGCGTTCGTGGCGCTCCGAGCGGTGCACAGCCTGATCCACCTGACCTACAACCGGGTCGTGCACCGCTTCGCCGCGTACGCGCTCGGGACGCTGTGCGTCTTCGGCCTGTGGGCAGTCCTCGCGCTCGCCCTGTGGCGACGGTTCTGAACGCCGCGCTTTTGTGCTCGCCGCCGGCCGTCGCCGGCCTCACAATCCCCACATGACCCGCGCCGCCGCAAAGCCCCCGTGGCTCCACGGGGCGCTCGTGCCGTTTCGCACGCCGCTCTTCGTCGAGCTCTGGGTCGCGAGCCTCGCCTCCAACTTCGGCACGATGTTCCAGACGGTGGGCGCGGCGTGGCTGATGACGACGCTCGCGCGCTCCTCCGACCTCGTCGCGTTCGTCCAGGGCGCGACTTCGCTGCCGATCATGTTCCTGTCGATCCCGGCCGGCGCGATCGCCGACATCTGGGACCGGCGCGCGCTGATGCTGATCGCGCAGCTCGGCATGGTGATCGCGGCGGGGCTGCTGACGCTGCTCGCGTTCCAGGGGACACTCACGCCGTGGTCGCTGCTCGGCTTCACGTTCCTGCTCGGCTGCGGCAGCGCGCTCTACGGGCCCGCCTGGCAGTCGTCGGTCGGCGAGCAGGTGCCGGCGGTGCAGGTGCCGGCGGCGGTCGCGCTCAACAGCCTCGGCTACAACATCGCGCGCACCGTGGGGCCGGCGATCGGCGGGGTGATCGTCGCGGTCGCCGGCGCGGCCGTCACGTTCCTGTGCAACGCGCTCTCGTACTGCGGCCTCATCGTCGTGCTCGCGCGCTGGCGCCGCCCGGCGCCGCCCGTCGTGCTGCCGCCGGAGAGCATCGGGGCGGCGATCACGACGGGGCTGCGCTACGCGCGGCTGTCGCCCTCGATCCGCACCGTGCTGGTGCGCAGCGCGCTCTTCTCGTTCCTCTCCGCCGCGCTCTGGGCGACGCTGCCGCTCGTGGCCCGCGACCTGCTCTCGGGCGGCGCGCTGACCTACGGCTTCCTGCTCGGGGGCTTCGGCCTCGGCGCGGTGCTCGCGGCGCTCGCGAGCACGAGCCTGCGCCGCCATTACACGGCGGACGCGATCGTGACCGCCTCCTCGGCCGCCTTCGGCGTCGTGACCGTCGTCGTCGCGCTGTCGCGCTCGGGGGTGCTGTCGATGGCGGTGATGCTGGTCGCGGGCGCGGCGTGGGTGCTCTCGTTCTCGACGTTCAACGTCACGACGCAGGTGTCGGCGCCGCGCTGGGTCGTCGGCAGGGCGCTCGCGATCTACCAGATGGCCGCGTTCGGCGGCCTTGCCGCCGGCAGCTGGCTGTGGGGCGAGTTCGCCGAGTACGGTTCGCTGCGCGCGAGCCTGCTGACCGCGGGGCTCGCGCTCCTCGCCTCGGTGCTCGCCGCGCGCCGCTGGCCGCTGCACCTCGCGGGCGTCGTCGACCTGGGTCCGCTCGGCGCGCTCCCCGAGGACCACGCGCGCACCGACATCGATCCCGACGCGGGCCCGATCGTGGTCTCGATCGAGTACCGGATCGAGCCCGGGGATGCGGCGCGCTTCGTGCGCGCCGCCTACGCGCTCGGGCGGACGCGCCGGCGCGACGGCGCGCGGCGCTGGTCGCTGATGCAGGACCTCGACGACCCGAGCCGGTTCATCGAGCGCTACCAGGCCGTCACCTGGCTCGAGCACCTGAGGCAATGGCAGCGCGCGACGGTCGCCGACCAGGCGGTCCGCGAGGCGGTCCTCAATCTCCACCGCGGGCCCGGGCCGCCGCGGGTCCGTCACCTCCTCGGCCGCAACCCCGAGGACCTCCCGCTCGAAGGCTAGCGCGGCCCTGATCCGTCAGGGCCTTAGGCGTTTGCAGGGCCGATCAGGAGCCTCGCGCGACGGCGGACCCCGCGAGGCACTAAACTACGCGGCTACCTGCCCGTTCCCGGGCAGCCGACCCGAGGACCGATCGAAGACCATGGGCCGCATATTCGAAGTCCGCAAGCACGCGATGTTCGCGCGCTGGAACCGGATGGCGAAGCAGTTCCACCGGATCGCCAAGGACATCAACATCGCGGTCAAGTCGGGCGGCACCGACCCCAACTCGAACCCGGCGCTGCGGCGCTGCGTGCAGAACGCGCGCGCGATCAACATGCCGAAGGACAAGGTCGAGGCGGCGATCAAGCGCGCCTCCGGCAAGGACGCGGCGAGCTTCACGGTCGTCATCTACGAGGGCTACGCCCCGCACGGCGTCGCGATCCTGGTCGAGGCCGCGACCGACAACCCGACCCGCACGGTCGCGAGCGTCCGTCACCAGTTTGCCAAGTACGGCGGCAATCTTGCGACCTCGGGCAGCGTCAGCTTCCAGTTCAAGGAGATGGGGGTGTTTCGCCTGAACCCCGAGGGCATCGACCAGGACGAGCTCGAGCTCCACCTGATCGACCACGGCCTCGAGGAGATGGGCGAGAGCGTCGGCGAGAAGGGCGAGCCGCAGCTGGTGATCCGCTGCGCGTTCACCGACTTCGGGATGCTGCAGAAGGCGCTCGAGGACCGCGGCATCGTTCCCTTGTCGGCCGAGCGCGAGTTCGTGTGCCTGACGCCCACCGAGCTCCCCGAGGACCAGGCCAAGGAAGTACTCGAGCTCATCGACGCGCTCGAGCAGGACGACGACGTGCAGAAAGTCTTCCATACGCTCGCGTAGAAGGTCAGTCATGCCGACGCTCCGACCGCTCGCCCTGATCGCCGTGCTCGCCGCCGCCGCCGCCGCCGCGCAGACGCCGCCCAAGAAGTTCGCGCAGCCGACCACCGTGCGCGAGCTGATCGCGAGTTCCCAGCCCACCGACTGGCGGCCGATGGATCCCGACCACACGCTCGTCCTCGAGCTCACGAACGGGCGCGTGACGATCGAGCTCGCGCCGCAGTTCGCGCCGCGCCACGTCGCCAACATCGAGAAGCTCGCGCGCGCCCACTGGTACGACGGGCTCGCGTTCGTGCGCGTGCAGGACAACTTCGTCGTGCAGTGGGGCGATCCGCTGAACTCGACGCCCGAGGTCGGCGAGAAGCGCCTGCCGCCCGAGTTCACGAGGAGCGCGGTCGGGCTGCCGTTCACGCGCCTCAAGGACCCCGACACCTTCGCGCCCGAGACCGGCTTCGTCGCGGGCTTCCCGGCGGCGCGCACCGGCAGCGACGGCGAGGCCTGGGCGGTGCACTGCTACGGCATGCTCGGCGTCGGCCGCGACAACGACCCGGCGACGGCGATCGGGACCGAGCTCTACGTCGTCATCGGCCACGCGCCGCGCCAGCTCGACCGCAACGTCGCGCTGGTGGGGCGCGTGGTCGCCGGCATCGAGCTGCTGTCGTCGCTGCCGCGCGGCACCGGCGAGCTCGGCTTCTACGAGCAGCCCGAGCAGCGCGTGCCGATCCAGAGCATCCGCGTCGCGTCCGAGCTCCCGGCCGGCGAGCGCCACCCGCTCGAGGTCATGCGCACCGACGCGCCGATCTTCCAGAAGCTGATCGAGCTTCGGCGCAACCGCAAGGACGCCTGGTACAAGGTGCCGGCCGGGCGCATCGACGTCTGCAACGTGCCGATCCCGGTGCGCGAGCGCGTCGAGAGGCCCGAGAAGCCGGACACGAAGCCCGAGCGCAAGCGCCCCTGACGGCTAGGCCGCCGGGGACCTGAGGCGCCTCGCGAGCTCCTCGGCCGAGAGCTCGCCCTCCCAGCGCGAGACGACGAGCGTCGCGAGCGCGTTGCCGATCAGGTTCGTGACCGCGCGCGCCTCGCTCATGAAGCGGTCTATGCCGAGGATCAGCGCGAGCGCCGCGACCGGCACCGCCGGCACCACCGCGAGCGTCGCCGCGAGCGTGATGAAGCCGCCGCCCGTGACCGTCGCCGCGCCCTTGGAGCTCAGCATCGCGACGAAGAGCAGCGTCAGCTGCTGGCCGAGGCTCAGGTTCACGTCGAGCGCCTGCGCGAGGAACAGCGCCGCGAGCGACAGGTAGATGCACGTGCCGTCGAGGTTGAACGAGTAGCCGGTCGGGACCACGAGGCCGACGGTCGCGCGCCGGCACCCGAGCCGCTCGAGCCGGTCGATCAGCGGCGCGAGCACGCTCTCGGAGGAGGAGGTGCCGATGACCGTCAGGATCTCGGTCTTGAGGTAGGCGACGAGGCGCAGGATGTTGAGGCCCGCGGCGCGCGCGACGAGACCGAGCACGACGAACACGAACAGCGCGCACGTCAGGTAGAAGACCCCCATGAAGCGCGCGAGCGGGGCGAGGCTCTTCCAGCCGAACTTGCCGAGCGTGTAGGCCATCGCGCCGAACGCGCCGACGGGCGCGAGCCACATCACGAAGCCCACGACCTTGAAGAGCACGAGCGACGCCGACTCGACGAACGACACGAAGAACTGCGCGCGCTCGCCGGCGACCGCCGCGCCGAAGCCGGTCAGGATCGCGACCAGCAGCACCTGCAGGAGCTCCCCCGAGGTCAGCGCCCCGGGCAGCGTCGCCGGGATCACGTTCAGCACGAAGTCGGCGACCGACTGCTCGTGCGCGGCGCTCGCGTACTTCGCGACCGCCGCCGCATCGAGGGTCGCCGGGTCGACGTGGAAGCCCGCGCCCGGGCGCGCGAGCGCCGCGACCGCCATGCCGAGCGCGAGCGCGACCGTCGACAGCACCTCGAAGTAGACGAGCGCCTTGATGCCGACGCGCCCGACGCGCGGCAGGTCGCGCATGTGGGCGATGCCGAGCACGATCGTGCAGAACACGATCGGCCCGACCAGCATCCGGATCAGGCGGATGAACCCGTCGCCGAGCGGCTTCAGCGCCATGCCGGTCGCGGGCTCGAGGCTCCCGAGGAGCGCGCCCGCGATGACCGCGGCCAGCACCCAGAAGTACAGCGAGCGCGCGAGGCGTCGCACCCGCCTCGCCTCAGCCGATCGCCTTGACCGAGTGGATCAGCTGGTTGACCGCGCCCTGGGCGTCGCCGTAGAGCATGCGCGTGTTGTCGAGGTAGAAGAGCGCGTTCTCGATGCCCGAGAACCCCTGGCCCTGGCCGCGCTTGATGACGACGACGTTCTTGGCCTTGTCGGCGTTCAGGATCGGCATGCCGTAGATCGGGCTCGACTTGTCGTTGCGCGCGACCGGGTTCACGACGTCGTTGGCGCCGATGATCAGCGCGACGTCGGTGGTCTCGAACTCGGCGTTGATCTCCTCGAGGTCCGCGATCAGGTCGTACGGGACGCCGGCCTCGGCCAGCAGCACGTTCATGTGGCCGGGCATGCGGCCGGCGACCGGGTGGATCGCGAAGCGCACGGTGACGCCGCGGTTCTGCAGGAGCTGCGCCAGCTCCCAGACCTTGTGCTGCGCCTGGCCGACCGCCATGCCGTAGCCCGGCACGATGATCATCTTCTGCGCGAAGGCCATCATGACGCCGGCGTCGTTGGCGTCGATCGGCTTCATCGAGCCCGTGACCGGCCCGCCCGCCGCGCTCGCGGTGTCGCCGAAGCCCGAGAACAGCACGTTGCCGAGCGAGCGGTTCATCGCCTTGGCCATCAGCTGCGTCAGCAGCGTTCCCGCGGAGCCGACGACGGTGCCGGCGATGATCATCGCGGCGTTGTTGAGCACGAAGCCCTCGAACGCGACCGCGAGTCCGGTGAGCGCGTTGTAGAGCGAGATCACGACCGGCATGTCGGCGCCGCCGATCGGCAGCGTCATCGTCACGCCAAGCACGAGCGCGAGCACGAAGAAGGCGCTCACGACCGGCGCATCGGCCGCGGCCCCGGTCGCGATCAGCGTCCCGAGCACGATCGCGCCGACGAGGAACAGCAGGTTCAGCACCTGCTGCCCGCCGAAGCGCAGCGAGCGCTTGATGAGGCCCTGCAGCTTGCCGAACGCGATGCCGGACCCCGAGAACGACACCGCGCCGATGAGCCCGCCGAGCACCGCGAGCGCGCCGACCGCGAGCCCGTGGCTGGTGCCGCGGTAGAGCTCGCCGGCCGCGATCGCGGCCGCGGCGCCGCCGCCCATGCCGTTGTAGAGCGCGATCATCTGCGGCATGTCGGTCATCGCGACGCGCTTGCCCGACACCCAGGCGAGCACGCCGCCGACGGCGATGCCGGCGATCACGAGCGCGAAGTTGGTCCCGACGTGCTCGAAGCCGCCCGCCGAGGTCGCGGGCGCGAGGAAGGTCACGAGCGTCGCGAGCAGCATGCCGAGCCCGGCCCACAGGATGCCGCCGCGCGCCGTCACCGGCGAGCTCATGCGCTTCAGGCCCGTGATGAACAGGAACGCGACCAGGATGTAGGCGGCGTCGATGATCCACTTGGCCGCCGCGGGGTTGATGAAGGACATCAGTGCTGCCCCCCGGTGGCCTTCTTCTGGCCGCTCGACTTGAACATCTCCAGCATGCGCTCGGTGACGACGTAGCCGCCGACGGCGTTGCCGGCCGCGAGCACGACGCCGATGAAGCCGACGACGCGCCCGAGCGTCGTCGTCGCCTCGAAGAGCGCGAACATCGCCCCCACCAGCACGATGCCGTGCACGAAGTTCGAGCCCGACATCAGCGGGGTGTGCAGGATGACCGGCACGCGCGAGATGACCTCGTAGCCGGTGAAGGCCGCGAGCATGAAGATGTAGATTGCGATGACGCCGTCGATCATGAAGCGCTCCTTCAGCCGTTCGCGAGCAGCTTGGCCGTGGGTTCGTGCCTGACCTCACCGTCGTGCGTCAGGACCGTCCCCGCGAACACCTCGTCGGTCCAGTCGATCGCGAGCACGCCCTTCTTGAGCGCCGGCGACAGCAGGTTGTAGAGGTTGCGCGCGTACATCTCGCTCGCGTGGTAGGCGAGCTGCGCCGGCAGGTTCACCGGGCCCACGACCTTGACGCCGCCGTGCAGCACCGTCTCCCCGGCGCGCGTCAGCTCGCAGTTGCCGCCGTTCTCGGCGAGGATGTCGACGATGACCGCGCCCTGCTTCATGCGCTCGACCGCGGCGCGCGACACGATCCGGGGCGCCGGCCGCCCCGGGACGCCGGCGGTCGTCACGACGACGTCGGCGACCGCGATCCGCCCGTCGAGCACCTCCTGCTGCTTGGCCTTCTCCTCGGCCGTGAGCTCGCGCGCATAGCCGCCCGCGCCCTCGGCGGTGACGCCGGTCTCGACGAACTTGGCGCCCAGCGACTTCACCTGGTCGCGCGTCGCGGCGCGGACGTCATAGGCCTCGACGATGGCGCCCAGGCGCTTCGCGGTCGCGATCGCCTGCAGCCCCGCGACGCCGACGCCGATGACCAGCACCTGCGCCGGGCGGATCGTGCCGGCGGCGGTCGTCAGCATCGGGAAGAAGCGATCGAGCGTGTTGGCGGCGATCAGCACGGCCTTGTAGCCCGCGATCGCGGCCTGCGAGGACAGCGCGTCCATCGACTGCGCGCGCGAGATCCGGGGCACGAGCTCCATCGCGAAGCTCGTCACCTTGCGCTCGCGCAGCACCTTGACCGCCGCCAGGTGGTTGTGGGGCTGCATGAAGCCCGCGTGCACGGCGCCCGGCCGGATCCTCCCGGCCTCCTCGGGGGTCAGCGGCTGTACCTTGAGCAGCAGGTCCGCGCGCGCGTAGACCGAGGCGGCGTCGGCGAACTCGACGTTCTTGTAGAGCGCGTCCGGGAACTGCGCGGGAACGCCGGCACCGCGCTCGATCAGCAGCCGCGCGCCGTCTTTCGCGAATTTGGCCGCGACCTCGGGCACGAGCGCGACGCGCGCCTCGCCGGGCAGGGTTTCGCGTGGTACGCCGACGACGATCCCGGCGGCGGCTTCAGGGGCAGCGGACATCGATGACCTCCCGGAAGGCCCAGCACGCGCGCGGACCACGCGCCGTCACGCAAGGCCGAAGGGCCCGGAATTTCCGTTGTGATTGAATGCCTTGCGTCGTTTGATTATGGCACAGGCGTTTCGTATCTTACAGGCATGAAACCCAAGTCCCACGCGGCGCGGCATTCGCACAAGTCGCAAAGCGCTAAACCGAAGTCCGTGGCAGGGGCCCCACCGACGGCGCTCTCGCAGCAGGTGCTGCGCACCGACGTCGCCGGCATGCCGCTCGAGTGGATCGACTACAAGGAGGCGGTGCGCCTCTACCACACCGGCCAGATCGCCTACGCCTGCGGCTCGCTGATCTTCAGCCTGCGCGGCGGCACCAACGCGCGCACCGGCGCGCGCACGATCGTCGACGTGAGCTCGATCGTCGCGACGATCGGACACTCGTACAACCCGGGCACGCTGCGCAGCGACTACGTGCCGCCGCTCAACAACGAGACGCTGTTCAAGCGCGACGGCTACCTGTGCATGTACTGCGGGCTGCGCTTCCCGACCTCGCAGCTGTCGCGCGACCACATCCGCCCGTTCTGCCGCGGCGGCGAGGACCTGTGGACCAACGTCGTGACCGCCTGCCGGCGCTGCAACAACGCCAAGGCCTCGCGCACGCCCGAGGAGGCGGGGCTGCAGCTCCTCGCGGTGCCGTTCACGCCGACCTACGCCGAGTACATCTACTTGAAGGGCCGGCGCGTGCTCGCCGACCAGATGGAGTACCTGCTCGCGCACTTCCCGCGCTCGAGCCCGCTGCACACGCGCCTGCGGACCTGGCGTCACTGACGCGATGCCGGCGCTCCATCTCGTCGACGCCAGCTTCTTCATCTTTCGCGCCTACTACTCGGTCCCCGAGCACATGACCGACGGCGACGGCCGGCCGGTCAACGCGCTGTATGGCTTCGCGCGCTTCCTGTCGGACCTGCTCGAGCGCGAGCGGCCGGAGTTCCTCGCGGTCGCGTTCGACGAGAGCCTCGCGGGCTCGTTCCGCAACCGGATCTTCCCCGCCTACAAGGCCAACCGCGAGCCCGCGCCGCCCGGCCTCAAGGAGCAGTTCGCGCGCTGCCGCGAGCTCTGCCGCCACCTCGGGCTCGCCGAGTTCGGCTCCGCCGAGTACGAGGCCGACGACATCATCGGCACGCTCGCGACGCGCATGCGCCGGCAGGGCTTTCGCGCGACGCTCGTGACCCGTGACAAGGACCTCGCACAGCTGATCCGTGAGGGCGACGAGTTCTGGGACTACATGGGCGAGGAGCGCTTCGGCTACGCCGACATCCCCGAGCGCTTCGGCGTGCACCCGGAGCGGATCGCCGACTTCCTCGCGCTGACCGGCGACCCCGTCGACAACATCCCCGGGGTCCCGGGCGTCGGGCGCAAGACCGCGGCCGCGCTCCTCGCCGAGTTCGAGTCGCTCGAGGCGCTCTACGCGGACCTGCCGCGGGTCACGACGCTCGCGATCCGCGGCGCCGCCTCGGTCGCCGCCAAGCTCGAGGCGCACCGCGAGGCCGCCTACCTCGCGCGCGAGCTCACGCGCATCGCCTGCGACATGCCGCTCGAGGCGAGCGCGGCGACGCTCAGGCGCGGGGCGCCCGACCTCGACGCGCTCGGCGCGTTCTACGATCGCGCCGGCTTCGGCCCGATGCTGCGCCGGCAGGCCGAGCGGATCGCGGCGCGCGCCGCCGCGTGACCCCCGTCGCCGAGGCGCTCGCGGCGACGCTCGGGCTGCCGGTCGTCCCGGCGGGGCGCGTGGGCGGCGGCTCGATCCACGGCGGCCGGCGCTTCGAGAGCGCGCGCGGGCCGCTCTTCGTCAAGATCGCGAGCATCGAGGAAGCGCCGCTGCTCGCCGCGGAGGCCGACGGACTCGCGGCGCTCGCCGCGACCGGCACGGTCCGCGTGCCGGCGGTTCTCGACCGCGGCGTGGCGGGCCCTCACGCGTACCTCGCGCTCGAGTGGCTCGGGCTCGAGGCGCCGGGCGCTAAGTCCGAGGCCGCGCTCGGGGTCGGGCTCGCGGCGCTCCATCGCCACACGGCGCCGCGCTTCGGATTTGCCTCCGACAACTTCATCGGCCGCACGCCGCAGGCGAATGCCTGGTGCGAGGATCCCGTCGAGTTCCTCGCGAGCCGAAGGCTGGGGCCGCAGCTCGCGCTCGCCGCGCGCCGCGGCCACGCCGGCCCGCTCACCGAGCGCGGCGCACGGCTCCTCGAGCAGCTGCCGGCGTTCTTTCGCGACTACCGCCCGGTCGCCTCGCTGCTGCACGGGGACCTGTGGGGCGGGAACCACGCGGCGCTCGCCGGCGGCACGCCCGTGATCTACGACCCGGCGGTCTACTACGGAGATCGCGAGGCGGAGCTCGCGATGACGCGGCTCTTCGGGGGATTCTCGGCCCGGTTCCACGCGGCCTACGCCGATGCCTGGCCGCTCGATGCCGGTGCGCGCGCGCGCACCGGGCTGCACGAGCTCTACCACCTGCTCAACCACCTGAACCTGTTCGGCGGCGGCTACGCCGCGCCGGCGCTCGAGCGGATCGAGCGGCTGACCGCCGAGCTCCGGCGCTAGCCGCCCTCGAGCACGGCGCGCACCGCGTTCGCCACGAGGCGCGCCTCGAGCCGGTCCCGGAACCTGGCCGGCCGGTCGAGGTCGAGGCGCGCGAGGAACGGGCGGATCTGCGCCGAGTCGAGCGGCGCGAAGGCCGCGGCCGCGATCGCCGCGGCGCGCCCGGCGAGCGTCGCCCCCTGCGCCTTCAGGCGCTCGAGGGCGCGCGCGAGCACGATCTCCTCGGCCGTGAAGTCGGTGCCGAACGGGAACGGCGAGAACAGGCCCTCGCCGCGCAGCGACCGCAGCGCCTCGGCGATCCGCGCCGGCGTGTTGGCGCGCGCCGCGTCCGGGATCCGGTAGCCCTTCTCGATCTTGCCGGCGCGCTGCGCCTCGGCGAGGAGCGCGTCCTGGAAGCGCGCGTCGGTGATCGCAAGGAGCGCGGCGATGCAGTCGCGGTCGCTGTGCCCGCGCAGGAGCGCAATGCCGTACTCCGTGACGACGACGTCCCGCAGGTGCCTGGGGATCGTCGTGTGCCCGTAGCTCCACAGGACGTTCGAGGCGGTGCGGCCGTTCTTGGTGTAGGTCGAGCGCACCAGCAGCACCGAGTGCGCCTCGGGGAGCGCGTGCGCCATCGCGACGAAGTTGTACTGGCCGCCGACGCCGCTGACGACCTGGCCGTTGCCGAGCCCGTCCGAGGTCGCGGCGCCGAGCGCGTTCACCAGCATCGTCGTGTTGATGAAGCGCGCGTGGCGGCGCTGGGCGACCTTGAGCGCATAGTCGGGGCCGAGCAGGTCGTTGGTGTAGCTGATGCGCGTCATGTCGAAGCGCGCCCGGTCGTCCTCGGCGAGGCTGGCGAGCGCGCCGTAGAAGCCGCGCGGCCCCAGGAAGAAGCCGGCGTGCAGCACGACGCCGCCGTCGAGCCGGCGCGCGAGGCAAGTCGCGAGCGCCGCGCGTGCCTCGGGAAGGTCGAGGCGCGCCGCGAGCCGCCGGCCCTCGGGCGAGACGATCGTCTCCGGCGCCTCGAAGCGCGTGCCGGGCGCGAACAGCCCCGCCTTGTCGAGCGCAGCGAAGTCCCGCTCGCCGATGATCCGCAGGCCCGCGCGCGCGAGCGCGACCAGCGTCTCGAGGTCCGGCCGCTCGCTGACCTCGCCCGAGTCGAGCAGGCGCTGCAGTATCGCGTGCGGGTAGACGCGCCGCGACAGGATGCCGCTGCGGTAGAGGTCGAGGAAGCCGTCGACGAACATCTCGGTGCAGCCGTAGAGGCCGCGCTCGAACGGCGCCGTCCCGCCGAGCGCCTCGATCGCGGCGTCGAAGCGCGGCGAGGTTCCCACCGCCGCGAGCGCGCGCCGGAACGCGGCGTTGTGCTGCTGGCGCAGCTGCAGCGCGTAGACGCAGGCGTCGCCGAGCTCGCCGATGCCGAGCTGCAGCGTGCCGCCGTCGCGCACCAGCGCCGTGGCATTGAGCCCGATCGCGTGCTCGGCGTCCTTGATCGGCAGGTTCGGCGCCGCGAACGGGTCGTAGTCGTAGCGCGGGTGGTCGACGATGAAGTCGCAGCGCGCCTCGTCGATGCGCGCGTCCCCGGTCATGAACGGCATGCGGCGATTGATCGCGCCGATGTAGACGTAGTCGCGGCCGCGGGCGCGGGCCGCATCGAGCTCTGCGAGCAGGTCGTAGGTGAGGTCGGAGTTGGAGCTCAAGGAGAGCTCGTCGCGCCCGGCGACGGTGCGCGTCGCGAGCTGCTGCGCGAACACGTTGACGCCGAGCGCGAGCGCCTCGTGGACGACGTGGGTGTAGTTGATCGAGACGTAGGACTGCTGGATGGCGTCGACGTTGAGCCAGGCGCCCGCCTGCACGTAGAACTCGCGCACCTCGACGTTCGGCGGCAGCCGGCCGAGGTGCGCGGCGCGCACGTACTCGAGGTCGGGGTAGTCGCCGAACACCCGCGCGACGAAGGGGTCGAGGAAGCGCCGCTCGAGCTCGCTGTGGGCAGTCGGGCGGTTCAGCGAGAGCGCCGTCAGGATCGTGAGCTTGAGGCCGGGATCGCGGCCGGCGCGGCGGTAGAACTCGTTGAGGAGCAGGTTGGGCTTGCCGATCGCGAGCGGGGCCGCGATGACGATCCTCTGCCCGAGGCGCCGCAGCGTCGCCTCGACGCACTCGCCGACGTCGTCGAAGCGCTCGGTCATCCGGCGCCGACCAGGCGGTCGTAGAGCGCGCGGAACGCCGCCGCCGCGAGCGGCAGGTTCGCCGTCCAGTCCTCGTGCGCGCTGGCATCGCCGCCGTCGGTGACGAACTTCGCGGCCGCGAACTCGACGTGCTCGCGCCGGCACACCTTGGCGAGCGCGTAGCCCTCCATGTCGACGACGTCGCAGGCGCCGACGTCGTGGCCGGAGACGAAGTGATCGGCGCTGCCGCAGGTCGCGGCGGGAAGCGAAGGGAAGCGCCGCGGCACCTCGAGCACCGCCGGCAGCGGGTCGAAGGGCGTCGTGCCGAGCGGTACGCCGAGCGGGCGCACGTCCATGTCGCGCTGTACGAAGCGGGTGCACTCGACGACCGTGTGCGGCGGCAGCGAGGGGCTGCCGGCGGTGCCGAAGGAGACGACGAGCGCGGGGCGGCGCGCCGCGAGCGCGCGCGTCAGCGCCCACGCCGCGTTAATCTTGCCGATGCCGGTGTAGAGGACGGGCGCGGCGACCGCGGCGAAGGCCGGGCCGGCCTCCTCCCTGAGCGCGAACACGACGAGCACGTCTGCGGGGGCGATCACTTGCACGAGGGGCGCAGCGGTGGCGGGGAACGCGAGTCTAGCAGCGCGCGCGCGCGGCCCGCCGCGGTGCTCGCGGCGCTCGCGCTCGCGGCCTGCGGCCCGCACGGGGCGCCGCCGGCGCCCGAGCGCGTCGCACCCGTCGCCGGGCGCGGCGTCCACTACCGGATCGACGGCGCGGCCTCGGAGCTGAGGCTGCTCGCCTACCGCGCGGGCCCGCTCGCGCGCCTCGGGCACAACCACGTGATCCTCGCGCGCGGGATCGCGGGCGAGATGTGGGTGCCGGCGGACGAGGCGCAGGCGACGCTTGCGCTTCGCGTTCCCGTCGCCTCGTTGGTGATCGACGATGATGCGGCGCGCGCCGAGGAGGGCGAGGAGTTCGCGGTCCAGCCGAGCGAAGCCGACGTCGAGGGCACGCGCAGGAACCTGCTCGGCCCGGCCGTGCTCGACGCCGAGCACTTCCCCGAGATCCGCATCGACGGGGCGGCCGCCGGCACGCCCGCCGGGCTCGTCGCGCGCGTCGGGATCACGGTGCGCGAGCGGACGACGCCGCTCGAATTCCCGGTCGGGGTGACGCGCGAGGGCGGCGCGCTGACGCTCCGGGGCGGGGTCACGCTCTCGCAGGCGGCGCTCGGCCTGACGCCCTTCAGCGTCGCGCTCGGGGCGCTTCGGGTGCGCGACGACGTCGCGGTGCGTTTCCGGCTCGTCGCGCGGCCGGCGAGCGACCCGTGAACCTGGAAAAACGCCGGCCCGACAGTGACTTAGGTACTGCGGTCAGTACGGTTGGTAGTTTTCCGAGTACCGGGTCCCGTTACACGCTGGTTAGCATTCCCCAATGACCTCCGGGGCGCCCCGCAACGAGACGATCTTCGACGCCGACCTCGTGCGTCGCTACGACCGGCCGGGGCCGCGCTACACCTCCTACCCGACGGCGGTGCAGTTCCACACGGGCTTCGGTGCCGCCGACTACGAGGCGGCGGCGCGGGCCAGCAACCAGGGGACGCCGAAGCCGCTGTCGATCTACGTGCACGTGCCCTTCTGCGAGAGCCCGTGCTTCTACTGCGGCTGCAACAAGGTGATCACGCGCGACCACGGGCGCGCGCGGCCCTACCTCGAGCACCTCTACCGCGAGATCGAGCGCCAGAGCGCGCTGTTCGACCGTTCGCGGCGCGTCGACCAGCTGCATCTCGGCGGCGGCACGCCGACGTTCCTGTCGGACGCGGAGCTCGCCGAGCTCCTCGCGAAGATCGGCGAGCACTTCACGCTGCGCACCGACCCCGACCGCGAATACTCGATCGAGATCGACCCGCGGACGGTGTCGGTCACGCGGCTCGACGAGCTGAAGCGCCTCGGCTTCAACCGGATCAGCCTCGGAGTCCAGGACTTCGACGCCGACGTGCAGGCGGCGGTCAACCGGATCCAGTCGCGCGAGGACACGCTCGCGCTCATCACGCGCGCGCGCGAGCTCGGCATCGAGTCGGTCAGCATCGACCTCATCTACGGCCTGCCGCGCCAGTCGCGCGGGAGCTTCGCGCGCACGCTCGAGACGGTGATCGCGGCGCGGCCGGACCGGATCGCGGCCTACAGCTACGCGCACCTGCCGCACCTGTTCAAGCCGCAGCGCCAGATCAAGGTCGCCGACCTCATCACGCCGGCCGAGAAGCTCGGGCTCCTCGGGCTCACGGTCGAGACGCTGACCCAGGCCGGCTACGTCTACATCGGCATGGACCACTTCGCGCTCCCGACCGACGAGCTCGTGCGGGCGCAGGGCGACGGCACGCTGCAGCGCAACTTCCAGGGCTATTCGACGCGCGCCGAATGCGACCTCGTCGCGCTCGGCGTGAGCTCGATCTCGAAGGTCGGGGACACCTACGCGCAGAACTCGAAGACGCTGCCCGAGTACTACCGGCGCATCAACGAGGGTGGCCTCGCGATAGAGCGCGGCGTCGCGCTCGATGCGGAGGACCGGCTGCGCCGCGACGTGATCCAGCAGCTGATGTGCGCGACGCGGCTCGAGTTCGCGCCGATCGAGGCGCGCCACGGGATCCGCTTCGAGGAGCACTTCGCCGACGAGCTCAAGCGCCTCGAGCCGCTCGCGGCCGACGGGCTCGTCGAGCGCGAGGGACGTGCGCTTCGGATCCTGCCGCGCGGGCGGCTGCTGATGCGCAACGTCGCAATGGTGTTCGACGCGCACCTGCCGAAGGTCGCGCCGGTCGCCGACCAGCCGCGCTTCTCGCGCGCGGTCTGAAGCTCACTCCGGCGGCGGCCCGACGAGCAGTTGCGTGCCTTCGGGCGCGATGACCATCAGGTGCGTGTCGGGGTCGAGCGAGCGCGGGAGCGTGAGCTCGGGCTGGACCCCGATCTCGGTCAGCCGCTCGCGCAGCAGCGCCCCGTCCTCGACGCTGAACACGAGCGTCGGCCGCGACAGCTCGCGCGTCAGGTACAGACCGACGTCGAGCGTGTCGCTGGTGAGCGACAGGTGCGGCCACGGATCGTTGCTCTCGGCCGCCGTCACGAAGCCGAGCCGCTCCCAGTAGTTTCGCGCCTCGCCGAGATCCGCGACCGGGATCGCGAGCTCCTCGAACCAGCCGAGCCGGGAGGCCATCGCATGCTCGGGCGGCGAGAACGTGCGCGCCTCGACGAGGCGCATCTGCTGGCGGTCCGGCGTCGTGAAGAGCGCCTCGTTGAACGTGTCGTCGCCGACCCGCAGGCTGTCGAACTCGAGGCCTTCGGCCTCGAGGTTCGCGAGCTGGCGCGCGAGGTCGGGCAGCACGTAGGTGATGAGCGGCGCCGTGACGCCGCCCTCGTCGTGCAGGCCGATCACGATGCGCCCGTCCGTGACCACCGAGTAGCGGTGCGACCAGGCCTCGCCGACCTGCAGCGACGTGAACCCGAGGCGCTGGTAGAACTGCCAGGACTCGAGGATCCGCGGCGCCGGGAGCGACAATTCCAGGAAACGGCCAAGCATGGCCCCGCAGTCTAGCCCGGCCCGGCCGCGGGCGTCTCTGCGGCGCTCTGCCGAGTGAGACGCAGTACCGCCAGGGCGATCACCGCGGTCGCCGCGACGAAGGCCGTGACCGGCAGCGGGGTCGCGATCGAGGTCGTCGCCATCGACTGCACCGCCAGCGCACCGAAGAACTGCTGCCCGAAGCCGAGCACGCCGGAGGCGGCTCCGGCGCTCCCGGGCGCGAGCGCCACCGCGCTCGCGGTCAGGTTCGGGAGCGCGAGTCCCTGGCCGAAGCCGATGATCGCCCACGGCGCGAACAGCCAGAACGGGTGCCACAGGCCCGCGAGCGCGAGCACCCAGCCGAGCACGGCGGCGAGCGCCTGCAGCCAGATGCCCGCCTCGAGCAGCCGCTGCATGCCGAAGCGGTGCGTGTAGCGGGCAACGGCCCAGTTGCCGAGGAAGTAACCGCCCGAGATGCACAGGTACCAGAGGCCGTATTCCCTGGCGCTGCGCCCGAGCGCGTTGAAGATGTACGGGACGAGCGCCACGAACACGAGGAACACCGTGAAGATCACCGCGCACTGGAACGCGTGGCCGAGGAACGCGGGCGTGCGCAGCAGCGCCCCGGTCGCGGCCAGTATCTGGCGCGGATCGCGTTCCTCGCCGCCGCGGCGGGTCTCGGGGAGGTAGCGGAAGGTCAGCGGCAGGATCACGAGGCCCGCGGCGAGCAGCAGCGCAAACACCGCGCGCCAGCCGAGCGCCTCGCCGAGCAGCGCGCCGCACGCCGGCGCGATCGCGTTCGCGGTCACCATGACCATCGTCAGCGTCGCGAGCCGGTGCGCCATCCGGTCGCGCTCGTAGAGGTCGCCGAGCGCGGCGCGCGCGATGGTCACGCCCGCCGCCGTGCCGAACGCGGTCACGACGCGGCCGAGCGTCAGCCACCCGATCGAGGGCGCCGCGAGCGAGAGCAGGCAGCCGCCGAGGTAGATCGCGAGGCCCGCGAGGATCACCGGCCTGCGACCGTAGTGGTCGGACAGCGGCCCGTAGGCGTAGAGGCCGATCGCGTAGGCGATCAGCGGGGCGCTGACGGTGGTGCTCGCGGCCGCGACGCTGACGCCGAACGCGGCGCGCGTCATCGGCATCACCGGCATGTAGATCGCGAGGGCGACCGGGCCGGTCGCGGTGATCGCCGCGAGCAGCCCGATCAGCGCGCGCTCCGAGAGCGCGCGCGGCATCAGGACATCACGCCGCCCAGGCAGAGGTACTTGAGCTCGGTGAAGTCGAGGATGCCGTACTTCGAGCCCTCGCGGCCGGTGCCGGACTCCTTCCAGCCGCCGAACGGCGCTTCCTCGGTCGAGATGATGCCGGTGTTGAGGCCGACGATGCCGTACTCGAGCCCCTCGGCGACGCGCCAGGCGCGCGCGATGTCGCGCGTGTAGAAGTAGGCGGCGAGCCCGAACTCGGTGTCGTTCGCCATCCTGAGCGCATCGGCCTCGGTCGCGAACCGGAATACCGGCGCGACCGGCCCGAAGGTCTCCTCGCGCGCGACCTTCATCGCGGGCGTCACGTTCGTCAGGATCGTCGGCTGGAAGAACGTCCGGCCGAGCGCGTGGCGCTTGCCGCCGAGCACGAGCTTCGCGCCCTTCTCGAGCGCGTCGGCGATGTGCTCCTCGACCTTGAGCACCGCGTTGTCGTCAATGAGCGGCCCCTGCTCGGTCGGCCCCGCGAGCCCGTCGCCGACGCGCAGCTTCCCGGTCGCCTCGATGAGCCTCGAGACGAACGCGTCGTAGATGCCCGCCTGCACCAGCAGGCGGTTCGCGCACACGCAGGTCTGGCCGGTGTTGCGGTACTTCGAGGCGATCGCGCCCGCGACCGCGGCGTCGAGGTCGGCGTCGTCGAAGACGATGAACGGGGCGTTGCCGCCGAGCTCGAGCGACACCTTCTTGACGGTCCCGGCGCACTGCTGCATGAGCAGCTTGCCGATCGCGGTCGAGCCCGTGAACGTGATCTTGGCGACGAGCGGGTTGGAGGTCAGCTCGCCGCCGATCGCCGAGGCCTTGCCGGTCACGACGTTGAAGACCCCGGGCGGGACGCCGGCGCGCGCCGCGAGCTCGGCCTGCGCGAGCGCCGAGAACGGCGTCGACTCGGCGGGCTTGATGACGATCGTGCAGCCGGCCGCGAGCGCGGCGCCGGCCTTGCGCGTGATCATCGCCGCCGGGAAGTTCCACGGCGTGATCGCGCCGACGACGCCGATGGGCTGGCGCAGCGCGAACAGGCGCTTGTCGGGCTGCGCCGACGGGATCAGGTCGCCGTACACGCGCCGGCCCTCCTCGGCGAACCACTCGTAGAACGAGGCCGCGTAGCCGACCTCGCCCTTGGCCTCGGCGAGCGGCTTGCCCTGCTCGGCGGTCATGAGCCGGCCGAGGTCCTCGGTGTTCGCGACCATGAGGTCGGCGAACTTGCGCAGGATCCGGCCGCGTTCCTTGGCGGGCTTCGCGGCCCACGCCGGGAAGGCCTGCTTCGCGGCCTCGATCGCGCGGCGCGTCTCGCTGGCGCCGCACTTCGGCACGGTCCCGAGCAGCGCGCCGGTCGCCTTGTTGCGCACCTCGGTCTTCAGGTGATCGTCGGCGTCGATCCACTTTCCGTCGACGTAGTTCTGCTCGCGCAGCAGCGCGGGATCGGACAGCGTGAATGAGGTCGTCATGATGGTCTCGTATGGGACACGCCGGCCGTTCAGCCGACGTGGCGGTGGAGGAAATCGAGGGAGCGCTCGAGCGCGAGCTTCGCGCTCGGCGCGTCGAAGGAGGCGCGTTCGGTGCAGTTGAAGCCGTGCCCGGCCGGGTAGAGGTAGTAGTGGCCGAGCGGGTAGGCCTTCTTGACCTGCTCGACGTCGCTCAGCGGGACGTGCTGGTCGCGCTCGCCGAAGTGGAACATCACCGGGCACTTCGGCGTCCTATCGAGCACCTTCGGCAGCCCGCCGCCGTAGTAGGCGACGCCCGCGGCGAGCGACAGGTGGCAGGCGGCGACGTAGGTGAGCGTCCCGCCCCAGCAGTAGCCGATCATGGCCACCTTGCCGGCCGCGGCGGCCGCGTCGATCGCGGCCTTGAGATCGAGGAGCGTCTGCTCGGTCTTGACCGCATCGCGCAGCGCCCGGCCGCGCGCGACGTCCGAGTAGGGAACGTCCGCGCCGCGCTCGACGCGGTCGAAGAGCGCCGGCGCGACCGCGAGGTACCCGGCCGCCGCGTACTCGGTCGCGACCGCCCGGATGTGGCGGTTGAGGCCGAAGATCTCCTGGACGATCACGACGCCGCCGCGCGGCTTCCCGGCCGGCGCCACGCGGCAAGCCGCGAGTCGATGGCCGTCGGCGGCCTTGAGCTCGATGTGCGTCTCGGTGGTCATGCGGGGGTCTGGTGTGGCGGAACCCCTATTCTGCGCGAGGCGCCCGGTTCGCACCACTTCGGGGCCTCAGCGCCAGGGCTTGACGACCCGCTGCTCGATCGCGCCGAAGATGCTGCGCCCCTCGCGGTCGCGCATCTCGATCCGCACCGTGTCGCCGAAGCGCAGGAACGGCGTGCGCGGCGCGCCCGACTCGATCTGCTCGAGCGAGCGGCGCTCGGCGATGCAGGCCGAGCCCTTCGAGCGGTCGTAGTTCGAGACCGTGCCGGAGCCGACGATCGTCCCGGCCTCGAGGTTGCGGGTCTTGGCGCAGTGCGCGATCAGCGCGTGGAAGTCGAAGGTCATGTCGACGCCGGCGTCGGGCGCGCCGAAAGGCTTGCCGTTGATGGCGGTGACGAGCGGCAGGTGGAGCTTGCCGCCCGCCCACGCCTCGCCGAGCTCGTCCGGCGTCACCGCCACCGGCGAGAACGCGGTCGCGGGTTTTGACTGGTAGAAGCCAAAACCCTTGCCGAGCTCGGCCGGGATCAGGTTCCTGAGGCTCCAGTCGTTGACCAGCATCACGAGGCGGATGTCGCCGCGCGCCGCGACCTCCGCGGGCGTCGAGCCCATCGGCACGTCGCCGACGACGACCGCGACCTCGGCCTCGAGGTCGATGCCGAAGTCCTCGCTCGCGAACGGCGCCTCGTCGCACGGCCCGAGGAAGTCGTCCGAGCCGCCCTGGTAGACGAGCGGGTCCGTCCAGAACGACGCCGGCATCTCGGCACCGCGCGCCTTGCGCACGAGCTCGACGTGATTCACGTAGGCCGAGCCGTCCACCCACTGGTAGGCGCGCGGCAGGGGCGCGGCGCACTCGCGCGGATCGAAGGGCGTCGCCTCCTTGGCCTGGTGCGCCTCGAGCGCCGCCGCGAGGTCGCGCAGCCGCGGCGCGAGGCGCGCCCAGTCATCGAGCGCGTCCTGCAGCGTCGTCGCGATGCCGCCGGCGGCCGCGCAGAGCTTGAGGCTGGCATCGACGACGACCAGGCGGCCGTCGCGCCCGCCCTTCAGGCTCGCAAGCTTCATGCGCCGCGCCAGCTGTCGAGGTAGCCCTGCCACTCGACCGAGGCCGCGGCGGCGCCGAGCTCGAGCGCGTCGCGCGCGTCGACCATGACCGCGTACTCGTCGGTGCCGGGCTTGTCCTGCTTCAGCATCCGCGTCAGCGCCTTCGGGTGCGGACCGTGCGTGAAGCCGGACGGGTGGAACGACAGCATCCCGGGGTGGATGTTGTCGCGCGAGAAGAAGTCGCCGGCGTGATAGAAGATGACCTCGTCGTAGTCGTCGTTGTTGTGGAAGAACGGGACCTTGAGCGCCCCGGGGTCGGTCTCGAAGGGCCGCGGCACGAAGGTGCAGACGACGAAGCGGTCGGCGACGAACGTCGAGTGCGCCGACGGCGGCAGGTGGTAGCGGTGGCTCATCAGCGGCCGCAGGTCCTTGACGTTGATCCGGCACACCGCCAGGTCCCCGTGCCAGCCGACCGCATCGAGCGGGTTCCACGGAAAGCGCGCGATCGAGATCTGCTGGCGGCGCTTGATCCGCACCGACCACTCGCGGCTCCCGGTCGGCGCGCCCGGCGGGCCCTCATCCTGCTGCGCGAGGAACGCCTCGTCCACGGCCGGCACGTCGAGGAGCGCCGGGTCGAAGATCGCATGCGGTCCGACGAGGCCCTTCTCCGGCAGCCGGTAGGCGCCGTTCGTCGCCTCGACGAGGAGCGCGGCGACGGGCGCTCCGCACTCGAGCCGCCACATCGTGCCGCGCGGCAGCACCACGTAGTCGCCGGCGGCGAGCGCGAGGTGGCCGAAGTCGCAGTAGAGCTCGGCGCGCCCGGCGTGCACGAAGAGGAGCTCGTCGCCGTCGGCGTTGCGGACGAGGTGGTCCATCGCGGTCGCGAGCCTCAGCCAGCGGATCCGGCAATGCGCGTTCTCGAGGAGCGGCGCCGACTCCCACGGCGAGAACATCGGCGCGGTCAGGAGCGCGAGGTCGAAGGCATGCGGGCGCAACGGCCCCTCGAAGCTCGACCAGCCGGTCGGGGGGTGGCGGTGGTGGAAGAACGCCGCCGGGCCGAAGAAGCCCTCCTTGCCCATCTCGCGCTCGTAGGTCCCGGCCGGCAGGTCGGCGTGCGCCTGGCGGCTCGCGGTGCCCGCGACGCGCGGATATTCGATGTAGCGCTTCATGTGTCCCCCTCGGAGCCAGCGGGCAATTTAGTTGCAGTTGAAACTAATGGCAAGCGGGGCCGGGGCCGACGAACCGCAGCGCCATCGTGGTCGCCCCGGAGGCCCGGTGCCGGCGGCGGGCTGGCATAATCGGCGCCCGCCAGCGCGAGGAGCACCCCCCATGAGCACGATCAGCACGGCCCGCCAGGGGTCGGTCGCGGTCATCCGCTTCGGCGAGCCGCCCGTCAACAGCCTGGGCGCCCGCACCCGGGCCGAGCTTACCGCCGCCGTCGACGCCGCGGTCGCCGATCCGGCGGTGACCGCGATCGTGATCGCGGGCCAGAACGGGCTGTTTTCGGCCGGCGCCGACATCCGCGAGTTCGGGACTCCGGCGATGCTCGCGGCGCCGAACCTGCACAACGTGATCGCGAGCGTCGAGACGAGCCCGAAGCCCGTGGTCGCGGCCATCGAGGGCAATTGCCTCGGCGGCGGGCTCGAGCTCGCGCTCGGCTGCCACTACCGCGTCGCGAGCGAGGGCGCGCGCCTCGGGCTGCCGGAGGTCAAGATCGGGCTCCTGCCCGGTGCCGGCGGCACGCAGCGCCTGCCGCGGCTGATCGGGGTCGAGAACGCGATCAACGTGATCCTGGGCGGCGAGCCCGTGCCCGCGAAGCTCTTCAAGGGGAGCCCGCTGCTCGATGCGCTCGTCGCAGGCGACCCGGTGCCGTCCGCGGTCGCGCTCGCCGCCGAGAAGGCGGCCGCGCTCGCCGCGGGCGGCAAGCTCCCGAAGGCCCGCGACCGCAAGGTCCCGGGCGGGGCCAACGAGGCGCTGCTCGGCTTCGCGCGCACCACGGTCGGGGCGACGTTCCCGAACTTCCCGGCGCCGCTCAAGTGCCTCGACGCGATCGAGGCCGCGGCGACGAAGTCCTTCGACGAGGGACTCGCGCGCGAGCGCGAGCTCTTCGGCGAACTCATGCTGACCCCGGTCTCGCGCGCGCTGCGCAACGCGTTCTTCGCCGAGCGCGCCGCGGCCAAGATCCCCGACGTCCCCGAGTCGACGCCGACGCGCACGATCGGCGCCGCGGCCGTCATCGGCGCGGGAACGATGGGCACGGGCATCGCGATCAATTTCCTGAACGCCGGCATCCCGGTGAAGCTCCTCGAGGTCGGCCAGGAGGCGCTCGACAAGGGCGTGGCGCGGATCCGCGACACCTACGCAGGCCAGGTCAAGAAGGGACGCCTGAAGCCCGCCGACGCCGAGGCGAGGGCGGCGCTGCTGACGCCGACGCTCCGGTACGAGGACGTCGGCGGCGCCGACATCGTCATCGAGGCGGTGTTCGAGGACATGGCGGTCAAGGAGAAGGTGTTCGGCACGCTCGACAAGGTCATGAAGCCGGGCGCGATCCTCGCGACCAACACCTCGACGCTCGACGTCGACCACATCGCCGCGATCACCAAGCGCCCGGCCGACGTGATCGGCACGCACTTCTTCAGCCCGGCGAACGTCATGCGGCTGCTCGAGGTCGTGCGCGGCAAGGCGACCGCGAAGGACGTGCTCGCGACGACGATGAAGCTCGCGAAGTCGCTGAAGAAGACCGCGGTCGTCTCCGGCGTCTGCGACGGCTTCATCGGCAACCGGATGATCGAGCAGTACTCGCGCCAGGCGCTGTTCATGGTCGACGAGGGCGCGAGCCCCGCCGAGATCGACGGCGCGATCGAGAAGTTCGGCTTCGCGATGGGCCCGTTCCGGATGAGCGACCTCGCCGGCAACGACATCGGCTGGCACATCAGGAAGCGCCGCGCGATCGAGCACCCGCAGATGGCGTACTCGAAGATCGGCGATAAGCTCTGCGAGCTCGGCCGCTTCGGCCAGAAGACCCAGGCCGGCTGGTACGACTACCGGCCCGGGGACCGCACCGCCTATCCCTCGAAGGTCGTCGACGACCTGATCGCCGCCAACCGCGCCGCGATCGGCGTGAAGCCGCGCCGCCTCGACGCGCGCGAGATCGTCGACCGGCTCGTGCTCGCGCTCGTCAACGAGGCCGCAAGGATCCTCGAGGAGGGGATTGCGCTGCGGGCCTCCGACATCGACGTCGTGTACCTGACGGGCTACGGGTTCCCGGTGTGGCGCGGCGGCCCGATGTGCTACGCCGACGAGCTCGGCGTCTACGCGGTCGCCCAGCGCATGCGCGAGCTCGGCCGCAACCCCTACGGCGACCCCGGCTTCTGGACACCCGCGCCCCTGATCCAGCGTCTCGCCGCCTCGGGTGGCGCGTTCAACTCCGTGGGAGCCCGCTCATGAGCCGCGAAGCCGTCATCGTCTCGACCGCCCGCACGCCGCTCGCCAAGAGCTGGCGCGGCGCCTTCAACCTGACGCACGGCGCGACGCTCGGCGGCCACGTCGTCAGGGCCGCGCTCGAGCGCGCCAAGGTCGACCCCGCCGAGGTCGAGGACGTGCTGATGGGCTGCGCGCTCCCCGAGGGCGCGACCGGCCAGAACATCGCGCGGCAGATCGCGCTTCGGGCCGGGTGCCCCGACAGCGTGCCCGGCGCGACCGTGAACCGCTTCTGCTCCTCGGGGCTGCAGACGATCGCGCTCGCGGCGCAGCGGATCCTGGCCGGCGAGGGCGACCTGTACGTCGCCGGCGGCGTCGAGGCGATCTCGGTGGTGCAGAACGAGCTCAACACGCACCTCGTGCAGGAGCCGTGGCTCGCCGAGCACAAGCCCGAGGTCTACTGGAACATGCTGCAGACGGCCGAGGAGGTCGCGAAGCGCTACTCGATCAGCCGCGAGCGCATGGACGAGTACGGGGCGAGGAGCCAGCAGCGCGCCTGCGCGACGCAGGACGCCGGCGGCTTCGCGGCCGAGATCGCGCCGATCACGGTCACGATGGCCGGCATGGACAAGGACAGCGGGCGCCTCTACACGAGGGAAGTGACGGTGTCGGCCGACGAGGGCCTGAGGCCCGGCACGACCTACGACTCGATCAAGAACCTGCGCCCGGCGCTTGCGGGCGGCGTCATCAGCGCCGGCAACGCGAGCCAGTTCTCCGACGGTGCCGGGGCCTGCGTCGTCATGAGCGCCGCGCTCGCCGCCAAGCGCAACCTGACGCCCCTCGGGCGCTTCGCCGGGTTCGCGGTGGCGGGCTGCGACCCGGCCGTGATGGGGATCGGGCCGGTGTTCGCGGTGCCGAAGCTCCTGTCGCGCGCCGGCCTCAAGGTCGCCGACATCGACCTGTGGGAGCTCAACGAGGCGTTCGCGGTGCAGGTGCTCTACTGCCGCGACCAGCTCGGCATCCCGGACGAGCGGCTGAACGTCGACGGCGGCGCGATCGCCGTCGGGCACCCCTACGGCATGAGCGGCCAGCGGCTCACGGGCCACGCGCTCATCGCCGGCAAGCAGCGCGGCGCGAAGCGCGTCGTCGTCACGATGTGCATCGGCGGCGGCATGGGCGCCGCCGGGCTGTTCGAGGTGCTGTAGTCAGGCGCGCTCGAGGATCGCCGTCACGCCCATCCCGCCCGCGGTGCACACCGAGATGAGCCCGCGGCGCCCGCCGCGCTCGGCGAGGAGCTTGGCGAGCGTCGCGACGATCCGCGCGCCGGTCGCCGCGAACGGGTGGCCGACCGCGAGGCTCGAGCCCACGACGTTGAGCTTCGCGCGGTCGATGGCGCCGAGCGGCGCCGCGAGCCCGAGCCGGTCGCGGCAGAAGTCCGCCGACTCCCACGCCGCGAGCGTGCACAGCACCTGCGCGGCGAAGGCCTCGTGGATCTCGTAGTAGTCGAAGTCGCCGAGGCCGAGGCGGGCGTCCTTCAGCATCATCGGTACCGCGTAGGCGGGCGCCATCAGCAGCCCTTCCTTCCTGATGAAGTCGACCGCGTGCGCCTTGCCGTAGGTCAGCAGCGCCTGCACCGGGAGCCCGCGCGCGCGCGCCCAGTCCTCGCTCGCGAGCAGCACGCTCGCGGCGCCGTCGGTGAGCGGCGTCGAGTTGCCGGCCGTCAGCGTCCCCTTCTCGGAGCGGTCGAACACCGGCTTCAGCTTCGCGAGCTGCACGAGCGTCGAGTCCGGGCGCAGGTTGTTGTCCGCGCTCAGCCCGTGGTACGGGACGACGAGGTCCCGGTAGAAGCCGGCGGCGTAGGCGGCGGCGGCGCGCTGGTGGCTCTCTAGCGCGAGCGCATCCTGGGCGGCGCGCGCGATGTGCCAGGACTGCGCCATCTGCTCGCAGGCCTGGCCCATCGAGAGTCCCGTGCGCGGCTCGTTCACCGACGGCGCGACCGGCCTGAAGAAGCTGGGCCGCAGGCGCAGCCAGGGCTTCAGGCGCGCGCCGAGCGTGCGGCCGCGCGCGCTCTCGAGGAGCAGCTGCTGGTAGGGCCGCGCGTACACGATCGGCGCGTCGCTGACGGTGTCGACGCCGCAGGCGATGCCGGAGTCGATCTGGCCGAGCGCGATCTTGTTGCCGAGCAGGATCGCGGCCTCGAGGCTCGTGCCGCAGGCGCGCTGCAGGTCGAAGGCCGGGGTCTCGGGCGCGAGCGCGGTCCCGAGCACCGCCTCGCGCACGAGGTTCCACTGGCTCGAGTGCTTCATCACCGCGCCGCCCGCGACCTCGCCGATCCGGACGCCGTCGAGCTGGCAGCGCGCGACGAGGCCGGCGAGCGCCGCGGTCAGCATCTCCTGGTTGCCGACGTCGGCGTAGGCTCCCATGCCGCGCGCGAACGGGATGCGCGCGCCGCCGATGATCGCGACGCGTCGGACTTTGTCGTTGACCAGCATCGGCGTTCTCCGGGAAGGCGGGCGTGGCGCGCGGATACTCTCCTAGAATGCCATCGCCCGCCCGCGGCCGTCACGGCCGTTTCCGAGGACCAGGATGAGCGCCCCTTCGCACCCGTTCGCCCTGCACGCGCGCGCGATCCTGCACCTCGGGTTCCCGCTCGTCGTCGGCAGCATGTCGGTCGCGGGCATGAACCTCGCCAACACGCTGATGGCAGGCCACTACAGCTCGGCGGCGCTCGCCGCGGTCGCGGTCGGCCAGAGCTACTACGGCGTGCACGCGAACTTCGGCAACGGCGCGTTGCTCGCGCTCTCGGCGCTCGTCGCGCACGCCTACGGCGCGGGCGCCGGCCGCGAGGTCGGCGAGTACGCGCGCCAGGCGCCGTGGATCGTGCTCGGGCTCGCGGCGCTCCTGGTCGCCAGCCTGTGGGCGGCGGGGGCGGTGTTCGCGGCGATCGGCACCGACCCGAGCGTCGTGCCGGCGGCGGTCGCCTACGTGCACGCGCTCGCCTGCGGCCTGCCCGGGCTCCTCGGCTTCTACGCGCTCCGCTACGTCAGCGACGGGCTCGGGCGCACGCGCCCGATGATGGTGATCGCGCTCGCCGGGCTCCTCGCCAACGTGCTCGGCAACTGGCTGCTGATGTACGGGCACTGGGGCTTGCCGGCGCTCGGCGCGGTCGGCTGCGGCGCCGCGACCGCGGCCGCGCAGTGGCTGATGTTCGCGGCGATGTTCGCGTACGTGCGCGGCCACCCGGCGTACCGGCCCTACGGGCTCTTCGAGGGCCGCCGGCGCCCGTCCTGGCCGCGGATCGCCGAGGTGCTGCGCCTCGGCATCCCGATCAGCGGCAGCGTCGTCGCCGAGACGGCGCTGTTCTCGGCCGCCGGGCTCATGATGGGCACGCTCGGCGCCGAGGTCGTCGCCGCGCACCAGATCGCGCTCAACTACGCCTCGTTCACGTTCACGATGCCGCTCGCGCTCGCGGCCGCGACGACGGTCCACGTCGGCCACACGCTCGGCCGCGGCGCGCCCGCCGACGCCGGCGTCGCCGGCCGCGCCGGGATCACGCTCTGCATGCTGCTGATGGTGGGCTCGGCGCTGACGCTCGTCGTCGCGCGCCGGCCGATCGCCGCGCTCTACAGCCCGGACCCGGTCGTCGCCTCGCTCGCGGCGACGCTGCTCGTGTTCGTCGCGGTGTTCCAGGTCTCCGACGGCCTGCAGGTCGGCGCGATGGGGGCGCTGCGCGGCTTCAAGGACACCCGCGTGCCGCTCGCGATCACGATCGCCGCCTACTGGCTGGTGGGCTTCCCGGTCGCGTTCGTGCTCGGCCTGAAGCGCGGCGGCGGCCCGGCCTACGTCTGGTCGGGGCTGATCGCCGGGCTCGCGGTCTCGGCGCTCGCGCTCAATCTTCGCTACCGCTCGAGGTCGCGCCGCGCGGCGGCCGGCCTATAATCGGCGAGGTCGCGGAGAACTCCATGCTGCTGCCCCGTCCGGCCCCCGGCCGCTGGCTCGTGCTGCTGCTCGCGCTCGCATTCGGCGCACGCGCCGCGACCCCGCTGCCGCCCGCGGTTGCGCTCGCGACCCTGGTCGAGGACTACTGGCAGGAGCGGCTCGCGCTGCGGCCGATCCAGGCGACGTTTCTCGGCGATCACCGCTACGACGCGGCGCTGCCGAACAGCCTGTCGACCGAGCACCTCGGCCGCGAGCTCGACCTCGAGAAGCGCGCGCTGGCGCGCCTCGGCGCGATCGACCCGGCCGCGCTCGGCGGCCAGGACGCGCTGACCTACGCGGTCTTCAAGCGCGACCGCGCGCTCGAGCTCGAGGGCTTCCGCTACCCGGCGGAGCTGCTGCCGGTCAACCAGTTCGGTGGCCTGACGCAGACCTTCGCGCAGCTCGGCTCCGGCACGAGCGCCCAGCCGTTCGCGACGCCGCGCGACTACGACAACTGGCTGAAGCGCGTCGACGGCTTCGTCGTCTGGGTCGACCAGGCGATCGACAACATGCGCCGCGGCGCCGCGCGCGGCTACGTGCAGCCGAAGAGCGTCGTCGAGCGGCTGCTCCCGCAGCTCGAGCAGCTGATCGTCGAGGACCCGGCGAAGAGCCTGTTCATGAAGCCGGTCGCGCAGTTCCCGGCCGGCGTCCCGACGGCCGACCAGCAGCGGTTGCGCGCGGCGTACCGCGCCGCGGTCACCGACAGGATCACCCCGGCCTACAAGCGGCTGCGGGACTACGTCCGCGACCAGTACCTGCCGCGGGCCCGCGCCTCGGTCGCCTGGAGCGACCTGCCGCTCGGCCACGAGTGGTACGCCTATCGCGTCAGGGTCGCGACGACCACGAGCCTGTCGCCCGAGGAGATCCACCGGATCGGCCTCGCCGAGGTCGAGCGCATCAGCGGCGAGATGGACCGCCTGATCGCCGAGATCGGCTTCAAGGGCGACCGGCGGGCGTTCTTCGATGCGCTGCGCGCCGACCCGCGCTTCTACTTCGACAAGGAGGAGGACCTGCTCGCGGCCTACGCGGCGCTGAAGGCCAGGGTCCGCGCGCGCCTGCCCGAGCTGTTCGACCTCTCGCCCAAGGCCGACTTCGAGATCCGCGCCGTCGAGCCGTTTCGCGCCGCGGCGCAGGCCAGCGCCTCGTACCAGCAGCCGGCGCCGGACGGCTCGCGGCCGGGCATCTTCTATGTCAACACCTTCGACTTGAAGTCGCGGCCGAAGTACTCGATGGAGGAGATCTACCTGCACGAGGCGGAGCCGGGCCACCACTTCCAGATCGCGATCCAGCAGGAGCTGAGCGGCCTGCCGAGCTTCAGGCGCTTCGGCAACTACGGCGCCTATGCCGAGGGCTGGGGCCTCTACGCCGAGTCGCTCGGCCACGAGCTCGGCCTCTACACCGATCCCTACAGCCACTTCGGCGCGCTGTCGGGCGAGATCTGGCGCGCGGTCCGTCTGGTCGTCGACACCGGCATGCACGCGAAGGGCTGGTCCCGCCAGCAGGCGCTCGACTACCTGCTCGCGAACTCGGCGGTCGGCGCCACCGACGCGGCCGCCGAGATCGACCGCTACATCGCCGTGCCCGGCCAGGCGCTGACCTACAAGATCGGCGAGCTCAAGATCAGGGAGCTGAAGGCGCGTGCTGAGCGCGAGCTCGGGTCCCGCTTCGACGTGCGGGCCTTCCACCGCGCGATCCTCGGCGACGGCGCGCTGCCGCTCGACGTGCTCGATGCGAAGGTGACGCGCTGGATCCAGGCGCAGAAGGCGGGCGCGTGACCGGCGCCACCCGATGCGCATCCTGATCGTCGAGGATGACGAGCTCGTCGCGGACGCCCTGAAGCGCGGCCTCGCCGCGACGGGCTTCGCGGTCGACCGCGTCGGCAGCGCCGAGCAGGCGGAGGCGGCGCTTGCGACCGAGGAGTTCGACCTCGCGGTCGTCGACATCGGCCTGCCGAAGGCCGACGGCCTGACGCTGGTCCGCAGGATCCGGCGCGCCGGCAACGACCTGCCGGTGCTGATCCTCACGGCGCGCGACGGGCTCGCGGACCGCGTCGACGCGCTCGACCTCGGCGCCGACGACTACCTCGTCAAGCCCTTCGAGCTGCCGGAGGTCGCGGCGCGCTGCCGGGCGCTGATCCGCCGCACGCGCTCGGCGACGAGCGCGCAGCTGCACATCGGCGCGCTGACGCTGGACCTCAGGAGCCGCACCGCCGAGCTCGCCGGCCAGCCGCTCGACGTCACGCGCCGCGAGTGGTCGATCCTCGAGTGCCTCGCGCTCGACGCCGGGCGCGTCGTGCGCAAGGAGAAGCTGTTGCGCGCGATCGCCGGCTGGGACGAGGAGCTGACGCCGAACGCGGTCGAGGTCTACGTGTCGCGGCTGCGCGCCAAGCTCGGCGAGTCGGTCGCCATTCGCACCGTCCGCGGCCTCGGTTACCGGCTGGATGAGCCAGCGCCCTGACACCGGCCGCCCGCCCTCGATGGCGCGGCGGCTCCTGACGCTGCTGCTGGTGCCGCTCGGCGGCCTGCTGCTGCTCGCGCTGCTGTTCGACTACCTGGTCGTCGAGGGCCCGATGCGCACCGCCTTCGACCGCTCGCTCGGCGACGCGGCGGTCGTCATCGCCGCCTACGTGCGGCCGACCGGCAGCGGCGCGGCGGTCGTGCTGCCGCCGCCGGTGACCGCGCAGCTCGCGACGCGCGGCGCGCGCCCGGTCTACGCGCTTCGCGACGCGGCCGGCGCGCTGCTCGACGGCGAGGCGCGCCTGCCGGCCGCGCCGCCCGAGGGGCCGGATGCGCTTCAGTTCTCGAGCACGCGCCTCGACGCCGGCCGCCCGGCGCGGATCGTCTGGTACCGCTTCGTCGCCGACGGGCGGGCGCTCGTCCTCGCGGTCGCCGAGCCGATCGGCGAGCGCGACGACGCGACCCGGCCGCTGGTCACCGCGACGCTGACGCTCGACGTGCTGCAGCTGGTGGCGGTCGTCGCGTTCGTGCTGATCGGCGTCAGGCGCGGGCTCCGGCCGCTCGCGGAGTTCCGCGACGAGCTCGCGAGCCGCTCGGCGCGCGAGCTCGAGCCGCTCGACGAGCGGCGCGTGCCGCAGGAGATCGCGCCGCTGGTCGGCTCGCTGAACGCGCTGCTGGCGCGGGTGCGCGCCTCGGCCGAGGCGCAGCGGAAGTTCGTCGCCGACGCCGCGCACCAGCTGCGCACGCCGCTCGCCGGCATGCAGGCGCAGCTCGAGCTCCTCGAGCGCGACGCCGCGGCGCTGCCGGTCCGCGACCGCGTCGGCGCGGTGCGCGAGGGCCTGAAGCGCCTCGCGCACACCGCGCACCAGCTGCTGACGCTGGCGCGCGCCGAGGGCTCGGCGACGCTCGAGCGCGACTTCGGCGACGTCGACCTCGCGCGCCTGATCGAGGATGCGGTCACGCAGCACCTCGACCGCGCGCTACAGAAGCGCATCGACCTCGGCGCCGAGGCGCACTCGGCGACGGTGCGCGCCGTCGAGTGGCTGCTCCGGGAGCTCATCCAGAACCTCGTCGACAACGCGCTCAACTACACTCCCTCCGGCGGCGTCGTGACGCTGCGCTGCGGGCCGCTGCCGGATGGCGCATTCCTCGAGGTCGAGGACGACGGGCCGGGCATCGCGCCCGAGGAGCGGCCGCGGGTCATGGAGCGCTTCCACCGGGCGAGCGACGCGCCGGGCGTCGGCTCCGGCCTAGGGCTCGCGATCGTCAGCGACATCGTGGCGCTGCACGGCGCGCGCTTCGAGCTCGCCGCGGGGCACGGCGGGCGCGGCACGCGGGCGCGCGTCGAGTTCAAGGCCCCGGCCGCCCGGGCGCGGGCCTAGCGGCGCGGCGGGCGCGGCTCAAGCACAGGAGGACAGCGGAATGCACCAGCGTCGATCGATCGGGTGGGGCGTCGTGCTGCTCGCGGGCGCGCTCGGCGGCTGCACCGAGGGCGAGCCGGCGCCGCCGCCGGCGCGGATCCCCGAGCCCTTTCACCTCAACCGCTACGAGCAGTCCTTCGGCTACTCGCAGGCGGTCAAGATCGGCCGCACCGTCTACATCTCGGCGACCGTCGCGGTCGACGCCGACGGCAAGCTCGTCGGTCCCAACGACATGGGCGCGCAGCTCGACGCCGTGTACGCCAACCTCGCCGCGACGCTGAAGTCCGAGGGCGGCGGCTTCCCGCAGGTGGTCATGGAGCGCATCTACACGACCGACATGGAGGCGCTGCTCAAGGTCGCCGACCGGCGGCTGCGCTTCTACCCCGAGAGCCAGCGGCCGGCGACGACCTGGGTCGAGGTGCGCCGGCTCGTCGACCCCGGGTTCCTGGTCGCGGTCGAGGCCGTCGCGGAGCTCCCCTGAGCGCGCGCACGGCTTCATTTACAATGGCGGCCCTTTGCGTCGCGAGAGCCGCGTGCCAGCCCCCCGCATCGACCGCCGCTACGAGCGCCTGCTCGCCGGACTGATCAACTCCGGCGAGCGCGGCGTGCTGCTCGGGGGCCTCAAAGGCGTCGAGAAGGAGTCGCTGCGCGTGACGCCCGACGGGCAGATCTCGAAGCGCCCGCATCCGCGCGCGCTCGGCTCGGCGCTGACGCACGACCACGTGACGACGGACTATTCCGAGGCGCTGATCGAGCTCGTGACGCCGACGTTCACGACCAGCTGGGAGCTGCTGCAGTACCTGACGGACCTGCACCAGTTCGTCTACCGGCACCTCGGGGACGAGCTGCTGTGGTGCACCAGCATGCCGTGCCGGCTGCAGGGCGACGAGAGCATCCCGATCGCGCAGTACGGCACCTCGAACGTCGGGCGCATGAAGACGATCTACCGGTTCGGGCTCGGGCTGCGCTACGGGCGCATCATGCAGGCGATCTCCGGGGTCCACTTCAACTACTCGTTCCCGGCGCAGTTCTGGGCGGTGCTCGCCGACGTGCTCGGACGGCACGACGCCGGGCAGGAGTTCACGTCGGAGACGTACTTCGCGCTCTTGCGCAACTACCGCCGCCACGGCTGGATCGTCCACTACCTCTTCGGCGTGTCGCCCGCGGTGTGCCGCTCGTTCGTCGCCGGCCGCAGCGACCACGGCCTCGAGGACCTCGGGCGCGGCACGCTCTACGGGCGCTACGCGACTTCGCTCAGGATGAGCGACCTCGGCTATCGCAACAAGAGCCAGGCCGGGGTCGCGATCTCGGTGAACTCGCTCGCCGACTACGTGCGCGACCTCGGGCGCGCGATCTCGACGCCAAGCGAGGAGTACCAGCGCCTCGGCGTCGAGGTCGACGGCGAGTGGCGCCAGTTGAACGCGAACCTGCTGCAGATCGAGAACGAGTACTACGCCTTCATCCGCCCCAAGCGCGTCGCGCGCTCCGGCGAGCGGCCGACGAAGGCCCTGCGGCGCGCCGGCGTCGAGTACGTCGAGATGCGCTCGCTCGACGTGAGCGCGCTCGACCCGGTCGGCGTCAACCAGAACAAGCTGCGCTTCCTCGAGGCGTTCGCCGCGTTCTGCGCGGTGGCGCCGAGCCCGCCGATCGACCAGGGCGCGCAGCTGGAGTTCGACCGCAACCACGTGACGGTCGCGCGCCGCGGCCGCGAGCCGGGGCTTAAGCTGCGCTTCGACGGCCGCGACGTCGACATGAAGACCTGGGCGGGCGAGATCCTCGATGCGATGCAGGGGACCTGCGAGCTGCTCGACCACGGGGATGCCGCGCGGCCCTACAGCGCGGCGCTCGCGGTGCAGTCGCAGAAGCTCGCCGACGTCGAGGCGACGCCGTCGGCGCGGCTGTTGAAGGAGATGCGCGATACCGGCGAATCGTTCTTCGACATCGGGCTCAGGATGTCGCGCACCTACAAGTCCTACTTCACGGAGCTCCATCCCCCGAACGAGGCGCGCACCGCGGAGTTCTCGGCCGAGGCCGAGGCCTCGCTCGAGGCGCAGGCGCGGCTCGAGGCGGCGCCGCAGCCGCCGTTTCGCGACTACCTCGCGGCCTACCTCGCCGACTGAGCCTCGGCTGTCCGCGGTGTCCGGGCACTGTCCGCGGACAGCTGCGCGGCGGCGCGCGCCGGCCGTCCCCGAGCCTGATCAACCACTTGGGCCGGCGCGCGCGCTGGCACGCGGCTTGCTGGGTACAGGGCGGGCCACCGAGGTGTCCGCGTCGATGCATCCGAGCGTCAACCGCCTGGCGACGAAGTCCGCGAGGGCCGCCGCGTGATCCCGGCGCCGCGCGAAGCGACGCAGGTGAGGAAGATCCGCGGCACGGGCTCGACCGACCGGCCGGTCGACCCGGCCCCGGCGCGCCAGCGGCTGCGCCGCCGGCTGATCGTCGCGGGCGTCGGGCTCGTGCTGCTCGTCGCGCTCGCGGTTCCGGCGCTGCGCTCGCTCTTCAACGGCGAGCGCGCGGTCCCGGTCGCCCAGCTGCGGCTCGCGACCGTCGAGCGCGGCCGCTTCGTCAGCGAGGTCTCGGCGCAGGGGACGGTCGTCGCGGCGCTGTCGCCGACGCTGGTCGCGCCGGCGGCCGGCAGCGTGACCTACAAGGTGCGCGCCGGCGAGCCGGTCAAGAAGGGCCAGCTGCTCGCGAGCGTCGACAGCCCCGAGCTCATGAACGAGTACTCGAAGGAGAAAGCCTCGCTCGAGTCGCTCGAGGCGACGCTCGCGCGCGAGTCGATCGAGAACCGCCGCAAGCGGCTCGCGAACCGCGAGGCCCGCGACGAGGCCGGGATCGAGCTCAAGGCCGCCGAGCGCGAGTGGCAGCGCGCCGAGTGGGCCTTCGAGCAGGGCGCGATGAGCCGCCGCGACCACGACAAGGCGGGCGACGTGCTCGATGCGGCCCGCGTCAAGAACGAGCACGCGAACGCGAGCGCCGCGCTCGAGGACGACAGCCTCGTGCTCGAGCTCAAGACGCGCCAGCTCGACCGCGACCGCCAGAAGCTCGTCTGCGACGAGCTCAAGCGCAAGGTCGCCGCGCTCGAGCTGAAGGCTCCGGTCGACGGCATCGTCGGCACGCTCGCGGTGACCGAGCGCACGATGGTCGCCGCGCAGGCCCCGGTGATCACCGTCGTCGACCCGTCGGTCTACGAGGTCGAGTTCACCGCGCCCGACGCCTACGCCGGGACCCTGCGCCCGGGCATGGCGGCGGCGGTCACGATCGGCAGCGACCCGGTCGCGGCGACGGTCGTCGCGCTCTCGCCCGAGGTGCGCCAGGGCCAGATCGTCGGCCGGCTGCGCTTCGCGCCGCCGCAGCCGCCCTCGCTCAGCCAGAACCAGCGCGTCGCGGTGCGCGTGCTGATCGAGGCGCGCGACAACGTGCTCAAGGTCGAGCGCGGCGGCTTCGTCGACTCCGGCGGCGGGCGCATCGCCTACCGCGTCGACGGCGACCGTGCCGAGCGCGTCGCGATCCGCCTCGGCAGCTCGAGCGCGAGCGAGGTCGAGATCACCGACGGCCTCAACGCCGGCGACACGATCATCGTCTCGAGTCTCGACACCTTCGAGGGCGCGCGCCGGCTGCGCCTGACCCATTGAATCCACGCCAAGAGGTCCCGTCATGCTCGACATGAAGCACATCAGCAAGGTCTACCGCACCGACCTCGTCGAGACGCACGCGCTCAGGGACTTCACGCTCAACGTCGCCGAAGGCGAGTTCGTCGCGGTCACCGGGCCCTCGGGTTCGGGCAAGACGACCTTCCTCAACATCGCCGGCCTCCTCGAGAGCGCCGACGGCGGCAGCTACCGGCTCGACGGTGAGGACGTGGGCACGCTCGGCGACGACGCGCGCTCGCGGATCCGCAACCAGAAGATCGGCTTCATCTTCCAGGGCTTCAACCTGATCCCCGACCTCGACGTGTTCGACAACGTCGACGTGCCGCTGCGCTATCGCGGCTTCAACGCCCGCGAGCGCAAGGCGCGCATCGAGCGCTCGCTCGAGCTCGTGGGGCTCGCCGCGCGCATGCGCCACCTGCCGGCGCAGCTCTCGGGCGGCCAGCAGCAGCGCGTCGCGATCGCGCGCGCGCTCGCCGGCGACCCGCGCTTCCTGCTCGCCGACGAGCCGACCGGCAACCTCGACTCGCTGATGGCGCGCCAGATCATGGACCTCTTGGCCGAGATCAACCGCCAGGGCACGACGATCGTGCTCGTCACGCACGACCCGGAGCTCGCGCGGCGCGCGCACCGCAACATCCACGTGATGGACGGCGAGGTCAGCGACCTCAAGCCCTATGCCAACCGCGCCGCCGGCGCGGTCGCCTGAGGACGCCGCCATGCTCGCCTATTACCTGAAGCTCGCCTGGCTGAGCCTCAAGCGCACGCCGGCGATCACGGCGCTGATGATCGGCGCGATCGCGCTCGGCATCGGCGCGACGACGACGACGCTGACCGTCTACCACCGGATGTCGACCAATCCGATCGCGCACAAGAACGCGGTGCTGCGCGCGGTCACGATCGACAACTGGTCGGCGGACACGCCCTGGGACCAGGAGCATCCCGAGCGTCCGCCGAGCGAGCTGACCTACCGCGACGTGGTCGCGATCCACCGCGACGCGCCGGCGGCGCGGATCGTCGCGATGCGCAAGACCGCGCTGACCGTGGAGCCGGGCGCCGGCCGCCCGCCCTACCTCGTGATCGCGCGGCTCGCGACGCGCGAGTTCTTCCCGATGTTCGACGTGCCGTTCGAGTACGGCGCCGGCTGGGACGCCGCCGCCGACAGCGCCGGCGCGCCGGTCGTGGTGCTGTCGCGCGAGGCGAACCAGAAGCTCTTCGGCGACGACAACAGCGTCGGCAGGAGCGTCAGGCTCGACGGCCGCGACTACCGCGTGATCGGCGTGCTCGCCGACTGGCAGCCGACGCCGAAGTTCTATGACCTCAACAACGGCGACTTCGACACGCCCGAGGACATCTTCCTGCCGTTCGCGCTCGGCGCGCAGCTCGACCTGCAGCCGGCCGGCAACGTCAACTGCTGGAAGGCCGAGACGCTCGGCGGCGTCCACGACCTGCTCGGCTCCGAGTGCGTGTGGCACCAGCTGTGGGCGGAACTCAGGACCCCGGCCGACGTCGAGCGCTTCCAGTCGTGGCTCGACGGCTACGTGAGCGAGCAGAAGAAGCTCGGCCGCTTCCCGCGCAAGCGCAACAACCGGCTCTACGACGTCGACGGCTGGCTCGCGCGCTACAAGGTCGTCGGCACCGACAGCCGGATGCTGCTCGCGGTGTCGTTCGCGTTCCTCGCGGTGTGCGTGCTGAACGTCATCGGGCTGCTGCTGTCGCGCTTCCTGGGCGCCGCCGGCTCGAGCGCGATCCGCCGCGCGCTCGGCGCGAGCCGCACCGAGATCTTCCGCCAGCACCTCGTCGAGGTCGGCCTCGTCGGCGCGATCGCCGGCCTCGGCGGCCTCGGGCTCGGCTGGGCGGGGCTCAAGGCCCTGCAGCAGCTGTACGGCGGCTACGACCAGCTGACGCGGCTCGACTTCGTGATGATGCTGGCGGCGATCGGCCTCGCGGTGCTCGCGGGCGTGCTCGCCGGGCTCTACCCCGCCTGGCGCATCTGCCGCGTGCAGCCGGCCGGCTACCTGAAGACCCAGTAGCGCAGGAGCGCAGCCATGGAAATCCGTCCGATCCTGTCGGCGCTGCTCAGAAACCGCACCGGTGCGGTGCTCGTGGGCCTGCAGGTCGCGATCACGCTCGCGGTGATCGCGAACGCGTTCTTCATCATCGAGCGCCGGCTCGAGAAGATCAACCGCCCGACCGGCATCGCGACGCCGGACCTGATCTTTGCGAGCAGCGAGGGCTACACCCCCGACTACCAGCACGTCGCGACGCTCGACGGCGACCTCGCGCTGCTGAAGGGCATCCCGGGCGTCCTCGCGGTCACGCCGATCAACTCGGTGCCGCTGTCGGGCGGCGGCAGCGCGAACGTCTACCAGACCTCGCCCGACCCGAAGGCGCCGCTCATTCCCGGCAACTACTTCGAGGTCAACGCGGACTTCGTCGACGCGCTCGGGCTCAAGCTCCTCGCCGGTCGCAGCTTCCGCCCCGGGGAGTTCGTCGCGGCGCCCGCCAACAACGACCTGCCGTCGCTCGTGGTCGTGAGCGCGACGATGGCAAAGAAGCTGTTCGGCGACGTGCCGGCGGTCGGCCGGCGCGTCTACGACAACGCCGGCAAGTCCGCCGAGGTCATCGGCGTCGTCTCCGACATGCAGGGCTCGTGGATCGACAACACGCGGCCGGGGAGCTACGACATCGTGTTCCACCCGCAGGGCGGGCTCGGCAAGTACTGGGACTACGCGATCCGCGTGCGCCCGGGCGAGCGCGACCGGATGATCCCGGTCATCGAGCAGGCGCTGAACGGCCACGGCCACGGGCGCGCGATCCACTGGGTGCGGCCGCACGAGTACTGGCTGACGCGCACCTTCCGCGCCGACCGGCGGATGGTCGTGTTCCTGACGACGCTGGTCGTGCTGATGACCGCGGTGACGGCGCTCGGCATCGTCGGGCTCGCGACCTTCCACGTGAACTCGCGCCAGAAGCAGATCGGCACGCGCCGCGCGCTCGGCGCGCGCCGCGCCGACATCGTGCGCTACTTCATGGTCGAGAACGGGCTGCTCGGCGTCACCGGCGCCGCGGTCGGCGTGCTGCTCGCCTACGCCGCGAGCGGCTGGCTGACGCGCGCGTTCGAGCTGCCGCCGCTGCCGCTCGGCTACGTCGCGGCGAGCGCGGTCGCGCTCGTGGCGCTCGGCCAGGCGGCGGTCCTGTGGCCGGCGCGGCGCGCCGGCGCCATCGACCCGGCGGTCGCGACCCGCACCGTCTAGCGCGCGCTACACTCTGCACGAGCGCGGCCCGCCGGCCGCGCCCGGAGAGGGCATGGGCGCGGTCCTGGTCATCGACGACAACGCCGCCGTGCGCACCGCGCTCGAGGTGCTGCTCGCGCTCGACGGCATCGCGGTCGTCGGCGCCGCGACCCCCGACGAGGGCCTCGAGCGGCTCGCGGCGGGCGGCGTCGACCTCGTGATCCAGGACATGAACTTCTCGGGCGACACGACCTCGGGCGCGGAGGGCGTGCGGCTCTTCCGGGCGATCCGCGCCGCGCACCCGGCCGTGCCGATCATCCTGCTGACCGCCTGGACGCACCTCGAGACCGCGGTCGACCTCGTCAAGGCCGGCGCCGCCGACTACCTGCCGAAGCCCTGGGACGACCAGCGCCTCGTGACGACGGTCCGCAACCTCGTCGCGCTCGGCCGCGCGACCGCCGAGCGCGAGTCGATCGCCGCCGAGCGGCGCGCGGTGCGCGCGGCGCTCGCGGCGCGCTACGACCTCAGGGGAGCGGTCTACGAGAGCGACGCGATGCACGAGCTGTTCGTGACCGCGACCCGCGTCGCGCGCGCCGACGTGCCGCTGCTGCTGACCGGGCCGAACGGCGCCGGCAAGGAGGTGCTCGCCGACGTCGTCCAGGCGAACTCCGCGGTGCGCGAGGGCCCCTTCATCAAGGTCAACGTCGGGGCGCTGCCGGCCGAGCTCATGGAATCGGAGCTCTTCGGCGCCGAGGCCGGCGCCTACACCGGCGCCGCGAAGGCGCGCGCCGGGCGCTTCGAGGCGGCCGACGGCGGCACGCTGTTCCTCGACGAGACCGGCAACCTCTCGCTCGCCGGGCAGGCGAAGCTGCTGCGCGTGCTCGAGACCGGCGCCTTCGAGCGGCTCGGCAGCAGCACGACGCGCCGCGTCAAGGTGCGCCTGATCTTCGCGACCAACGCGGACCTGAAGGCGGCGCTGCGTGCCGGGACCTTCCGCGAGGACCTCTACTACCGGATCAACGTCATCGAGCTCAAGGTCCCGCCGCTGGCCGCGCGGCCGAGCGACATCCTGCCGCTCGCGCGCCACTTCCTCGCGCCCGGCTTCGCGCTCGACGCCTCCGCCGAGCGCGCACTCGTCGCACACCCGTGGCCCGGGAACGTCCGCGAGCTCAGGAACGCCGTGCAGCGCGCGTGCCTGCTGGCGCGCGAGCCCGTGCTCTCGGCCGCCGCGCTCGGGCTCGAGAGCGCGAGCGAGGGCGCCGAGCGCGAGCCCGAGCCCGACGAGATCCGCGCCGCGCTCGCCCGCGCCGGCGGCGTCGTCGCGCGCGCGGCGCGCGAGCTCGGGCTGACGCGCCAGTCGCTGTACCGGCGCATGGGCAAGCTCGGCATCGAAGGACACTGAGAGGAGCGCCGATGGAACGCTTCACGATCTCGCTCGACGACGAGCTCGCGCGCGAGTTCGACGCCTTCATCGCCGCGCGCGGCCACGAGAACCGCAGCGAGGCGGTCCGGGATCTCATCCGCGCGCGGCTCGAGGCCGAACGCCAGACCGACAGCACCGGGCACTGCGTCGCGAGCCTCTCGTACGTCTACAACCACCACGAGCGCGCGCTGACCGAGCGCCTCGCCGAGCACCAGCACGCGCACCACGACCTGACCGTCGCGAGCCTGCACGTGCACCTCGACCACGAGAACTGCCTCGAGAGCGTGATCCTGCAGGGGCCGACCGCGGCGGTGCGCGACCTCGCCGGGCGCCTGACGGCGGAGCCCGGCGTGCGCCACGGGGCGCTCAACGTCGTCAGCGTCGAGCGCGCCGAGAGGCACGTGCACGCGCCGTACGCGCCCGGCCGCCAGCCGCACCTGCACCTGAAACCCCGGTACTGAGCTGCGGAAAACCGAGTCGCCGCTGCGCCCACCCGGGCGTAGTATGAATTTCCGGGAATTCCTCATACCGGGGCCCGCGTGTCGTCCCTGCCGACCGATTTCAGCGCGCTGATGCTGGTCGTGTTCCTCCTCGGCGCACGCCACGGCCTCGATGCCGATCACCTCGCGACGATCGACGGCCTGACCCGCGTCGGCAGCCGCGGGGGCGTGCGCCACGCGCGCTACTCGGGCGTGCTCTTCTCGCTCGGCCACGGGACGGTCGTCGTCGCGATCGCGGCGCTCGTGGGGCTCTGGTCGGCACGCTGGCACACGCCCGCCTGGCTCGAGGTCAGCGGCCTGTGGATCTCGGTGTTCTTCCTGACGCTGCTCGGCCTGCTGAACCTCGCGGCGGTCGCGAGCGCGCGGCCGGGCGAGGTCGTGGCGCCCGTCGGCCTCAAGGGGCGCTTCCTCGGCCGGCTGGCGCGCGCCGAGCGGCCGTGGACCGTGCTCGCGATCGGTGCGCTCTTCGCGCTGTCGTTCGACACGATCAGCCAGACGGCGCTGTTCGCGGTCGCCGGGTCGCGCTTCGGGGGCCTCGCGAACGCGCTGGTGCTCGGCGCGAGCTTCCTGATCGGCATGCTGCTGACCGACGGCTGCAACGGGCTGCTGATCGCGCGGCTCCTCGACCGCTCCGACGAGCTCGCGCGGGTCGCCTCGCGGGTCATGGGACTCGCGGTCGGCGTCTCGAGCCTCGCGGTCGCGGCGCTCGCGGTGGCACGCGCGCTCGCGCCGGCGCTCGATGCCTGGAGCGCCGAGCGCGAGCTCCTGATGGGCGGCGGGGTCATCGCCACCGTCGGCCTCGCGTTCCTCGGCGGCGTCTGGCTCGCGCGGCGCCGCGCAGCGATCGCCTGAGGCCGGACTCGCGGCGGCGGGGGCGCGCGGCTATGCTCGCCGCGCCATGGACAGCAGCCGTTTCTCGTTCGCCGGGCTCCTGGCGCTCGCGCTCGGCGGGGCGCTCCTCGCCGGCGTCGGGCTCGCGCTCCTCGTAAGCCGCGTGCTTGCGAACCCGTGGCTGGCCGCGTCCGCGGCGCTCGCGCTCGGGCTGCCGCTCGCGGTGGCCGCGGCGCGCGCGCTCGGCAAGCCGTGGATCCGCTTTCTGGGCGCGCTCGCCGACGGGCTCGCGAGCCTCAAGGACGGCGACTTCAGCCTGAACCTCGCGCGCCCGCGCGGGCTCCCGGAGGCCGATGCACTCGCGCGCGCCTACAACGGCCTCGGCGAGCGCTTCCGGGCCGAGCGCCAGACGCTGGTGCAGCGCGAGCTGCTGCTCGACACGGTGATCCAGGCGACGCCGCTCGCGATCGTGCTCACCAACGACGCGGGCCAGGTGATCTACGCCAACCTCGCCGCGCGGCGGCTGTTCGGCGCCGGCCGGCCGCTCGAGGGCGAGGGCTTCAACCGGCTGGTCGAGGCGGCGGACGCCGCGCTCCAGGAGGCGATCGCCGGCGGACGCGACACGCTCTTCACGATGCGGGTGGGCGAGGAGGCGGAGATCTTTCACCTCAGCCTGCGGCACTTCGCGATGAACGCGCGCTCGCACCACCTGTACCTGCTGAAGCAGCTGACGCGCGAGCTCAACGCGCAGGAAGTCGCGACCTGGAAGAAGGTGATCCGGGTCATCGCCCACGAGCTCAACAACTCGCTCGCGCCGATCTCCTCGCTCGCGCACTCCGGCCGCGCGCTCGCGGCGGCGCCCGACCCGGCGGCGCTCGAGCGGGTGTTCGGCACGATCGCCGAGCGCGCGCAGCACCTGCACCGCTTCATCGACGGCTACGCGCGCTTCGCGAAGCTCCCGCAGCCGCGCCCCGAGGCGGTCGCGTGGGCGCCGCTCGCCGAGCAGCTGAGGGCGACGGTCGGGTTCGCGCTCGCCGCGCCGCTCCCCGAGGAGGCCGGCTGGTTCGACCCGGCGCAGATCGGCCAGGTGCTGATCAACCTGCTGAAGAACGCCCACGAGTCCGGATCGCCACCCGTCGCCGTGACGCTCGCGGTGACGCGCGGCCGCGGGGGATTCGAGATCGTCGTCGCCGACCGCGGCACCGGCATGTCGCAGGCGGTGCTCGAGCACGCGCTGGTGCCGTTCTACTCGACGAAGCCGCAGGGAACGGGCCTTGGTCTCACGCTCAGCCGCGAGATCGCCGAGGCGCACGGCGGACGACTCGAGCTGATCGCGCGGGACGGTGGCGGGACCGAGGTCCGGCTGTGGCTGCCGGCGCCGCGCTCGCCCCAGCCGCTTGACATAAATCCTCACGCAAAAGAGTCGAGACGCGGTTAGGGGAATCACCTAATATTGCGCGCCTCGACGGGGGCCCACACTCCCCTGCCGCCCCTCGCCAGGATCGCTCCATGAAGTCTCTCGATGCGCTGACCCGCTTTGCGACCGTGTCGTTCCCGAACGACGCGGCCAACGACGACCGCCGCCCCAGCGGTGCCGCGGCCGCCGTCGAGCCCGCCCCCCGGCCCACCGGGTGGGATCCGTTCGAGGTCTGGCGCACCCGGGTCCGTGACGCGCGTCGAGACGGGACCTCCAACTCCGACGGCTGAGCAAACCGAGGGTCATTTCGTGCGCCGGTGCGCAGTCCGGCGCACCTCGCCCGGTGTCTACTGGACATATTCGAGCAGCCTTCGAGGACGGGCCGCGCCTGCGGCAGCCCCTTTGAATCCCGACGAGACCCAGAGCCTGGTGATCGACGAATCCGCAGCGGCACGCCAGCTGCGGGCCGGATTCCCGTGGCTGAAATTCGAGGACGACCTCGAGCACGTGTTCCGCCGCGAGCAGGCGCGCGCGCAGCTGCCGCAGATCCGGTTCAACCTGTACCTCGGCGCGGCGCTCGTCGTCGGCTTCGCGCTCCTCAACCTGCTCGTCGTGCACGCCGGGAACCAGGTCCCGATGACCGTGCTGCAGTTCGGGCTGCTGTTGCCGGTGGTGGCCGTCGCGATCGGCTTCACGTACCACCCGAACGCCCACCGGATCTACCCGCGGGTCGCGGCGCTGCTCGCGCCGATCGCCGGGATCGCGGTGGTCGCGATCGAGATCAAGGCGGCGCAGGCAGGCGTGCAGAGCGTGTTCGTCAGCGTCGTGCTGGCGTCGGTCTACATCTACTTCCTCTTCGGGCTCCTCTTCTACCAGGCGCTGCGCGCCAACCTGATCATCTGGAGCGCCTACCTCGCCTTCGGGCTCGTGGGCTCGGTGCCGGAGACGACGCTCCTCTACAACGCGCTGGTGCTGCTGATCGCGAACATCATCGGCGCGACCACCGCCTACACCTTCGAGACCGAGATCCGCACCCACTTCCTCGAGCAGCGCATGCTCGAGGAAACCGCGGCGCGCGACGGGCTCACCGGCATCTACAACCGCCGGCGCTTCGACGAGCACCTCGAGACCGTCTGGCAGCTCGCGCAGCGCGAGGGCGTGACGCTGGCACTGCTGCTGGTCGACATCGACTTCTTCAAGCGCTTCAACGACCACCACGGGCACCAGGCGGGCGACGAGTGCCTGCGGGCGGTGGCGGGGGCGCTCAGGCGCGCCGCGCGCCGGCCGCTCGACATCGTCGCGCGCTACGGTGGCGAGGAGTTCGCGATCATCCTCTACGACCCGTCGCGCCAGTACCTGCAGGAAATCGGCCACCGGATCCACGCGAACATCGCCGCGCTCGCGATCCCGCACGGCGACTCGAGCGTTGCGCCGCTCTTGACCGTCAGCGTCGGCGTCGCCTACGTCGCGCCGACCCTCGAGCGCAGCACGCAGGGCTTCGTGCAGCTCGCCGACGAGGCGCTCTACGACGCCAAGGCCGACGGGCGCAACCGCTCGGTGTTCAGCGAGGCGGCCTACGACTCACTCGAGACCGGCTCGTTCCGCAAGAAGCGGCGCCTCGTCGGCTGACGCTCAGCCGAGGAGCGGCAGGCTCCGGCGCCGCGTGCCGCTGAGCCGGTAAAGCGCGTTCGCGACCGCCGGCGCGACCGCCGGCACCGGCGGCTCGCCGGCCCCGCCGACCGGCTCCGCCGGGCTCTCGAGCAGGATCACGTCGATCGACGGCGCCTCCGCGATCGTGAGGAGCGGATAGCCGTCGAAGTTCGACTCGCGCGCGCGGCCGGCCTCGAGCGTGACCTTCTCCCGAAGCGCCGCCGAAAGCCCCATCGTGATGCCGCCCTCGACCTGCGCGCGCACGAGCGCGGGGTTCACCGGGGTTCCGCAGTCGAAGGCGCACGAGATCCGCCGCACCCGCGGGACGTTGCCCGCCGCGCGCTCGACCTCGGCGACCATCGCCACCACGGTCCGCCAGCCCGCGAACGCCGCGATGCCGAGCGCGCGGCCGCCCGGCCGCGACCAGCCGGCGCGCTCGGCGACCGCGGCGAGCGCGCGCTGCGTGCGCGGCTGGCGCGCCGCGAGCTTCAGCCGGTAGGCGAGCGGGTCCTGGCCCGCGCGCTCGGCGAGCTCGTCAACGAAGCTCTCGAAGAAGAAGCACGTCAGGCTCGCGTCCACCGAGCGCCAGGCGCCGACCGGGATGGGCGACTCGTGCATCCCGCCCTCGACGATGAGGTTCTCGAGCCCGTACCACGGCGCCTCGAGGTCGTCGACGACGTGATCGTTGGTCGCCGCGGTGCGGGCGCGGATCGCGGTCGGCATGCCCTGCGGATCGAGCGCCGCGCGCAGCCACGCGCTCGCCGCCGGGCGGTAGAAGTCGTGCTGCAGGTCCTCGCCGCGGTCCCAGACGAGCTGCACCGGCGCGCCGGCGGCGCGCGCCACGAGCGCGGCCTGCACCGCGTAGTCGACCTTGAGCCGGCGGCCGAAGCCGCCGCCGATGCGCGTCGTGTGGATCTTGACGCGCGCCACCGGGATGCCGAGCGCCTTCGCGACCTCGCGCTGCGCATCGGTCTGGTGCTGCGTGGGCGTCCAGAGCTCGGCGCCGTCGGCGTTGACGACGGCGAGCGTGTTCTGGGGCTCCATCGTCGCGTGCGAGAGCAGCGGCCCGCGATAGCGCTGCTCGAACGTGACCGGGGCGGCGGCGAGCGCCTGGTTGATGCGCGTGCGCTCGGCCTCCGCCGCGCCGAGCTTGCCGACCGGATAGAGCTTCAGGTCGTCGCGCGCCAGCAGCGCGTCGAGCTCGGCGTCGAGCGCGGCCGTCGCGATCGTCCCGGCCGGCGGGTCCCACACGGGCGCGAGCCCCGCGAGCGCGCGCATCGCGTGCCAGGTGCTGTCGGCGACGACGGCGACCGCCGACTCGAGCCGCACGATCGAGCGCACGCCCGGCAGGTGCCTGGCCGGGGCCTCGTCGACCTCCTTCAGCCGGCCGCCGAACACCGGGCACTGCGCGATCGCGGCGTAGCGCTGTCCCGGGAGGCGCGTGTCGATGCCGTAGACGAGGCTCCCTTCGACGATCGCGCGCTGGCCCGGACGCGGCAGCGGCAGGCCGATGACCGTCCACTCGCTGCGGTCCTTGAGCGGCACGTCGGGCGGCAGCGCCTGACGCGCGGCCGCGGTCGCGAGCGTGCCGTAGCGCAGCCGGTCCCTGCCGTTCGGGTGCACGACGCTCCCGGCCTCGGTGCGGCACTCGTCGGGACGGACCGACCAGCGCTCGGCGGCCGCGGCGACGAGGAGCGCGCGCGCGGTCGCCCCGAGACGCCGCCAGTCGTCAAAGAGCGGGCGGATGCTCCCGGACCCTCCCGTGTAGAAGGAGTCCTTCATGAGATAGCGCGGCTCCATCGGCGCGGTCGTCGCCGTGAAGGCGCCGGGCGGAAGGTCGAGCTCCTCGGACACGATCTGCGTGATGCCAAAGAGCGTGCCCTGGCCGAGCTCGGTGAACGGCACCTCGAGCAGCGCCGTGTCGTCGGGGCGGATCGTGAGCCAGGGGTCGGGACGGTGCGCTGCCTGGCGCCAGCGCGTCACGAAGCCGAGCGCGAGTCCGGCGCCGGCGGTTGCCGAGAGCACCAGGAAGCGGCGGCGGTCGAGGCGCAGGTTCATGGGAGCTCCGGGCCCGATGCTCGCACTTTAAGACCGCGACCGCGCGTTGAACACCCGGCCGGGACGAACGCCGATGGCGTTCGCAGCGTCGCCCGGCACGGCTATGATGCACTGCAAAGACGGCCCCGGCGACGGGGGTCGGGGTTCGACGGGGCCACTTGATGACGACAGCGCGCGCGGCCGGCGGCCGCATCCATCGCCTCCTGATCGCGAACCGCGGCGAGATCGCGATCCGCGTGATGCGCGCGGCCAACGAGCTCGGCATCCGCACGGTCGCGATCTACTCGCGCGAAGACCGCTTCTCGCTGCACCGGACCAAGGCCGACGAGAGCTACCTCGTCGGCGAGGGCAAGGGCCCGGTCGAGGCCTACCTCGACATTGACGACATCGTGCGCACCGCCCGCGAGGCGCACTGCGACGCGGTGCACCCGGGCTACGGGTTCCTCGCCGAGAACCCGGAGTTCGCCGAGGCCTGCGCGGCATCCGGGCTCGCGTTCGTCGGGCCCTCGCCCGAGACGATGCGCACGCTCGGCAACAAGGTCGCGGCGCGCGCGCTCGCGACCGCCGCCGGCGTGCCGGTGATGCCGGCGACGGGCCCGCTGCCGGCCGACCCATCCGCGGCGGCGAAGCTCGCGCGCGAGGTCGGCTATCCCTCGATGCTGAAGGCGAGCTGGGGCGGGGGCGGGCGCGGCATGCGCGTGGTCGAGTCCGAGGCGGAACTGCCCGAGCTCGTCGCCGCGGCGCGGCGCGAGGCCAAGGCGGCTTTCGGCAACGACGAGGTCTACCTCGAGAAGCTGATCCGCCGCGCGCGCCACATCGAGGTGCAGCTCCTGGGCGATGCCCATGGCAACCTCGTGCACCTCTACGAGCGCGACTGCACCGTGCAGCGCCGCAACCAGAAGGTCGTCGAGCGCGCGCCAGCCGTGTTCCTCGATGCTGCCGGCCGCAGCGAGCTCTGCAACCACGCGCTCAAGATCGGGCGCGCGGCGCGCTACCGGAACGCCGGCACCGTCGAGTTCCTGCAGGACGCCGACACCGGCCGCTTTTACTTCATCGAGGTCAACCCGCGGATCCAGGTCGAGCACACGGTGACGGAGGTCGTGACCGGCATCGACATCGTGAAGGCCCAGATCCGGATCGCCGAGGGCGGCTCGCTCGGCAGTCCCCAGTGCGGCGTGCCGGCGCAGGACGAGATCCGGGTCTTCGGCCATGCGCTGCAGTGCCGGATCACAACCGAGGACCCCGAGAACAGCTTCATCCCCGACTACGGCACGATCACCGCCTACCGGAGCCCGGCGGGCTTCGGCATCCGGCTCGACGCCGGCACCGCGTACTCGGGCGCCTTCATCGGCCGCTACTACGACTCGCTGCTCGTGAAGGTGACGGCCTGGGCGCCGACGCCCGAGGAGACGATCCGGCGCATGCACCGCGCGCTGTGGGAGTTCCGGATCCGCGGCGTCACGACGAACCTGCGCTTCCTCGACCAGGTCATCAACCACCCGCGCTTCGCGACCGGCGACTACACGACGAAGTTCATCGACGGGACCCCGGAACTCTTTGACTTCCCGAAGCGCCGCGACCGGGCGACGAAGCTGCTGAACTTCGTCGGCGACCTGATCGTCAACGGCAACCGCGAGGTCAAGAACCGCCCGCGCCCGACGCGCCTCGCGCCGCCGCGCGTGCCGCGCGTGGAGCTGCCGCCGCTCGCGCCGGGCTCCAAGCAGCTGCTGGACGAGAAGGGACCGAAGGGCCTCGCCGACTGGATGCTCGCGAGCGAGCGGCTGCTCCTCACCGACACCACGATGCGCGATGCGCACCAGAGCCTGCTGGCGACGCGCCTGCGCACGCACGACATGAGCGCGATCGCGCCCTACTACGCGAGCCTCTTGCCCGAGCTCTTCTCGGTCGAGTGCTGGGGCGGGGCGACGTTCGACGTCGCGATGCGGTTCCTGAACGAGGACCCGTGGGAGCGGCTCGCGGAGTTCCGCGAGGCGATGCCGAACCTGCTGCTGCAGATGCTGTTCCGCTCGGCGAACGCGGTCGGCTACACGAACTACCCCGACAACGTCGTGCGCTACTTCGTCGAGCAGGCGGCGAAGAGCGGCGTCGACGTGTTCCGGATCTTCGATCCGCTGAACTGGATCGACAACATGCGCGTGTCGATCGACGCGATCGGCGCGACCGGCAAGGTCGTCGAGGCCGCGATCTGCTACACCGGCAACCTCACCGACCCCGCCGAGACGAAGTACGACCTCAAGTACTACGTCAAGCTCGCGCGCGAGCTCGAGAAGGCCGGGGCCCACGTGCTCGGCATCAAGGACATGGCGGGCCTGTGCCGGCCGTTCGCGGCGCGCAGGCTCGTCAAGGCCCTGAAGGACGAGGTCGCGATCCCGGTCCACTTCCACACGCACGACACGAGCGGCGTCGCGGCCGCGAGCGTGCTCGCCGCCGTCGAGGCCGGCTGCGACGCCGTCGATGCCGCGATCGACGCGATGAGCGGGCTCACCTCGCAGCCGAACCTGGGCTCGATCGTCGAGGCGCTGCGCCACACGCCGCGCGATCCCGGGCTCAACGCCGGGCACCTGCGGCTGCTGTCGTCCTACTGGGAGCAGGTGCGGCACTGCTACGGGGCGTTCGAGAGCGACATCCGCGCCGGCGCCTCGGAGGTCTACCTGCACGGGATGCCGGGCGGCCAGTACACGAACCTCAAGGAGCAGGCGCGCTCGCTGGGGATTGACGAGCACCGCTGGGGGGAGGTCGCGCGCGCCTACGCCGAGGTCAACGAGATGTTCGGTGACATCATCAAGGTGACGCCGAGCTCGAAGACCGTCGGCGACATGGCGATCATGATGGTGACGTCCGGGCTCACCCGCGCCGAGGTCGAGGATCCGGCGCACGAGATCGCGTTCCCGGAGTCGGTCGTGCAGTTCTTCCACGGCGACATCGGCCAGCCCTACGGGGGCTTCCCCAAGGCGCTGCAGAAGAAGGTGCTGGGCCCAAGGGCGCCGCTCAAGCAGCGGCCGGGCGAGGTGCTCGCGCCCGCCGACCTCGCCGCCGAGCGCGCCGCGGCCGAGGCCAGGGTCGGCCACGCGCTCACCGACACCGAGCTCGCCTCCTACCTGATGTACCCGAAGGTGTTCGTCGACTACGCGCGGGACCGCAACGCCTACGGCAACGTCGCGGTGCTGCCGACGCCGACGTTCTTCTACGGCATGGAGATCGGCGAGGAGCTCTCGGTCGACCTCGAGCGCGGCAAGACGCTGATCATCCGCCTGGTCGCGGTCAGCGAGGCGCACGAGGACGGCACGCGCACGGTGTTCTTCGAATTGAACGGCCAGCCGCGCTCGGTGCGCGTCAAGGACCAGAGCCAGGTCGTGACCCGCGCGCCGACGCGCAAGGCCGAGATCGGCGACCCCAACCAGGTCGGCGCGCCGATGCCCGGCAACGTCGTGACCGTCGCGGTGCAGAGCGGCCAGAAGGTCGCGCGCGGCGAGACGCTGCTGACGCTCGAGGCGATGAAGATGGAGGCCGCGGTGCGCGCCGAACGCGACGCCGAGGTTGCCGAGGTCGCGGTGCGCCCGGGGCAGCAGGTCGATGCCAAGGACCTGCTGCTGGTGCTCAGGTAGCGGGATGCCGGCGCAGGAAGCGGAGCGCGCCCGGCGTCGCGTCGCGCTTCAATGAGGCTCCCTCGACCTCAGGAGCGCCCGATGAGCTTTCGAATCCGCGGCCTCGATCCCGAGTCGTTCCGGCACCTGTACGGCGCATCGGCCGCCGAGCTCGCCGCGCACCTTGCCGAGCGCCAGGTCGCCGATGCGGCGCCGGGCTTCCCGGACCGCATCCGGCTCACCGACGCGAGCCCCGGCGAGACGCTGCTGCTCGTCAACCACCTGCACCAGCCGGCCGCGAACCCCTATCGCGCGAGCCACGCCGTCTACGTGCGCGAGGGCGCGCTCGAGCCCTACGACGGGATCGACGCGATTCCGCCGTCGCTCGCGATCCGGCCGCTGTCGCTGCGCGCGTTCGATGCGTCCGACCGGATCGTCGATGCGCGGCTCGTCGATGGCGCTGAGGCCGCGGGGGCGATCGAGGAGCTCTTCCGGGACCCGCGCGCCCTGTACCTGCACGCGCACTTCGCGCGCTTCGGCTGCTACGCGGCGAGGATCGAGCGCGCCTGAGGGCATTGCGGCAGGGGCCCGCAGCGGGCAGAGTCGAGCGTCGACGACCCCGGAGCCTCCATGACGCACCCGCACCGCCTGCTGAGCGCGCTCCTCGTGCTCGGCGCCGTCCACGTTTCGGCCGCGCCCGCCACGACGCCGCGCTCGCCGCCCGAGTCCGAGCAGCTCGCGCGCGAGATCTTCGCCGAGCTCGTCGGCGAGGACACGACGCACGCCGTCGGGTCCGGGCGCGCCGCCGAGCGCCTCGCGGCGCGCTTCAAGGCGGCCGGCTTCGAGGACGTGTACGTCGGGGGACCCCGGCCCGACAAGGCGAACGTCGTCGTGCGCCTGCACGGCCGCGGGCGCGGCAAGCCCGTGCTCTTCAACGCGCACCTCGACGTCGTCGAGGCGACGCGCGACACCTGGAGCGTCGAGCCCTTCCGGCTCACCGAGAAGGACGGCTTCTTCTGGGGCCGCGGGACGGTCGACGTCAAGAACGAGGTTGCGATCCTGAGCGCGAACCTGCTGCGCCTCAGGCGCGAGGGCTTTAAGCCCGACCGCGACGTGATCCTGTTCTTCAACGCCGACGAGGAGGCGGGTGGCGACGCCAACGGCGTGGAGTGGATGCTCGCGAACCACCGGCCGCTCATTGAGGCGGGCCTCGTGATCAACCACGACGCGGGCAAGGGCCAGGCGCTCGACGGCGTCAAGCTCTGGAACACGATCCAGACCGCCGAGAAGGTGTACGCGACCTACACGCTCTCGACGACCGGCAGCGGCGGGCATTCCTCGCTGCCGACGCGCCAGAACGCTATCGGGCGCCTCGGGCGCGCGCTCGCGCGGCTCGACGCCTACGCGTTCCCGGTGCGCTTCACCGAGACGACGCGCCGCTACCTCGAGGCGATGCGCTCGCGCGCGGCGCCCGAGATCGCGAAGGAGATCGACGCGATCCTGAAGGATCCCGCGGATGCGCTCGCGCTCGATGCGCTCAGGGACGCGCCGGTGCTGAACGCGCAGCTGCACAGCACGTGCCCGGCGACGCTCGTGACCGGCGGCCAGAGCGAGAGCGCGCTGCCGATGAACGCGCGCGCGACGATCCAGTGCCGGTTGCTGCCCGACGAGGACCCGGCGGTCGTGCTCGCGACCTTCGCGAAGGTCATCGACGACCCGGGCGTCGCGGTCGGCGTCGCCTGGGCGCCCGTGCCGACGCCGGCGGCGACGCTCGACCCCCGGGTCGTGCACGCGGTCGAGCAGGTGACGGGCGAGATGTGGCCCGGCGTTCCGGTCGTGCCCGTGATGTCCTCGGGCGCTTCCGACAACGTCTACTTCCGGGGCGCGGGCCTCGAGACCTTCGGCGTCTCGGGGACGTTCGTCGACGAGGGCGACCTGCGCGCGCACGGGCGCGACGAGCGCATCGGCGTCACCGCGTTCTACGAGTCGCTCGAGTTCAGCTACCGGCTGATCAAGGCGCTGGCCGCGACGCGTTGAGCCGCTAGGGGAGCCGGACGTACTCGCCGGGCGCGTCGCGCAGCGGCGGATAGCCCCGGTCCGGCGCCCCGAGCCCGGGCGGGGCGACGTGGTCGCCCGAGTGCATCGCGAGCCACTTCTGCCACGTCGGCCACCACGAGCCCGGCTGCGGCGGCGTCGTCGCCAGCCACTCCTCGGGCGCGAGATGCCGGTCGTTCAGCGTGCGCGTGCGCACCCGGTGCTTGCGTTTCGGGTGCACGGGTCCCGAGACGATGCCGGCGTTGTGGCCGCCGCTCGTCAGCAGGAACGTGTAGTCGTTCGAGCGCGTCAGGTTCTCGAGCTTGTAGACGCTCTTCCACGGCGCGACGTGGTCGGTCTCGGTGCCGACGACGAACATCGGCAGCCGGACGTCGGTGAGGCGCACCGGCTCGCCGTGCACCGGGAAGCGCCCGCTCGAGAGCTCGTTGTCGAGGTACAGCCGGTACAGGTACTCGGTGTGCATCTTGTACGGCATGCGCGTGCCGTCGGCGTTCCAGGCCATCAGGTCGACCATCGCGTCGCGCTGGCCCTTGACGTAGCTCTGCACCATCGGCTGCCAGATGAGGTCGCGCGGCCTCATCATCTGGAACGCGCCGCCCATCTGGCGGCTGTCGAGCACGCCCTCCTGGTACATCTGCGCCTCGAGCATCGCGAGCTGGCTGCGGTTGATGAACAGCGCGAGCTCCCCGGGCTCCGAGAAGTCGGTCTGCGCCGCGAAGAACGTCAGGCTCGCGAGGCGCGTGTCGTGCTCGCGGGCGAGGAGCGCGGCGCCGATCGCGAGCAGCGTCCCGCCGATGCAGTAGCCGGTCGCGTGGATGCGGTGGCCCGGCACGATCGTGCTGACCGCGTCGATCGCGGCCTTGAGCCCGAGGTCGACGTAGTCGTCCATCGCGAAGTCGCGGTCGCCCGGCACCGGGTTCTTCCACGAGATCATGAAGACCGTGTGGCCCTGGTCGACGAGGTACTTGACCATCGAGTTGCGCGGGCTGAGGTCGAGGATGTAGTACTTCATGATCCACGCCGGCACGATCAGGACGGGCTCCGCGTGCACGGTCGGCGTCGTCGGCGAGTACTGCAGCAGCTCGATCAGCGCGTTCTGGTAGACGACCTTGCCGGGCGTCACGGCGACGCTCTTGCCGACCTGGAACTGCTCGGTGCCGGCCGGGGCCTTCTTGTCGACGACGCGTGACAGGTCCTCGATGAGGTTCTGCGCGCCCTTCATCAGGTTCTCGCCGCCCTCGGCGCGCGTCAGCT
>DATKOR010000034.1:0-34013 GCA_035524495.1 Steroidobacteraceae bacterium
GAGCACGAACACGCCGCCCATCACGAACAGCACGATCTCCTGGCGCACGACAACGGCGATCGCGCCGAGCGCGGCGCCGAGTGCGAGCGCGCCGACGTCGCCCATGAACACCTGGGCCGGGTAGGTGTTGAACCACAGGAATCCGAGCCCGGCGCCGACCAGCGTCGCGCAGAAGATCAGCACTTCGCCGACGCCGGCCACGTGCGGGATCAGCAGGTAGTTGGCGAAAATCGCGTTGCCGGACGCGTAGGCGAACACGCCGAGCGCCCCGGCGACCATCACGGCAGGCATGATCGCGAGGCCGTCGAGGCCGTCGGTCAGGTTCACGGCGTTGCTGCTGCCGACGATCACGAAGTAGCTGAGCACGACAAATCCCACCGGGCCGAGCGGCACGGCGACGTCCTTGAAGACCGGCACGTGCAGCACGGTCGCGACCGGCGTCTGGGCGCTGTAGTAGAGCGCGAACGCCGCGCCGAGTCCGGCAACCGACTGCAGCAGGTACTTCCAGCGCGCCGGCAGCCCCTTGGAGTTGCCGACCACGAGCTTGAGGTAGTCGTCGTAAAAGCCGATCAGGCCGAAGGCCAGCGTGACGCCGACGACGATCCACACGTAGCGGTTCGAGAGGTCCGCCCACAGCAGCGTCGAGGCGAGCATGGCGACCAGGATCAGCGCGCCGCCCATCGTCGGCGTGCCCTGCTTCGTCAGGTGCGACTGCGGACCGAGCTCGCGGACGTGCTGGCCGATCTGCCGCGCGGCGAGGCTCTCGATCATGTTCGGGCCGACCACGAGCGCGATCAACAGCGCGGTCAGCGCCGCGAGCACGCCGCGCAGCGTCAGGTACGTGAAGACGCGAAAGCCCGAGTAGTGCGGCAGCAGGATTTCGGCGAGACGGTACAGCATGGCCTAGTGGCTCTCCGCAGTCCGGTTAGGCTCGGGCGCGCGCAGGGCCTCGGCGACGCGCTCGAGGCGGTTCATGCGCGAGCCCTTGATCAGCACGGTCACGCCCGCGTGCAGCAGCGGCGCGACGCGCCCGGCGAGCGCCGCGGCGTCCGGGAACCACTCGGCCCCGGCGCCGAACTCGGCGACCGCGTCGCGCGTCAGCGACCCGATCGCGAACAGCCGCGTGACGCCCGCGGCGCGCGCCTCACGCGCCGCGGCGAGGTGCGCGTCGCGGCTCGCATTGCCGAGCTCGGCCATGTCGCCGAGCACCAGCCAGCGCTCGCCGCCGGCGGCCGCGAGCACGCCCAAGCCGGCGCTCAGGCTGCTCGGGTTGGCGTTGTAGGAGTCATCGATCAGCACCGCGCCGCCGCGCGCAGTCTTGAGCTCGAGCCGGCCCCTGACGGGCCGCATCCGGCCGAGCCCCTCGGCGATCGCCGCAAGGTCGGCGCCGGCGGCGTGCGCCGCGGCCGCGGCGCCGAGCGCGTTGACCACGTTGTGCCGCCCGGCGAGCTCGAGGCGCACGGCGACGCGGCCGACCGGCGTCGCGAGCTCGAACTCCTGGACCGCGCCGGCGGGGGCTGCGGCCCGCACGGTTCCCGCGACGCGAAACTCCGCCTCGGCGACGAGCCCGAAGCGCAGCCGGCGCGCGGCGCCGCTCAGCGTCTGCCAGAGCTCGGCGTACGCATCGTCGGCGTTGATGATCGCGGTCGCGCCGGGCTCGAGGCCCGCGAACAGCTCGCCTTCGGCGCGCGCGACGCCTTCCAGCGAGCCGAAGCCCTCGAGGTGCTCGGCACCGGCGTTGGTGACGATGCCGACCGTCGGCCGCGCGAGCACCACGAGCTCGGCCACCTCGCCCGGATGGTTCGCGCCGATCTCGATGACGGCGCTCGCATGCGAAGCGTCGAGGCCGAGCAGCGTCAGCGGCACGCCGATGTGGTTGTTGAGCGTGCCGCGCGTCGCGTGGCACGGGCCCCGGCCCGCGAGCACCGTTGCGATCAGCTCCTTGGTCGTCGTCTTGCCGTTGCTGCCGGCGACCGCGACCAGCGGGATCGCGAACTGGCTGCGCCAGGCCTCGGCGGCGCGCTGCAGCGCGCGCAGCGTGTCGTCGACGACGATCTGCGGCAGCGCGACCGGCAGCGGCCGCGCGACGACCGCGCCGGCCGCGCCGCGTGCGGCGGCCGCGGCGACGTAGTCGTGGCCATCGAAGTGCGGCCCGACGAGCGCGATGAACAGCTCGCCGGCGGCGAGCGTGCGCGAGTCGGTCGAGACCGCCGAGAACGCCGCGTCCGCGCCTTGCAGGCGGCCGCGCATCGCGCTCGCGAAATGCCCGAGCGAGCGCTTCATCGGGCAGCCTCCGCGAGTGCGCGCGCGACGTCGCGGTCGCTGTAGGCGCGCCGCTCGGCGCCGATGATCTGGTAGTCCTCGTGCCCCTTGCCGGCGATCACGACGACATCGCCGGCCCGCGCGGTCGTCGCCGCAAAGCGGATCGCGCTCGCGCGGTCGCGCTCCACGTGCGCCGGCACGCGGCCGCTCAGCGCCGCGGTGATCATCGCGATGATCCGGTCCGGGTCCTCGGTGCGCGGGTTGTCGTCGGTGACCACCAGCCGGTCGGCGCCCGCCTCGGCGGCCTTGGCCATCAGCGGCCGCTTGCCGGTGTCGCGATCGCCGCCGCAGCCGAACACGCACCACAGCGCGCCGTGCGCGTGCGGGCGCAGCGCCGCGAGCACCTTGGCGAGCGCGTCGGGGGAGTGCGCGTAGTCGACCACCAGCGTCGGGCCGTGCGCGCCGAGCGCGAACGTCTCCATGCGCCCCGGCGGCGGGCGCGCCGCGCCGAGCGCCTCGAGCGCCGCCGCGAGCGGCTGGCCTGCGGCGAGCAGGAGCCCGAGCGCGACGAGGAGGTTCTCGGCGTTGAACGCGCCGATCAGCGGCGAGCGCAGCCGGAAGGGCCCGGCATGGGTGCTTCCGGTCAGCAGCAGGCCGTCGGAGCGGCCCTCGACCGCGGTCGCGGTGACGTGCCGCCCGAGCGGCGGCGGCGCGCCGATCGCGACCCGCGTCAGCTCGACGCCGGGCGGCAGCCGCTGCGCGAGCCCGCGCCCGAATTCGTCGCCGACGTGGATGATCGCGTGCTCGACGCCGCGGCCGTGGAACAGCCGCTCCTTGGCCGCGCCATAGGCGGCCATCGTGCCGTGGTAGTCGAGGTGATCGCGCGTCAGGTTCGTGAACGCGGTCAGCGGGGTGCGCACGCCGGCGACGCGCTCCTGGTCGAGCGCGTGCGAGGAGACCTCCATGCCGACGTGGCGCGCGCCACGGTCGATGAGCGCGCGCAGCGCGCGGTGCACCGAGACCGCGTCCATCGTCGTGTGGCTGGTCGCGGTCAGCGCCGGCGGGCGACCCTGGCCGAGCGTGCCGAGGTAGGCGCCGTCGGCGCCGCGGCAGACCGCGTAGAGCCACGCGCAGGTCGTCTTGCCGTTGGTGCCGGTGATGGCGGCGACGTCGGCCTCGGCGGAGGGCTCGCCGTAGAAGCGGTCGGCGACGTCGCCGAGCTCAGGACGCAGGCCCGGCACCGACACCGCGGTCACCGACGGCGGCAGCGGCGGCAGTGCGCGGCCCTCGGCCGGGTCCCAGATCACGGCGACCGCGCCGCGCGCGATGGCCTCGTCGAGATGATCGAGGCCGTGCGTCGTGCGGCCGGCGAGCGCGACGAACGCATCGCCGTGCTGCACCTCGCGGCTGTCGAGCGTGAGGTTGCGAACCGCGATGCGCGGTGCGGCGACGAGCCCGGCGAGCAGCCACGCGAGCTCGACCCCTTCGCGCGGCGAGGTCGCGGCGTTCATCGGCTGCTCGCCTGCACCAACGTCGCCGACGGCACGTTGCTGAGGTCATCGGGCGGCACGGCGAGCAGGCGCAGCGCGCCGGCCATCACCGCCGAGAACACCGGCGCCGCGACGTCGCCGCCGTGGTACTTGCCGTTGCTCGGCTCGTCGATGACGACGACCGCCGCGAGCCGCGGCTGCGAGGCGGGCACGACGCCGCCGAACACCGCCATGTAACGGTCGGTCGAGTAGCCGCCGACGGTCGACTTCCACGCGGTGCCGGTCTTGCCGGCGATCCGATAGCCACGCACCGCGGCGCGCGTGCCGGTGCCGCTCGTGACGACGGTCTCGAGCAGGTGGATCAGGTCGCGGCACACCTGCGGATCGAGCACCTGATCGCCCGCGACCGGCCCGTCGACGCGCCGGAAGGTCAGCGGCCGGCGCACGCCGAGGGCGCCGAGCGTCGCGTACGCCTGCGCGAGCTGCAGCGGAGTGACCGAGAGCCCGTAGCCGTGCGCGAGCGTCGCGACGGTGAGGTCGCGCCAGTTCGAGTAGTGCGACAGCAGCCCGGCCGACTCGCCCGGGAAGCCGGTCGCCGACACCTGGCCGAAGCCGAGGCCGGTCAGCGTGTTCCAGATCGTCGCCTTGTCGAGCGCGAGCGCGATGTGCGCCATGCCGACGTTCGAGGACTTCGCGAGGATCGTCGCGATGTCGACCGCGCCTAAGTTGTGCTCGTCCTCGATGACCTTGACGCCCACCTTGATGAAGCCGGGGCTCGTGTCGATGATCGCGTTCGGCTTGAGCTTGCCCGAGGCGAGCGCGGTCGCGACGAAGAACGGCTTGATCGAGGACCCGGGCTCGAAGATGTCGGTCGCCGCGCGGTTGCGGTAGCGCGCGACCTCGAACTGCGTGCGGTCGTTGGGATTGAACGACGGCTGGTTGACCATGGCGAGGATCTCGCCGGTCCTGACGTCGACGACGACCGCCGAGCCGGCGCGCGCCTGGAATTCGTGGATCGCGCTCTTGAGCTCGCGGTACGCGAGGTACTGGATCCGCAGGTCGAGGCTAGTGACCAGGTCCTCGCCGGGCCGCGGCGGGCGCACGCTGTCGACGTTCTCGACGAAGCGGCCGTAGCGGTCCTGGATCACGCGCTTGAGGCCGTCCTCGCCGGAGAGCTTCTGCTCGTAGGCGAGCTCGAGTCCCTCCTGGCCCTGGTCGGCCTCGCCGGTGAAGCCGAGCAGGTGACCGGTGACCTCGCCCGCCGGGTAGAAGCGGCGGTACTCGCGCGCGAGGTACACGCCCGGGATCTGCATCGACCTGACGCGCTCGGCCTCATCCGGCTGCAGTTGCTTGGCGAGCACCAGGTACTGGGAGTCGAGGTTCGAGGTCACGCGCCGCGTCAGCCAGTCGGAGTCGCGCGCCAGCGCCTTCGCGAGCCGCGGCAGCTGCTCCGGCGAGTCGGCGAGCTCGCTCGCGTTGGCCCACACCGTGTCGACCGGCGTGCTGACCGCGAGCGGGTCCCCGAAGCGGTCGACGATCTGGCCGCGGTGCGCCGGGATGCGGGCGTTGCGCATGTAGCGCTCGGCGCCCTGCTCGGCGAGGAACACGTGCTTGGTGACCTGCAGGTTCACGGCGCGGAACACGATCGCCCCGGCGCACAGCGCGAGCGCACCCATCACGAACCAGCCCCGCGTCCGGAACTGGCGCGCCGCGTTCTGCGCCTCGGTGCGCTTCCACTTCATGGCTGGACGATCTTCACTTCGGTGGCGTTCGGCAGCGTCATGTGCAGCTGGCGGTTCGCGACCTGCTCGACGAAGCCGTGCGCGCTCCACGCGCTCTGCTCGAGCTCGAGCCGGCCCCACTCGATGTTCAGCTGGTCGCGCTCGGTCGAGAGCTTCTCGAGCTCGACGAAGAGCGTGCGGGCCTGGTGCTTGACGTACACGACGCCGGCGGCCGAGCCGAGCACCGCGAGCCACAGCATCGCGATCGCGACCATGAGCACCCGCCGGCTCACGCGCGCACCTTGCGCGCGACGCGCAGCACCGCGCTGCGGGCGCGCGGATTCGCGACGACCTCGGCCGCCGAGGCGTGCTGCGCCTTGCCGACGAGCGCCAGCAGCGGGCGCGCCTCTTCCGGCGCGTTCGGCAGCCCGCGCCACACCGGATCCCCGAGCGCGTACGCGCGCATGAAGCGCTTCACGCGCCGGTCCTCTAGCGAGTGGAAGCTGATCACCGCGAGCCGGCCGTCGGGCGCGAGCGCCGCGAGCGCCGCTGCGAGGCCTTGCTCAATGAGCTCGAGCTCGCGGTTGACGCGGATCCGAAGCGCCTGGAACGTGCGCGTCGCCGGGTGCTTGCCGGGCTCGCGCAGCCGCGCCGGGATCGCCGCGCTGACGAGGTCGGCGAGCGCGCCGGTCGTCGACAGCGGCGCGCGCGCACGTGCCTCGACGATCGAGCGCGCGATGCGCCGGGCGTAGCGCTCCTCGCCGTAGTCGGCGATCACGCTCGCAATCTCCGCTTCGGACGCGCCGGCGAGGAACTCGGCCGCGCTCCCGCCGCTGCCGGGATCCATGCGCATGTCGAGCGGTCCGTCGCGCAGGAAGCTGAAGCCGCGCGCCGGATCGTCGAGCTGCGGCGAGGAGACGCCGAGGTCGAGCAGCACGCCGTCGGCAACGCCGCGGCCGGCGAGCTCGGCGATGCGGTCGAAGGTGGCGTGGTGGATGCGGACACGCGGGTCGCGGCCGAATTGGCGCTGCGCGTCGTCGATGGCCTCAGGATCTCGATCCAGAACAACGAGTCGTCCCCCCGCACCCAATCGAGCGAGCACCGCTCGTGCGTGCCCACCGCGCCCGTACGTCCCGTCGACGTACATTCCCTCCGGCCGGATGGCGAGGCCGGCGAGCGTCTCCTCCAGCAGCACCGGCGCGTGCGCCGGCTCTGCTTCGGTCGCCATCGCTACAGCGACAGCGACTCGAGGTCCGGCGGCAGCTCGGCCGGCATGCCCTCGTCCTTGAGCCATTCGTCGCGCCGCTGCGTCCAGCGCGCCTCGTCCCACAGCTCGAACCGGTTGCCCTGCCCGAGCAGCACGGCGGCGCGCGTGAGCCCCGCGAAGCTGCGCAGCTCCGCCGGCAGCAGCACGCGGCCGTGGCCGTCGAGTTCGAGGTCGGTCGCATGACCGACCATCAGGCGCTGCATGCGCCGCGACTGCGCGTTCAGCGCCGGCAGCCGCATCAGCTTTCGCTCGATCTCTTCCCAGTCCGGGAGCGGATAGAGGAGCAGGCACTGGTCGCGGTCGATCGTGACCACGAGGCGCCCGTTCGAGCGCTCGATCAGGCGGTCGCGGTACCGGGTCGGCATGACCATCCGGCCCTTGGCATCGAGCGTGACTTGATTGGCGCCGCGGAACACGTTTTAGCTGGGACCGGGCCCCATTCCTCCCCACTTTCTCCCACTCGCGACCACTATAGGGGCAAGCCCCGAGCAGGTCAACGCTCGGGAGGCTATTTTTTCCTGTGACGACAATCACTTACCGGGGACTGCTGCGACGCGCCCCAGATTATGAAAGACGCCAGAATCAGCAGCTTACGGCGCGATCTTTGAGCGTTATGTCAGAACGCAGCAAGAAACGGGCCATGGGGCGCCGCGCAGAACTGCGACGCGCGTCACACGGACCCCGGCGCGGACGCGCCGGGAGGTGCCGGAAGGAGGTGGGAGTCGGCCGGTAAGCCGGGTTCTGTCGTGGGCAACCATTCCTCTGGGATGCACGTCGCCGTGCACCTCGAGCGGCCTACCCGGGAACGCGCGCGGGCCGCGCGCTGCCGATCGGAGCGGACTCCGATCGACCCGTTCCCCTATTTGGCCTTGCTCCGGGCGGGGTTTGCCGTGCCACGCCTGTTACCAGGCGCGCGGTGCGCTCTTACCGCACCATTTCACCCTTGCCAGCCGCGGGCGGACCCGCGGCTTCGGCGGTTTGCTTTCTGTTGCACTTTCCGTGGGCTCGCGCCCCCCAGGCGTTACCTGGCGCCCTGCCCTATGGAGCCCGGACTTTCCTCCCGCGGACGAGCCGCGAGCGGCTGCCTGGCCGACTCCCACGTGCACGATAGGGCCGTGGGATCCGAACCTCAAGCTTCGCCTTGGGACTTGCGCCTGAGCACGAGCGCGCGCTCGTAGACGCGGTTGCGCCGCTCGCCACTGACCTCGGCCGCAAGATCGACCGCCTGCGACAGCGGCAGGCCCGAGAGCAGGCCCGCGAGCAGCCGGTCGAGCCGCGCCGCGTCGATCGCCGCCTCGACGACCGGCGCCCCGCCGACGATCAGCACCGCTTCGCCGCGCGCCATGTTGGGATCGCTCGCGGCGCGCGCGGCGAGCCCGCCGAGTCCGCCGCGGTAGAGCGTCTCATGGACCTTCGTGAGCTCGCGCGCGAGCACCGCCGGGCGTTCGGCGCCGAAGGCGGACGCGACGTCGGCGAGCGTCTCGGCGATCCGGTGCGGCGCCTCATAGAAGACGAGTGTGCGGGCCTCGCTCGCGAGTTCCGCGAGCCGGCTGCGGCGGGCGGCGCCGCGCGCCGGCAGAAAGCCCTCGAACACGAACCGGTCGGTCGGCAGTCCCGCGACGCTGAGCGCGGCGATGGCCGCGCACGCGCCCGGAACGGGCACGACCGCAACGCCGGCCGCGACCGCGGCCGCGACCAGCCGGTAGCCCGGATCGCTGATCAGCGGCGTCCCGGCATCGCTGATGAGCGCAATCCGGGCGCCGTCCTTGAGGCGCGCGACGAGCTCCGCGGCGCGCGCGTCCTCGTTGTGCTCGTGCAGCGCGACCAGCGGCGTTGTGATGCCGAGCTGCGTCAGGAACGCCCCGCTGTGGCGCGTGTCTTCGGCGGCGATCAGGTCGACCTGGGCCAAGGTGTCGCCGGCGCGCGACGAAAAGTCGCCGCGGTTGCCGAGCGGGGTCGCGACGACGAAGAGAGTACCCGGCGCTGACACTATACTGAGCAGTCGGCACGCGGCGATCGCGCGTCGGCATCCTGCACGGAGGAACCGACGCATGCAACGCCCACAGGACGCACCCGGCTTCGTCCGGCGCGCACTGCGTCGCGGCGCGCTCCTCGGCGCGCTCGCGCTCGTCGCGGCGTGCGCCGGGACCGTCGCCGTGCGACCGAGCGTCGAGAGCGCGCCGAGCGCCGAGCGCGCGCTGCAGCTGGCCCGCGCCGGCGACCACGCCGCGAGCGCACGCCAGTGGGAACTCGTCGCCTCGGCCGCGCCCGCCCAGTCGCTCGATGCGCTCAGCAACGCGACGCGCGAGTGGCTGCGCGTGCCGAGCATTGCCGACGCCACGCGCGTCGAGGCCGCCCTCGACGCCGTCCCGGGCGTCGATCCGCGCTCGCCTCCCGGCACCTCGCGGGCGCTCCTCGGCGCCGAGGTCGCGCTGGCCGCCGGACAGCCCGACCGGGCGCTGGCGAGCCTGAAGGCCGTCGGCGACCCGCCGCCCGCCGGCGCCGAGGCCGACGTGCTGCTGTGGCGCGGCCGCGCCTACCTCGCGGCCGGTCGGGCGCTCGACGGCGTCAAGGCGCTCGGCGCCCGCGAGCGCTTCGTGCCGGCGGCCCAGGTGCCGGAAGCGCAGCGGCAGCTGTGGGAGGCGTTGCGCGCGGCCGCGGCGCACGGCACGAACGTGAGCATCCCGAAAGGCACCGACGTCACGACCGCCGGCTGGCTCGACCTCGCCCGCGTCGCGACGCAGGGCAAGCGCAACCCGTACGCGCAACGCAATCAGCTCGCGCAGTGGCGCAGCCGCTATCCTCAGCATCCCGCCAACGGAGGCATCGTCGAGGCGATGACGGACGAGGTGACGCCGCAGCTGAAGTTCCCGGCGCAGGTGGCACTGCTGCTGCCGCTCAGCGGTCGTCTCAGCGATGCCGGCGAGGCGCTGCGCGATGGCTTCCTCGCCGCCTACTACCAGCAGGACGTCGCCGGCCGGCCGCTACTCAGGGTCTACGACGCGTCGCCCGATCCCGGCCTCGCGTACCGCCGCGCCATCGCCGACGGCGCCGGATTCGTCGTCGGTCCCCTCGGCCGCGAGAACGCCGCCGCGGTCAAGGCGCTCGCCGACGGCAGCGTGCCGACGCTGGTGCTCAACCAGCTGCCGGATGGCGAGGCGACGCCGCCGCGCTTCTATCAGTACGCGCTCGCGCCGGAGGACGAGGCGCGCCAGGTCGCCGAGCGACTGCTCGCCGAGGGCCGGCGCACCGGCGTTGCGCTGACGCTCGCCGGCGAGTGGGGCGCGCGCGTGCTCGCCGCGTTTGAGGCGACGTTCACCGCGGGCGGCGGCACGCTCGTGACGCGGGCCAGCTTCCCGGCGGGCACGACCGACTTCTCCGAGTACCTCGTGCAGGTGCTCGGCTTCGAGGAGAGCCAGCGCCGCGAGCGCGCGATCGCCTCGATCGTCGGCCAGCCGCTCCAGTTCACGCCGCGGCGCCGCGACGACCTGCAGTTCGTGTTCTTCGCCGGCCAGCCGGTCCAGGGCCGCCTGGTGCGTCCGCAGCTGAAGTTCCACTACGCCGGCGACCTGCCGGTGTACTCGACCTCCGAGGTCTTCGACCCGAACCCGGCCGCGAACCAGGATCTCGAGGGCGTCTCGTTCGTCGACGTGCCATGGATGATCGCCGACGACGCCGCGGTCAGCGACCTGCGCGGGCTGGTGACCCAGCTGTGGCCGGCGAACGCGCGGCGGCGCAGCCGCCTGTTCGCGATGGGCTTCGACGCCTGGCGGCTGATCAGCGAGCTCTCGCTCCCGCCCGGGCCGCAACCGGAGCCGATCGCCGGCATGACGGGCCGGCTCACCGTCGACGGCGCCGGGCGCGTGCGCCGCGGGCTCGACTGGGCCGTGATCGGCACCGACGGCCAGGCACGGCCGCTGCCGCCGCCGAATCCCGAGCTCTAGGCGGCGCGAGGCCCCGCGCCAAGCGTGTAGACGACGCTGCGGTTGTTGGCGGGCATCGCGGTCAGCCGCGTGCGCTTAAAACCGAGCGCCGCCGCCTGGGCGCTGACGGCGTCGAGGTCGCGCACGCCCCAGGCGGGATTGCGTTCGCGCAGCGACGTATCGAAGGCCTCGTTCGACGGCGCCGTGTGCACGCCGCGCTCCCTGAAGGGCCCGTAGAGGTAGAGCACGCGCGCGCCCTCGGGATCAAGCCAGCGCCGCGCGCCCTCGAGCAGCGCCGCGGTCGCGGTCGTCGGCGCGATGTGGATCAGGTTGATGCACACGATCCCCGTCACCGGCGCTTGCAGCGGCCACGGCTCGTGCACGTCGAGCGCGAGCGGCGGCGCGACGTTGGGGAGCGCCGCCGCTGCGATGCGCGCCGCGATGATCTCGCGCCGTTCAGGATCGGGGTCGGACGGCAGCCAGAGGAGCCCGGCGAGCGCGGCGGCGAAGTGCACGACGTGCTGGCCGGTGCCCGAGGCGATCTCGAGCACGCTGCCCTTCGCCGGCAGCACCTCCCTCAGCACCTCGAGGATCGGTTCCTTGTTGCGCTCGGCGGGTGCCGCGCACGGCAGCGGATCGTGCGCCACGACGGCGGCTACTTGACGACCTTGAGCTGCGGCCGCTTCGGCTCGTCGCCGCCGGTCGGCTTCGGCGGGCTGCCGTTCGGGTCCGGCGCGGGCTCGTCGTCGGAGAAGATCATGCCCTGGCCGGTCTCGCGCGCGTAGATGCCGAGCACGGCCTGCACCGGGAGGCTGACGTCGAAGGCGACGCCGCTGAAGCGCGCGCTGAAGGTGATGAGGTCGTTCTTGATCGCGAGGCCCGCGGTCGCCGCGTAGCCGACGTTCAGGACGATCTTGCCGTCCTTGACGTACTGGCGCGGCACGACCACGCCCTCGAGCGCCGCATCGACGACGAGGTGCGGCGTCTGGCCGTTGTCCGTCATCCACTCGTGCATGGCCCGCAGCAGGTACGGGCGGCGGGGCGTGAGTGGCGGATCCTTGGCCATGCGGCGCGACCGGCCGCTTCAGTGCACGTCGCGCCAGTACTCTTTGTAGAGCAGGTACGCGAAGGCCGTGAACACCAGCAGGAACAGCATGACCCAGACGCCGAGGTCGCGGCGCTGCGCCTCGATGGGCTCGCCGATGTACTGCAGGAAGTTGACGGTGTCGCGCACGAACTCGTCGTACTTCTCGGGCGACAGCGTGCCCTTCTGCGTCAGCTCGAACTTCTCGAGCTTGGTCTCGACGGTGCCGTCGTCGTGCTTCTCGGTCGTGAACGTCGCGGTCTGCACGCCCTGCAGTTCGGCGAGCACGTGCGGCATCGCCGTGCCCGGGAGCACGGTGTTGTTGACGCCGGTCGGCTTCGAGGGATCGGCGTAGAAGCTGTGCAGGAACGCGTACAGGTAGTCGGTGCCGCGGGCGCGCGCGATCAGCGACAGATCCGGCGGCACGGTGCCGAACCAGCGCTTGGCGTCGTCCGGCGTCATCGCGATCTTGATCGTCTCGTAGGTCTTCTCCGACGTGAACATCAGGTTCGTCTTCAGCACCGCCTCCGGGATGCCGAGGTCCTTGGCGATGCGGTTGTAGCGCACGTACTTCGCCGAGTGGCAGCCGGAGCAGTAGTTCATGAAGTTGCGCGCGCCGCGCTGCAGCGAGGCGTGGTTGCGGATGTCGTTGCCCGCCGAGGGGTACGACTCCCCCTCGCCGGCCGGCGAGACGATCGGCAGCGCGAGGAGCGCGAGCGCCGCGAGCGCCGGCGCGAGCCTGTCAGTGCGCATGGTAGGTCACCCTCCGCGGGACCGGCTTGACGCGGTCGATTCGCGAGTACCAGGGCATCAGCACGAAGAACGCGAAGTAAAGGACGGTGAACACCCGCGCCAGGGTCGGGTAGATGCCGACCGCCGGCTTCATGCCGCATACGCCGAGCACCACCATCGTGACCGCGAAGGTCGCGAGCGCGAACTTGGTGATCCAGCCCTTGTAGCGCACCGACTTCACCGGCGACTGGTCGAGCCACGGCAGAAAGAACAGCAGCACGATCGCCGCGAACATGACGAGCACGCCCCAGACCTGCGTCCCCAGGAACGAGGGCACGGCGCGCAGCATCGCGTAGAACGGCGTGAAGTACCACACCGGAGCGATGTGCGGTGGCGTCTGCATCATGTTGGCCGGCTCGAAGTTCGGCGCCTCGAGGAACAGGCCGTTGAAGGTCGGCGCGAAGAACACGATCCCGCAGAAGATCAGCAGGAACACCCCGAGCACGAAGGTGTCCTTGACGGTGAAGTACGGGTGGAAGGCGATGCCGTCCTTCGGGACGCCGCGCTCGTCCTCCTCGTCGTGGATTTCGATGCCGTCCGGGTTCAGCGAGCCGACGTTGTGCAGCGCGAGGATGTGGGCGATCGCGAGGAACACGAGCACGAGCGGCAGCGCGGCGACGTGCAGCGCGAAGAAGCGGTTCAGCGTGATGTCGGAGATGTAGAAGTCGCCGCGGATCCACTCGACGAGCGCGTCGCCGATCACCGGGAAGGTGCCGAACAGCGACACGATCACCTGCGCGCCCCAGTAGGACATGTTGCCCCACGGCAGCAGGTAGCCCATGAAGGCCTCGGCCATCAGGCACAGGTAGATCAGCATGCCGAAGATCCACACGAGCTCGCGCGGCGAGCGGTACGAGCCGTACATCAGCGCTCGGAACATGTGCAGGTAGACAACCACGAAGAACGCCGAGGCGCCGGTCGAGTGCAGGTAGCGGATCAGCCACCCCCAGTCGACGTCGCGCATGATGTACTCGACCGAGCCGAAGGCCTCGGCCGACGACGGCTTGTAGTTCATCGTCAGGAAGATGCCGGTGACGAGCTGGATCATCAGCACGACGCCGCTCAGCACGCCGAAGGCGTACCAGGTGTTGAAGTTCTTCGGCGTCCAGTACTCGGTCAGATGCTCCTTGAGCATCGACTCGATCGGAAAACGCGCGGTGATCCAACCCCAGAGCCCGCCGCCCTGGGTCGTCCCGTGGCTGTCAGTCCCCATCGTCTTGGCTCCTTGAAGAGGTGCGTCCGGCCGTTCAGGCGGACTGGGCGCTGTCGCTGCCGACGACAATGCGGGTGTCGCTCAGGAACGCGTACGGCGGCACCGCCAGGTTGGCCGGCGCCGGCACGCCCTTGAACACGCGCCCCGACAGGTCGAACTTGGAGCCGTGGCACGGGCAGTAGAAGCCGCCGGGCCAGTCGGCGGCGACGGTGACGTCGGCTGGCTCGAACTTCGGCAGCGGCGAGCAGCCGAGGTGCGTGCAGACGCCGAGCACGACGAAGTACTCCGGACGGCGCGCGCGCGCCTCGTTCTTCGCGTAGTCGGGCTGCACGGAGGCCTGCGAATTGGGGTCGAGCAGGAACGGGGTCGCCTGGTCGAGCTGCTTGAGCATCTCGGGCGTGCGGCGCACGACCCAGACCGGCTTGCCACGCCACTCGACCTTCAGCATCGCGCCGGGCTCGAGCTTGCCGATGTCGATCTCGATCGGCGCGCCGAGGGCCTTGGCACGCGCGCTCGGCTTCCAGCTGGCGAGGAACGGCGTCGCGGCGAAGCCGACGCCGACCGCGCCGGTAAGTGACGTCGCTAAGACGAGCAGCTGACGCCGGCCCTGGTCAACCTCTTGGCTCATGAACTACCCCCGAGGACCATCGCGGTCCCGCACCGTCAGGCCCCCGACCGTGCGAACGCGGCGCAGACGCGCGCGCCGATCGAAGGTTTCGCCGATTCGAGGGATTGCGCATTATACACGGCGTATGCCGCGCCGCAGCGTCCGCCCTGCGGCGTCGGCGGACCATAGGGGTTTTCCGTGAATCGCCTGACTCGCATCGCGACCTATCTGTCACCGTGGATCGCGCTCGGTCTCGCCGGCGCGCTCGTCGCCGTGTACCTGCGCCCGTCGCTGCTGCCAAGACCGAGCGCCGCGCCGCCGAGCGCCGTGGCCGCCGACGCGGTCCCGGTCGCCGTGCCCGAGACGCCGGCCGCGGCACTGCCCGCGCCGAGCGCGGCCCCGCGCCGCGCCGGCGCGAGCTACGCCGACGCGGTCGCGCGCGGCGCGCCCGCAGTCGTCAACATCTCGACGCGGCGCGTCGTCGTCGAACGCCAGGTGCCGGAGATGTTCGCGCCGTTCTTCCCGGACTGGCCGGAGTTCAGGCGCCGCGAGGAGTCGAGCCGCGGCTCGGGCGTGATCCTCGACGCCGCGGGGCACATCGCGACGAACTTTCACGTCATCAAGGGCATGCAGGAAATCGTCGTGCAGCTGACCGACGGCCGCACGGCGCCGGCGCGCCTGATCGGCACCGACCCCGACACCGACCTCGCGATCCTGAAGATCGACCTGAAGAACCTGCCGGTGATGCCGCTCGGGCGCTCCGACCAGCTCAGGGTCGGCGACGTGGTGCTCGCGATCGGCAACTCCGCGGGGCTCGGCCAGACGGTCACGCAGGGCATCGTGAGCGCGACCGGGCGCTCGCAGTTGGGACTGGCGCTGCTTGAGAACTTCATCCAGACCGACGCCGCGATCAACCCCGGAAACTCCGGCGGCGCGCTCGTGACCGCCGCCGGCGACCTCGTCGGCATCAACACCGCGATCCTCAGCCACGAGCAAGGCATCGAGGGCATCGGCTTCTCGATTCCGGTGAACCTGGTGCGCGGGGTCGCCGCCGAGATCGAGGCCAGGGGCCGGGTGATGCGCGGCTGGTCGGGACTGCAGGTGCGCGGCCTGCCGCCGGACCTCACCGACGACAAGGGTCGCGCGATCCACGGCGTGCAGGTCACCGGCATCTACCGCGGCGGCCCGGCGGTCGCGAGCGGCCTGCAACCGGGCGACCTGATCACCGAGCTCGACGGCACCGCGGTCACCGGCTTCACCGAGTTCCTGGGCGCGATCGCCCGCAAGACGCCGGGGACCACGGTGCGCCTCGACGGGATCCGCCCGGCGACCGGCGAGCGCTTCAAGACGACGCTCGCGATCGTCGCGCGGCCGCCCGAGCGCTGAGCTTAGGCCGGCAGGCGCTGGATCTTCGCGCCGAGCGCCTTGAGCTTCTCCTCGATGCACTCGTAGCCGCGGTCGATGTGGTAGATGCGCTCGACCGAGGTGCGCCCGTCGGCGACCAGCCCGGCGAGCACCAGGCTCGCCGAGGCCCGCAGGTCGGTCGCCATCACGGGCGCCGCCGTGAGGCGCGGCACGCCCTTGATGATCGCGGTATTGCCCTCGAGCCTGATCTCGGCGCCGAGCCGGCGCATCTCGAGCATGTGCATGAAGCGATTCTCGAAGATCGTCTCGGTGATCGTGCCGACGCCGTCGGCGATCGTGTCGAGCGCCGCGAACTGCGCCTGCATGTCCGTCGGGAACGCCGGATAAGGCGCCGTGCGGATGTCGACCGCGCGCGGCCGCTCGCCGCGCATGTCGACCTCGATCCAGTTCTCGCCGCTCGTGACCGTGCCGCCCGCCTCGCGCAGCTTCTGCAGCACGGCGTCGAGGTGGTCGGGGCGGGCGTTGCGGACCCGGACCCGGCCGCGCGTGATGGCGCCGGCGACGAGGTAGGTGCCGGCCTCGATGCGGTCCGGCAGCACCTCGTAGTGCCCGCCGTGCAGCCGCTCGACCCCCTCGACGACGATCGTGTCGGTGCCCTCGCCCTGGATCTTCGCGCCCATCGCGACCAGAAAGTGCGCGAGGTCGACGACTTCGGGCTCGCGCGCGGCGTTTTCGATGTAGGTCGTGCCCTCGGCGAGCGCCGCGGCCATCATCAGGTTCTCGGTGCCGGTGACGGTCACCGTCTCGAGCACGAGCCGCGCACCCTTGAGGCGCCGCGCGCGCGCCTTGATGTAGCCGTTCTCAATGCGGATGTCGGCGCCGAGCTGCCTGAGGCCCTCGACGTGGATGTTGACGGGCCGCGCGCCGATGGCGCAGCCGCCCGGCAGCGACACGTCGGCCTCGCCGAAGCGCGCGACCAAGGGGCCGAGCACCAGGATCGAGGCGCGCATCGTCTTGACGAGCTCGTAGGGCGCGACGCAATGGCGGATCGCGGAGGCATCGACCGTGACGCGCATGCGCTCGTCGATCGACACCGCCACGCCCATCCGTCCGAGCAGCTCGTTGGTCGTCGTGATGTCCCGCAGGTGCGGCACGTTGCCGACCGTCACCGAGCCGTCGACCAGCAGCGTCGCGGCGAGGATCGGCAGCGCCGCATTCTTGGCGCCCGAGATCCGCACTTCGCCCTCGAGGGGTGTGCCGCCCGTGATCTGCAGCTTGTCCACGCCGCGCCTCAGCCACCGCCGCGCGCCGCCCACTCCTCGGGCGTCAGCGCCTCGATCGACAGCGCATGGATCTCGCGACCGACGGCCGCGCCGAGCGTCGCGTAGACGAGCTGGTGGCGCTGCAGCGGACGCTTGCCCGCGAACTGGGCCGCGACCACGACCGCCTCGAAATGCGTGTCGTCGTCCGAGCGCACGCGCACCTGGCTGCCGGGCATGCCGGCCTTGATCTGGTTCTCGACGTCGGCGGCCTTCATGGCGTCTCGCGGACCGCGGGCGAATCCCGCATCGGGGCGCCGAGTGTAGTGAATCCGTCCGGGCACGAACAGCACCGGGCCGCCGCCCGGCCGGCCCGACTTGCTATCATGAATGCCACCGTTGCAGCCGAGGTCCGCGCATGGCGACGCCGGCGCACCCCACTCCCGCCGCGTTGAGCGATGCCGAGCTGATCACACTCGGCCGCGTTGCGCTCAACATCGAGGCCGAGGCCGTTGCGGCGCTCGCGGGCGCCGTCGGCGCCGACTTCGCCGCCGCCTGCCGCCTTGCGCTCGCCTGCCGCGGCCGCGTCGTCGTGACCGGCATGGGCAAGTCCGGGCACATCGCCGGCAAGATCGCCGCGACGCTCGCGAGCACCGGGACGCCCGCGTTCTTCCTGCACCCCGCCGAGGCCGTGCACGGCGACATCGGCATGATCACGCGCGAGGACCTGGTGCTCGCGCTCTCGAACTCCGGCGAGACCACCGAGATCCTGGCGCTCGTGCCGGCACTGAAGCGGCTCGGCGTGCCGCTGATCGCGCTGACCGGCAGCCCCGACTCGACGCTGGCACGCGCCGCTGAGGTCCACGTCGACGTCCGCGTGCCGGCCGAAGCCTGCCCGCTGAACCTCGCGCCGACCGCGAGCACCACCGCGACGCTCGCGATGGGCGATGCGATCGCCGTGGCGCTCCTCAGGCTTCGCGGCTTCACCGAGGAGGACTTCGCGCGCTCGCACCCGGGCGGCAGCCTCGGGCGGCGCCTGCTGCTGCACGTCGAGGACGTCATGCACCGCGGCGCCGAGATCCCGGGCGTCGGGCCCGACGACACGGTCTCGGCCGGGCTCCTCGAGATGAGTAACAAGGGCCTCGGCATGACGACGGTCGTCGATGCGTCGGGCACGCTGCTCGGCGTCTTCACCGACGGCGACCTGCGGCGCGCGCTCGACCGGCGCATCGACGTACACGGGACCCCGATGCGCACCGTGATGACCGCGAACCCGCGCACGATCGGGCCCCGGGAGCTCGCCGCCGAGGCCGTGCTGCTGATGGAGCGCCACCGGATCACCGCGCTCGTCGTCGTCGACGGCGCGCGCCGCGTCGTCGGCGCGCTCAACGTGCACGACCTGCTGCGCGCCGGTGTCATGTGATCGGCACCCGCGCCGCCGCCATCCGGCTGCTGGTGCTCGACGTCGACGGCGTGCTGACCGACGGGCGGCTGTGGTTCGGGGCCGACGGCGAGCAGCTGAAGGCGTTCCACGTCCGCGATGGGGTCGGCATCAAGGACGTGCAGGCCGCCGGCATCGAGGTCGCGATCCTCTCGGGGCGCACCTCGCCCGCGGTGGCGCGCCGCGCCGCCGAACTCGGCATCCGCCACGTGCGCCAGGGCTGCGCCGACAAGGCCGAGGCCTTCAGGCGCCTCGCGCAGGAGCTCGGCATCGCGCCGCAGGCGACCGCCTGCATCGTCGATGACACGCCGGACCTGCCGCTGATGGCGCTCGTGGCGCTGCCGGTGGCGGTCGCCGACGCCCACGCCGCGGTGATCGGCGCGGCGCAGCACGTGACGCGCGCCGCCGGCGGCGCGGGCGCGGTTCGCGAGGTGTGCGACCTGCTGCTCGCGGCGCGGGCATGAGGCTCTCGGGCCCCGTCGCGCTCGTGTTCCTCGTCGGGCTGGCGGCGGGCTCGTGGTGGCTCGCGCAGCGCGACGCCGACCACGCGCCGGGGCCGATCGTGCCGCTGGCGCAGCCCGGCTACTACCTGAACGACGCGACGCTCGAGCAGACCGATGCCGCGGGACGCCTGACGCTGCGCGTGCATTCGGCGCGCGCCGCACAGGAAGGCACCGACGGCCCGGTGCGACTCGACCAGCTCGAGGTGCACTACTTCCCGCAGCCTGGCCAGGACTGGCTGATGACCTCGACCGCGGGCTCGATGCCGGCGGCCGGCCGCATCGTCGAGCTCGAGGGCGACGTGCGACTGCAGGCCGCGGCCGCGGCCGCGGCGAGCGGCGCGATCGTGCGCACCGAGCATCTCGCGCTCGACATCGACAGCCACATCGCGACCACCGCGGACCCGGTGCGCGTCGAGTTCGGTCCGCACGCGGTGGTCGCGCGCGGGCTGCGCGCGGATTTAAAGAGCGAGACGCTCCGGCTAGAATCAGCGGTTAATGGCACGTTCACGCGCTAGCGGCATGATTGCCGCGCTCATCGTCGCCAGCGCTGCGCTTGCAACGCCGGACAAGGACGCCCCGCCGACGCTGCAGCTCAACGATACCCAGCCGATCCAGCTCGAGGCGCGCTCGACCGACTTCGACTACAAGAACAACACGCTGGTCTTCCACGGAGTGCGCATTGCGCAGGGCGGGTTGTCGATCGAGGCCGACGACGGCACGGCGACCGGCCTCGACTTCAAGGACAGCCACTGGGTGTTCCGCGGCAACGTGCGCATCGCCGTTCCGGACGGGGCACTGTCGAGCGACGAGGCGCGCATCAGCTTCGCCGGCAACCTGATCGCGACCGCCGAGATCACGGGCACGCCGGCGCAGTTCGAGCAGAAGCGCGACAAGGGCATCGCGCGCGGTCGGGCGCACAAGATCGAGTACCAGCCTGCCGCCGGCACCGTGCGCCTGAGCGAGGAGGCGTGGCTGTCGGACGGTGACAACGAGATCAGCGGCCAGACGCTCGTGTACAACATGCGCGACCAGCGCGTCATCGCCAACCCCGACGAGCAGGGCAGCCAGCCGGTGCGAATCACGATCAACCCGAAGAAAGCCGAGCCGAAGCCGAACCCATGAGCCGGCTCGCGGCCTCCGCGCTCTCGAAGAGCTACAAGTCGCGCGCCGTCGTGCGCGACCTGTCGCTCGAGGTCTCCTCCGGCGAGGTCGTCGGGCTCCTCGGCCCGAACGGCGCCGGCAAGACCACCGCCTTCTACATGATCGTCGGCCTCGTCGCCTGCGACGGCGGCCAGATCTTCCTCGACGACCAGGAGTTGACGCGCCTGCCGATGCACCGGCGCGCGCGCCTCGGCCTCGGCTACCTGCCGCAGGAAGCCTCGGTGTTCCGCAAGCTGACGGTCGCCGAGAACGTCGGCGCGATCCTCGAGACCCGCGCCGGGCTCGATGCCGAAGCGCGCGAGGCGCGGCTCGAGGCGCTGCTCGATGAGCTGCACGTCGAGCACATCCGCGACAGCCTCGGGCAGAGCCTGTCGGGCGGCGAGCGGCGCCGCGTCGAGATCGCGCGGGCGCTGGCGGCCGAGCCGCGCTTCGTGCTGCTCGACGAGCCGTTCGCCGGTGTCGATCCCCTGTCGGTGACCGACATCCAACGAAGCATAGAACACCTGCGCGCCCGCGGCATCGGGGTCTTGATCACCGATCACAATGTGAGGGAAACACTCGGTATTTGCGGACGCGCGTATATCGTGAACCAGGGCTCAGTCATAGCCGCAGGAACCGCTGCCGAGATCCTTGCCAACCCTCAGGTTCGTGAGGTGTACTTGGGCCAAGACTTCAGGATGTGATTCCCGCCGGCCGCGCGCCCGGCGCCGCCAGGCCTCGAGTTCCTCTGCCCGATGCTGAAACCCGCACTGCAGCTCCGCCTCGGCCAACAGCTGACGATGACGCCGCAGCTGCAGCAGGCCATCCGGCTGTTGCAGCTCCCGGCCCTCGACCTCCAGCAGACGATCCGCGAGGCGCTCGAGCAGAACGTCATGCTCGAGGCCGACGACGACAACGAGGCCGAGCTGCCGCTCGAGGCGGCCGGCGCCGCCGCCGAGCCCGGCCCGGACGCGGCCGCCGCCGGCAGCGCGACGGGCGAGGCGACCGAGGCGGAGGCCGACATCGACGTCGCCGACGACGCGTGGGACGAGAGCGCGCCGGCCGGGCCCTCCGACACCCCGTGGTCGGGTGACGACCGCCCGCAGGAATTCTCGGACCAGCGCGGCGAGACGCTGCAGGAACACCTGGTCTGGCAGCTCGAGCTCGCGCGGCTCGGCGCGCGCGAGCTCGCGATCGGCCGCGCGATCATCGACGCGATCAACGACGACGGCTACCTCGTCGACCCGCTGGAGGACATCGCAGCGGTGCTGCGCCCCGACCTCGAGGTCGATGCGGCCGAAATCGAGCGTGTGCTGCGCGTCGTGCAGGCCTTCGATCCGCCCGGCATCGGCGCGCGCTCGGTCGCCGAGTGCATCGAGCTGCAGCTCGCACAGCTCGCGCCGGATACCGCCGGGCTCGGGTCGGCGATCGAGATCGCGCGCCACCACCTCGACCTCGTCGCGACGCAGCAGCTCGCGGTGCTGCGCCGTACGCTCTCGATCGACGAGGAGGAGCTGTCACGGGCGCTCGCGCTGGTGCGCTCCTGCCACCCGCGCCCGGGCTCGACGATCCAGCCCACCCAGCCCGACTACGTGGTACCGGACGTGTTCGTGCGCCGCGGCCAGCACGGCTGGGTCGCCGAACTGAACGCCGGCGCGCTGCCGCGCGTGCGCCTGAACCAGAGCTACGCCGGGCTCGTGACCCGCGCGGCCGACCATGCGGTGCTGCGCACGCAGCTGCAGGAGGCGCGCTGGCTGCTGCGCAGCCTCGAGATCCGCAACGAGACGCTGATCAAGGTCGCGCGTTGCATCGTGCAGCGCCAATCCGCCTTCCTCGACCAGGGCGACGAGGCGATGGAGCCGATGGTGCTGCGCGACGTCGCCGAGGCGGTCGAGATGCACGAGTCGACGATCTCGCGCGTCACGACCGGCAAGTACATGCACACGCCGCGCGGCGTGTACGAGTTCCGCTACTTCTTCTCGAGCCACGTGGCCGCGACCGACGGCACCGAGATCGCCTCGACCGCGATCCGGGCGAAGATCAAGAAGCTGATCGCGGGCGAGGATCCGGGCAATCCGCTGTCAGACAGCCGGATCGCCGAGCTCCTCGCCGCCGACGGCGCGCGGGTCGCGCGCCGCACCGTCGCCAAGTACCGCGAGGCGATGCAGATTGCACCGTCCAGTGAGCGCCGCCGCGTGCCGGCGCGCTGACCGATGGGGTTGTAAGGAGAACGCACATGCAGATGACGTTGACGGGACACCATCTCGAGATCACCCCGCCGCTCAAGAGCTACGTCGAGAAGAAGCTGGACCGCATCGTGCGCCACTTCGACCAGGTCATTGACGTGCACTGCGTGCTGACGGTCGAGAAGCTGTTTCACAAGGCCGAGGCCACGCTGCACGTGCGCGGCGGCAACATCCACGCCGACGCCGCCGAGGCCGACATGTACGCGGCGATCGACGTCCTGACCGACAAGCTCGACCGCCTCGTCAAGAAGCACAAGGAAAAGCGCGGCGACCACCACGCCGCGGAGGCTCCGCGCGGGCGGGTCTGAGCCCGCGCTCGCCGGACGGTCGCCGCCGCGGCGGCCGTCCCGGCCGCCCGAACCCGCCCGGCTCGCCTCGGGCGCCGCCAACCTCTACCATCGGATCCGTGGGCGGCACGGCCCGCCGCAGCGGTACGCAGTTGCATGCGACTGGTCATAGTCAGCGGGCTGTCGGGCTCGGGCAAGAGCGTCGCGCTCAACATGCTCGAGGACCTCGGCTGGTACTGCATCGACAACATCCCGGCCGAGCTGCTGAACGCGTTCGTCTCGCACGCGGTCCGCCGCCCTAACCCGATCTACGAGCGCAGCGCGGTCGGGCTCGACGCCCGCAATGAGCCGGAGGACATCGCCGGCGTGCCGCAGATGGTGCGCGAGCTGAGGCGCAGCGGCATCGAGTGCGAAATCATCTACCTGCACGCCGACGAGGCGATGCTCCTCAGGCGTTACGGCGAGACCCGCCGCCGCCACCCGCTGGTCCGCGACGGGCTCGATCTCAGGGGCGCGATCGCCGCGGAGCTCAAGCTGCTCGAGCCCATCACTTACTCGGCAGACCTCGTTGTCGACACGACGCGCAGCAGCGTCCACGAGCTCAGGGAGATGATCCGCGCGCGCGTCGAGCAGCGCCGCAGCCGCAGGCTCTCGATCATGTTCGAGTCGTTCGGCTTCAAGAACGGCATCCCGAGCGGCGCCGACTTCGTGTTCGACGCGCGCACGCTGCCGAACCCCTACTGGGTGCCGCGGCTGCAGCCGCTCGACGGCCGCGACCCGGCGGTGATCGAATTCCTGCAGGCCGAGCCGGCGGTGCGCGCGCTGCTCGACGACATCATCGCGTTCATCGAGCGCCGGATCCCGCTGTACCTCGAGCACAATCGCGGCTACCTGACCGTCGCGGTCGGCTGCACCGGCGGCCAGCACCGCTCGGTGTACCTCGTCGAGCAGCTCGCGGCGCACTTCGCGGCGCGCTACCCCGGCGTCGTCGCGCGGCACGACGCGCTCGCGACGAACGCCTGAAGCTCGTCGCGACGGCGCATCGCATCGGCGTAGCCGAGCGCGATCAGCTCGCGCGTGTAGCCGCCCTCGAACAGCAGATAGCTCAGCAACGCGGCGCCGCCCGGGTTGGCGGCGCCCATCGTGCGCAGCAGCACGCGCAGCGTGCGCGGGATCTCGTCGGCGTGCCGGTGCGCGATGGCCGCGAAGTCCTCGCGCGGCGTGAACACGAGGGCCGCGACGTGCCGCAAGCCCGCCCGGTCGGGACCGACCGCGTCGATCAGCTGGTTGTCGCGCTCGAGGCGCTCGAGGTCGGCGTGCAGCCCGTCCATGAACAGCGTGTCGAGCATGAAGCCGAAGATCTGCCCGAACGACGGGGGCTGGCTGCGCGGCGCGCTCGGGTCGTGGCACGAAGTGCTGGCCGTGCGCACGCCGATCACCAGCAGGCGGTCCGCACCGAGGCGGATCGCCGGCGACAGCGGCGCGCTCTGGCGCATCGCGCCGTCGCCGTAGTACTCATCGCCCATGCGCACCGGCGGAAACAGGAACGGCACCGCGGCGCTCGCCATCAGGTGGTCGAGGCCGAGTTCCGCCGGCTCGCCGCGCCGCCACCCCTTCAGCCACGGTGCGCGCTCGGCGCGCGCCGCGTAGAACGCGACCGACAGCGCCCGGCGGTAGGCGGCCGCGCTGACCGCGAGCGCGCCGAGGTGGCCGTGCTCGATCGCGTCGCTGATGCGCGCGAAGTTGACGTGCCGTTCGAGCAGCTCGCGGAGCGGGCTGTTGTCGAACACCGAGCGCGGCGGCGGCGCGAGCCAGCCGCCCGACACGAGTGCGAGCAGCCAGCGCAGACCCGCGCGCAGCATGCTGGCGGCGTCGGCGCGAAACACCTGCTCGACGCTGAAGTTGCGCCACACGCGCTCGAGGTTGACGACGCCGGCGCGAAAATGCGCCGCGTGTGCGGCGACGACCGCCGCGGTGATCGCGCCGGCGGAGGTGCCGCAGATCACGTCGAAGGGCACCGGCCCGTCGCGCGGCCCGAGCTCGGCGATCGCCTTCAGCACGCCCACCTGATACGCGCCGCGCGCACCGCCGCCGGAAAGCACGAGCCCCAGCCGGCCGCGGTCCTGGACCGGCGCCGCGGCGGGCGGGGCTGTCGCAACGATCGGGTCCGTCACCGTGTCATTATGCGCCGGCCGGGATTACCATCGGCACCCCCCGCGGCCGCGCCGCCACTCCGCGTCGGAGGACCCTGATGCCGTCCCCTACCCGCACCGCCGCCATCGCCCTGCTCGCCGCAACGCTCGCGCTCGCCGTACCCGCCACGCGGGCCGCCTCGCCCGAGGTCGGAGCTGCGGCGCCGCAGTTCAAGCTGCAGGACCAGACCGGCCGCTGGCACACGCTCGATGAGTACCGCGGCAAGTGGCTGGTGCTCTACTTCTATCCCAAGGACAAGACGCCGGGCTGCACGACCCAGGCCTGCGAGCTGCGCGACAACATCTTCGCGTTCCGCAAGGCTGGCGCGACGATCGTCGGCATCAGCGTCGACGACGTGGCCTCGCACAAGGAATTCGCCGAGGAGCACAGCCTGCCGTTCACGATCCTCGCCGACCCGACCAAGCAGACGGCCAGGGACTACGGGGTGCTCGTCAAGATGGCCGGCATCTTCGAGCTTGCGCAGCGCGACACGTTCATCATCGACCCCGAGGGCCGGATCGCGCGGCACTTCGTCAAGGTCGATCCCAAGGGCCACTCCGAGCTCGTGCTCAAGGAGCTCGCGGCGCTGCAGGCGAAGGCCGCGCCGGCCAAGAGCGGCGCCTGACCGCGCTCAGCGCGCGTTGAGCGCGCGCGTCGCGCGGTCGATGCCGCCGAGCGTCAGCGGGAACATCCGCCCCTCGAGCAGCTCGCGCGCGACGCCGATCGAGGGCACGTAGTCCCAGCGCTCCTCGGGCTCGGGGTTCAGCCACACGTGGCGCGGGTAGGCGCGCCGCAGGCGCCCGAGCCAGGCCGCGCCGGGCTCCTCGTTCCAGTGCTCGATGCTGCCCCCCGGCTGCAGGATCTCGTAGGGGCCCATCGTCGCATCGCCGACCAGCACCATCCGGTAGTCGGGTCCGTAGGTACGGATGACCTCCTCGGTCCGGACGCGTTCGGCGTGGCGGCGGCGGTTGTCCTTCCAGACCGTCTCGTAGACGAAGTTGTGGAAGTAGTAGTACTCGAGGTGCTTGAACTCGCTGCGTGCGGCGGTGAACAGCTCCTCGCACACCCGCACGTGCTCGTCCATCGAGCCGCCGATGTCGAGGAACAGCAGCACCTTGATCGCGTTGTGCCGCTCGGGCACGAGCTTGAGGTCCAGCCACCCGGCGTTGCGCGCCGTCGCATCGATCGTGCCACCGAGGTCGAGCTCCTCGGCGGCGCCCTCGCGCGCGAAGCGCCGCAGGCGCCGCAGCGCGAGCTTGATGTTGCGCGTGCCAAGCTCGACGGAGTCGTCGAGGTTGCGGAACTCGCGCCGGTCCCAGACCTTGATCGCGCTTCTGTTGCGCGAGCTGTCCTGGCCGATCCGCACGCCCTCAGGGTTGTAGCCGTAGGCGCCGAACGGCGAGCGGCCCGCGGTGCCGATCCACTTGTTGCCGCCCTCGTGGCGCGCCTGCTGCTCGCGCAGCCGCTCCTGCAGCGCCTCCATCAGCGCCTCGAAGCCGCCGAGCGCCTCGACCTTGGCCCGCTCCTCGTCGCTGAGGTTGAGTTCCGCCATGCGCCGCAGCCATTCCTCGGGCAGAGCGGCGGCGTCGATCGCGGCGAACGCCTGCTCGAGCCCCTTGAAATGCGCGCCGAACACCCGGTCGTAGCGGTCGTAGTGGCCCTCGTCCTTGACGAGCACCGTGCGGGCGAGCACGTAGAAGTCCTCGACCGACAGCGTCCCGATGCGCGCCGCGAGCGCCTCCAGCAGCGCCAGGAATTCGGTCAGCGACACCGGGACGCCGGCGGCGCGCAGCATCAGGAAGAAGCGGACCAGCACGCGAACCCGCCGTTCCCGTCAGCGGGCGCCGCGCCGGTTCATGAACACGAGCTGCTCGAACAGGTGCACGTCCTGCTCGTTCTTGAGCAGCGCGCCGTACAGCGGCGGTATCACCGACTTGCCGTCGGTGGAGCGCAGCGCCTCGGGCGGGATGTCCTCGGCCAGCAGCAGCTTGATCCAGTCGAGCAGTTCCGACGTCGACGGCTTCTTCTTCAGGCCCGGCACGTCGCGCAGCCGGTAGAACGCCTCGAGCGCCTCTTTCAGGAGCTCGCGCTTCAGGCGCGGGAAGTGCACGTCGACGATCTGCGTCATCGTCTCGGCGTCGGGAAAGCGGATGTAGTGAAAGAAGCAGCGCCGCAGGAATGCGTCCGGCAGCTCCTTCTCGTTGTTGCTCGTGATCACGATGATCGGGCGGTGGCGCGCCTTCACGAGCTCGCGCGTCTCGTAGACGTAGAACTCCATCCGGTCGAGCTCGCGCAGGAGGTCGTTCGGGAACTCGATGTCGGCCTTGTCGATCTCGTCGATCAGCAGCACCGGCTGCACCTCGCTGGTGAACGCCTCCCACAGGCGTCCGCGGACGATGTAGTTGCCGATGTCGTGCACGCGCGCGTCGCCGAGCTGCGAGTCGCGCAGCCGCGAGACCGCGTCGTACTCGTAAAGGCCCTGCTGCGCCTTGGTCGTCGACTTGATGTGCCACTCGTAGAGCGGACGGCCGAGCGAGCCAGCGATCTCCTCGGCGAGCTGCGTCTTGCCGGTGCCGGGCTCGCCCTTGATCAGCAGCGGCCGCGCCAGCGTCACCGCGGCGTTGACCGCCATCTTGAGGTCGTCGGTCGCGACGTAGCGCTGCGTGCCGGTAAAGCGGGGGGTCGACATGGGGATTCCTTAGCGTGCCGACCGTCATATTAAACGGGCGAGCGCGCCGGGGCGATCGCGGCCCGCCGCAGGGACCCGGTGCGGTCAGCGCACGCCGCCGATGGCGGATCCGTAGTACTCGCCGACGCCTGCGGCGATCGCCGCGACCAGCTCGCGCTCGGCGGGCCTGAGGTGCGGGCCACAGATGTCGAGGATCAGCACTGCGCACGGGGCGTCGCTGTCGTTCCAGGCCTCGTGCTCGATCGTGTCGTCGAACACGAACGCCGCGCCGACCCTCCACTCGCGCCGCTCGGCGCCGACGCGAAAGCCGCAGCCCGGCGGGACGACGAGCGGCAGGTGCACGATCAGCCGCGCGTTGGTGACGCCGGTGTGCGGCGGGATGCGGGTCTTGGCGTCGAGGATCGAGAACACCGCCGTCGGGCCGCAGCCCGGGATCTCGCAGCGCGGCCAGGCGTCGAGCGCCCGGACGGTGCGCCGACAGCGCGCGAGGTGCTCCGGGAATGCCACGCCCTCCTTCCACAGGAAGTTGACGCCCCAGCGCCGCGAGTGGTTGAGCTCGCGCCACTGGTCGAGCGGCACGCCGGCGGGCAGCGCGACGCAGGGCTCGAGCAGCCCGGGCCCGCCGCCGAGCACCTCGAGCAGCGCGCGGTTGTTGGCGGCGACCGCGTTCGCGGCCGCCTGCAGCACCGGCCGCATCGAGGGCGGCGGCCCGGCGTCCAGCGGGATCATCTGCAGCGCCGTCCGGTAGAGCGCCGCCGCGGCGCCTGGCTGTCCCAAGAGCTCGAGCAGTGAGGGCTTCTGCAGTTGCGCGCGCAGGTGGCGCGGCTCGAGCGCGAGCACGCGGTCGAGCGCCGCCATCTCCTCGTCCGGCTCGCCGAGCCCGCGCAGCGCGGCCGCGAGGTTGAGCCACAGCTCCGCGTGGCGCGGCGCGCTCGCCAGCGCCTGCTTCAGCAGCTCGCGCGCGCCGGCGGCATCGCCGGCCAGCAGGCGGGCGCGGGCCCGCTCGTTCAAGACGCGCGGATGTCGCGGGGCATCGGCCTGCGCCTGCGCGATCAGACGCCGGGCTTCCTGCAGCTGCGCCGCCGCACCGGCCTGCTGTGCGAGATCGATCAGCCGTTGAATGCGTCCGTCGTCGCGGTCGAGGTGTCCATGGCGCGCCTCTGGCGGCCGACGTTCAGCGTCGTCGCCACGCGGCGCCCTGCCGCCGCAACGCAGTCCGTTGCCGCTCGCGCGCCAATTTGCGGCGCACGCGCGTGCGGCCCGCGCCGGCGGGTTGCATGGATATGTGCGCGGCGCGGCGCGCGTCCTGGACGTCAGGGCGTCAGGATCAGCGTGTGTGTCGCCGGACCCGGCAGGAACGGTGCCGGCGGCGCGCCGTGCGCCCAGTGCTCGTGGCCGGCGCGATAGTACGGCGACAGCGGGTGGCCGCTCTGGCCACCCGGCATCTCGAAGTACCCGTCCGCCTCGTGGCCGGGAGAGACGGCGAAGCGCTCCGAGGCGCCGAAGGCCGGGCCCTGCACGCGCGGCATGTCCTCATCGCCCGGCAGCATCTCCGGCGGCAGATCGAGCAGGTTCCCGAGACCCGGGACTGCGCCCGACAGCGGGTGGCGGATGCGCGTGCGATTCGCGCGTCCCCAGGTGCAGTCGAGCAGCTTCGGGCAGTCCGCGTCGAGTCCGGCGACCGCGGCGTCCGCCGCCGCGAGCAGGAAGCTCTTCCAGTCGGCGTAGCCGGGCGGCAACAGGTGGGCGGGACGCCCCTCGATCAGCGTCCATAGCGGGCCTTCAAACGACGCCGGCACGCTGAAGCGGAAGCTCGGGTTCTTGACGCGCGCCGGCGCGATCAGCGCGAAGAACACGCGCCGCTCGACCTCGGCCCGGAAGGCGCGCACCAGCCGGTACGCCGCGTCGTCGATCGCCGCGTGCCCGGTCCACGACGGCAGCGCCGCGCGCAGCTGCAACCGGCGCGGCTGGTTCGCGGTCGCGGTCGCGTCGAGCAGCTCGAGCAGCAGCTCGTGCCAGCGCGCGAGAAAGAGCGAGCGGTCGTCGAGTTGCACCGCGAGCGCATCGGCCGGCGTCTGCTTGTCGCCGCGCGCCCTGAGGCCCGCGAGGATCTGTCGCGCGCGCGCGCCGCGGTCGTAGCCGCCGTCGCCGATCGCCGCGAGCGCGCCGCCGCCGACGACGCGCGCGTTGGCAGTCGCAATCTGGCCGCCGGCCAGATCGACGAGCGTCGGGTGCGACGCGGGCGCGAGCCAGCCATCGAAGCCGACCGCGGGATCGTCGGATGCGCGCGGGACCGAGGCGTCGCCGGCGCGGCGCGTCGGCACCTGGCCGGCGATGGTCCAGCCGATGTGGCCGTCGCGGTCGCCGCAGACGAAGTTCTGGGCCGGGATGCCGGCGCGCGCGGCGACCGCGAGCGCCTCGCGGACCGTCGTCACCCGCTCGAGGGCCACGAGCTCGAGGTTGACGGCGGACGGGTCGTGCGCGGTCCACTCGAGCGCGAACGCGCGCCCCCGCTCGTCGCGGGCGACGACCGGGCCCCATTCGGTGCCGACCACGTCGAGCTCGACGGGGTTTGCGCCGTTGACGAGGATCTTCTCGTGGCTGTGCGTGAACGGCCGCGCTCCGGCGGCGCTCAGGTAGCGCGCCGGGTCGGCAGGATCGGGGACGACGCGGATCAGGTCCTCGTAGTCGCCGTAGCTGTTCGTGAACGCCCACGCGACGTGGGTGTTGCTCCCGGTCACGACCGCGGGCGTGCCGGGCAGCGTGACGCCCGTGACGTCGGCCGCCGCGTCGCCCGTCACGCGCAAGCGCGCGCGGTACCAAGTGTTCGGCACCCGCAGTCCGAGGTGCATGTCGTTGGCGACGAGCGCGGCGCCGGTGGCGGTGCGCGCGCCGGCGACCGCCCAGTTGTTGCTGCCGGAGGCGGGCCGCGAGCGCGAATGCCGCGGCGGCGGCTCGAAGTCGAGACTGCCGACGTGCGCGAGATCGTACTCCGCTGCGCTCGGCACGACCGGCGCTTCGCTCTGCGAGCCGTCGAGCGCGGCCTCCCACGCCGGTGCGGCGGCGAGCACGAAGCGTGCCGCGCTCGCCGGCAGCGCTTCGCGGATCAGGCCGTTCTGCAACTTCGTGTGGCCGTCCGGCTCCTGCAGCTGCAGGAACATCGCCAGCACCGCGAGCACCGAGTCCTCGGCGCGCCACGGCTCCGGCGCGCTGCGCAGCAGCAGGTACTCGAAGGGGCGCGCGCGCAGCGAGCCAAGCCCGGCGTTGACGCCGGCCGCGTAGACCTCGAGCAGCGCGCGCTGTTCGGGCGCGCCGTTCGCGAGCGCTGCGCGCGCCATGCTGCGGAAGCGATGCAGCCGCAGCTCGCGGTCGGCCTCGAGCGTCGCGCTGCCGAAGAGCGCCGAGAGCTCGCCGGCCGCCGCGCGCCGCAGCAGGTCCATCTGGAAGAAGCGGTCCTGGCCGTGTGCGTAGCCGAGGCCGAAGGCGACGTCGGCGCGCGTCGCGCCGCTCACGGTCACCGCACCCTCGGCGTCGCGCTCGATCGTCAGCCGCTCGCCGATCGCGCGCGTCGTGGCGTGCCCGTCGAGCACCGGCAGGCTCGCGCGCAGCGTCAGCCACGCGGCCGCGACCGCGGCGACGGCGAGCGCGACGATGCCTGCGCCGATGCGCGGCAGGAGCTTCGACATGGAGCGGCGTCCCGTGCGGCGAGGCTGCATCCTCGCCGCTTCGCGCACCAGTGGCAAGTGAGCGGCGCGGCGGCGCGGGCGCCGCGCCCGGCGCCTACGGCCGGACCTCGAGGATCTTCATCGAGTTGGTGCCGCCGGAGACGCCGGAGAGCTCGCCCTTGGTCACGATGATCTGGTCACCACGCGCGCACAGGTTGAGCTCGACGAGGATCATGAAGATCGACGGGTAGAGAATCGTGGGGTCCGTGTGGGTGACGTCGAACGACACCGGGTACACGCCACGGTAGAGCGTCACGCGCCGCCGCGTCGCCTCGTGGCGCGTGAAGGCGTAGATCGGGATGTCGGAGCGGATCCGCGACATCCACAGCGGCGTCGAACCCGATTCGGTCAGCGCGACGATCGCCTTCACGTCCATGTGGTTGGCGGTGTACATCACCGCCATCGCGATCGCCTCGTCCGAGCTGCGAAACTCGCGCGGCTCGACGCGCTGGCGCGTCCGAGTGCCCTGCTGGACCTGGTACTTCTCGGCGCCCTCGATGACCTGCGCCATCGCCTCGACCGCCTTGACCGGGTACTTGCCGACCGCGCTCTCGGCCGACAGCATCACGGCGTCGGTGTCGTCGAGCACGGCGTTGGCGACGTCCGACACCTCGGCACGGGTCGGCACCGGGTTGTGGATCATCGACTCCATCATCTGGGTCGCGGTCACGACGATGCGAAACTTCTGGCGCGCGGTCTGGATGATGCGCTTCTGAAGCCCGGTGAGCTCGGCGTAGCCGACCTCGATGCCGAGGTCGCCGCGCGCGACCATCACCGCGTCGCTCGCCTCGACGATGTCGTCGAGATGGCGGATCGCCTCGGCGCGCTCGATCTTGGCCATCAGCCGGCCGTTGCCGCCGGCTTCGCGCAGCAGCTGGCGCGCCTCGAGCATGTCCTCGCCGCTCTTCGGGAACGACACCGCGAGGTAGTCGACGTCGAGCTTGGCGGCGACCTGGATGTCGGCGCGGTCCTTGTCGGTGAGCGCGCCGGCCGAGAGGCCGCCGCCGCGCCGGTTCAGGCCCTTGTTGTTGGAGAGCTCCCCGCCGGTGACGACGCGCGTCACGACGCGCGGGCCCTCCACGCGCTGCACTTCGAGCACGATCAGCCCGTCGTTGAGCAGCAGCACGTCGCCGTCGTGCACGTCGCGCGGCAGCGCCTGGTAGGCGCAGCCGACGACGCGCTCGTTGCCGGCGCCGGGATCGAGCGAGACGTCGAGCGTGAACTCGGCGCCCTCGGCGAGCTGCACGGCGCCGCTGGCGAAGCGCTCGATGCGGATCTTGGGGCCGGCGAGGTCGCCGAGGATGCCGACGTAGCGGCCGACGCTGAGCGCGGCGTCGCGCACGAGCGCGATGCGCCGCGCGTGATCCTCGAAGCGCCCGTGCGAGAAGTTGACGCGCACCACGTCGGCGCCGGCGCGGAACAGGTCCTGCAGCACGCGCGCATCGTCGGTCGCCGGCCCGAGCGTCGTGACGATCTTGGTGCGGCGCGGCGTGCGCGACACGGTCATGCGCGCCGGCCTTCCCGGGCGCGCGCCTCGAGCATTACGACGGCCGGTAGCGGCTTGCCCTCGACGAACTCGAGGAACGCGCCGCCGCCGGTCGAGATGTAGCTGATGCCGTCCTCGACCTCGTACTTCTCGATCGCCGCGAGCGTGTCGCCGCCGCCGGCCAGCGAGAAGGCCTTGGAGCGCGCGATCGCGGTCGCCAGCACGCGCGTGCCCTCCCCGAACTGGTCGAACTCGAACACCCCCACCGGCCCGTTCCAGATGATCGTGCCGGCCTCGCCGACGATGCGCGCGAAGCGGTCGGCGGTGTCGGGTCCGATGTCGAGGATCCGGTCGTCGGCGGCGACGTCCGCGACCGCCTTGACGTCGGCCTCGGCGGTCGCCGAGAACTCCTTGGCGACCACGACGTCGCTCGGCAGCGGGATGTCGACGCCCTTGGCCTGGGACTGCGCGAGCAGCTTGCGCGCGATGTCGACCATGTCGGGCTCGGCTAGGCTCTTGCCGATCGGCACGCCGCGCGCCAGCAGGAAGGTGTTGGCGATGCCGCCGCCGACGATCAGCTGGTCGACGCGCGCGAGCAGCGCCTCGAGCACCGTCAGCTTCGTGGACACCTTCGAGCCGCCGACGATCGCGACCAGCGGCCGCTTCGGGCTCTCGAGCGCCGTGTCGAGCGCGACGAGCTCGTTGACGAGCAGCGGGCCCGCGCAGGCGATCGGCGCGTACTTCGCGACACCGTGGGTGCTCGCCTCGGCGCGGTGCGCCGTTCCGAAGGCGTCCATGACGAACACGTCGCACAGCGCCGCCAGGCGCCGCGCGAGCTCGTCGGCGTCCTTCTTCTCGCCCTTGTTGAAGCGCACGTTCTCGAGCAGTACCGCCTCGCCCGGCGCGACGTTGACGCCGCCCAGCCAGTCCTGCACCAGCGGTACCTTGCGCCCGAGGAGCTCCGAGAGCCGCGCCGCGACCGGCGCCAGCGAGAACTCGGCGCTGGGCTTGCCTTCCTCGGGGCGACCGAGGTGCGACATCAGCAGCACGCGCGCGCCCGCGGCAAGCGCCTGCCGGATCGTCGGCAGCGCCGCGCGGATGCGCGCATCGCTGGTGACCACGCCGTCCTTGACCGGGACGTTGAGGTCCTCGCGGATCAGCACGCGCTGACCCGCGAGCTTCACGTCCTGCATGCGCACGACGCGCGTCGAGACGCCCCCCGGCGCGTCGCCGGCGGCCGGCGCCATCATTTCGCGCGGCTCCAGGCGAGCGTCGTGTCGAGCATGCGGTTCGAGAAGCCCCACTCGTTGTCGTACCAGG
>DATKOR010000035.1:0-11485 GCA_035524495.1 Steroidobacteraceae bacterium
GTCGCGCCGCCGCAGGGCGAGGCCGCCGCGGGCGTGCGCGTGCTCGAGGCGTTGCCGCACTCGAGGAAGCTGCGGCGCGGCGCGCTCGCCGGCAACGGCTTTCGCATCGTGCTCAGGGACCTCGAGGTCGACGCCGGGGCGCTCGACGAGCGCCTCGCGCGCATCGCCGCCGAGGGCGTACCGAACTACTTCGGTCCGCAGCGCTTCGGCCGCGACGGCCGCAACCTCGACGCGGCGGCGCGCTTCGCGGCCGGCGAGCGGCTGCCGGGCGGGCGCGAGCCGCGCGCGTTCGTGCTGTCGGCGGCCCGGGCGCTGATCTTCAACGTGCTGCTCGCGCGACGCGTCGCGGACGGCAGCTGGCGGCGGCTGCTCGCCGGCGAACTCGTCAGTCTCGATGGCAGCGGCAGCTACTTCGCAGCCGGGGCCATCGACGCGGAGCTCGAGGCGCGCCTAGCGCGCTTCGACGTGCACCCCTCGGGGCCGCTCGCCGGCCGCGGGTCGGGACCCTCGGGCGTCGCGGGCGCGCTCGAGGCCGAGGCGCTCGCGCCGTTCGCGACGCTCATCGCGGCGCTCGAGGGCGCGGGACTGAATGCCCAGCGCCGTGCGCTGCGGCTGCGGCCCGGCGGGCTCGCGGTCGAGCACTCGGACGGTGAGCTCGTGCTCGAGTTCGCGCTGCCGGCGGGGGCCTACGCGACCGTCGTCGTGCGCGAACTCGTCACGGTCGCCGAGGCGCCCGGCGAGCCCGACGACGATTGAGCGTCAGCGTCGCGCCAGCAGCACGTAGACGGCGCCCGTGCCGCCGCCGCGGCGCGGGGCCGAGGCGAACGCGAGCACGGCGTCGACCTTCCTGAGCCACACGTTGACCGCGTGCTTGAGCACCGGGCCGCGGGGCCCCGAGCGCAGGCCCTTGCCGTGCACGATCCGCACGCACGCGAGCCGGCGCGCCAGCGCCTCGCCGAGGAAGTCGCGGACGGCCGCGCGCGCGGCGACGGCGCTCAGGCCATGCAGGTCGAGCTCGTCCTCGACCGCGTACTCGCCGCGCCGGAGGCGCGTCAGCGTCTGCGGCGCGATCGTCGCGCGCCGGAACAACAGCTCGTCGCCGCTGTCGACGAGCCATTCGCCGGGGCCGAGCGCGAGGCTCTCCTCGAGCACCGCGCGCTCGTCGGCGCGGCGAAACGCCGCGCGCGGCGCCGGAGGCGGTACGCGCGGCGCGACCTTCCGGGCGGGCAGCGGCTTGACGCCACTGACCGCGTCGCGAAACACCGCATCATCGCTCGGCGGCTCGTCGGGCGGCTGGCGCTGCATCGGTCGACTTCCCATCGGCGCGCGGGCTTCCAGTATAGTAATGGGCTCCCGTTCATGAATATCCTGCTCAGTAACGACGACGGCTGGCGCGCCGACGGGCTGCGGGCTCTTGCCGAGGCGCTCGCGGGCCTCGGCACGCTCACGGTGGTCGCTCCCGACCGCAACCGCTCCGGCGCATCGAACTCGCTGACGCTCGATGCGCCGCTGCGCGTCGTCGAGTCCGAGGGCCGCTGGTACGCGGTCAACGGCACGCCGACCGACTGCGTGCACCTCGCGATCTCGGGCTACCTGGCCGAGGAACAGCAGCTGGTCGTCTCGGGCGTCAACGACGGCGCGAACCTCGGCGACGACGTGCTGTACTCCGGCACCGTCGCCGCGGCGATGGAGGGGCGGTTCCTGGGGCTGCCGAGCATCGCGGTGTCGCTGATCGCCGGCGGCGGCCGCCACTTCGCGACCGCGGCGCGGATCGCGCGCGAGCTGATCGAGCGGCTCGACCGCGCGCCGCTGCCGCCGGCGACGCTGTTCAACGTCAACGTGCCGGACGTGCCTTACGATGCGCTCAAGGGCCTGCAGGCGACGCGACTCGGCGTGCGCCACCGCTCCGAGCGCATCGTGCGCACCGCCGATCCGCGCGGCCGGCCGATGTACTGGATCGGCGCGCCGGGCGTCGGCCAGGACGCGGGCCCCGGGACCGACTTCCACGCGGTCGAGCACGGCTACGTGTCGGTGACGCCGCTGCAGATCGACCTGACGCGCCACGCGGCGCTCGGCGACCTCGAGGCCTGGCTCGCGAGCGCCCATGCCTGACGTGCGCACCAACGCCGGCATCGGCATGACCTCGGCGCGCACCCGCGACCGGCTGATCCAGCGGCTGCGCGAGCAGGGGATCGGGAACCTCACGGTGCTCGATAGGATCCGCAACCTGCCGCGACACGTGTTCGTCGACGAGGCGCTGTCGAGCCGTGCCTACGAGGACACGGCGCTGCCGATCGGCTTCGGGCAGACGATCTCCCAGCCGTACGTCGTCGCGCGGATGACCGAGGCGCTGCTGATGGGCGGGCCGCTGCACAACGTGCTCGAGATCGGCACCGGCTGCGGCTACCAGACCGCGGTGCTCGCGCCGCTCGTGACGCGCCTCTCGACCGTCGAGCGCATCAAGCCGCTGCTCGAGCGCGCGAAGCGGCGCCTCAAGGAACTCGGCATCAAGAACGTGCGCTACCGGCACGGCGACGGCATGGAAGGCTGGAAGGCGCACGCACCCTACGACGGGATCCTCGTCGCCGCGGCACCGCTCGCGGTGCCGCAGGCGCTGCTCGCGCAGCTGTCGCCGAAGGGCGGGCGGCTGGTGCTGCCGGTCGGTCCCGAGGGTGCGCAGGAACTGCTGCGGATCGTGCGTCGCGACGACCACTTCATCCGCGACAAGCTCGGCGGCGTCAGCTTCGTGCCGCTCGTCGCCGGCACGACCTGACGGCGTCGTGCGCCCGGCGGCGCTCGTCGTCCTCGGGCTCGTGCTCGCCGGTTGCGCCGGGGAGGTGCGCCGGCCGCCCCCCGAGCACTACGTCGTGAAGGCCGGCGACACGCTCTACTCGATCAGCTGGCGCCACAACCTCGACTACCACGACGTCGCGCGCTGGAACGGCATCGGCGGCGACTACCGCATCGACGTCGGCCAGGTGCTGGTGCTGCGACCGGGAGTCCACCCGCCGCCGGCGGCAGCGGCGCCGCCGGCGCGCGCGGTGCCGGCCCCGTTGCCGGTGACGCCGGCGCCGGCGTGGAGCTGGCCCGCGGAGGGTCCGGTCTTCGGCACCGTCACCAAGCCCTCGGGCGGCGTGGGGCTTCGCATCGACGGCAGGCTCGGCAGTCCCGTGCGCGCCGCGGCGGCGGGGCGCGTCGTCTACACGGGCGCGGGGCTGCGAGCGTATGGCGAGCTCGTGATCATCAAGCACGACGAGACCTGGCTCACGGCCTACGGCTACAACCGCGAGCTCCTGGTCCACGAGGGCGACGCGGTGCGCGCCGGGCAGCCGATCGCGGCGATGGGCCTGGGGCCCGGCAACCAGCCGTCGCTCTACTTCGAGATCCGCATGAACGGCCGGCCGCTCGACCCGCTGACGCAGCTTCCGAAGCGACCCTAGCGGGCGCCGAGCACGGCGGCGAGCGCGACCGGCCGCCCATCGCCAACGAGCAGGTTGAACGTGCGGCACGCGGCCCCGAGGTCCATGACCTCGAGGCCGACGCCGCGGCCCGCAAGGTGCGCGTGCACGAGCGGCGGCGGCCAGGTGAGGCGCGCGCCGGTCGCGAGCAGCACGATCTCGACGCCGAGGGCGAACACGGGCTCGAAGTCGCCGGGCGCGAGGCGCTCGACGCTCGCGACCGGCCACGGCACGACGTCGCCCGCGGTGATGATCGCGCTCGAGCTGAGCACGCGGCTCCTGAGGCGCAGCTCGCCCCCGGTGTAGCCGGCGACGAGATTCGGCTCGCGGTGAGTATCGGGCGTCAGCTGCATGCGGCTACGATAGCGCGTTCATGCCCGAACTCTACGTCGCACTGACGGATCTGCTCGCGACCGACGGCGAGGACCTGCCCCGGCTGCCGGTCGCGGAGCGGCTGCTGTCGCGTGCCATGGTGCGGCCGGCCGCGGCCGACTGGCGCCGCTGGGTGCTCGAGCTGGCCGGGCTCGAGCCGCCGGCCGGCGACCTGCCGGTCGCGCGCACGCTCGCCGCGGCCCACGGCATTGAGGTGGGCGGCGACGCGACCTGGTTCGTCGCAACGCCGGTGCACCTCGCCGCGGGGCTCACGCGCGTGCACTTCGCCGCCGAGGGCGGCCTGAACCTCGACGCGGACGCGGCGGCCAGGCTCGCGCGCCGCTTCGCGAGCGACTGGGCGGATCCTGCGCTCGCGATGCACGTGGCAGGCGGCACGCTGCTCCTCAGGGCTTCGGGGGCGTTCGCGGTCGCGACCCACGATCCCTCGACCTACGCCGGCCGCCAGATCCACGAGGCGCTGCCCGCGGGCCCGGACGCGGGCCGGCTCGAGCGACTGATGACGGAGCTGCAGATGTGGCTGCACGGCGTGGGTATTCATGCCGAGGGCCTCGTCGTCAACGGCCTCTGGCTCTGGGGCGCGGGGCGCTCGCCGCTCGCGGGCACGCCGTGCTGGCCGAGGAGCGAGGGTGCCGATGCGTTCCTCGACGCGGCCGCAGGCGCCCTCGCGGGCCCAACCAGCGCCGCGAGCCTCGAGAGCTGGAGCGTCGCGACCTTCGTGCGCAAGAAGCGGCCGTTCGCGGCGCTCGACACCGTGTACTTCGAGCGGCTCGCCGCGCTGTTGCGCGACGGGACCGTTGACGCCGCTCGCGTCCACGTTGCCGGCCGCGAGTTCGTCCTCGCGCGCGCGCAGCGCTGGCGCCGCTGGGTTCGCGTGCGACCGTGGTGGGAGCTGCTCGCATGATGCGCCGGCCGATCGCGCGCCGGCCGGTGCCGGCGGTCAGCCTGCCGGGGACGCTCGATCCCGTCGTCGCGCGCATCTACGCCGCGCGCGGCGTCGTCTCGGGCGAGGACCTCGCGCTCGGCCTCGAGCGACTGCTGCCGGTCGGGTCGCTCGACGGGGTCGAGCAGGCCGCCGACCTCCTCGCGACGCACGTCGCGCGCGGCGCGCGGATCCTCGTGATCGGCGACTACGACGCCGACGGCGCGACCGCGAGCGCGCTCGTCGTGCGCGCGCTCAGGCGCTTCGGCCACGCCGAGGCCGGCTTCCTCGTGCCCGACCGGTTCCGCTTCGGCTACGGGCTGACGCCCGGCATCGTCGCGCTCGCCGCCGAGCGCCGGCCCGCGCTCATCGTCACGGTCGACAACGGCATTTCGAGCCTCGAGGGCGTCGCGGCAGCGCGCGCCCGCGGCATCGACGTGCTGATCACCGACCATCACCTGGCCGGGGCGGAGCTGCCGGCGGCGAATGCGATCGTGAACCCGAACCTGCGCGGCGCGCGCTTCGCGAGCCGCGCACTCGCGGGCGTCGGCGTCGCGTTCTACCTGATGCTCGCGCTCGGCCGGCGCCTGGGGCGGCCGACGGCGCCGACCGCGGAGCTCCTAGACCTCGTGGCGCTCGGCACGGTCGCCGACGTCGTGCCGCTCGATCACAACAACCGCGTGCTGGTGCAGGCCGGGCTCGAGCGGATCCGCGCCGGGCGCTGCGTGCCGGGAATCGCCGCGCTCGCCGCGGTCGCCGCGCGCTCGCTCGCCACCGCCGGGACCGCGGACCTCGGATTCTTCATCGGCCCGCGCCTGAATGCCGCCGGCCGGCTCGAGGACATGTCGGTCGGCATCGAGTGCCTGCTGACCGACGATCCGGCGCGGGCCGCGACGCTCGCCGCCGAGCTCGACCGGCTGAACCGCGAGCGCCGCGTCATCGAGGCGCGGATGCACGCCGAGGCGGTCGAGATCGTCAGGCGCCTGTCGCTGGAGGAGGAGGGCGCGCGGCTGCCGGCGGCGCTGTGCCTCTTCGACGCCGCGTGGCACCAGGGCGTCGTCGGGTTGGTCGCCTCGCGCGTCAAGGACCAGGTGCACCGGCCGGTCATTGCGTTCGCGCCCGGCGAGGCGGGCTCGGCGCGCGGCTCCGCGCGCTCGGTCGCCGGGGTCCACGTCCGCGATGCGCTCGAGGCGGTCGCGACGCGCGTGCCGGGACTCATCGAGCGCTTCGGCGGCCACGCGATGGCCGCGGGTCTGACGCTGCCGGTCGCGCGGCTCAAGGAGTTCAGCGCCGAGTTCGCGGCCGAGATCGCGCGCCGCGCGGGGCCCGGGCTCCTCGACGGGCGGCTCGAGACCGACGGGGCGCTCGCGCCCGCGGAGCTCAGCCTCGCGACCGCCGAGCGGCTGCGCGAGGCGGGGCCCTTCGGCTCAGGCTTCCCGGAGCCCTCGTTCGACGGCGAGTTCACGGTCGTCGAGTCGCGCGTGCTCGGCGAGAAGCACCTGAAGCTCTGGCTGCGCGCCGGGCCGCGCTCGGTGCCGCTGAACGCGATCGGCTTCGGCTGGCTGATGCGGCCGGGCGCGCCGGTGCCGCGGGCGGACTCGAGCGTGCGGCTCGTCTACCGGCTCGACGTCAACGAGTACCAGGGGCTGAAGAGCCCGCAGCTGCTGATCGAGTACCTCGAGCCGGCGTGAAGGGGCCCGCATGCTATGATTCGCGCGGTTTTTTTGCCGACCGACCGCCCATGCCCGCCGAAGTCGCCCCGCTCGTCACCCCCATCCGCCGCCAGCTCAAGGACCTCGAGGAACGCCTCGCCTCCTTAAGGGGGTATCTTTGAGTACGACCGCAAGAGCGAGCGGCTCGCCGAGGTAAGCCGGGAACTCGAGGACCCGAAGATCTGGGACAACCCCGACCGGGCGCAGGCGCTCGGCCGCGAGCGCGCCCAGCTGGCCGCGATCACCGAACGCCTCGACCGCGTGCGCAGTGGCATCACGGGCTCGCTGGAGCTCCTGGAGCTCGCCGAGGGCGAGGGCGATGCGCACGCGATCGCCGACGTCGAGCGCGACACCGCCGGGCTCGACCGCGAGGTCAAGAGCCTCGAGTTCCAGCGCATGTTCCCGGGGCCGATGGACTCGCACAACGCGTTCGTCGACATCCAGGCCGGCGCCGGCGGCACCGAGGCGCAGGACTGGGCCCAGATGCTCCTGCGCATGTACCTCAAGTGGGCCGATGCGCACGGTTTCAAGGTCGAGACCATGGACCAGAGCGACGGCGAGGTCGCGGGCATCAAGGGCGTGTCGCTGCGGGTCGAGGGCGATTACGCCTACGGATGGCTGCGCACCGAGACGGGCGTGCACCGGCTCGTGCGCAAGTCGCCGTTTGACTCCGGCAACCGGCGCCACACGTCGTTCGCCTCGGTGTTCGTCTCGCCCGAGGTCGACGAGGACATCAACATCGAGGTCAACCCCGCGGACCTCGAGGTCGACACGTTCCGTTCCTCGGGTGCGGGCGGCCAGCACGTCAACAAGACCGAGTCGGCGATCCGCATCCGCCACCTGCCGAGCGGCATCGTCGTGACCTGCCAGAGCGAGCGCAGCCAGCACAAGAACCGCTCGAGCGCGATGAAGATGCTGAAGGCCAAGCTCTACGAGCTCGAGTTCAACAAGCGCAACGCCGCGGCCAAGGTGCTCGAGGACTCGAAGTCCGACGTCAGCTGGGGCAACCAGATCCGTTCCTACGTGCTCGACCAGTCGCGCATCAAGGACCTGCGGACGAACCTCGAGGTCGGCAACACGACCGCGGTGCTCGACGGCGACCTCGACCCGTTCATGGAAGCGAGCCTGAAGCAGGGACTGTGACGATGGCCGACGACGAGACGCCGGGCGCGCCCGACGAGAACAAGCTGATCGCCGAGCGCCGCCAGAAGCTCGCGGCGCGGCGCGAGGCGGGACAGGCCTTTCCGAATGATTTCCGGCGCGACGCGCACGCCGGCGACCTCGCCGCCAGCTTTGGCGATAAGCCCGCGGAGTGGTTCGAGGCGCACCCGATGCGGGTGCGCGTCGCCGGCCGCATGCTCGCCAAGCGCGACATGGGCAAGTCGAGCTTCGTGAGGCTCGAGGACTCGTCGGGGCACATCCAGCTCTTCCTGCAAGCGAACCTGCTCGGTGCCGGGTACCAGGACTTCAAGACCTGGGACGTCGGCGACCTGATCGGCGCCGAGGGCGAGCTGATGCGCACGCGGACCGGGGAGCTCTCGGTGCGCGCCGACCGGCTGCGCCTGCTCGTCAAGTCGCTGCGCCCGCTGCCCGACAAGTGGCACGGGCTCACCGACACCGAGGCGCGCTACCGGATGCGCTACGTCGACCTGATCGTGAACCCGGCGAGCCGCGCGGTGTTCGAGCTCAGGACGCGGATCGTGCGCTACCTGCGCGACTTCCTGGACGCCTCCGGCTTCATGGAAGTCGAGACGCCGATGATGCAGCCGATCCCGGGCGGCGCGGTCGCGCGCCCCTTCGTGACGCACCACAACGCGCTCGACGTCGACATGTACCTGAGGATCGCGCCCGAGCTCTACTTGAAGCGCCTCGTCGTCGGCGGCTTCGAGCGCGTCTACGAGATCAACCGCAACTTCAGGAACGAGGGCCTCTCGACGCGCCACAACCCCGAGTTCACGATGCTCGAGTGCTACCAGGCCTACGCCGACTACGTCGACTTCATGGACATGGTCGAGCGGATGTTCAAGGGCCTGTGCGACAGCGTCGCGGGCACGCGCCAGCTCTCGTACCAGGGGGTCGCGCTCGACCTCGACCAGCCGTTTCGGCGCGTGACGATCGAGGAGCTGCTGATGGAGCACAACGCCGGGCTCGACCCCTTGAGCCTGCGCGACGCCGCCTACCTCAGGCGCGTGCTCGACGAACGCGCCATCCCGCACACGCCGGCCGACGGTCCGGGCGCACTGCAGCTCGCGCTGTTCGACAAGACCTGCGAGGCGGCGCTCGTGCAGCCGACCTTCGTCTACGCCTATCCGACCGAGGTCTCGCCGCTGTCGCGCTGCAACGACAAGGACCCGTTCGTCACCGACCGCTTCGAGTTCTTCATCGCCGGACGCGAACTCGCCAACGGCTTCTCCGAGCTCAACGATCCCGAGGAGCAGGCCGCGCGCTTCAGGGCGCAGGTCGCGCGCAAGGACGCCGGCGACGAGGAGGCGATGTACTTCGACGCCGACTACGTGCGCGCGCTCGAGTACGGACTGCCGCCGAGCGCCGGGCTCGGCGTCGGCGTCGACCGCGTCGTGATGCTGTACGCCGACGCACCGTCGATCCGCGACGTGCTGCTCTTCCCGCAGTTGAAGCCCGAGGCCTGAGTCACCGTCAGGGGACCGGGTAGGGGAGCGCCAGCACCGTGCAGGCGCGCCCGTCCTCGGTCGCGAGCGGCGCGTCGCGGGCGTCGAGGTTCACGACCGCGAGGCACTCGACACCGCCCGGCGTCGCGGCCGCCGAGACGACCTCGCCGACCTTGCCGGCGGACGTGACGATCGCGGCCTTCGCCGCCGGCACGGGTCCGGCCCCGAAGCCGAGGTGAAACAGCCGGCGCTTGATGCGCCCGAGGTGCTGGGTGCGCGCGACGATCTCCTGGCCGGTGTAGCAGCCCTTCTCGAAGCTGATCGCGGCGACGAGGTCGAGGTTCAGCATCTGCGCGATCCACTCCTCGCTCCCGGCGGCGTCGATATAGGCGACGCCGGCGCGGACCAGCGCGAGCGGATCGAGGCGCGCATCGGGCGCGAGCGTCGCGGCGATGGCGCGCTCGAGGGGCGCCTCGAGCGGGGCGAGTTCGAGCTTGACCTTCGAGCGCAGCACGTAGCGTGAAAGGCGCGTGCGCACGTTCTCGGCGAGCGCGGCCGGGAGCACCAGCAGCCAGCCGCCCTCCGAGCGTGCGAGCCACGCGAGCGCAACGACCCTGCCCTGGGGGTTCAGGAGGCCGGCGAGCAGCAGGGGCCCGGGGCGGCCGAGGTCCTGCGTCAGTTGTCCCTGCAGGAACGCCGTCGCGTCCGCCCCGCCGACCTTGAGCACGCGGTACAAAGGGCCCGCCGCCTCGCGCGGCTCGGCGTTCATGCGTTGCCGGCGCGCAGCGGCGCCGGGGGCTTAATGGTGTTCGCTCGCATCGGGCGCCGAGTTAAGCGCCGGTGCGGACAGGGGTCAACGGGCGCGGCGCGCGCGCTCGCGCGGACGGCGCGCGTCGCCACGCGTTGCACCGGAAGGGCCGTGCGGACTGCGAAACCCCGTTCGGCTGGCGAACAAGGGCCCGAGAAACAAGGGCTTGAGGTGGTGCTGCACTGCCGTATTGTGGCACTATTCGGCGCCATGCCGCGCCCCGCAACGCCTGCTGAAGCGCCGATTCCGGCCCCGGCCGAGGGGGCCGTTCCAGAGGCGGCGCCGCAGCACCCCGCGCCGCGCGAGATCGGCGGTCGCGAGGGTCCGGACCCTACCCGTTACGGCGACTGGGAGAAATCCGGTCGCTGCATCGACTTCTAGCATCGCGGCACCGCGCGCCAGCGCGCGGCCGAAGGAACAGACCACCATGGCACCGCGTCCGAGGCCCCTCTCGCCGCACCTGCAGGTGTACCGGCCGATGTACACGACGGTGCTGTCGATCACGCACCGCGCGACCGGGCTCGTGCTCGCGGCGGGCCTGCTGTGCCTCCTCTGGTGGCTGCTCGCGCTCGCCGCGGGTCCCGAAGCCTACGCGAACGTGTACGCGGCGATGACCTCGCCGCCCGGCGAGCTCGTGGTCGCCGGCCTCGTGGTCGCGTTCTGGTACCACTTCTGCAACGGGCTCAGGCACCTCAACTGGGATGCCGGTCGCGGCCTCGAGAAGGTGAACGCGCGCCGTTCCGGCACGCTCGTCGTCGTCGCGACGCTGATCCTCGCGACGCTGACGCTGCTCGCGATGCTGCGGACCGGAGGCCGGCTGTGAGCCTCAAGAGCCCGCTCGGCAGCGTCCTCGGACTCGGCGCCGCCGGGGGCGGCGCGCACCACTGGTGGATGCAGCGCCTGACGGCGATCGCGCTCGCGCCGCTCGGCGCCTGGTTCGTGACGGCGCTGGTGATGCTCCCGGACCTGTCGTACCCGACGGCGCGCGGCTGGCTTGCGGCGCCCTGGCACGCGGTGCCGGCGGGGCTCCTGGTCCTGACCGCGACCTATCACGCGTGGCTCGGGGTGCGCGTCGTCGTCGAGGACTACGTGCACGACCGCACGCACAAGCTCGTGACGCTCGTGGTGCTCGAGTTCCTGCACCTCGCGGTCGGCGCCGGCGCGCTCTACGCGGTGCTCAAGGTGGCGCTCGGGGGCGCGGCATGAACGAGTACGAGTTCGTCGACCACAGCTACGACGTCGTCGTCGTCGGCGCCGGCGGCGCCGGGCTGCGCGCGATCTTCGGCCTCGCCGAGTCGGGGCTCAAGGTCGCGGCGCTGACCAAGGTGTTCCCGACGCGCAGCCACACCGTCGCCGCGCAGGGCGGCATCTCCGCCGCGCTCGGCAACATGGGCGAGGACGACTGGCGCTTCCACTACTACGACACGATCAAGGGCTCGGACTGGCTCGGCGACCAGGACGCGATCGAGTACATGTGCAAGGAGGCGCCGAGCGCGGTCATCGAGCTCGAGCACTACGGCGTGCCGTTCTCGCGCACCGAGGACGGGCGCATCTACCAGCGGCCGTTC
>DATKOR010000036.1:0-6940 GCA_035524495.1 Steroidobacteraceae bacterium
AGATGCGCAAAAACTACATCCGGATCCTGACCGGAGACGTCGTGACGGTCGAGATGACGCCCTACGACCTGACCAAGGGCCGCATCGTCTACCGCGGCCGCTGAGCGCGGCTCACTTCAGCAGCAGCGGCTCCTCGGCGCCGCGCGCCTCCACTTTCAGGCTGTCGCCGTCCTCGGCGAGCGCGACCCGCACCGTGCCGCCGCCGGCGAGCTTGCCGAACAAGAGCTCCTCCGCGAGCGGGCGCTTGATGCGTTCCTGGATCAGCCGCGCCATCGGCCGCGCGCCCATCTTCGGGTCGTAGCCCTTCTTCGCGATCCAGCGCCGCGCGTCGTCCTCGACGCTGAGCTGCACGCCCTTCTGTTCGAGCTGCGCCTCGACCTCGACGATCAGCTTGTCGACGACGCGCTCGATGGTTGCCGGCTCGAGCGGCGCGAACTGCACGATCGCGTCGATGCGGTTGCGGAATTCCGGCGCGAACATCCGCCTGATCGCCTCGAGCCCGTCGGGGGTCGGGTCGCTCGGCGTGAAGCCGATGGCGTTGCGGGCCATGTCGGCGGCGCCGGCGTTGGTCGTCATCACGATGATCACGTGGCGGAAGTCCGCCTTGCGACCGTTGTTGTCGGTCAGCGTCCCGTGGTCCATGACCTGCAGCAGCAGGTTGAAGACGTCGGGGTGCGCCTTCTCGATCTCGTCTAGCAGCAGCACCGCGTGCGGGTGCTTGGTGATCGCCTCGGTCAGCAGCCCGCCCTGGTCGAAGCCGACGTAGCCGGGCGGCGCGCCGATCAGCCGCGACACCGTGTGGCGCTCCATGTACTCGGACATGTCGAAGCGCACGAGCTCGACGCCGAGGGTGAGCGCCAGCTGGCGCGTGACCTCGGTCTTGCCGACGCCGGTGGGGCCTGCGAACAGGAACGAGCCGACGGGCTTGTGCTGGTCGCCGAGCCCGGAGCGCGCCATCTTGATCGCGGCCGCCAGCGACTCGATCGCCTGGTCCTGGCCGAAGATCACGAGCTTGAGGTTGCGTTCGAGGTTCTTGAGCACCTCGCGGTCCGAGGTCGAGACCTGCTTGGGCGGGATGCGCGCGATGCGCGCGACGACCGCCTCGATCTGCTCGACGGTGACGCGCGTGGCGCGCGCCGCGACCGGCGTCAGGCGCAGGCGGGCGCCCGCCTCGTCGACGACGTCGATCGCCTTGTCGGGCAAGTGGCGATCGTTGATGTAGCGCGCCGCGAGCTCGGCGGCGGACTTGAGCGCCTCGTCCTCGTAGACGACGCCGTGGTGTTCCTCGAAGCGGGACTTCAGGCCCTTCAGGATCTCCACCGTCTCGGCGACCGAGGGTTCGACGACGTCGATCTTCTGGAAGCGCCGCGACAGCGCGTGGTCCTTCTCGAAGATCCCGCGGTACTCCTGGTAGGTCGTCGAGCCGATGCAGCGCAGCTCGCCGTTGGCGAGCACCGGCTTGATCAGGTTCGAGGCGTCCATGACGCCGCCCGAGGCGGCGCCGGCGCCGATCACGGTGTGGATCTCGTCGATGAACAGGATCGCGCCCGGGAGCTTGCGAAGCTCGGTCAGCACGCCCTTCAGGCGTTTCTCGAAGTCGCCGCGGTACTTGGTGCCCGCGATCAATGAACCCATGTCGAGCGAGAAGATCGTGCAGTCGGCGAGCACGTCCGGGACCTTGTTCTCGACGATCATCCGCGCGAGGCCCTCGGCGATCGCGGTCTTGCCGACGCCCGCCTCGCCGACGTAGAGCGGGTTGTTCTTGCGCCGCCGGCACAGGATCTCGATCGTGCGCTCGACCTCGAGCTGGCGGCCGATCAGAGGATCGATGCGCCCGTCGGCGGCGAGCCGGTTGAGGTTGGTCGTGTACTTGTCGAGCGCGCTGCCGTGCCCCTCGGGCTCGCCGCGCTCGGCGGCCTCGGTGCCGGCGCCCTCCTCGCGCTCGCCGCCCTCGTCCTTGGTCTTGGAGAGGCCGTGGGAGATGAAGTTGACGACGTCGAGGCGCGTGACGTCCTGCATGCCGAGCAGGTACGCCGCGTGCGACTGCTTCTCGGAGAAGATCGCGACCAGCACGTTCGCGACCGTGACCTCCTTGCGGCCGCTCGACTGGACGTGGAACACCGCGCGCTGCAGCACGCGCTGGAAGCCGAGCGTCGGCTGCACGTCGCGGCGGTCGTCGTCGGTGGCGAGCTTGGGCGTCGTCTCGCCGATGAAGGTCTCGAGGTCGCGGCGCAGCTTCGCGAGGTCGGCGCCGCAGGCGCGCAGGATCTCGCGCACCTTGGGGGTGTCGAGGATCGCGAGCAGCAGGTGCTCGACGGTCATGTACTCGTGGCGCGCCTCGCGCGCGCCTTCGAAGGCGCTGTTCAGACAGAACTCGAGCTCGCTCGATAGCACGCAGTGGTCCTCGTGTCGCTAGTCGGCTTCTTCCATCGTACAAAACAGCGGGTGCTGGTGCTGCCGCGCGTACGCGGTGACCTGCGCCACCTTGGTCTCGGCGATCTCGTAGGTGAACACGCCGCAGACGCCCTTGCCGCGAGTGTGCACCTCGAGCATCACGCGGGTGGCCTTGACCCGGTCCATGCCGAAGATCCGCTCGAGCACGTCGACGACGAACTCCATCGGCGTGTAGTCGTCGTTGAGCAGCAGCACCTGGAAGAGCGGCGGCTTCTTGAGCCGCGGCGCCGCCTCCTCGACCACGAGGCTGTGGCCCGGCTCATGACGGGTTGTGCCGGCGGGGTCGTCGGGCTTCATCGACTCCTTTATAGGGACGCGGCCCTGTTAAGACAAGTCGGCGCACCGCAACTGGCGAGGCGTTCGCACCCCGGAGCGACACCGGTAGGGCGGGACCGTGCTTGTGAGCGTCGCACGGCAGCCCGTATCATCGGCGGATGTCCAGCGCCCTACTTTTTGCGCGGCGCGGCAGCGCTGTGCCCGACGCGCGGCGCGAGGCGCAATGAAGCTGCCGGGCGCCCTGCCGGCGGGCCTGACCCGTATTGCCAGACCCTCCGCGCCGGCGGCGCTGCTGCCGCTCGCGGCCGCGGTCGTCGCGGCGACGCTGCTCGCGGCGCAGCTCGGCTTGCTGGTCTGGAAGATCGTCCCCGGGGCGCGGCGCGCGCCGCCGCCGGCGCCGGTCGCAAGCCCGGTGCGCCACGACGATATCGCGGCGATCGCCCGCGCGCCGCTCTTCGGCGCGCTGCCGGCGAGCACGCCGAACGGCGCCAATGCGCCGCGCACGCGCGTCAACCTCGTGCTCGCCGGCACGCTCGCGGTCAAGGACCCCAAGGCCGGCCTCGCGATCATCGGCGAAACCGCGCAGGCGGCCAGACTCTACGCCGCCGGCAGCACGCTGCCGGGCGGGGTGCGCCTGCACGAGGTGTACCGCGACCGCGTGGTGCTCGACCGCGACGGCGCGCTCGAGACGCTGCCGCTGCCGCGACCGACCGGCGGCTCCGGCGGCGCGCCGAGCGCACGCGTGTCGCCGGGCGGCAACAGCGCGGAACCCGCGCTCAGCGAGAGCGTCCAAAAGCTGGTTGCCCAGGGGCCCGAGGTCATCGGCGAGATCATGCGACCCATGCCGATGTACGCCAATGGCCAGCTGAAGGGCTTTCGCGTCTATGCCGGACGCGACCGCCACAAGTTCGCGAAGCTCGGATTGCAGCCGGGCGACCTCGTGACCCAGATCAATGGCGTGCCGCTCGGCGACGCGCAGCACGGCATGGAGATCCTGCGCACGCTCGGCGCGAGCGGAACCGCGAACGTGACGATCGAGCGCGGTGGCGCGACCCAGCAGATCAGCGTCGATGCGGCGCAGATCGCCGCCATGGCCGAAGGCGCAGCGCCGGAAGCCGCCCCGGCCGCCGAGCCGCCCCCCAAACCCGAATGAGCCACCGGCCGGGCAGCGCCCGGCGCGCGAGCCTGCGAGATCCCGAATGAAACCCACGTCCCCGCCCGTCCGCCGCGTCGCCGCCCGCCGCGCGGCGCTCCTGTGCCTCGTCGCGAGCCTCGCCGTCGCGCAGCCGCGCCCGGCGCCGACGATGATCACGCCGAACTACAAGGATGCCGACCTCGGGCAGATCGTCGAGGCGGTGAGCCAGGTGACCGGCAAGAACTTCATCATCGACCCGCGCGTCAAGGCGCAGGTGACGATGATCTCGGCGACGCCGATGAGCGCGGACGCGTTCTACGAGGCGTTCCTCGCGATCCTGCAGGTGCACGGCTTCGTCGCGGTGCAGGCCGGCAAGGTCTACAAGATCATCCCCGACGCGAACGCGCGCACGGTGCCCGGCGACGACCTGCCCGAGCACGTCAGCGGCAGCTCCGACGAGCTCGTGACGCAGGTGGTTGCATTGAAGAACGTCAGCGCCGCGCAGCTGGTCCCGATCCTGCGACCGCTGGTGCCGCAGTACGGGCATCTCGCCGCCTACCCGGCCGCCAACGTGCTGATCATCTCCGACCACGCCAACAACGTGAACCGGATGCTGAGGATCATCGACCGCATCGACCGCTCGGGGGACGACGACATCGAGGTGATCCGCCTCGAGCACGCCTCGGCGGTCGAGGTCGTGCGGGTCGTCAACCAGCTCGCGCAGGCCGCCGGCGCCGACGCCTCGTCGCAGGCGAAGCTGATCGCCGATGAGCGCACCAACAGCGTGCTGCTGAGCGGCGAGAAGAACCAGCGCCTGAAGCTGCGCGCGCTGGTCGCGCACCTCGACACGCCGCTCGACAAGGGCGGCGGCACGACGGTGCGCTACCTGCACTACGCCGACGCCGAGAAGCTCGCCCAGAAGCTCAAGGACCAGGTGCAGGCGACGACCGCCCAGACCTCGGGGCCGGGCGCCGCCGGCAGCAGCGCCTCGAACCCCGACAAGACCACGATGATCTGGGCCGACCCGACCACGAACGCGCTCGTGATCACGGCGCCGCCGAAGACCATGCGCCAGCTCAACGACGTCATCGACCGGCTCGACATCCGCCGGCTCGAGGTCCAGGTCGAGGCGATCATCGTCGAGATCACCGGCAACAAGAGCATCGACCTCGGCGTGAACTGGGCGATCGACGCCTCCGGGTCGAACATCGGCGCCGGCGCCTTCAACGAGCAGATCGGATCGTCCGGCCCCTCGATCGCGAGCGTCGCCGCGGCCGCGGTCGGCGGCACCGCGGCGTTGTCGGCCGGCGCGGTGCCGAACGGCTTCACCTACGCGGTCGGCCGCATCCAGAAGACCGGCACCAACTTCGGCGCGATCCTGAACGCGATCGCCGGGACCGCGAACACCAACATCATCTCGACGCCGACGATCATCACGCTCGACAACCAGGAGGCGCAGATCAAGGTCACGACCGAGGTGCCGTTCCTGACCGGCCAGTACGCCTCGACGCAGACCGCGGCGACCGCGGTCACCGGCGCGACCGGCACGACGACCGGCGTCGTGAACCCCTTCCAGACGATCCAGCGCCAGGACGTCGGCACGATCCTGAAGATCACGCCGCAGATCACCGACGACGGCACCGTACTCCTCAAGATCGAGCAGGAGGTCTCCTCGCTCATCAAGAGCTCGATCGCGACCGTCGACGTGCAGACCTCCAAGCGCGTGATCTCGACGCGCGTGCTCGCCAACGACGGCGAGATCATCGTGCTCGGCGGGCTCATCTCCGACAACGTCACCGAAAGCGAGCAGCGGGTGCCGGTGCTGGGCGCGATCCCGATCCTCGGCAACCTCTTCAAGACGCGCAGCTCCACCAAGGACAAGACCAACCTGATGATCTTCCTCAGGCCGAAGATCCTCGTGAACGCCGAGCAGATGGCCAGCGAGACCGAGGCCAAGTACAACTACATCCGCCACATCCAGACGCAGCAGAACGGCAAGGTGCAGATGATCCCGAGCGAGCGCCAGCCGATGCTGCCGGACCTCAAGACGCTGCAGCCACCGCCCTCGCCGCCCGCCGAGACGCCGAAGTCGCGGGCCTCGCGCGGCAATCCGCCGGCGCCCGCCACCCCGCCGCCGCAGACGCCGCCGGCGGCACCGCCGCCGCCGCCGACCGCGGGCCCGAACGAATGAGCGCCGACCTCGCGCCCGGCCCGGACAAGCGCCTGTCGTTCGCGTTCGCGCGCAAGCACGGCGTTCTGTGCCGCGGCTTCGACAACGGCCGCGCGCAGGTGTTCGTGCGCGCGGGCGCCGATCCCGCCGGCGTTGCCGAGGTGCGGCGCTTCCTCGGCGCCCCGCTCAGCATCGAGCGCGTGACCGAGGCGCGCTTCGAGGAGCTCCTGCAGCGCTCCTACCAGAGCGGCAACAACGCGGCCGCCGAGGCGGCCGAGGGCCTCGAGGAGAACACCGACCTCGCGCACCTCGCCGAGGAGCTGCCCGAGCCCTCGGACCTGCTCGAGAGCGAGGACGACGCGCCGATCATCAAGCTGATCAACGCGGTGCTGACCCAGGCGGTGCGCGAGAACGCCTCCGACATCCACATCGAGCCCTTCGAGAACCGGCTCGTGATCCGCTTCCGCGTCGACGGCGTGCTGCGCGAGGTGCTGCAGTCGCGCCGCGCGCTGTCCCCGATCGTCGTGTCGCGCATCAAGGTGATGTCGAAGCTCGACATCGCCGAGAAGCGCCTGCCGCAGGACGGGCGCATGTCGCTCAGGATCGCCGGCCGGCCGGTCGACGTGCGCGTGTCGACGATCCCGGCCGGCCACGGCGAGCGCGTGGTGCTGCGCCTGCTCGACAAGCAGGCCGGTCGCCTCGACCTCGGCCAGCTGGGCATGGACCCGACGACGCAGCACGCCATGGACGAGCTCATCAAGAAACCCTACGGCATCATCCTCGTCACCGGACCCACGGGCTCCGGCAAGACGACGACGCTCTACGCCGCGCTCGGCCGCCTGAACGACGACACCCGCAATATCATGACGGTCGAGGACCCGATCGAGTACTACATCGACGGCATC
>DATKOR010000037.1:0-3941 GCA_035524495.1 Steroidobacteraceae bacterium
CAGCTGTCGGGTGGCGAGAAGGCGCTCACGGCGGTCGCGCTCGTGTTCTCGATCTTCGAGCTCAACCCGGCGCCCTTCTGCCTGCTCGACGAGGTCGACGCCCCGCTCGATGACCACAACGTCGGGCGCTTCTGCGACATCGTCCGCGAGATGAGCGAGCGGGTGCAGTTCGTGTTCATCACGCACAACAAGAACACGATGGAGCTCGCGCGCCAGCTGGTCGGCGTCACGATGAACGAGCCGGGCGTCTCGCGCCTCGTCTCGGTCGACGTCGACGAGGCGCTCAGGATGGCCGCGGCGGGCTGAGGTCATGGCGAGCGAACTCCGCTGGATCCTGCTCGGCCTCGGGCTCGCGCTGATCGCGGGGCTCTGGTGGTGGGAGCGGCGGCGGGCGCGCACGCCCGCCGAGGAGTCGGCGGCGCGCGGCGGCGACCGTTTCGAGCCGCGCCTCGACGGCGACGGCGTGGTCGCGGCCGGCGAGCACGGCGGCGCGGTCGCGGTCGAGCTCGCGCCGCACGCCCACGGGGAGCGCCAGGTGCCGCGCGGCGACCCGCCGCTCGTGACCATCGACGACCTGCCCGAGAACACCGACAGCGTCGTGCTCGCGCCCGAGCCGCTGCGCGAGGAGCGCCCGGCGCCGGCCCAGGCCGCCGGGCCGGACCGCCGCCGGCCGCGGCCGGATCCGCCGCCGGAGCCTGCACCGCCGCCACCGCGCGTCCAGCCCGTCGCGCCGCCTGAGCCCGTGCCGCGCCCCGCGCCGGCCGCCGCGGCGCCAGCCGCGGAAGCACCGGCCGCGACTGCGCCCGAGCCGCCGGCGCGGCAGCAGCGCATCGTCGCGATCCGCCTGCTCGGCGACCGCGAGCGTCGCATCGACGGCGGCGAGCTGCAGAAGGCGCTGGCCGCCGAGGGCCTCGAGTTCGGACGCTACTCGATCTTCCACCGCCTGGTGCAGGGCGGGCGCCCGGTCTACAGCGTCGCGAGCCTGGTCGAGCCCGGCTCCTTCGACCCGTCGCTGATGGAGACGCTGCGCTTTCCGGGGGTGTCCCTGTTCGCCGTCTACCCGGGCCCGATGCCCGCGCCGCAGGCCTTCGACGAGATGCTGGCGACCGCGCGGCGCCTCTCGGAGCGGCTCGGCGGCGCGCTGCAGGACGACTCCGGCAGCAGCCTGACCGGGCAGCGCGTGCTCAGCATCCGCGAGGAGCTCGTGCACTTCGAGCACCTCGTCGCGCTGAGCCGGTCGCGGCCCGGCGCCTGAGCGGCCGATGGCGGCGGCGCGCGAGCGGGTGAAGGCGCTGCGCGAGCTGATCGCGCGCCACGACTACCGCTACTACGTCGAGAACGACCCGCAGGTGCCGGACGCCGAATACGACCGGCTGGTCGCCGAGCTCAAGGCGCTCGAGGCCGCGCACCCGGAGCTCGTGAGCGCCGACTCGCCGACGCAGCGCGTCAGCGGCGCCCCGGCGCGCGAGTTCGGCGAGGTCGTGCACCGCGTGCCGATGCTGTCGCTCGACAACGCCTTCAGCGACGAGGACATCGCCCACTTCGACCGCCGCGTGCGCGAGCGGCTCGAGCTGACCGGAGCGGTCGACTACAACTGCGAGCCGAAGCTCGACGGGCTCGCGGTCGGCATCGTCTACGAGGACGGCGAGCTCAAGGTCGGCGCGACCCGCGGCGACGGCCTGAAGGGCGAGGACGTCACGGCCAACCTGCGCACCATCAAGAGCGTGCCGCTCGCGCTGCGCGGCGCGGGCTTCCCGCGCGTGCTCGAGGCACGCGGCGAGGTGTTCATGAACGTCCGCGGCTTCGAGCGCATGAACCGCGAGGCGCTCGAGCGCGGCGAGAGGACCTTCGTCAACCCGCGCAACGCCGCCGCCGGCGCGCTGCGCCAGCTCGACCCGCGCATCACGGCGACCCGGCCGCTCGAGATCTTCTTCTACGGCATCGGCGCGGTGGAAGGCGGGCGGCTGCCCGGGCGGCACAGCGAGCTGCTGGCGGCGCTGCGCGACTGGGGCCTGCGCACCTGCCCGGAGATCCGCATCGAGCGCGGCGTCGAGGGGCTGCTCGCCTACTACCGCGAGATCGGCGCGCGCCGCGCCTCGCTGCCGTACCAGATCGACGGCGTCGTCTACAAGGTCGACTCGCTCGCGCAGCAGCGCGACCTCGGCTTCGTCGCGCGCGCGCCGCGCTGGGCGATCGCGCACAAGTACCCGGCCGAGGAGGAGCTGACCACGGTCCGCGACATCGAGTGGCAGGTGGGGCGCACCGGCGCGCTGACCCCGGTGGCGCGCCTCGAGCCGGTGTTCGTCGGTGGCGTGACGGTCAGCAACGCGACGCTGCACAACGTCGACGAGCTGCACCGCAAGGACGTCCGGGTCGGCGACACGGTGATCATCCGCCGCGCGGGCGACGTCATCCCGGAGGTGGTGCGCGTGATCGTCGAGCGCCGCCCGGCGCACACGCACGTGGCACGGCTGCCGCGCCACTGCCCGGTCTGCGGCTCGGACGTGCGGCGCATCGAGGGCGAGGTGGTCGCGCGCTGCACCGGCGGCCTCGTGTGCGCGGCGCAGCGCAAGGAATCGCTGAAGCACTTCGCGAGCCGGCGCGCGATGGACATCGAGGGGCTCGGCGATAAGGTCGTCGAGCAGCTGGTCGACGCCGGCCTCGTGCACGACGCCTCGGATCTGTATGGCCTCGGCGCCGAACGTCTCGCGGCGCTCGAGCGCATGGGCGAGAAGAGCGCGGCCAAGCTCGTGGCCGCGATCGACCGCAGCCGGGAGACGACCCTGCCGCGGTTCCTGTTCGCGCTCGGCATCCCGAACGTCGGCGAGGCGACCGCACTCGCGCTCGCCGAGCACTTCGGCGGGCTCGACGCGCTGCAGACGGCGAGCGTCGAGCAGGTCATGGAGGTGCCGGACGTCGGGCCGGTGGTCGCCGCCGGCGTGCGCGAGTTCTTCGACGAGGGCCGCAACCGCAAGGTCATCGCCAAGCTGCTCGACCATCGCTTACGGTGGCCGGCGGTTGCGACTGGCCGCTCCGAGCATCAGCCCCTCGCGGGCAAGACCTTCGTGCTGACCGGCACGCTGCCGACGCTGAGCCGTGCCGATGCCGAGGGCCTGATCCGCAAGGCCGGCGGCAAGGTGACAGGGTCGGTCACCAAGAAGACCGACTACGTGCTCGCCGGCGAGAGCCCGGGGTCGAAGCTCGAGAAGGCGACGACGCTCGGTGTCGCCGTGATCGACGAGAGCGAGTTGCTCAAGTTGGCGGGCTCGCCCCAGAGCGAGCTCGCAGTCGGCGCGTCACCGGCGCGAAATGGCGACGCCGAGCGCGGCGCACCCCGCGGCGGGAACCAGCAGTGAGAGCCAGCCGATTGAGGAGTAGCCGAACGCGCCACAGGCCGCTCCAACGGTGAATGCGAGCACCGGCGGCCACATCTTGCTGAGCCGGGCGCGTGCCTGGGCCGTCGGATCGGCATCATCCGGCGATGCACCGTGGCCGATCGAGAGCATCACGGCGTCAACGACGACCTGAGTGACGTTGACCGTCATCACCGTCGTCGCTGGGAGCGTGGACAGCTCGACCCTCATGAGCGCGTTCTGCATGCCCATGGCAGCGACCGCGCACATGCCGGCGGCAATTGCGACGGCGTCATCCGGGCCGGCGCGAGGTCCGGCCGCGATCGCGACGATCGCCGTCGCAACGAGCAGCAGCGCCTCGGCCCAAAGCACGATCGGAACGCGTTGCCACCGTGCACGGCGCAACCGCGCCGTCAAATGCACCGTGATGACCACTGCGGCGACGAAGACCGGCAGCGACAGCAGCTTGCCGATTTCACCGCCACTTCGATGCACGATCGCAGCGCCGACGAGCGCCATGTTGCCGGTCACGTGGGCCGTGAAGAGGCCAAACAGCCCCACGAACACGCACGTGTCGACGAAGCCCGC
>DATKOR010000038.1:0-5347 GCA_035524495.1 Steroidobacteraceae bacterium
CGGGCGGACCGGCACGAGGAATTCCGGGACCCGCCCGATTCGCGGGCAAAAAAAACCCCGAGTGATTAACCCGGGGTTTCAAAAGCGGACCCTTTCGAAGGGAAGGAAAGTCCGCTAGGGGATTCAGTGCAGGCGCGCCCATTGCAGGACGCGGATCTCCTCGGCCTCGAGGTCGAGATCGCGCGCGATCAGCGTCGCGACCCGCCTGGGATCGGTCGGCACGCTGTCCTGCACGCCGAGTTCCACGATGCCCGTGTACTCGCTCGGGCCGCGCGGGCCGAGGTCGGCAACGAAGCGGGTGTAGAACTTGACGCTCATGGGCATTAGCTTAAGAACGGCCCCGGGGGGCGTCCGTGACTTATGTCCCAATACCGCCCGGGCCCGGCTTGACGGAGGGCGCTGATGGGACGCTGGCGGGCGCCGGTGCGGCCCGGTTCACAATACATAACGCGGCCGGGCGCCGAGCGGCTCCGGTCCGAGCTCGACCAGCTGTGGCGCGTCGAGCGGCCGCAGGTCACCCAGGCAGTCGCCGAGGCGGCCGCGCAGGGCGACCGGAGCGAGAACGCCGAGTACACCTACGGCAAGAAGCGGCTGCGGGAGATCGACCGGCGCGTGCGCTTCCTGCGCAAGCGGCTCGACGGCATCGTGATCGTCGAGCAGCCGCCCTCGGACCCCGCGCGGGTGTTCTTCGGCGCCTGGGTCGAGCTCGAGGACGAGGCGGGCGCGATCCGCACACACCGGATCGTCGGCCCCGACGAGTTCGACATGGACGCGCGCTACGTCAGCATGGACGCGCCGCTCGGGCGCGCGCTCCTCGGCCGGCGCCTCGACGAGGAGATCGCGATCGAGCTGCCCTCGGGCCGGCAGCGCCTGACGATCGTCGCGATCCGCTACCAGCGACCGCCCGGATGAATCTCAGACGACGCGGACGTTCTTGAACTGCCAGGGATCGGAGGTGTCGAGGTCCTCCGGAAACAGCCGCGCGCGGTCGTGCAGCGGGTTCCAGTCGGTGTACTCGCCGACGACCGGGCCGAGGTACGGCCGGCAGATCTCGAGGTTCCTGCGAAAGTCCATCTCGTCGGGCTCGACGACGCCCTCGCTCGGGTTCTCAATCGCCCAGACGAGCCCCGAGAGCACCGCGACCGTGACCTGCAGGCTGGTCGCGTTGTTGTACGGGGCGAGCTTGCGCGCTTCGCCGACCGAGAGCTGCGAGCCGTACCAGTAGGCGTTCTTCTTGTGGCCGGCGAGCAGGACGCCGAGCTCGTCGATGCCGCCGTCGACGATCTCGTTCATCAGGATCCGCTTCTCGTCCTGCAGCCGCCAGTTGCGCCCGGCGAACTCGTGCACCGACAGCACCGCGGAGTCGCACGGGTGGTATGCGTAATGGGCGGTCGGGCGGTAGACCACCTGCTCGCCCTCGCGCACCGTGTAGTAGTCGGCGATCGAGATCGCCTCGCCGTGCGTGATCAGGAAGCCGTGGAAGAAGCCGGCCTTCGGCGTCCAGGTCCGAACGCGCGTCGCGGCGCCCGGCTGCATCAGGTAGATCGCGGCGCCGCAGCCGAAATCGTGCTTGCGGCCGTCGCGCGGGAAGTTGCGCTCGTGCGCGCCCCAGCCGAGCTCCGCGGGCTGGCAGCCCTCGCTGACGAAGCCGTCGACCGACCAGGTGTTGACGAACTCCCCGAGGCGCTTCGGCACACTCGGGACCTGCGTGTCGCGCTCGGCGACGTGCACCACCTTGACGCCGACGCGGCGGGCGAGCGCCGCCCACTCCTCGCGCCCCTTGGGGCTGCCGGCGTCGATCGCGAGGTCGTGGGCGACGTTGAGCAGCGCCTGCTTGAGGAAGTGCTGCACGAGACCCGGGTTCGCGCCGTGCGTCAGCACCGCGGTGGGCCGGGGCGTGCCGTCCTTGTCCTTGAGCTTGCGGAGCGCGAGCGCCTCCTCGCGCAGCGCGTAGTTCGAGCGCTTGGACGGCGACAGCGACGGGTCCGTGTAGCCGCCCGGCCACGGCTCGATGCAGGTGTCGAGGTACAGCGCGCCGCGCTCCCAGCAGAACTTGACGAGCGCGATCGAGGAGACGTCAACCGAGACGTTGAGCACGAAGTCGCCGCGCCCGACGAGCGGCTCGAGCACCTGGCGGAAGTTCTCGCGGGTCAGCGGCTGCTTGACGAAGCGGATGCCATATTCGCTGGCGCAGTCGTGGCCGGCGTCGTCGGCGGTCACGATCGTGATCCGCTCGCGGGCGAGCCCGCCGACGTGGCGCAGGATCAGCGGCAGCACGCCCTGGCCGATGCTGCCGAAGCCGATGAAGATCAGCCGGCCGGGAAAGCTCACGTGAACCTTGTGTTCCTGGGTCATGATGTTCCGTCTTGGGTGGGACGCGGCGCATGCGCCGCGCGCGAGCGGCCGATACTCTACCTGAACGGCCTGCGCCGCGGCGCCCGCGCGCCGCCGCGCCCGCGCTAGACTCCACGCGACACGGAGAGCCGCGCTCGTGCACGACACGCTGATCGACGTCCCGACCCTCGCCGCGCGCCTCGGCGATCCGGCGCTGCGCATCGTCGACTGCCGCTTCGACCTCGGCGATCCGGACAGCGGCCGCCAGCAGTTCGCGCGCGGCCACGTCGAGGGCGCCGTCTACGCGCACCTCGACGAGGACCTCTCGGGCCCGCGCGCGCCGTGGACCGGGCGCCATCCGCTGCCGGAGGTCGAGGCGCTCGCCGCCACCTTCGGCCGTCTCGGCATCGGCGCGGGCGTGCAGGTGGTCGGCTACGACGCCTCGGGCGGCGTCTACGCCGCGCGCCTGTGGTGGCTGCTGCGCTGGCTCGGACACGAGGCGGCCGCGGTGCTCGACGGGGGCTTCGAGGCGTGGCGCGCCGCCGGCGGCCGGGTCTCGACCGCCGTCGCAGCGCCCGCGCCCCGCGCCTTCGTCGCCCGGCCGCGCGCCGCGGCGCACGTCTCAGCCGACGAGGTCGCGGCGCTCCTCGCGCGCCAGGCGTGTCTGCTCCTCGATGCGCGCTCGGCCGAGCGCTACGAGGGCCGCGTCGAGCCGCTCGACCCGCGCGCCGGCCACGTGCCGGGCGCGACCAACTATCACTATGCGCGCAACCTCGGCACCGACGGGCGCTTCCGGCCGGCGGCGGCGCTGCGCGCGGACTTCACGCGGCTGCTCGCCGGGCGCGCGCCGCAGGCGATCGTCAGCATGTGCGGCTCGGGCGTCACCGCCTGCCACACGCTGCTCGCGCTCGAGCGCGCGGGACTGCCGGGCGGCCGCCTGTACCCGGGGTCGTGGAGCGAGTGGTGCCGGGATCCGGCGCGGCCGGTCGCGACCGGCGCCTGAGCGCGCTCATTTACATGCCGCCTCGTTTTGCTATCGTGCGCGCGTTCGTTTGAACGCGGCGAGGCCGAGCCCGTGAACAGCACCGCGCCCAAGTTCGCCACCCAGATGGGGTGGAAGGTCGACGATTCGGCGCAGCTTTACCAGGTCGAGTCGTGGGGCAGCGGCTACTTCGGCGTCAACGCCGCGGGCAACGTCGTCGTGCGCCCCGACCAGCAGCCCGGCCGCGAGATCGACCTGCTGGAGGTCGTCGAGGGCCTGAAGGCGCGCGACCTCACGGCGCCGGTCGTCGTGCGCTTCTCGGACATCCTCGCGCACCGGCTGAAGTGCCTGAACGACGCCTTCGCGCAGGCGATCGCCGAGAACGACTACCAGAACCGCTATGCGGCGGTGTTCCCGATCAAGGTCAACCAGCAGCGCCTGGTCGTCGAGGGCGTGTACCGCGCCGGCCAGCCGTTCGGCTTCGGCCTCGAGGTCGGCTCCAAGCCCGAACTCCTCGTCGTGATGGCGATGACCGAGGACACGCCCGACCGGCTCATCATCTGCAACGGCTTCAAGGACGACAGCTACATCGAGACCGTCACGCTCGCCGCCAAGCTCGGGCGCAGGATCGTGCCGGTCGTGGAGAACTTCGTCGAGCTCGGGCTCATCCTCAAGCACGCCCAGAAGTACAACGTGCGCCCGAACATCGGCGTGCGCGTCAAGCTCGCCGCCGAGGGCGCCGGGCGCTGGCGCGAGTCGGCCGGCGAGAAGTCGAAGTTCGGGCTCTTCATCACCGAGATCCTCGAGGTCGTCTCGGTGCTGCGCCAGAACGACATGCTCGACTGCCTCAAGCTCGTCCACTGCCACACCGGCTCGCAGCTGCAGGACATCCGCCGCGTCAAGGACGCGGTGACCGAGCTCGCGCACGTCTACGCCGAGCTCAAGCTCATGGGCTGCGGGCTCGAGTACATCGACATCGGCGGCGGGCTCGGCGTCGACTACGACGGCAGCCGCACGAACTACGAATCGTCGATGAACTACACGATCAACGAGTACGCGAGCGACGTCGTCTACCGGATCGGCAGCGTCTGCAACGCGCGCCACATCCCGCACCCGCAGATCATCAGCGAGTCGGGCCGCGCGATCGCCGCGCACCACTCGGTGCTCGTGTTCAACGTGCTCGGTGCGAGCGCGCTCGACCAGTTCCGGGTCGCGGGGCGCCTCGAGGAGGACTGCCGCGAGGGCGGCGAGATCCCGCAGCCGGTCCGCGACCTCTACGACGCCTACCGCTCGGTCACCGAGCGGCGGCTCGTCGAGTGCTGGCACGACGCGCTGCAGGCGCGCGAGCAGGCGCTGCAGATGTTCAACCTCGGCTACCTCAGCCTCGAGTACCGCGGACTCGCCGAGCGCCTGTACTGGGCGACCTGCGCGCGCATTCGCGACCTGTGCCGGCGGCTCGAGGTGATCCCCGAGGAGCTCGAGGGCCTCGAGACGATCCTCTCCGATATCTACTTCTGCAATTTCTCGGTGTTCCAGTCGCTGCCCGACTCGTGGGCGATCGGGCACCTCTTTCCGATCATGCCGGTGCACCGGCTGAACGAACGCCCGACGCGCAACGCCGTGCTCGCCGACATCACCTGCGACTCGGACGGCAAGATCGACCGCTTCGTGAGCCTCAGGGAAACGAAGCGCACGCTCGAGGTCCACGAGCTCAGGCCGGGCGAGGACTACTACCTCGCGGCGTTCCTGGTCGGCGCCTACCAGGAGACGCTCGGCGACCTGCACAACCTCTTCGGCGACACGCACGTCGTGCACATCCGCCTGCTCGACGAGGGCGGCTGGTGGCTCGAGGAGACGGTCAAGGGCGACACGGCGCTGCAGGTGCTCGGGTACATGGAGTACGACACCGACGAGCTCTACCCGCGGCTCGCGCGCGACTGCGAGCGCGCGGTGCGCGAGAACCGCCTGACGCTGCCCGAGAGCCAGCGCCTGAAGCGCTTCTACGAGGCGGAGCTGCAGGGCTACGCCTAC
>DATKOR010000039.1:0-44043 GCA_035524495.1 Steroidobacteraceae bacterium
GGGACGGGTCCTCGGTGGCGCGGAAGGTGCCGGCGGCCTCCCAGTGGCGCTGGGCCGCGGCTTCGATCGTCGAGGGGTCGTACTGCGCTTGCATCGTCGGGCAACGGGGCGGGCGGAGGGCCGCCAAGGATACCGGAAGCCACCCGGGGTGCCCGGCGGGCGCACCGGGCTCTCCCCCGGTGTCTCCCGGACCTGCGCCGCAAGTGTCAGGTTTTCGTCAGGTTGGCGTCAATGGAAGCGGCGTGCCGGCGGCCCTGGCGCCGCCGGTTTGCGTCGGGGACGCCGCGATCCGCCTCAGCCGCCCCAGACCTCGCCGAACAGGCGCGCGAAGTTGCCGCCGATGAGCTTCTCGATGCGGCTCGCCGGCCAGCCGCGGCCGGCGAGCTCGTCGGCGAGCAGCAGGAAGCGCCGCGGCGAGTTGTACTCGGGGATGACGTTGAGCACGTCCGGCGACTCGCCAGGTGCCGAGATGCCGGCCTTGACGCGCCGCGCGACCTCCTCGCGATGCGCCTTGCGAAACGCATCGTCGAGCGGCATCGCCGAGATCAGGCCGTCGGTGCCGAGCCCGACGTGGTCCTCGCCGCAGACGTCGACCGCGTGCTCGATGTGCCGGATCAGATCGCCGGCGTGCGGCTGCCCGCCGCTGCGCAGGAAGCACATGAAGTAGATGCCGGCGACACCGCCCTTCGCCGCGAGCGCGCGCAGCGACTCGTCCGAGGTGTTGCGCGGCAGGTCGGCGAGCGCGCGGCAGGCGGTGTGCGTGATCGCGAGCGGGCCGCGCGCGGCGACGATGCCCTCGGCGATGGTCCGCGGTCCCGCGTGGCTCAGGTCGAGCAGCAGCCGCTGCTTGTCGAGCGCCGTGATCAGCTCGCGGCCGAGGAGGCTCAGGCCCCCGTCCGCGGGTTCCAGGCAACCATCGCCCATGAGGTTGCGGCGGTTGTAGGTCGGCTGCACGATCCGCACGCCGAGGCCGGCGAAGAGCTCGAGGCGCGTCAGGTCGCCCTCGAGCATGCTCGTGTCCTGAAAGCCGTAGATGAACCCGAGCCGGTGGCTGTCCTTCGCGGCCCTGAGGTCGCGGGCCGCGAGCACGCGCATGAACGCGTCCGGATGCAGCGCGAGCTCCTGGTCGGCGCGCGCGATGTTGGCGATCGTCTCCTCGAAGCGCCGCGGCCCGTTGCCGACCGCGCTCACGGTGAGGTTGACGGCCGTGAGGCCGGAGGCGCGCGCGTCGGCGACCGCGCGTGCCGACAAGGGCGCATCCGGGCTCGCCGCGGCGTCGAAGTCGCCCGGCCCCCCGAGCGAGTCGATGACGATCGCGCGGGCGTACGCATCGGCGCTGTAGCCGGCGGCCGCGTGCGCCGCGAACGGTGCCGCGACGGCGCTCGCCCCGGCGAGCGCCAGAAACTCACGTCGGTCGAGCATGCGCCCCTCGCCCCGTCGCCTTCAGGCCGCGACCTTGCGCAGCGCCGCCGCGAGGCGCGCGATCTGCGGCTCCGGAAGGCCTGCGATGTTGATGCGGCTGTCGGCCGCGATGTAGATGTGGTCCGCGCTCTGCAGCCGCTGCACGGCCTCGGGCGCCAGCCCTAGCAGCGAGAACATGCCGCGCTGGCCGGCGATGAAGTCGTAGCGCGGGCTGCCAAAGGTCTCGCGCAGCGCCCCCGCGAGCCGGCCGCGCGTCGTCGCGATCCGCGCACGCATCGACTCGAGCTCGCCGACCCAGTCGCGCCGCAGCGCGGGGTCGGCGGCGATCGTCGCGACGATCGCCGCGCCGTGGTCCGGCGAGAACGACCAGGTGCGCCGCGCGAGCAGCTGCAGGTGCGCCATGCACACCGAGGCGTCGCGCGCGGACGAGGCGACCGTGATCACGGCGCCGGTGCGCTCGCGGTAGAGCCCGAAGTTCTTCGAGCACGAGGCGGCGATCAGCACCTCGGGTAGCCGCTCGGCCAGCATCCGCACCGGCGCGGCATCGGCGTCGAGCCCGTCGCCGAGTCCCTGGTAGGCGAGGTCGACGAGCGGCAGGAGCCCGCGCCGCGCGAGGAGCTCGGCGACCGCGCGCCACTGCTCGGCGCTGAGGTCGGCGCCCGTCGGGTTGTGGCAGGCGCCGTGCAGCACGACGACGCTGCCGCTCGCGAGCCGGTCGAGCGTCGAGAGCATTGCGTCGAAGTCGATCGTGCCGCTCGGCGCGTCGTAGTAGGGGTAGGTGTCGACGCTGAGGCCCGCGCCCGAGAACAGCGGCCCGTGGTTCGGCCACGTCGGGTCGCTGACGACCGCGCGCGAGCCCTTCCCGGTCTTGACGACGAGGTCGGCCGCGAGCTTGAGCGCGCCGCAGCCCCCGGGCGTCTGCAGCGTCACGACGCGCCCGGCGGCGCGCGCCGGGTGCTGATCGCCGAGCACCAGCGCCTCGACGAAGGCCGCGAACGGGCGGTTGCCGCCGAAGCCGACGTAGGCCTTGGTGGTCTGCGCGGCGAGCAGCCGCGCTTCCGCCGCACGCACCGCCGCCATCACCGGCGTCGTGCCGGACTCGTCGCGGTACACGCCGACGCCGAGGTCGAGCTTCGCGGGGTCGGTGTCGGCGGCGAACGCCGCCATCGTCGCCATCAGGCCTTCGGGCGGCTGGGGCTCTAGCGTCTGGAACACGTCAGATGACTCCTCGGCGCATCTGGTCGAGCTCGATCGACTCGAACAGGGCACGGAAGTTGCCCTCGCCGAAGCCTTCGTTGCCCTTGCGCTCGATGATCTCGAAGAATATCGGACCGATGACGTTCTTGGTGAAGATCTGCAGCAGGATGCCGGTCTCGGCGCTGCCGTCGATCAGGATCCGGCGGCGCTTGAGCGACCCGAGGTCCTCGCGGTGGCCGGTGACGCGCGCGTCCACGCCCTCGTAGTAGGTGTCGGGCGTGTCCTGGAACTCGACGCCGCGCGCGCGCAGCGCATCGACGGTCGCCTCGATGCCGCGCGACAAGAGCGCAATGTGCTGGATGCCCTCGCCGCGGTACTCCGAGAGGTACTCCTCGATCTGGCTCTTGTCGTCCTGGCTCTCGTTGATCGGGATCCGGATCTTGCCGCACGGCGAGGTCATCGCGCGCGACAGCAGCCCGGTCTTCTTGCCCTCGATGTCGAAGTAGCGGATTTCGCGGAACCCGAACAGCCGCTCGTAGAAGCCGGCCCACAGGTTCATGTTGCCGCGCCGGACGTTGTGCGTCAGGTGGTCGATGACGGCGAGGCCGGAGCCCGTGTCCGCCTGCGCGCCCGGCAGCGGCACGAAGTCGACGTCGTAGATCGTGTGCTCGCCGTAGCGGTCGACGAGGTAGAGGAGGCTCCCGCCGATGCCCTCGATGCACGGGATGTTGAGCTCCATCGGTCCCGCGGTCGCCGGCCCCGGGCGCGCGCCGAGCTCGAGCGCGCGCCGGTAGGCGAACGCCGCGTCCCGGACGCGGAACGCCATCGCGCAGGCCGACGGTCCGTGGGCGCGCGCGAACTGCTGGCCGAAGCCGGCGGGCTCGGCGTTGATGATGAAGTTGATGTCGCCCTGGCGGTGCAGCGTCACGTTCTTGGAGCGGTGGCGGGCGATGGCCGGGAAGCCCATGCGGTCGAACAGCCGCCGCAGCAGGTCGGGATCGGGCGCGGTGTACTCGACGAACTCGAAGCCGTCGGTGCCCATCGGGTTGCCGGTACTCATGCGAGTTCTCCTTGAGGCCGCGATCATAGCGCCGCGGGGCCCCGCGGGCCCTCAGCGCCGCCGCCGCCGCGCGACCCCGAGCACGATCAGCAGCGCGCAGGCCCCGAGTACCGGCCAGTTGCGCAGCCGCGCGTACGGCGTCAAGCCCGTGTAGGGCACGACGCTGCCCCTGACGACCTCGGGCACGAACTGCTGGCTGCGCACGACGACGCGCCCGTGCGGGTCGATGAGCGCCGAGATGCCGTTGTTGGTCGCGCGGATGAGCCAGCGGCCGGCCTCGAGCGCGCGCATCCGCGTGATCTGCAGGTGCTGGTGCGGCGCCGTCGAGTCGCCGAACCAGGCGTCGTTGCTGACGTTGACGAGCAGCGTCGCGTGCGCGAGCACCGGCAGCTGCTCGACGGCGTAGGCGTCCTCGTAGCAGATCGTCGCACCGAGCTTCTGCCCGCCGGCGTCGAGCGGACCCTGATCGGCGTCGCCCGGCATGAAATCGACGTAGGCGAGGCTCTTCAGCCGCATCCAGGCGCGCACGAACGACGGCACCGGGAAGAACTCGCCGAAGGGCACGAGCCGGCGCTTGTAGTACCACTCCTCCTCGTCGCCGAGCGCGACCAGCCCGTTTCGGTACTGGTTGTGCTGGAAGTCGTAGCGCACGAGGCCGAGCACGAGGTCGGAGCCGCGCGCCCGCGCGTCGCGGTAGATCTCGGCGAGCACCGGGACCGCCTCGTGGTACAGCATCGGCAGCGCCGCCTCGGGCCACACGACGAGCCGCGCGCCGAGCGCCTCGCGCGTCAGCCCCCGGTAGACCTCGAGCGTGTGCTCGCGGTTGTCCTCGAGCCACTTGAGGTCCTGCGGGATCGCGCCCTGCACGAGCGCGACCGTCAGCGGCGCGCCGGCGGGCGTCGTCCAGTCGACGCCGCGCAGCGCCTGCCCGGCTCCCCAGAGGAGCGCGACGCCGGCCAGCAGCGCGATGCGCTCGCGCCGGCCCGCCTCGAGCGCCGCGACGAGCGCCCCGGCCGTCAGCGCCGTCGCGAGCCCGACGCCGTAGATGCCGAGCACCGGCGCAAAGCCCGCGAGCGGCGTGTCCATCTGGCTGTAGCCGACCGCGAGCCACGGGAAGCCGCTCAGGAACCACGCGCGGAACCACTCGAACAGCAGCCAAGCGCCCGGCAGCACCGCGAGGCAGCGCCACAGGCCCCGCACCGGCGCATAGCGTGCCAGCGCCGCGGCGAGCAGTGCGCAGTACCCGCCCATGATCGCGACCAGCCCGAGCATCAGGAAGATCGCGAGCGCGAGCGGCGCCTTGCCGAAGACATGGATGCTCGTGTAGAGCCAGTAAGTGCCGGCGAGGAAGAGCCCCGCGCCGAAGCCGAACCCGATCCACGCCGCGCGCTTGGTGGGCGCGCCCGACCACAGCAGCCACAAGAGCGCAAGGCCGAGCGGCCCGAGCGGCCACAGGTCGAAGGGCGCGAAGGCGAGCGATTGCAGCGCGCCGAGCGCGAACGCGGCCCATGGCGCGTAGTGCGCGAACCGCCCGAGGCGTGCCGCGAGTCGCGCGCCCGCCCCCATCAGCCGGCCGCGTCCCCGGCCGGGCGCACGTCGCGTGGCGTCAGTACCTTGAGCAGGTCGATGCGCCGGCGATCGGCGCGCAGCACGCGAAACTCGAGTTCCTCGAGTTTCAGCGAGTCGCCGCGGCGCGGCACGCGCCCGAAGCCGTGGGCGACGAGACCGCCGATCGTGTCGAACTCGGAGTCGCTGTACTGCGTGCCGAAGTACTCGTTGAACTCGGCGATGCGCGTCAGCGCGCGCACCGTGTACTGGCGCTCGCCGTCGCGGCGGATCGGCTGATCCTCCTCGACGTCGTACTCGTCGGCGATGTCGCCGACGATCTGCTCGATGACGTCCTCGATCGTCACCAGGCCGGCGACGCCGCCGTACTCGTCGACGACGATCGCCATGTGGTGGCGGTTCTTGCGGAACTCCTTCAGGAGCACGTTCAGGCGCTTGCTCTCCGGCACGAACACCGCCGGCCGGATGACCTCGCGGATGTCGAAGTCGCCGCTGGCGTTCTCGGCGTAGTGGCGCAGCAGGTCCTTCGCCAGCAGGATGCCGATCACCTGGTCGCGGTCCTCGCCGAGGACCGGGAAGCGCGAATGGCCCGACTCGACGACGCTGGGCACCAGCTCGTCGATGCCGGCGTCGCGCGCGACCACCGTCATCTGCGAGCGCGGCACCATGATGTCGCGGACCTGCAGGTCGCCGACCGCGATGACGCCCTCCAGCATCTCGAGCGCATCGGCGTCGAGCAGACCGCGCTCGCTCGCCTCGCGCAGCTCCACGAGCAGCGCGTCGCGGTCCTGCGGCTCGCCCGACATCTGCTGCTGCAGGCGCTTGAGCCACCCGCGCCGCAGCCGGCGGTTCTGGGTGTCCTCAGCCATGGTCCGGCATCACGTACGGATTCGGGAAGCCGAGCTTCTTGAGCAGCGTCCGCTCGCGCCGCTCCATGCGGCGCGCGTCCTCGCGGCGCAGGTGATCGTAGCCGACGAGATGCAGTACCCCGTGCACGACCATGTGGGCCCAGTGCGCGGCCAGCGTCTTCCCCTGCGCGCTCGCCTCGCGCGCGACGATCCGCGCGCAGATCGCCAGATCACCGAGCATCGCCGCCTCGTCGCCGGCCGCCGTGGCCGCCGCCGGGAAGCTGAGCACGTTGGTCGGGCGGTTCTGGCCGCGAAATTCGCGGTTGAGGTGCTGGCTCTCGGCGGGGGTCACGATCCGGATCGCGAGCTGCGCGCGCGAGGCGCGCCGGCCCGCCGCGGCCTGCGCCCAGGCGACGATCAGGCGCGCCGGCGGCGCCCACGGGTGGCGCGTGCCGTAGGCGACCTCGACGCCGAGCGTCATGCGCCGTCTCCGGCGCGCTCGTAGGCCTGCACGATCCGCTGCACGAGCGGATGGCGCACGACGTCCTGGGAGCTGAAGAACGTGAACGCGACGCCGCTGACGCCGTCGAGCACGTTGACGACGTGCCGCAGTCCCGAGACGCGGTTGCCGGGGAGGTCGGTCTGGGTCACGTCCCCGGTGACGACGGCCTTGGCGCCGAAGCCGATCCGGGTCAGGAACATCTTCATCTGCTCGATCGTCGTGTTCTGGGCCTCGTCGAGGATGATGAAGGCGTCGTTGAGCGTGCGGCCGCGCATGAACGCGAGCGGCGCGATCTCGATCACGTTGCGCTCGATCAGCCGCATCACGCGGTCAAAGCCGAGCATCTCGTAGAGCGCGTCGTACATCGGGCGCAGGTACGGGTCGACCTTCTGCGTCAGGTCGCCCGGCAGGAAGCCGAGCCGCTCGCCGGCCTCGACCGCCGGTCGCACCAGCACGATGCGGCGCACGCGGTCGGCCTGCAGCGCCTCGACGGCGCAGGCGACGGCGAGGTAGGTCTTGCCGGTGCCCGCCGGGCCGATGCCGAAGGTGAGGTCCGCCTCGCGGATCTGCGTCAGGTACCGCACCTGGTTGGCGCCACGGCCGCGGATCTGGCCGCGGTGCGTATGGACGTGGACCTCGTCGGGCGCGCCCGACGGGGTCGCGGGAGCCGGCATGCCGGCCTCCTGGATCGCGAGGTGCACGTCGCTCGCGGCGATGCCGTCGCCCGCGCGCGCGTACAGCTGCTCGAGCACCTGCGTCGCATCGCCGGCGCGCTCGCCGCTGACCCGGAAGCGGTTGCCGCGCCGGTTCACGCTGACGCCGAGCCGCGCCTCGACCTGGCGCAGGTGCTCATCGAGCGGGCCGCACAGCGCCGCGAGCCGCTCGTTGTCGGCCGGGTCGAGGACGAGCTCGCGGACGGGCCCGGGTGTGCTCAAGCGGCGCGACCCGCGCCGGGTGCGGCCGCCGCGACGAGCCGGCCGCGCAATGAGTTGGGCAGCGCCTCGCTGATCGTGACGTCGGCGAAGCCACCGATCAGCGTCGCCGGGCCGTCGAAGTTCACCCAGCGGTTGCATTCGGTGCGGCCGGCGAGGCGCCGGCCGTCGCGGCGCGAGGGCCGCTCGATCAGCACGCGCTGCGTCGTTCCGACGAGCCGCTGGCTGCGCGCGAGCGCGAGCGCATTCAGGCGCGCCTGCAGGCGCTCGAGGCGCAGCTGCTTGACCGCCTCCGGGACCTCGTCGGCGAGCGCGGCCGCCGGCGTCCCCGGGCGGCGGCTGTAGATGAAGCTGAAGGACTGGTCGAAGCCGACGTCGTCGATCAGCGCGAGCGTCGCCTCGAAATCGCGCTCGCTCTCGCCGGGAAAGCCGACGATGAAGTCGCTCGACACCGCGATGTCGGGTCGGACCTCGCGGAGCCGGCGGATGCGCTGCTTGTACTCGAGCGCCGTGTAGCGGCGCTTCATCGCCGCGAGCACCCGGTCCGAGCCCGACTGCACCGGCAGGTGCAGGTGGTTGACGAGCTTCGGCACGCGCACGTAGGCGGCGACCAGCCGGTCGCCGAACTCGAGCGGGTGCGAGGTCGTGAAGCGGATGCGCTCGATGCCCTCGATGGCCGCGACGTGCTCGATCAGCAGCGCGAGGTCGGCCGTGTCGCCGTCCTCGAGTGCGCCGTCGTAGGCGTTGACGTTCTGCCCGAGCAGCGTCACCTCGCGAACGCCCTGGGACGCGAGCGCGCGCACTTCGGCGAGGACCTGCGCGAACGGCCGGCTGATCTCCTCGCCGCGCGTGTACGGCACGACGCAGAAGCTGCAGTACTTGCTGCAGCCCTCCATGATCGAGACGAACGCGGTTGCGGCCGAGGCTTCGGGCAGCGGCAGTGCGTCGAACTTCTCGTTCTCGGGGAAGCTGACGTCGACCTGAGGCCGCCCGGTGCGGCGGACCGCGGCGAGCAGCTGCGGCAGCCGGTGCAGCGTCTGCGGCCCGAACACGACGTCGACGAACGGCGCGCGCGCGAGTATCCCCTCGCCTTCCTGGCTCGCCACGCACCCGCCGACGCCGATCAGCAGGCCGGGCCGGCTCTCCTTGAGCCGCGCGTAGACGCCCAGGTACGAGAACACCTTGTCCTCGGCCTTCTCGCGGATCGAGCACGTGTTGAGGAGCACGACGTCGGCGCGCTCGAGGTCCTCGGTGACCTCGAGCCCCTCCGACGCCCTGAGCACGTCCACCATGCGGGTGGAGTCGTACTCGTTCATCTGGCAGCCGAAGGTCTTGAGATAGAGGTAGCCGGGCATGGGGCGGGACTGGGCGGAGGCGGAAGCGTACCGCTTCCGACCCCGCACATAAAGGCGCAGGGGCCTGGGGGGCGTCCTAAAGTCCTTTTATATCAACGTGTTATGAAAACGCGCCCGATCCTCAGAACGGAATGTCGTCGTCGAAAGCCTCGTCCTTGCCGCCCGCGGTCGCGGGGGCCTGGGCGTAGTCGTCGGCCGGGGCCGCCTCGCGACGGGGTGCCGGCGCACCGCCCCCCGCGGACGCGCCGCCGCGACCGCCGAGCATCTGCATCTCGTTGGCCACGATCTCGGTCGTGTAGCGGTCGTTGCCGCTCTTGTCCTGCCACTTGCGGGTCCGAAGCCGCCCCTCGACGTACACCTGCGAGCCCTTGCGCAGGTACTCGGCGGCGATCTCGGCCAGCCGGTCGAAAAAGACGACGTTGTGCCACTCGGTCTGCTCTTTCTGCTCGCCGGTCTGCTTGTCGCGCCAGCTGTCGGAAGTGGCGATCCGCACGTTGGTGACGGCCTTGCCGCTGGGCATCGCCCGGGTCTCCGGGTCCTGGCCGAGGTTGCCCACGAGAATGACCTTGTTGATGCCGCGCGCCATGTCATCGACTCCTGATTGGGGGCCGGCGGGGGCCGGGCGGGCCCGACTGACCGGGAAGGAGAGTGTACGCCGCCGCGCGGCGCCGGGGCGGCCAGAATCGCGTCCGTTCGTCCCGATTCGCCGCGCTCAGTCGCGCTCCGGGCGGGCGAGAAGCAGCCACGCGAGTGCGACCAGCGAGGCGCAGCCGAAGACGCCGACGAGGCCCATGGAGCTGCCGTAGAGCGGCCCCGCCGCCGCGCCGCCGGCGAAGGCGCCGAGGAACTGCGAGGTCGCGAAGATGCCGAGCGCGGCCCCCCGCACCTCCGGCGCCGCCGCCTGCGACAGGCGCGCCGGCAGGCGCGCCTCGAGGTAGTTGAAGGCGGCGAAGAAGCCGACGAGCGCCGCGCCGAGCGCGAGCAGGCTGTCGTGCGCGAACGCGAGCCAGCCGAGCGAGAGCATCAGCAGCGCGATCGCGAAGCGCATGACCTCCTGCGGTCGCGACGAGCGCTCGGTCATCAGCACGAGCGGGATCGTCGGCGGCACCGAGCAGGCGAACACGACGAGGTAGGTCCGCCAGTGCTCGTGCACGTCGAGGTGCAGGACGTCGGTGAGCGCGATCGGGACTCCGACGAAGGTCGCGCGCAGCACGAAATTGAGCGCGAACATGCCGAGGTAATAGGGCACGAGCTCGCCGCTGAGCGCCCGGCGCCACGGCGTCTGCGTCGCGCCCCGAGCGACCGGCGGCGGCGCCGGCACGAGGCCGTACAGGAGCACAATGCAAAGCGCCGCGAGCCCGGTCATGATCCAGAAGATCCCCGGCACGCCGATCAGGGGCTCGAGCACGGGCGCCGCGACCAGGGAAATCACGAACGAGCCGCCGATGCTGATGCCGATGAGCGCCATCGCCCGGGTCCGCACCTCGGTGCGCGTCAGATCGGCGAGCAGTGCCGTGACGGGCCCCGAGATCGCCCCCGAGCCCTGGACGAGTCCGGCGAGGATCACGCCCCAGATCGTCGTCGCGAGCGCCCCGATCGCCGAGCCCGCGACATAGAGCAAGAGCCCGGCGAGGATCACCGGCCGGCGCCCGATCCGGTCCGACAGCACGCCGAAGGGGATCTGCAGGCAGGCCTGCGTGAGCCCGTAGGCGCCCATCGCGAGCCCGAGCCTGAGCGGGGTCGACCCCGGCAGCCCCCGGACGTAGAGCGCAAGCACCGGAAGCAGCAGGAAAAGCCCCAGCATCCGCGCCGCATAGATCGCCGCCAGCGCCCCGAGCGCGCGCCGCTCGATCGGCTCCATGCGCAGCCTCGCGGGCGGGGTCGTCGGGGCTCGGCCCGGCCCGGTCGGAGTCTGGTCCACGCGGGTGTCTTACCTTGAGGGGAACGCGCCTTGTATTCTAACGAATTCGCCCGATTGTCCCGGACTGACGATGCAGCACATCCGTATCCGCGGCGCCCGGACCCACAACCTGAAGGGGATCGACCTCGATCTCCCGCGCGATCGCCTGATCGTGCTGACGGGCCTGTCGGGCTCAGGGAAGTCCTCGCTCGCCTTCGACACGATCTATGCCGAGGGCCAGCGGCGCTACGTCGAGTCGCTGTCCGCCTACGCGCGCCAGTTCCTGTCGATGATGGAGAAGCCCGACGTCGACACGATCGAGGGCCTCTCGCCCGCGATCTCGATCGAGCAAAAGTCGACCTCGCACAACCCGCGCTCGACGGTCGCGACGGTCACCGAGATCTACGATTACCTGCGGCTGCTGTACGCGCGCGCCGGGATACCGCGCTGCCCGGACCACGGCCTCGAGCTCGCGGCGCAGACGATCAGCCAGATGGTCGATCAGGTGCTCGAGCTCCCGGAGTCGACGCCGCTGCTGCTGCTCGCGCCGGTCGTCAAGGACCGCAAGGGCGAGCACGCGCAGATCCTCGAGGAGCTCAAGAGCAAGGGCTTCGTGCGCGCGCGCATCGACGGCAAGGTCGTCGAGCTCGACGAGCCGCCGGCGCTCGACCTCAGGCGCAAGCACACGATCGAGGCCGTCGTCGACCGCTTCAAGGTGCGCGCCGACTCCGGGCAGCGGCTCGCCGAGTCCTTCGAGACGGCGCTGCGTCTCGGCAATGGCATCGCCGAGGTCGCCTTCATCGACGATCCGGCGCGCGCCGAGCTCGTGTTCTCCGACAAGTTCGCCTGCAACGTCTGCGGCTGGTCGCTCGCCGAGCTCGAGCCGAGGCTGTTCTCGTTCAACAACCCGGCCGGCGCCTGCGCGACCTGCGACGGACTCGGCGTCAAGCAGTTCTTCGACCCGGCGCGCGTCGTGACGCAGCCGCAGCTCGCGCTCGCCTCGGGCGCGGTGCGCGGCTGGGACCGGCGCAACGCCTACTACTTCACGATGATCCAGTCGCTCGCGCGCCACTACAAGTTCGACGTCGAGGCGCCATGGCGCGACCTGGATCCGAAGGTGCAGCGCGTGCTGCTGCACGGCAGCGGCGAGGAGAGCATCGAGTTCCGCTACTACGACGGCCGCGGCGGCACGACGCGGCGCCGCCATCCGTTCGAAGGCATCCTGCCCAACCTCGAGCGCCGCTACCGCGAGACCGACTCGGTGATGGTGCGCGAGGAACTCGCGAAGTACCTCGGCAGCAAGCCGTGCCCGGACTGCGGCGGCACGCGCCTCAATACCGCCGCGCGGCACGTGTTCGTCGCCGGCCGCAACATCGCGCAGGTGACCGGCCTCTCGGTCGGCAAGGCGCTCGAGTTCTTCGGCACGCTCGAGCTCCCCGGCTGGCGCGGCGCGATCGCGGTCAAGATCGTCAAGGAGATCCGCGACCGGCTGGGCTTCCTCGCCAACGTCGGTCTCGACTACCTGACGCTCGACCGCAGCGCCGAGACGCTGTCGGGCGGCGAGGCGCAGCGTATCCGGCTCGCGAGCCAGGTCGGCTCCGGGCTGGTCGGCGTCATGTACATCCTCGACGAGCCGTCGATCGGCCTGCACCAGCGCGACAACCAGCGGCTGCTCGACACGCTGGTCCGGCTGCGCGACCTCGGCAACACCGTCATCGTCGTCGAGCACGACGAGGATGCGATCCGCCAGGCCGACTACATCGTCGACCTGGGTCCCGGTGCCGGCGTCCACGGCGGCCAGGTCGTCGCCCTGGGCAGCGTCGCGGACATCGAGGCGGCCGAGGACTCGCTGACGGGGCAGTACCTGTCGCGGCGCACGCGGATCGAGGTGCCGCTGCGCCGCACGCCGAACGACGCGCGCCGCCACCTGCGCATCGTCGAGGCGTCCGGCAACAACCTGAAGCGCGTCACCGTCGACGTGCCGATCGGGCTGCTGACCTGCGTCACCGGCGTCTCGGGCTCAGGCAAGTCGACACTGGTCAACGACACCCTGTACCGCAAGGTCGCGCAGGCGCTCAACGACTCGGGCGAGGAGCCGGCGCCGTGCGAGCGCGTCGAGGGGCTGCAGCACATCGATCGCGTGATCGACATCGACCAGAGCCCGATCGGGCGGACGCCGCGCTCGAACCCGGCGACCTACACAGGGCTCTTCACGCCGATCCGCGAGCTGTTCGCCCAGACGCCCGAGGCGCGCGCACGCGGCTACGAGCCGGGGCGCTTCAGCTTCAACGTCAAGGGCGGGCGCTGCGAGGCCTGCGAGGGCGACGGCGTGCTCAAGGTCGAGATGCACTTCCTGCCCGACGTCTACGTCCCCTGCGACGTCTGCAAGGGCAAGCGCTACAACCGCGAGACGCTCGAGGTCCGCTACAAGGGGCGCACGATCCACGAGGTCCTCGACATGACCGTCGAGGACGCGCACCAGTTCTTCCAGGCCGTGCCGGTCGTCGCGCAGAAGCTGAAGACGCTGCTCGACGTCGGCCTCTCGTACGTGCGACTCGGCCAGAACGCGACGACGCTGTCGGGCGGAGAGGCGCAGCGCGTCAAGCTCGCCAAGGAGTTGTCCAAGCGCTCGACCGGACGCACGCTCTACATCCTCGATGAGCCGACGACGGGCCTGCACTTCCACGACATCGCCCAACTCCTCGGCGTGCTCGTCCGGCTGCGCGACGAGGGCAATACGGTGGTCGTCATCGAGCACAACCTCGACGTCGTCAAGACCGCCGACTGGATCATCGACCTCGGGCCCGAGGGCGGCGACGGCGGTGGGCGCGTGCTCGGCACCGGCACGCCCGAGCACATCGCTGCGCTGCCGGAGTCCTACACCGGGCAGTACCTCAAGGGCGTGCTGGCACGCCCGCAGGCGCTCGACCGGCGCACCGCCTAGGCCGCGCTGCCGCTCGGCCAGTCGCGCACGCACTCGACGCGCGTGCCGCGGGGTGCGCGCGTTCCGACCTTGAGCCGGGCGCCGACGAGCTCGGCACGGTCGCGCATGATCCGAAGCCCGAGCCCGGCGCGCTCGCCGGCGCCGCCGATGCCGCGGCCGTCGTCGTCGACGACGAGCCGAATGCGCTGCGGCGTGCGCTCGAGCCGCACCGTGATCTGCTCGGCGCCGCTGTGGCGCACGGCATTGGTGATGGCCTCCTGCGCGATCCGGTACAGGTTGTCGGCGAGGAGCGGCTCGAGCTCCTCGGGCTCGCCGCCGCTCGCGCGGTAGCTGACCACCGGACCGCCCTGGCGGCCGACGCGCTGCGTCAGGTGCTTGAGCGCTTCGCGCAGCCCGCCGTGCTCGCGACCGACCGGCGAGGCGCCGCGCGCGACCGCACGGCTGGTCGCGATCGCGGCATTGGTGTGCTCGAGCACTTCGCGAAGCGCCGGCACGAGCGCCGGTGCCTCCTTGTCGGCGCGTAGCGCCAGCGACTTCAGCAGCAGCGAGATGCCGGTCAGCTCCTGGCCGAGCCCGTCGTGCAGGTCGTGCCCGAAGCGCTGCTGCTCGGCGGTCACGGCGTCGAGCAGGTCGCGCTCCCGGTCGCGGCGCTCCGAGACGTCGAGCGCGACTGCGGCGATCCCGACGACGTGGCCCGCCTCGCGCACCGGGTTCGCCCACAGGTTGATGGCGCGGCCATCGCCCAGCAGCATCGAGTGCGCCTGTGGCCGGCCGTCCGCGGCGATCGTTCGCCACAGCGCGGCGATGCGCGCCGCCTCGTCCGGGTTGTCGATCAGCTCCGTGACCGGCCGGCCGCGCGCTGCGGCCGGCGACGGACCGGCGGCGGAGAACGGCCGGTTCAGGAACTCGATGAGGCCGTCGCGGTCGGCGACGATCATCCAGATCGGCGCCGTGGCCGCGAGCGCCTCGAGGCTGCGGCGGCTGTGCTCGAGCGCGGCCTCGGTGTTCTTGCGCTCGTCGACGTCGACGCACACGCCCATCAGGCGCTTCCGGCCCTTGCCGTAGCGGACCACGTAGCCGCGGTTGCGGATCCAGCGCCACCGGCCACCGCGCGTCAGTATCCGGTACTCGGCCTCGTAGCGGTCGCGCCGGCCCGCAACGTGCTCGTCGTACTCGTGCCGCGCCCGCGCGCGATCGTCCGGGTGCACGCGCGCGCGCCAGCGCTCGCCGTGCGACTCGCCTTCGCAGGGGTCGACGTCGTACTGTCGGCACCAGTTGTTGAGCCAGCGCACGCGATCGGTCGCGAGGTCCCACTCGTAGGCGCCGAGGTCGGCGGCCCACACCGCCGCCTCGAGCAGCCGGTCATCGTCCGGGCGTCGTCTCGAGCGTGACCGTTTGGCCATAGGGGGTATATCGCACACCACGCGCCGCGCGAACACGATAGGCAGCGGACCCCAACGGCGCAAGCGGGGAACCCGCAGGGCGCCGCCCGCGTCAGTTGCCGAGTGCCTGGCGCAGCGCCTCGATCTCGTCGCGTGAATCGGCGAGGACCTTGGCGCAATTCTGCTCGTTGAGGCCGAGCATCCGGAAGCTGCGCACGCCCGACATGTTGAGCACGAGGTCCGCCGGCTGGTCGATGTAGGCCGCCATCATGTTCGCGCACACCAGGATGTCGGTCAGGTCCGCGACGCCCTCGTGCTGGTAGGCGATGTCGTCCTGGGCGTGCACGGCCTCGACGAGCTCCTCGCTGAGCTCCCAGTTCTCGAGCACCGCCTTCGCGATGTTGGCGTGCCAGTTGCGGTTGATCTCGTCGAGCGAGGCCGCGTCGCCGAGCAGCCCCGGGAAGCGCGGCGTGCGCGTCAGGATGTAGAGCCGGCCGACGCCGTGCAGGAGCCCTGCCAGGAACGCCTCGTCGGCGTTGCGCTGCGTGTGGTTGCGGGCGAGCACGTAGCAGAAGGCGGCGACGTAGGTGCTGGTGCGCCACAGCTCGGCGAGCGGCTTCTCGAGGCCCTTGAGCGCGGCGCTGGCGCGGATCTGCGCCATCGCGAAGGAGATCGCGGCGCTGCGCACCATGTTGTAGCCCATGCGGGCGATCGCGGTCCGAAGCTCGGTGATCTGCCGGCCGCTGCGATTGAGCGCCGCCGAGTTCGACATCTTGAGCAGCCGTGCCGCGAGCGCGGGCTCGGAGCCCACGATGCGCACCACCTGGTCGACCGTCGTCTTCTCGTCGCCGAGCGCGCGCCGCACACGGATCGCGACGTCCGGGAACGAGGGCAGGTCGACCTTCGTGCCCGACAGTTCCGAGGCGAGCGCCGCCACGAACTCGAAGGCGAGCGCATTCTGGGAGGGTGCGCCGTGGCCGGCGCCTCGCTGTGCCGCTTCCATTCGTGGCTCCGTCAGGTGCTGAGCACGGCGAGGGTGCCCGCGCCGTACTTCGGGACATTCAACTCGAAGTCGACGCGGCCCTGGGCGGCACCCAGCATCGCCGCGGCCGCCGGCGGCAGCGACTTCGCCGGGTAGACCTTGTCGAGCTTCAGGTGCGCCGAGCCGTCGTTCATCAGCAGCCGCGAGCAGATGTTCATGATCTCCTGCAGGTTCGCGACCATGACGTCGGTCAGCTCCTTGGTCTTGGCCGCGTCCTTCGCGACCGCCGGCGGCAGCATCGACAGCGCCGCGGCCGAGTTCGCCGCGAGCAGCACGTCCGCGGCACAGGCCGCGACCGGCTTGCCGTCGTCGCCGACGTACAGGCCGACCCAGCTGCCCGAGGGCGGCACGATGTCGAACTTTTTGCCGGGCTTGACTTCGAGCCCGTCGAATAGCAGGCCGAGCATCAGCTTGACCTTGGCTGCGTCGGGCATCGGGTAGGCGGTCGCCATGATCGGGTCCGTCAGTTGATGAAGGGGCCGAGTGCGTCCTTGAAGGACTCCGGCGTGAACGGCTTCGAGATCAGGAACTTCGCCCCGGCGGTCGTCGCACGGGCGCGCATGTCGGCCGTGGCCTCGGTGGTGACGAACCCGAACTTGACCTTGGAGCCGGCGGCGGCGAGCTTCTCCAGGAGCTCGATGCCCGTCATGTTCGGCATGTTCCAGTCGGAGAGCACGAGGTCGGGCGAGCCGCTCTGGATCGCGGCCAGCGCCTTGGCGCCGTCCTCGGCCTCGCTGATCTCGTGGCCCTCGAAGCCGGCCTGGCGCAGCGTCTTCTTGACGATCATGCGCATCGCGGCGGAATCATCAACGATCATGATTTTCATCGGTTCACTCCGAAACAACACTGGCGCACCACGTCCGGCGCGCGGAAGGATCCTGTGCCACCGGCGTCGCGGCACCCCACAGGGGTTGTCGGCGCACGCCGGGGCGTTCTTGAGAGCGCTGCCGCGAACCCCGGCCGTTCGGCCGGGCGGCACCGCGCAAGTGTGACGCGCATCACGCGGCGTGCGCGCCGCTGCGCTCGCCGACCAGCTGCATGATCTTGCCGGCGATCGAGTGGAGCGGGTGCAGCGTCTCGGCGGCGCCAGCCTCGTAGGCGGCTCCCGGCATGCCCCAGACGACGCTCGTCGCCTCGTCCTGGGCGATGCAGGCGGCGCCCGCGTCGCGCATCTCCTTCATGCCCTCGGCGCCGTCGCGCCCCATGCCGGTCAGCATCACGCCGATCGCGTTGGGGCCCGCGTTCTGCGCGACCGACCGCAACAGCACGTCGACCGACGGCTTGTGGCGCTGCACCGGCGGGCCGTCGTTGAGCCGGCAGCGGTACTGCGCGCCGTCGCGCACGACGAGCAGGTGCAGGTCGCCCGGCGCGATGAACACGTGCCCCGGCAGGATCTGCTGGCCGTCCCTCGCCTCGCACACGGTGAGCGCCGAGCAGGAGTTCATCCGCGCGGCGAACGGGCCGCTGAAGGCCTTGGGGATGTGCTGCGTGATCACGATGCCGGGCGCATCCGGCGGCAGGCGCACCAGCACCTCGCGGATCGCCTCGGTGCCGCCGGTGGAGGCGCCGATCGCCACGATCTGGTCGGTGGTGCGAAAGTGCCGCGGCTGCGCGCTCCGCGGCAGCACCGCGTCGGCGCTCAGCTTCTCGACGATCTTGATTGCGTGCGGCGCGGGCGCCGCCGCCGCGGCGTCGCCCGGCGCCAGCGCGCGCACGCGGGCCCGCGACGCCGCCTTGACCTTGGCGATGATGTCCTGCGCGTAGTCCTCGAGCCGGTACGCGAGGTCGACCTTGGGCTTGGTGACGAAGTCGACGGCGCCGAGCGCGAGCGCATCGAGCGTGACGTCGGCACCCCGCTCGGTCAGCGACGAGCACATCACGACCGGCATCGGCCGCAGCCGCATGAGGTTCCTCAGGAACTGGATGCCGTCCATCTTCGGCATCTCGACGTCGAGCGTCAGCACGTCGGGGTTGAAGCGCTTGATCTTCTCGCGCGCCATGTAGGCGTCCTGCGCCGTGCCGACGACCTCGAGGCCGGGGTCGGCGGCGAAGATCTCGCTCAAGAGCTGCCGTACCAGCGCCGAGTCGTCGACGATCAGCACCTTGATCTTCTTGTTACTGGTTGTGGTCATCGCCTCTCCTAGAACAGCTCGACGTCGCCCGTCTGCGGCGCGGCGCTGACCTGCTGCAGGTAGCTGCGCTCGCGGGCGAAGATCGTGTCGTTGCGTGTCGACAGGAGCTTCTTGACGCGCACCCGCCCGGTGTCGGGATAGAAGTGCACCTTGCGGGGATAGATGTCGCCCAGGTCCTCTCCGGCGACCACGAAACCCTCGGTGAGCATGTAGTTGCGCACGAACTCGATGTTGCCGGCGCCGACGTCGGTCATCGCCGCAAGCACCTTGCCGCCGCCGACCAGCTTGAACTCGAGGTTCGAGCGCTTGGCGCCGGCCTTCAGCAGGTCGTTGATCAGCCGCTCCATCGCGACGTTGCCGTAGCGGGTCGCGGCACTCGTGGCGTCGGCCCAGGCGCTCTCGCCGTGCGAGCGGTCGAGCGGCAGCATGAAGTGGTTCATGCCGCCGATGCCGGTCGCCCGGTCGCGCACGCACGCCGACACGCAGGAGCCGAGCACCGTGCAGATCATCTCGGAGTGCAGCGTCACGTAGTACTCGCCGGGCAGCAGCTTGGCGGCGTAGACCTCGTGCTGCGGGTCCCAGTAGCGGCGGATGTGCCCGAACTGGCCGAGTGCGGGCGGCGACTCCCCGGCCGGCGGGCGCGGGGCCAGCGGGCGCGTCGCGCTCATCGGACCTTCCTGTAGATCGTCTTGCCGATCAGCTGGTAGCGGTCCGAGACCTTGAACAGCGATTCGGAATGGCCGATGAACAGGTGGTCGTCGTTGCGCTGCAAGTCGGCCATGCGGTCGAACAGCTCGCGTTGCGTCTGCTTGTCGAAGTAGATCACGACGTTGCGGCAGAAGATCACGTCGAACGGGCCGCGGAACGGCCACGCGTGCATCAGGTTCAGCTGCCTGAAGGTGATCAGCGACTTCAGCGACGGGGCCGCGCCGAACACGCCGGGCCGCAGCTGCGGGAAGTAGCGCTCGCGCCGCGCGGCACTGACCTTCTCGAAGCGGTCCTCCCGGTACTCGCCGGTCTGCGCGTGGGCGACGACGTTCGAGTCGAGGTCGGTCGCGAGGATCTTGATGTCCCAGCCGCGGAACCGGCCCATCGCCTCCTGCAGCGCGACCGCGATCGAGTACGGCTCCTCGCCGGTCGAGCAGCCGGCCGACCAGATCCGGAGGCGGCGCGAGGCCGCATTGCGGCGCTCGAGCGCCGGCAGCACGGTGTCGGCCAGGAACTCGAAGTGGTGCCCTTCGCGGAAGAACGACGTCAGGTTCGTCGTGATCGCGTTCGTGAACTCCTCGAGTTCGGCCGGCTCGCCGCGAGCGAGCAGCGCCAGGTACTCGGCGAAGGTCGCGAGCGACAGGCGCCTCAGGCGCCGCACGAGGCGGCTGTAGACGAGCTCGCGCTTGGAGTCCGCGAGCGCGATGCCCGTGTGCTCGCGCACCAGACGGCGGATCTCGTCGAACTCTCTGTCCGAGAGCTGAAACTCGCGGTGGGCGGCGGCGCTCGTCTGCACTGCGATCGCCCCTAGAACAAGTCGACGTGGCTCGCCGCGCCGCTCGTGCGCATCTCGGCGAGCGCCTCAAGCACCTGCTCAGGCGTCGCGCCGCCGACCAGGAGGTCGAACATCAGGCGCTCCTGCTCCATGCTGTACTGGTCGCGGATGTCGGCGCGCAGCCGGTCCCAGTTGCTGCCGGGGCCGTGGTGCGAGCGGGCGTCGAGGAACTTGGCGAGCGAGGCGAGCGTGTCGCGCACGTGCGTCAGGCGCTGCGAGAGCCGGTCGTGGAACTGAAGCGCAGTGGCCGCGTTCGCGCCCGCGCCGCCGGCGCCGAGCGCCTGGACGATGCCGGCGAGCTCGGCGACCGGCGCCTCCGCCTCGCGCAGCGCGACCTCGATCTGCGAGGCCGCGAGGCCGAGCAGACTCACGAGCTCGGCATCCGCCGAGCTCGCTTGCGGATTCGCGTCGCGGTTCCCTGCGGCGCGCTCGGCCATCTCAGCCGCTCCTCGCGAAGCCGAGCAGGCCGGCGACGCCGAGGCGGCTCGCCGCCTCGATCAGCGAGCTCGAGGCCTCGGCCCAGCGCAGCGCGCGGCCGTGCGCCGCGGCGGTGCGGCCGGCGGCGATCAGCAGCTGCACGCCGGCCGAGTCGACCATCGCGACGCGGCTCGCGTCGATGCGCTCGCTGCCGGCGGCGAGCGCGGCGCCGATCAGCGCCGCGGTCTCGCGGACCGCGCGGATGCTGAGGTCGGCAGGCAGCGCCGGGGTCGTGTCGACCGGCGCGGCCGGCGCGGCGACCGGCGCGGGCTTGGCGCGTGCGCCCGAGCGGACCGCAGGCTTGGCGCGGCGCGTCGGGCGCTTGGAATGGGCGTGTCTCACGGCGATGTCCTCAGGCGGCGGCGCCGATCCCGTCGAGGATGCTGGCGTTGATCAGCCGGTCGATGTCCAGCAGGATCAGCATCTTGTTCTCGACGGTCGCCAGGCCCTTGACGAAGGCGGTGTCGACGCTCGAGCCGACCTCGGGCGGGGCCTTCACGTCGGCGTGGGCGACGTTGTAGACCTCGCAGACCGCGTCGACGACCATGCCGACGGTGCGCTCGCCGCGCGGGCTCGCGACCTTGACGACGATCACGACGGTGGTCGGGCCGAAGTCGATCGACTCGAGGGCGAAGCGCTTGCGCAGCTCGATGATCGGCACGATCGCGCCGCGCAGGTTGATGACGCCGAGGACGTAGTCCGGCGCGTGCGGGATGCGCGTCGCACGCTCCCAGCCCTTGATCTCCTGGACGCGCAGGATATCGACCGCGTACTCCTCGCGCCCGAGCTGGAAGGTCAGGTACTGACCCGCATCCTCGGCCGCCTCGAGCCGCTTGTCGCTGATGTTCGTGCTCATCGCTTGCTCCCAGGACGGCGCCGTGCCGTCCGCTGTTCCAATGCCTGCCGCGGCCTCAGGCCGCGAGCGTCTGACCGCCCGTGAATGACTCGTTGAACACCTGCACCAGCCCCGGCACGTCGACGATCAGCGCGACGGTACCGTCGCCGAGGATCGTCGCGCCGGCGACGCCGGCGACCTGCCGGTAGTTGGTCTCGAGCGTCTTGATGACGACCTGCTGCTGGGCGAGCAAGTCATCGACCAGCACGCCGAAGCGCCGTCCCTCGGCCTCGACGACGACGAGCAGCCCCTCCTCGATCGCGCGGCTGTCGGGCTCGACGCCGAACATCTCGTAGAGACGTACGACCGGGATGTACTCGTCGCGCAGCCGGAACAGCTCCGCGCCGCCCGGCACTGCGTTCAGCCGGTCCTTCTGCGCCTGGATCGTCTCGACGATCGCGACCAGCGAGATCACGTAGGTGTGGGCACCGACGCGCACCAGCTGGCCGTCGAGGATGGCGAGCGTCAGCGGCAGGCGGATGCGGATGGTGCTGCCGGCGCCCTCGATCGAGGAGATCTGCACGACGCCGCCCAGGTCCTGGATGTTGCGCCGGACGACGTCCATGCCGACGCCACGGCCGGAGACGTCGCTGATCGTGTCCGCGGTCGAGAAGCCGGCCGCGAAGATCAGGTTGTGGATCTGGTCGTCCGAGAGCTCGGCGTCGTCGGCCACGAGGCCGCGCTCGCGCGCGCGCTTGAGGATCTTGGCCCGGTTGAGGCCGCCACCGTCGTCCTTGACCTCGATGATGATGTTGCCGCCCTCGTGGAACGCGGCGAGTTCGATCGTGCCGGTCTCGGGCTTGCCGGCGGCGACGCGCGCCTCGGGCCTCTCGAGCCCGTGGTCGAGCGCATTGCGCACGAGGTGCACGAGCGGATCGGAGATCTTCTCGAGCACGGTCTTGTCGAGCTCGGTGCCCTCGCCCGAGAGCTTGAGCTCGACCTTCTTGCCGAGCTTGCGCGACAGGTCGTGCACCAGTCGCGGGAAGCGGTTGAACGCGAAGCTGATCGGCAGCATGCGGATCTGCATCACGCTTTCCTGCAGCTCGCGGGTGTTGCGCGTCAGCTGCGTCAGCCCCTCGCGCAGCTTCTCGAGCTCGGCCGGCGAGCAGCCGTCGGCGAAGCGCGACAGCATCGACTGCGTGATCACGAGCTCGCCGACGAGGTTGATCAGGTGGTCGACCTTGGTCGTCGAGACGCGTATGGAGCCCGCATCGCCGCCACCGCTTGCGCCCTTCGGCGCGGCGGCCGCGGTGGCACCCGCCGCCGGAACCGCCACGGCCTCGGGCGGCGGCGCGCTGACAGCGGTGGCGGCCGCCGGCGCGACCGCGGCCTCGACGGCCACCGGCGGGGCTGCGACGGGCGGCGCGGCGGGCGCGGCGGCGGTGCCTGCATAGTGCTGGTAGCTGATCGAGCAGTTGGCGTCGACCCAGTCGAACACTTCCTCGATGGCGCGCTTTTCGATGGCGCCGGCAAGCTCGAGCCGCCAGCGCAGGTGGCAGGCGTCGGGCTGCAGCTCCGCGAGCGCGGGGACGGCGCTCGCGTCGGCGATCACGTTGAGCGCGCCGAGGCGCTCGAGCTCCGCGAACATGCGCAGTGGCTCGTTGTTCGTCTTCAGCATGTCGCGGTGCGGCTGGAAGTCGATGACCCAGCCCGGGCCGCCGGCGAGGAACTCCGGCGCGGCGTTCGCGCCCTCGGCGACCGGTTCCGGCGTCGCGGCGGCCGACGCGGCGGGCGCGGGGGCCGCGACGGCCGGCGGTTCGGCGGCCTTGCCGGGGTGGCGCGCGAGCAGCTGCGCGATCTCGTCCGCAAGGAGCGCGATCCGCTGCGCGTCGATCGGCTGCTTCGCCTGCACCGCCTTCACCATCTCGCGCAACCCGTCGACCGACTGCAGCAGCAGCTGGATCGCGTCCGGCGTCACGGGCCGCGTTCCGTTGCGCATCTCGTCGAGCAGCGTCTCGACGCCGTGCGTGAAATTCGAGACCTCCATGAAGCCGAAGGTCGCGGCGCCACCCTTAATCGAGTGGGCGGCGCGGAAGATGCGCGCGATCGTCTCGCGATCGGCGTTGACGTCCAGGTTCAGCAGGCTCGACTCCATGACGTCGAGCCCTTCGAAGCTTTCCTCGAAGAAGATCTTGTGGATCTCCTCCATCTCCAAATCGAGTGACATCGCGGTCCCCTTGCGACTGCCCGATCAAAGAACGCGCGCGATCGTCGCGAGCAACTGGTCCGGATTGAAGGGCTTGACGATCCAGCCGGTTGCACCGGCCTGCTTGCCCTGCATCTTCTTGTCCTGGCTCGACTCGGTGGTCAGCACCAGCATCGGCGTGTAGCGATACGCCGGCAGTGCGCGCAGTTCCTTCACGAGCGTGATGCCGTCCATGCGCGGCATGTTCACGTCGGTGAGCACGAGGTCGACGCTGTTCTTGCGTGCGTACTCGAGGGCCTCGACGCCATCCACCGCCTGAACGACGTCGTAGCCGGCGCCCTTCAGCGTGAAATTGACCATCTGTCGCATCGAGGCGGAGTCGTCGACCGCCAGAATTACGCCTGCCATACGGGTCTGCTCCGTCTAAACCGGGTCGCCCACCGATAGTCGGCGACAGTGGGCCGAAATTGAGTCAAGTCACACTTACGGGGTCGCGCAAAACGAGAATTGGCACCCAGTTCGCCGGCATTGGGGAAATCCCCGAAACGGCGCGTGCAGGCCTCGGCGGGTGCCCTGGGGGGGTTCCGGGCGCTCCTCGACCCGTTCCCCGGGCCGGTCCGTGCCGGCCTGGCGGCCCGCCGGGCGGCATTCCGGGCGCCTTCAGTGGACGGGCCGCAGGTCCGATGCCCCAGCCCGGCACGGTCAGGCGCCCGGCTGGCCGCCGGCGGCTCCGGGCCGAGGCCTATCTATCGTCAGTGGGGCTCGGAATCTTGAGCGGGCGTCCGGGGCCTCGCGGCCGCGTCAGGCGCGGCCAAGGCCGGGGGAATTGCTGCTTTCGAAGCGCTGGCGCACTTCCCCGTCGCGCACGCGCTCGTCGTAGCGCCCGCGCGTGTACTCCATCACCGTGCGGCGCCAGAAGCGCACCGCATTGTCGTTCGCGGTTGCCTCGACGATTTCCCAGCGGCCGGCGAAGCGGCTGAAGATGAGCCCCGCGGCGACCCGGCCGACGCCGCGCCGACGGAAGCTGCGCCGCACGAAGAACTCGGCCATCCGGTACTCTGCGGCGTCGGGGCGCGCGGTGCCGGCGAGCGGGCGCGCGACGAGCGCGAAACCCACCGCCCGTCCGTTGTCGAGGATCAGCAGCGGGTGCGAACGGTCGTCGCGGAACCACCGTGCGAGGAGTTCGGCGTGCCGCGCGCCGTGCTCGCCGAACACCGGGAATACCCCGGTGCCCGAATGCGACACCTCGGCGAGTTCATCGAGGTATTCGGGGTAGATGCTCTGGATCCAGAGCTGGTCCGCTTCGGACCGCTTGGCGTCGCGCAGTGTGACGCTCACTTGAACGCACTACCTGCGGAGGAAGACTGCCGTCCGTGCAGATCAAAAAACCGGGCGGACCCGCCAGCACAGCTGGGGACCCGGCCCGGTTCACATCGCAAACGCTTGCGCGTCGCGATTACTGCTTCGGAGCTTCCTTCGGGGCTTCGGCCGGAGCAGCCGCCGGAGCAGCACCCGCAGCCGGAGCTGCGGCGTCAGCAGCCGGAGCAGCAGCCGGAGCAGCAGCCGGAGCAGCGCTTTCGGCAGCAGGAGCAGGAGCGGCCGCCGGAGCCGGGGCCTCTTCCTTCTTGCCGCCGCAAGCGGCGAGCACCAGCGCCAGAGCAGCGGCGCCAAGGGCGATTTTCACGTTCATCTGTCGATACCCCAAATTCCAGGTGTGGTTAGAAATCGCGGCCGGGCCGGCTGTGGAACTCCCGCCCCGTCCCGGTCCACGGCGGCCGATTGTACAGGCTTTCGGGCTGAGTGCGCGCAAATGTTGGCCGTGGCGCAGCCCCTCCGGGCCCGTCTACACTCGCGCGCTGTGGGGGAGCGGCTTCGGCTGCGCCGCAGGGGGACGCAGATGGATACAACCGACGCGCTCGACGCCTTATTTCCGGCCCATATCAAGGCGCTGACCGACGTCACCGGCCGCGCGCTCGAGGCGGCCGGAGGCCAAGCGCTTGTCGTCGGTTCAGGATTCGTCAAGTTTCGTTATCTTGACGATCAGGCGGATCCCTTCGTCGTCAGTCCGCACTTCAAGTCCTGGGCGCCAGTGCTGGACGCGCCCGGATCCTTCGTGATCTTCGTGCCGGGTCGCAAGCCGGTGCTGCTTTTTCACCAGCCCGAGGACTACTGGCACAAGCCGCCGTCGATGCCGTCGGGCGCCTGGCTGAGCGCCTTCGACGTCCGCGTGATCCGCCATCCGGCCGACGCGCGCGGGCAGGTGCCCGCCGGCGCGACCTACCTCGGCGAGCCGTTCGCCGGGTGCGAGGACTGGGGATTCGCGAACTTCAATCCGCCGGCGCTCGTCAACCGCCTGCATTGGGCGCGCGCGACGAAGACGCCGTACGAGCTCGCCTGCATGCGTCGCGCGGCGGCGGCCGGCGCGCGCGCGCACCGCGCCGCGGCCGAGGCGTTCGCGGCGGGCGCCTCCGAATACGAGATCCACCTCGCCTACGTCGAGGCCAGCGGCCACACCGAGGCGGAGCTCCCGTACCCGAACATCATCGCCCTCAACGAGGGCGCGGCGATCCTCCACTACACCGACCTGCAGCGCTCGGTCCCGCCGGCGCGGCGCTCGTTCCTGATCGACGCCGGCGCGCAATGCCGCGGCTACGCCTGCGACATCACTCGCACGCACACTGCGATGCGGAGCCCGTTCGCGGACCTCGTCGCGGGCGTCGATGCGCTCGAGCAGCGGCTGTGCGAGATGGTGCGGCCCGGCGTCGCCTACCCGGAGATCCACTTCACCGCGCACCGGCTGGTCGGGGAGCTGCTGGTCGAGCTCGGCATCATCACCTGCTCGGCGGAGGCCGCGGTTGCGACCGACGTCACGAGCGTGTTCTTCCCGCACGGCGTAGGGCATCTGCTCGGGCTGCAGGTGCACGACGTCGGCGGTCACCAGGCCACCGAGGCCGGCGGCGGTGCGCCGCCGCCGTCGGGCCACCCGTACCTGCGCCTGACGCGGCGCCTCGAGCCCGGCACCGTCGTCACGATCGAGCCCGGCGTCTACTTCATCGACCTGTTGCTCGACCGCGCGCGACAGGACGGCCGCGGCAGTAACATCGACTGGGACACCGTCGCCGACCTCGCGCCCTGCGGCGGCGCGCGCATCGAGGACGACGTCGTCGCGACCGCCGAGGGACCCGAGAACCTGACCCGCGCCGCCTTTGCCGCACTCGGCGCCTGAGCGCCTCGCTCGAGTAGAGGAGCGAACCGATGCCCGACGAGAAGCCCCGCCTCAGCGCCGACCCGATGTACCTGCTGATCCGCGAAGGCCGGGTCGAGGAGTTCAACCGGCGCAAGGCGGCCGGCGAGAAGTACGAACTCAGAGGCGCGAACCTGCGCGGCCTCGATCTGCGCGAACTCGACGTCGCGGGCGGCATCGACTTCAGCAACGCCTACCTGCGCCAGGCGGACCTGCGCGGCCTCAACCTCGCGAAGTGCCGACTCGAGGGCGCGAGCCTGCACGCCGCGCACGTCTCCGGAGTGCTGTTCCCGGTCGAGCTCGAGCCCGCCGAGATCGAGATGTCGGTGCGGATCGGCACGCGGCTGCGCTACCGGCCATAAAATAAAGGCTCTGTCACCAATTCGTGTTGGCGGCGTGCCCGTGCGAACCGCCAGCGAAAGCGGAACAATCGCCGCGCCCTTGACGAGCCGCGCCCGTCCTTTGAGGGCTGCCGTGCCGAGCGGGAGAGCATGTTCTCGATGGAACGGCCGTTTTCAGGAAGGACGACTGGCGGCAGGCAAGCTGAAGGAGATCTGGGCGATAAGGGTCCGCCTGCAACACGCGAATCGTCGTCGCGAGCTGGCGCTGTTCAATTTGGCCATCGACAGCAAGCTCCGCGCCTGCGACGTCGCGAAGCTGCGGGTCCGCGATGTTTGCCACGGCAGCGGCATCGCATCCCGGGCGATCGTGCTACAGCAGAAGACTCAACGTCCGGTCCAGTTCGAGATCACGGAGCCGACCCGTGAGGCCGTCGGTGCCTGGATCGGGGATGCCGGCCCGACTTCGGAGGACCCGTTGTTTCCGAGCCGGGTTCGCGGATCGCCCCATTTGTCGACTCGGCAGTACGCCCGAATTGTGGATTCGTGGGTCGGACTGCTCGGGCTCGACCGCGCCAGTTACGGGACGCATACGCTGCGGCGCACCAAAGCGACGCTGATCTACCGGCGGACGAAGAACCTTCGCGCCGTGCAGTTGCTGCTCGGTCATACCAAGCTGGAGAGCACGGTCCGCTACCTTGGGGTCGAGGTGAACGACGCCCTAGAAATGGCGGAGCAGACCGAGGTGTGAGGCACCGCTGGCCGGTCGGCGGTAGATGGTCGCTGGCCGGCCAAGATCAGTCGTCGCGACCGTTTGCTGGTCTTCCTGATAGCGGCCGTTCCGCCAGATCGCGCTGGATCCGCACGGCCACTGCCATCTCGAACTCAAGGAGTTCGACGTCAAGGTCCGGGGCCGTACCTGAGGCGACTGCAGCCCGTGGCGATGCATCGAGATGATCGCAGTCGCGCGGTACGCACCGGTTGGCTCGTTCGACTCTTGGCGAGGTGCACTGATCTCCGTTCCGCAGGTGTCACCGGCGGTGAACGCGGTCCAATGCGGTGCCACAACACGACATAATTCATATCCCTTGGCGCGTTACGGCGCCCGGCGTTGTAGATCAACGCGGCTCCAAGAGTTACATTCAGACAAGAAGGCTGAACCGCTGTTGCCGTGCGCGAAGTCGACGACGGCCCGTCGCTCCGCAGTCGCCTATAAGCAGGTCTCGGGGGGATCTAAGCGCCGCCGTCTGGCGTCTCAAAGCTCGCCATCGAATAGTTCCTCCGTGTGGTGGCAGCACTTCCAATTCACCAGGGAGAGAGCGATGTCAGCGTTTAATCGGGAGACCTTCTCTTGCGCGTCGGCCTTGCTGTTGCTGATCGGATCGACGGCACAAGCGGCGACGCTCTACGTCAATTGCGGCGGGAAAGGTCCACTCGCCAGCATCACCGCCGCGCTCAAGGTACTGCGAAGTTCTGAGTCGAACGGGCCCAACACGATCAATGTGGCGGGAGCGTGCCGCGAAAATGTTCAGATCCGGAACGTCCAGCAACTCACTCTGAACGCCATCAATGGCGCCTCGATCACCGATACGACGAATGGCGTAGTCGAGACGATCGGCATCTACTACTCAACCGGTGTCACGGTAAGTGGGTTTACCGTCAATGGCGGCGGCACCTCCAACGGCCTCTCCGATGCGATCAGCATCGGCCAAGCCATGGCCGTGCTGAACGGGATCACCGCGCAATTCGCCGCGTCTGCTGGGGTGGGCGTCTATCGTGGCGCAACTGTCTTCATCAATGGCGCAACGCTGCAGTACAACGGGTATGCCGGGCTAGGCGTCTTTGGCGGTGATGCGAATGCCGCGGGAGTGACGTCGCAGCAGAACTGGGCCGGCGTCGTCGTCGATCACGCCGGGCGAGCGCAGTATCGCCCTACGGATCCTGCTTATGAGGGGGGCAGCGCGTCGGTCCGGGCAATCATCACCGGCAACACTAACGTTGGGGTCCTCGTCCAGAACCACGGGGAGATCAATTGCCCGAGCTGCGAGATCACCAACAACAGCGCCGGTGGCGTGAGCCTTGATCTAGGAGCAGCCGCGACCTTTTCTCGCATGTATTTGGTGTCGGGGCCGCCCGTGGCGCCTTTGACGATCACCAGCAACGGTGGCGCGGGCGTCTCGGTTGGCGACCTGTCGAGCGCCACATTCCCGTACTCTCAGCAGAATGGGCTGATTTCTGGCAACAACGCCGCGCAGCAGATCGTGTGTACCGGCACCGGCTCGGTGACTCGTCGCGCAATTCAATTTGATGCGGGGACGAAATGCCCGAATTAGCCGAGAGTAGGCTGCGAAGGTCCGCAGTTCGGCAGGCGGTCAATCAGCAACGGGTCACATGGCGTCAAGCCGGCCCGCGACCGGGTCGAACCGCCGGACACTCGGCCGTTGACCGATGCGTCACCGGGACCAACGCGAATTGGTGACAGAGCCTAAAAAAAGGCCGGGGAGTGACCCCGGCCTACTACTATGGCGACCCGGTGCCCGCTACGGGCGACCGGAATCCGCCGGACTAACCGTCGCGGCTCAAGCCGCCGCCTTCTTGCGCCGCGGCTTCTTCGCGGGCGCCGCCTCGGCCTCGGCCTCCTTGGGCGCCGCGGCCTTCTTGCGCGCGCGCTTGGGCTTCTCGGCCTCGGGCGCAGGCGCGGTCTCGGTCTTGGCCTGCGGCTTGTCGACGAGCGCCACCAGCGCCATCGGCGCCGAGTCACCCGGCCGCGGTTCCATCTTCAGGATCCGCGTGTAGCCGCCGGCGCGCGCCTTGAACCGCGGGCCGACGTCGGTGAACAGCTTCTCGACGAGCGCCTCGTCGCGCAGCTTGGCGAACGCGCGGCGCCGCGCCGCGATGTTGTCGCTCTTGCCGAGCGTAATGATCGGCTCGACGACGCGCCTGAGCTCCTTGGCCTTGGGCACCGTCGTGCGGATGGTCTCGTAGCGCAACAGCGCAATCGCGAGATTGCGCAGCAACGCGTGCCGGTGCGCCGTGTTGCGCGACAGCTGGCGGCCGGACATGTGGTGACGCATGTGGGTCTCGTTCTCGTTAGGGCTGCGACGCGTGCGTCACGCCGTCTTGTACTCGTCCTCGCGCCGCAGGGTCGGCGGCGGCCAGCCCTCGAGCCGCATGCCGAGCGACAGCCCGTGGCTCTCGAGCACTTCCTTGATCTCGGTCAGCGACTTCTTGCCGAGGTTCGGCGTGCGCAGCAGCTCGACCTCGGTGCGCTGCACGAGGTCGCCGATGTAGTGGATGTTCTCGGCCTTCAGGCAGTTCGCGCTGCGGACCGTGAGCTCGAGCTCGTCGACGGGGCGCAGCAGGATCGGGTCGAACTGCGTCTCGACGGTCTTCGCGGCGCCTTCCTCCTGGCCCTGCAGGTCGACGAACACCGACAGCTGGTCCTTGAGGATCGCCCCGGCGCGGCGGATGGCCTCCTCCGGGTCGATCGTGCCGTTGGTCTCGATGTCGATGATCAGCTTGTCGAGGTCGGTGCGCTGCTCGACGCGGGCCGACTCGACGTTGTAGGTCACGCGCCGCACCGGCGAGAACGAGGCGTCGAGCTGCAGGCGGCCGATCGGGCGCGTCTGCTCCTCGAAGCCGCGCGCGACCGCCGGGCGATAGCCGCGGCCGCGCTCGATCTTCAGCGTCATGTTGAGCTCGCCGGCCTTGGTCAGGTTCGCGATGACGAGGTCGGGGTTCAGGATCTCGACGTCGTGGTCGCCCTGGATGTCGCCGGCGCGCACCGGGCCCGGGCCCTTCTTGACGAGGCGCAGTTCCGACTCGTCGCGCGCGTGCATGCGCACCGCGACCTGCTTGAGGTTCAGCAGCACGTCGACAACGTCCTCCTGCACCCCCTCGATCGAGGTGTACTCGTGCAGCACGCCGTCGATTTCGACCTCGGTGATCGCCGCGCCGGGGAGCGACGACAGCAGCACGCGCCTGAGCGCATTGCCGAGCGTGTGGCCGAAGCCGCGCTCGAACGGCTCGATGATGACACGCGCGTGCCGGGGTCCCTGCTCGGTGACCTTAACGACGCGCGGCTTCAGAAACTCAGCGACTGATCCCTGCATGTGCGGCACCTGGGTCTGAAACGCTGGCCCGCCGCGGCAGCGGCGGGTCCGGGAATGCGATTACTTCGAATACAACTCGACGACGAGGTTCTCGTTGATGTCCGGCAGGATCTCGTCGCGGTCCGGGATCGACTTCAAGGTGCCGGTCATCTTCTTCTCGTCGACCTGCACCCAGTCCGGGAAGCCGGCCTGCGCGGCGATCGCGAGCGCCGCGGCGACGCGGCCCTGGGTCTTGGCGTGCTCACGCACCTCGATGGTGTCGCCGGCGGCGCACTGGTACGAGGGCACGTTGACGAGCTTGCCGTTGACGGCGATGCCCTTGTGCGAGACGAGCTGGCGCGCCTCGGCGCGCGTCGCGGCGAAGCCCATCCGGTAGACGACGTTGTCGAGGCGGCGCTCGAGCGACTTCAGCAGGTTCTCGCCGGTCGCGCCCGGGCGGCCCGCGGCCTTCGCGTAGTAGTTGCGGAACTGGCGCTCGAGCACGCCGTACATGCGGCGCAGCTTCTGCTTCTCGCGCAGCTGCACTCCGTAGTCCGACAGGCGCTGCTTGCGCTCGCCCTTGATGCCGCCCGGCGGCACCTCGAGCTTGCACTTGGACTCGAGCGACTTGACGCCGCTCTTCAGGAAAAGGTCGGTACCCTCGCGGCGCGAGAGCTTGCACTTGGGTCCTAGATACCTGGCCATCGTGTTCCTCGAATTCGGTCGCGTGCCGTGCCGCTCAGACGCGCCGCTTCTTCGGCGGGCGGCAGCCGTTGTGCGGGATCGGCGTCACGTCGGCGATGCTGGTGATCTTGAGTCCGCAGGCGTTGAGCGCACGCACCGCCGACTCGCGGCCCGGGCCCGGGCCCTTGACCTTGACCTCGACGTTGCGCACGCCGTATTCCTGCGCGGCGACGCCGGCCTTCTCGGCGGCGACCTGCGCGGCGAACGGCGTCGACTTGCGCGAGCCGCGAAAGCCGCAGCCGCCCGACGTCGCCCACGACAGCACGTTGCCCTGCCGGTCGGTGATCGTGATGATCGTGTTGTTGAACGAGGCGTGCACGTGCGCGACCGCGTCGCTGACCTGGCGGCGCGCCTTCTTGACGCGCGGCGCCTTCTTGGCTTCCGCGGCGCCGGTCGCCGGCTGCTGCTGCTGTTTCTGTTCGGCCATTCGCGAATGTTCCTAAGAGTGTTGGCTCAGACCTTGCCCGGAGGCGCGTTCAGCTTGACCGCCTGCTTGCGCGGGCCCTTGCGGGTGCGGGCGTTGGTGCGCGTGCGCTGGCCGCGCAGCGGCAGGCCCTTGCGGTGGCGGATGCCCCGGTACGTGCCCATGTCCATCAGGCGCTTGATGTTCATCGCGGTCTCGCGGCGCAGGTCGCCCTCGACCGTGACGCGCGAGATCGCCGAACGCAGCGCCGCGACCTCGGCCTCGGTCAGGTCCTTGGTCTTCGTCGACGGCGCAATGCCCGCGACCTCGCAGGCCTTCTGCGCGGTCGAGCGACCGACGCCGAAAATGTGCGTCAGCCCGATGACGATGTGCTTGTTCATCGGGATGTTGATGCCGGCAATGCGCGCCATGTGCTGCCCTGCGAAAAGCGGTGGGAAAAGTTGGTTAGCTTAGCAAAAAAACCGTTGTCTCTCAAGCATGTCGGCCGTTTCGGACCCCTGCGCCGCACCGTTTCGGCACGCCCCGGGACCCGCCATCGGCCGCACCCCGTCCTCAGCCCTGCCGTTGCTTGTGGCGGGCGTCGGTGCAGATGATGTAGACGACGCCGCGACGGCGCACGACCTTGCAGTTCTTGCAGATCTTCTTGACGGACGGACGGACTTTCATGGACGTGGACCTCGAAGTGGTGCCGCGGCGAGCTCAGCGCGGCGAGCCCGGGCGACCGGAGCCGCGCAGGCTGGCTTTCTTGATCAGGCCTTCGTACTGGTGCGACATCATGTGGGCGTGCAGCTGGGCGATGAAGTCCATCACGACGACCACGATGATCAGGAGCGAGGTGCCGCCGAAGTAGAACGGCACGTTGCCCCACGAGATCAGGAACTCCGGCAGCAGGCACACGAGCGTCACGTACCCCGCGCCCCACAGCGTCAGGCGCGTCAGCACCTTGTCGATGTACTCGCCGGTCTGCTGCCCCGGACGGATGCCCGGGATGAAGGCGCCGGCCTTCTTGAGGTTGTCGGCGGTCTCGCGGGAGTTGAAGACGAGCCCGGTGTAGAAGAAGCAGAAGAAGATGATCAGCGCGCTGTAGAGCAGCATGTGCAGCGGCTGGCCGTAGCCGAGCGAGGCCGCCAGGTTCTGCATGAAGGTCTTGAGCCCGCCGCTGACGCCGTTCTCCCCGGCGCCGGTGCCGGCGAAGTTCGCGAGCGTCGCCGGGAACAGCAGCAGCGAGGAGGCGAAGATCGGCGGAATCACGCCCGACATGTTGAGCTTGAACGGCAGGTGGCTCGACTGGCCGGCGACCATGCGCCGCCCGACCATGCGCTTGGCGTAGTTGACGGCGATGCGCCGCTGGCCGCTCTCGACGCGCACCACGAACGCGGTGACCGCGAGCACGACGACCAGGATGATGATCGCGAACGCCGGGTTCATCTCGCCGGTGTTGATCTGGTTGAAGGTGTTGCCGAGCGCCGCGGGCAGGCCCGCGACGATGCCCGACAGGATGATCATCGAGATGCCGTTGCCGATGCCGCGCTCGGTGATCTGCTCGCCGAGCCACATCAGGAACATCGTCCCGGTCGTCAGCGTGATCGTGGCGCTGAAGATGAACGGCAGGCCCGGGCTCAGCACGACGCCCTGGTTCTGGAACGCGTACGCGGCGCCCGCGCCCTGGAAGAACGCGAGGCCGATCGTGCCGTAGCGCGTCCACTGCGTGATCTTGCGCCGGCCGGCCTCGCCTTCCTTGCGCAGCTCCGCCCACGGCGGGTACACGACCGCGACCATCTGGATGATGATCGAGGCCGAGATGTAGGGCATCACGCCGAGCGCGAAGATCGACAGGCGCGACAGCGCGCCGCCCGAGAACATGTTGAACAGGCCGAGGATCGTCCCTTCCTGCTCCTGGAAGAACCGCGCCAGCGCGATCGGATCGATGCCCGGCGTCGGGATGAACGTGCCGATCCGGTAGACGATCAGGCCGCCGAGCAGGAACAGCAGGCGCTGGCGGATCTCGGTGAAGCGTGCCGCGTCGCCGAGCCCGGCCATCGGATTTTGTGTGGTGATCGCCACGCGCTTACTCGATCCGGCCGCCCGCCGCCTCGATCGCCGCGCGCGCGCCCTTGGTCGCGGCGAGGCCACGCACCACGACCGCCGCCGTCACGGCACCCGAGAGGATCACCTTGACCTTCTCGATGCTGGCCGGCACCGCGCTCGCGGCCTTGAGGGCCGCGAGGTCGACCGCGCCGCCGTTCTTGGCCGCGATCCTGCCGAGCGTCTCGAGCGTGATCTCGCCGCGCGTCGGCTTCACCTTCGAGCGGAAGCCCATCTTCGGCAGGCGCCGCTGCAGCGGCATCTGGCCGCCCTCGAAGCCGACCTTGTGGTAGCCGCCCTTGCGCGCGCGCTGGCCCTTCACGCCGCGGCCGCAGGTCTTGCCCTGGCCGGCGGACGCACCGCGCCCGACGCGCAGCCGCGGCTTCTTGCTGCCCTCGGCGGGGCTGATGTCGTTCAGTTTCATGACGCTTCTGTCCTCAGGCCTTCTCGACGGCGACGAGGTGCGAGGCCGTGTTGATCATTCCGCGGTTGGGTGCCGTGTCGAGCACGACCACCGAGTGCCCGATGCGACGGAGCCCGAGGCCCCGGACCGACGCCTGGATGTGCCGCAGCTGCCCGGCGGTGCTGCGCTTCTGCGTGACCTTGATCTTGCCGCTCATGCTCGCTTCCTCGGATGCCGTCCCGGCCTCAGGCCAGGATCTCCTCGACCGTCTTGCCGCGCTTGGCCGCGATCGCGTCGGGCGATGCGATGCGCGACAGCGCGTTGAACGTCGCGCGCACGACGTTGATCGGGTTGCGCGAGCCGTAGCTCTTGGCGAGCACGTTGCGGACCCCGGCGCACTCGAACACCGCGCGCATGCCGCCGCCGGCGATCACGCCGGTACCGCCCGAGGCCGGCTGCATGTAGACGCGCGTCGTGCCGTGGCTGCCCTTGACCGCGTAGTGGATCGAATCCTCGCGCAGCGGCACGCTCAGCATGTTCTTGCGCGCCTGCTGCATCGCCTTCGCGATCGCGGTCGGCACCTCGCGCGCCTTGCCGTAGCCGAAGCCGACGCGGCCGGCGCCGTCGCCGACCACGGTCAGCGCCGTGAAGCCGAACTGCCGGCCGCCCTTGACGACCTTCGCCGTGCGGTTGACCGCCACGAGCTTCTCGATCAGATCGTCGCCGCTGGCCGTCTTTTCCGGTCTCGCCATGGTGAAATTCCTGCCTGCAGTTCGTGGCTAGAAAACGAGCCCGCCCTCGCGGGCGGCATCGGCCAGCGCCTTGACGCGGCCGTGGTAGCGAAATCCCGCCCGGTCGAAGGCGACGTTGGTGATGCCGAGCGCCTTGGCGCGCTCGGCGATCGCCTTGCCGACCGCGACCGCCGCGGCGACGTTGCCGGTGGCCTTGAGCTCGCTCTTGACGGTGTCCTGCACCGTCGAGGCGCTCGCCAGCACCTTGGCGCCGTCGGCGTCGATGATCTGCGCGTACATGTGGCGCGGCGTGCGGTGCACGGTCAGGCGCGCGACGCGCAGCTCGCGGATCTTGGCCCGGGTACGGGCGGCGCGCCGCAGGCGCGCCGTCTTCTTGTCGATGATCTTCTTCATGGCGGCCTACTTCTTCTTGGCTTCCTTGAGTTCGATCTTCTCGCCCGCGTAGCGCACGCCCTTGCCCTTGTAGGGCTCCGGCGGGCGGAACCCGCGGATCTCCGCGGCAACCTGGCCCACCTGCTGGCGGTCGGTGCCCTTGACGACGATCTCGGTCTGGCTCGGCGTCTCGATCGTGATGCCGTCCGGCACCGCGAACACGACCGGGTGCGAGAAGCCGAGCGTCAGGTTCAGCGCCTTGCCCTGCACCGCGGCGCGGTAGCCGACGCCGACGAGCTCGAGCTTGCGCTCGTAGCCCTTGCTGACGCCGAGCGCCATGTTCGCGAGGTGCGCGCGCGTGGCGCCGCCGACCGCGTCGAGCTCGACGGCGCCGACCTTGACGGTCAGCGTCTGCTTCTCGGCCGCGACCGTGATGCCCTCGACCAGCTTCAGCGTCAGCGAGCCCTTGGCGCCCTTGAGCGTCACGCCGCTGCCGTCGACGGTCGCGGTCACGCCCTGCGGCAGTGCGACCGGTTTCTTTGCAACTCTGGACATGGTCGTTCCTTTACGAAACCACGCACAGGACTTCGCCGCCCTGGCCGACGCGGCGCGCCTGGCGATCGGTCATGACGCCCTGCGAGGTCGAGACGATCGCGATGCCGAGCCCGCCGAGCACCTTCGGCAGCGCTTCCTTGCCGCGGTAGGCGCGCAGTCCCGGGCGGCTGACGCGCTCGATGCGCTCGATGACCGGCCGGCCGTCGTGGTACTTCAGCTGCACCGTCAGCGTCGTCTTGCCGCCGTCGCTGTGGGTCGCGAAGCCGCTGACGTAGCCCTCGTCCTTCAGCACCTGGGCGATCGACACCTTGACCTTGGAGCTCGCGCAGCTGATCTCGGTCTTGCGCGCCGCCTGGCCGTTGCGGATGCGCGTGATGAAGTCGGCAATCGGATCGGTCATGCTCATTGCCGCGCCCTCACCAGCTCGCCTTGCTAAGACCCGGGATCTCGCCCCGCATGGCCGCCTCGCGCAGCTTGGTGCGCGCGAGCCCGAACTTGCGGTAGACGCCGCGCGAACGACCGGTGACCGAGCAGCGGTTGCGCTGGCGGTTCGGGTTCGAGTCGCGCGGCATCTTCTGCAGGCTCTGCTGAGCCGCGTCGCGCTGCTCGTGCGAGCTCTTGGGATCACGGATGATCTCCCGGAGCTTCGCGCGCTTCTGCGCGTACTTCTTGGCGAGTGCCTCGCGACGCTTCTCGCGCTCGAGCATGTTGGTCTTGGCCATTGCCGTTACCCTTACTTGCGGAACGGGAAGTTGAACGCCGTCAGCAGGGCCTTGCCCGCCTTGTCGTCCACTGCCGTCGTCGTGATCGTGATGTCCATGCCCCGGACCTTGTCGACCTGGTCGTACTGGATCTCGGGGAAGATGATCTGTTCCTTGACGCCGAAGTTGTAGTTGCCGCGACCGTCGAAGGAGCGCGCCGACACGCCGCGGAAGTCGCGGATGCGCGGCATCGCGATGCTGATCAGCCGGTCGAGGAACTCGTACATGCGCGCGCCGCGCAGCGTGACCTTGGCGCCGATCGCGAGGCCCGCGCGCAGCTTGAAGGTCGCGATCGACTTGCGCGACTTCGTGACCAGCGGCTTCTGGCCGGTGATCTTGATCAGGTCGCCGACCGCGTTGTCGATCAGCTTCTTGTCCGCGACCGCCTCGCCGACGCCCATGTTGACCGTGATCTTCTCGATCCGCGGCACCTGCATCGGGTTCTTGAGGCCGAGCTCCTTCATGAGCTGCGGCACGATCACGGACTGGTAGTGTTTGTGAAGCCTGGTCATGACGTCGTGTCCTGTGTGCGGTTCTCTCGCGACGCTCAGGCGTCGACGACCTCGCCGTTCGACTTGAAGACGCGCACCTTGCGGCCGTTGTCGAGCGTCTTGAAGCCGACGCGGTCGCCCTTCTTGGTCGCCGGGTTGAACAGCATCACGTTCGAGACGTGCACCGCGGCTTCCTTCTGCACGATGCCGCCCGGCGTGTTCTGCTGCGGGTTCGGCTTCTGGTGCTTCTTGACCATGTTGACGTTCTCGATCAGGACGCGGTCGTCCTCGAGCACGCGGATCACGGTGCCCTGCCGTCCCTTGTCGCGGCCGGTCGTCACGATGACCCGGTCGCCCTTGCGAATGCGCTGCATGTTCCTCGCTCCGCTGCTGCGCCGGGTCCCTTACAGGACCTCGGGCGCGAGAGAGATGATCTTCATGAACTGCGCGGTGCGCAGCTCGCGCGTCACGGGCCCGAAGATGCGGGTCCCGATCGGCTCGAGCTTGTTGGTCAGCAGCACCGCGGCGTTGCCGTCGAAGCGGATCAGCGAACCGTCGGCACGGCGCACGCCGTGACGGGTGCGCACGACGACCGCGTCGTAGACCTCGCCCTTCTTGACCTTGCCGCGCGGGATCGCGTCCTTGACGCTCACCTTGATGACGTCGCCGACGCTCGCATAGCGCCGCTTCGATCCGCCCAGCACCTTGATGCACATCAGGCTGCGCGCGCCGCTGTTGTCGGCTGCCGCGAGCAGGGTCCGCATCTGAATCATGTCGGTTTCCCCTTGCCCTTAGCGCGCGCCGCGCTCGACCACGCGCACGAGCGTCCAGCTCTTCCTGCGCGACAGCGGGCGGCACGGCGCGATCGCGACCGTGTCGCCCTCCTGGCACTCGTTCTTCTCGTCGTGCGCGAGCAGCTTCGTCGTGCGCCGCACGTACTTGCTGTAGCTCGGGTGCTTGACGAGGCGCTCGATCGCAACCGCGATGGTCTTGTCCATCTTGTTGCTGACGACGCGGCCGGTCAGCGTGTGCTCGGCGCGGGTCGCCGGCGCGCCCTGGGTGTTGTCGGCGGACATCAGACCTTACCTCCGAGACGCTGCTGGCTGAGCGCCGTCTTCACGCGCGCGATGCTCTTCTTGACCTTGCCGAACTGGTCGGACTTCGCCGGCTGCCCGGCGGCCGCGGCCATCCGCAGATTGAACTGCTCGCGGCGCAGCTTCAGCAGTTCCTCCCGAAGCTCGGCCGGCGTGCGCTTGACGATATCCTTGAAGCTCATGTGCGTTCCTCGTGGATCCGGATCAGCGCACCGTGCGCTTCACGAACACGGTCGGCAGCGACAGCTTGGAGGCGGCGAGGCGGAAGGCCTCGCGCGCGTCGGCCTCGCTGATGCCCTCCATCTCGAACAGCACCTTGCCCGGCAGCACGCGCGCGACCCAGAACTCGACGTTGCCCTTGCCGCTGCCCATGCGCACCTCGAGCGGCTTCGCGGTCACCGGGATGTCCGGGAACACGCGGATCCAGATCTGGCCGCCGCGCTTGACGTAGCGGGTCATCGCGCGACGCGCCGCCTCGATCTCGCGCGCCGTCATCCGGCCGCGGTCGGTGGCCTTGAGCGCGTAGTCGCCGAACGCGACCGAGCTGCCGCGGTGCGCGGAGCCCGAGTTCGTGCCCTTGAACTGCTTGCGGAACTTGGTTCGCTTGGGTTGCATCATGGTCGTGATTCCAGCTGCGGCGCTTAAGCCGCCGGCGCGGCCTCGGGCTGCGCCGCCGCGATCGCGGCCGCGTCAGCGGCCTCGGCCTCGAGCGTCGCCTTGTCGAACACCTCGCCCTTGAAGATCCAGACCTTGACGCCGATGACGCCGTAGGTCGTGCGCGCCTCGGCGAGGCCGTAGTCGATGTCGGCGCGGAACGTGTGCAGCGGGATGCGACCCTCGCGGCTCCACTCGGTGCGCGCGATCTCGGCGCCGTTCAGGCGGCCCGAGGCGCGGACCTTGATGCCGAGCGCGCCGCTGCGCATCGTGTTGGTGACCGCGCGCTTCATCGCGCGGCGGAACATCACGCGCTTCTCGATCTGCTGGGCGATGCCCTCGGCCACCAGCTGCGCGTCGAGCTCGGGCTTTCTGATCTCGGCGATGTTGAGGCGCACGTCCTGCACCGGCAGCTTCATCCGGCGCGCAACCTCGGCGCGCACCTTCTCGATGTCCTCGCCCTTCTTGCCGATCACGATGCCCGGCCGCGCCGTGTGGATCGTGATGTTGACGCGCCGCGCGGCGCGCTCGATGTGGATGCGGCTGACCGAAGCCTCGGCGAGGCGCTTCTTCAGGAACTCGCGGACCAGGTGGTCGGTGTGCACCAGCCCCGGGAAGTTCTTCGAGTGCGCGTACCACTTCGAAGTCCAGTCCTTCGTGATGCCGAGACGGATGCCGGTCGGATGTACTTTCTGGCCCATGTGTGTCTAGTCCTCGGCCTACTTGGCCGCGTCCGCCACGTAGACGGTGATGTGGCTGTTGCGCTTCACGATCCGGGTGCCGCGGCCCTTGGCGCGCGCGGCAAAGCGCTTCAGCGTCGGTGCCACGTCGATCTCGATCCGTGACACCTTGAGCTCGTCGATGTCGGCGTTGTGGTTGTGCTCGGCGTTGGCGATCGCGGACTCGAGCACCTTGCGCACGTGCTCGGCGCCCTTCTTCGGCATGAACTTCAGGATCGCGAGCGCCTGGCCGACGGGCTTTCCGCGCACGACGTCGGCGACCAGCCGGCACTTCTGCGGGGAGATGCGCGCATGGCGCAGCTTGGCAAAGGTCTGCATGGCGTCAGGTCTCCGTCGTCGCCTTCTTGTCGCCGCCGTGCGCCTTGAAGGTGCGCGTCGGGGCGAACTCGCCGAGCTTGTGGCCGACCATGTTCTCGGTCATCAGCACCGGCACGTGGTTGCGGCCGTTGTGGACCGCGATCGTCAGCCCGACCATGTCCGGGGTCACCATCGAGCGGCGCGACCAGGTCTTGATCGGGCGCCGGTCATTCTTGGCGGACGCGATCTGCACCTTCTTGGCGAGCGGCAGATCGACGAACGGACCTTTCTTCAGTGAACGTGGCACGTTGGGACCCTCGGTTTACTTGCGGCGCGACACGATCGACGAGTTCGTGCGCTTGTTGTGGCGGGTCTTCTTGCCCTTGGTCTGCCAGCCCCACGGCGAGACCGGGTGCGGGTTGCCCTGGCCGGACTTGCCCTCGCCGCCGCCGTGCGGGTGGTCGACCGGGTTCATGACGACGCCGCGCACCGTCGGGCGGATGCCGCGCCAGCGCTTCGAGCCCGCCTTGCCGTAGACGCGCAGGTTGTGCTCGTCGTTGCCGACCTCGCCGATCGTCGCCCGGCAGTCGATGTGGACCTTGCGGATCTCGCCGGACTTCAGGCGAATGAGCGCGTGCAGGCCCTCGCGCGCGGTGTACTGCGCGGAGTTGCCGGCGGCGCGCGCGATCTGGCCGCCCTTGCCGGGCTTGAGCTCGATGTTGTGCACCGAGCTGCCGACCGGGATGTGCCGCAGCTGCATCGCGTTGCCGGCCTTGATCGGCGCCTCGGCACCCGAGATGACCTCGTCGCCGGCCTTCAGCCCCTTGGGGGCGAGGATGTAGCGCCGCTCGCCGTCCTTGTAGAGCACGAGCGCGAGGTGCGAGGTGCGGTTCGGATCGTACTCGAGCTGCTCGACGGTGCCGGCGATGCCGTCCTTGTCGCGGCGGAAGTCGACGATGCGGTACTTGTGCTTGTGGCCGCCGCCCTTGTGGCGGGTCGTGATGCGCCCGACGCTGTTGCGCGCGCCGGTCGAGTTCTGCGAGACGAGCAGCGGCGCGAAGCCCTTGCCCTTGTGCAGGTGCGAGCGGTCGGGCTTCACGACGAAGCGCGTGCCCGGGGACGTCGGCCGCAGTTTGATCATTGCCATGGCTGTTGCCTTCTCAGTCTTCCGGCCGCTCAGGCCTTCGCGTTGCCGGTCAGGTCGATCGTCTGGCCGGACTTGAGGCTCACGTACGCCTTCTTCCAGTCCGAGCGCCGGCCGAAGGTCGCGCCGAAGCGCTTCTTCTTGCCGCCGACGTTGACGACCTGCACCGCCTCGACCTCGACCGAGAACATCAGCTCGACCGCCTTGGCGATCTCGGGCTTGGTCGCGTCGCGGCGCACGCGGAACACGTACTGGTTGTGCTTCTCGCCGGCGCGCGCGGCCTTCTCGGACACGTGCGGGGCGAGCAGCAGGTTGATCAGCCGCTCGCTCGGGGCGACGGCGCTCTTCTGGGTGTCGGCGGCGCTCATGCCAGGCGCTCCTCGAGCATCTTGAGCGCGGCGACGGTCACGAGCACCTTGTCGTGGCGCGCGAGGCTGACGGGATCGAGCTGCGCGACGGTCTGCACGTCGACCGAGGGCAGGTTGCGGGCCGCGAGGAACAGCTTCTCCTCGAAGGCTTCGACGACGATCAGCACGTTCTCGAGCTTGAGGTCCTTGAGGCGCCCGGCGAGCAGCTTGGTCTTCGGCGCCTCGAGCTCGATCGACGGCACCGCGATCAGGCGCTCGGTGCGGGCGAGCTCCGAGAGCATCGCCTGCAGCGCGCCGCGGTACATCTTGCGGTTGACCTTCTGCGAGAAATCGCGCGGGCGCGCGGCGAAGGTCTTGCCGCCGCCGATCCACAGCGGGCTGCGGATGCTGCCGGCGCGCGCGCTGCCGGTGCCCTTCTGGGCGTGCGGCTTGCGGCCGCCGCCGCGCACTTCGGCGCGGGTCTTCTGGGCCTTGGTGCCGGCGCGGCCCGCGGCCAGGTACGCCGTGACGACTTGGTGCACCAGCGGCTCGTTGAACTCGCGCGCGAAGGTGGCGTCGGCCAACTCGACTTCGGCGCTGCCGGCCCCGGCATTGACGACCTTGAGCTTCATGGGGATGCCTTCGGTTTACTTCTTCGCGGGCTGCACGCGCTTGCGGCGCGCCTGGCCCTTGGACTTGACCGACGGACGCACGATCACGGTGCCGCCCTCGGTGCCCGGGACCGCGCCGTGGATCAGCAGCAGGTTGCGCTCGGCGTCCACCTCGACGACCTTGAGGTTCTCGGTGGTGCGGCGCTGCACGCCCATGTGGCCGGACATGCGCTTGCCCTGGAACACGCGGCCCGGGGTCTGGCGCTGGCCGATCGAGCCCGGCACCCGGTGCGAGACCGAGGCGCCGTGCGAGGCCATGCCACCCGCGAAGTTGTGGCGCTTCATGACGCCGGCGTAGCCCTTGCCCATCGTCGTGCCGGTGACGTCGACAACCTGACCGGCGCTGAACATGTCGACCTTGAGCTCGGCACCGGACTTGAGGTCCGCGCCCTCGCTGGCCGCGAGGCGAAACTCGAGAAGCGCCTCGCCGGCCTTCACGTTGGCCTTGGCGAGGTGGCCGGCGACCGCCTTGGTGACGCGCGAGGCGCGGCGGGTGCCGAAGGTGACCTGCACGGCGCGGTAGCCGTCGTTCTCGGGGCTCTTGATCTGGGTGACGCGGTTCGGCAGCGCCTCGATGACGGTGACCGGCACCGTCTCGCCGGCGTCCGTGAAGACGCGGGTCATGCCGCGCTTGCGGCCGACCAGCCCCAAGCCATGCTTCAGGCTCATTGGGTCTTTCCCTCTTTACGTCCAGCCGCTGCAATTGGCGGCTGGCACTTCAACAACGACCCCCGGCCGCGGCCGTCGACCGGCACCCGGGGGCATCCTTAAGTCATTGACACTTCAGCGCGTCCCGGTAACCGCTCCGCGGTATCGACCCCGCGCCCGCGAGGGCTGTCTGGATCGACCTTCGGACGGCACGCCCGGGAGGGCGAGCCAAAGTGAGCCGCCTATGTTAGTCGGCTTTACCCGTCTTCGCAAGCAAGGTGCCCCTAAAGGGGCGCCCGTCAGTTCAGCTTGATCTGGACGTCGACGCCCGCCGGCAGCTCGAGCTTCATGAGCGCATCGACCGTCTTGTCGGTCGGATTCAGGATGTCCATCAGGCGCTTGTGGGTGCGGATCTCGTACTGATCGCGCGCGTCCTTGTCGCCGTGCGGCGAGACCAGCACCGTGAAGCGCTCCATCTTGGTCGGCAGCGGCACCGGGCCGCGGACGGTCGCGCCGGTGCGCTTCGCGGTCTCGACGATCTCGCGGGCCGAGTTGTCGATCAGCCGGTGATCGAAGGCCTTGAGTCGGATGCGGATGTTCTGGTTCGCCATGACACGACCTCTTGGTCAAAGAACGGCAGAAACGTTCAGGATCTGCCAGCTGAGCGGGTCGCGCAGTGTACGCGACCCGCCGCCCAATTACTGCAGGATCTTGGAGACGACGCCGGCGCCGACGGTCTTGCCGCCCTCGCGGATCGCGAAGCGCAGCCCTTCCTCCATCGCGATCGGGCTGATCAGCTCCACCGTCATCTTGATGTTGTCCCCCGGCATGACCATCTCGGTCCC
>DATKOR010000040.1:0-26668 GCA_035524495.1 Steroidobacteraceae bacterium
ATGTGGACGGTGTCGCGCGCCTCGCCGAGGGCCGGGGTCGCGGCCGCCGCGGCGGCGAGCGCCGTCGCGCCGATCAGCGTGCGAAGGAGGGAAGCGTGCATGGGAACCTCGTACGTTTCTGGGGGTGTGCGCCCGCGGCGCGGGATCAAAAAACCGTATCAGTCACGGGCGCGCATTCTGTGACCGGTGTGTGACGGATTCATGACGCGGGCCGGCCGGCGCCGCCGGCCGCCGTAAATGCGAGGGGTGGCAACCAGTTACGCGTATTGCCCGGCGCGGGCCACGGCGTAGCGTTGGGCTTGTCCGAGGGGCGCCACGCGGCGCCCATGACACTGGAGGTGCCTTATGAGCCTCATCGACCTGTGCACCCGCAGCCCGATCACGATCGCCGCTGACGCGTCGCTCGTCGAGGCCGCGCAGCAGATGCGGGCCCGGCACGTCGGATTTCTGGTGGTCACGGCCGATGGCGGCAACGGACCGCCGCTCGGCGTGCTGACCGACCGTGACATCGTCGTCGAAGTCGTCAGTGAGGGCGTCGACCCGACCACCGTGACCGCCGAGGATGCGATGACCCGTGAGCCACTCCTCGTGCGCAGCGATGCGACCCCCGAGCAGGTGCTCGAGCAGATGCGCGCCTTCGGCGTGCGCCGCGCCCCGGTTGTCGACCCGAGCGGCTCGATCGTCGGCGTCGTCGCGCTCGATGACATCCTCGACTGGCTCGCCGGCACGCTCGGCAACGCCGCGGCGGTCGTCCGTCACGAGCAGCGGATCGAGCGCCAGGTCCGCGCCTGAACGCTAGGACGCGCCGGGACCCACCGCGAGCACGTTGAGCACGCGGTGCCCGGCGCGCCACAGCGCCTCGACGAAGGCCGCGCCGCCCGCCCCTTCGACGCGCACGACGCAGACCGGGACGTCGTGCTGGCGGCTGAGGACGAGGCTCTTGACCTCGAGCGGCTGGTCCGCGGCCAGCGCCGCGACCGCTGCGAAGGGGTGTGCACACGCGCTCGCATCGAACGTCACGCGCAGCCCGGCGCGCTCGGCGGCGAAGAGGCTCACGAACGCGCGAAAGACGTCCGACTCGGTGATGACCCCGACGAGGTGCCCGTCGCGCACCACCGGCAGGCCGCCGACCTTCCTCGCGCACATCAGCGCCGCCGCGGCCTCGATCGGGTCGTCGGGCCGGACCGTGACCGGTTCGTGGCGGACGAGGTCGCCGATGCGGGTCACGCTGCGCCCGGGCGCGCCGACGTCGACCGCGAAGGGGTTCACGTCCGGCGGATAGGCATGCATGAGATCGGTCGCCGTCACGACGCCGACCAGCCGCTCGCCGGGCGGGGCGACGATCGGCAGGCGCCTGATCCGGCGCCGCGCCATCAGGCGCGCGGCCTCCACGATCGGCGTGTCGGCGGCGACGCTGACGACGTCGCGGCTCATCCACATGCTGACGATCATGCGGTTACCAGTGCACCCCGCGCATCAGGTTCGCGAAGATCACGGCCTCGGGCGTCGCGACCGTTGCGGGCGACGCGCCGGGCGCGGGGCCGGCCGCGGGCGGGCTCTCCGGGAACATCCGAAACGCCGTGCTCATGACAATCTCCGAGAGCTTGGGCGCGAGCAGCTGCATCCACTGCGCGAACAGCCCGAGGCGCGTCGCGAGGCGCTGCGGCCTGCGGATCAGCGCCTCGGCGACGAGGTCCGCCGCCTCCTCGGGCGCGATCGTCGGCATCTGCTCGTAGATCCGGGTCGGCGCGATCATCGGCGTGCGCACGAGCGGCATGTTGATGACCGTGAACGCAACGCCGGCGTCGGCGAACTCGGCGGCCGCGCAGCGCGTGAAGGCCTCGAGCGCGGCCTTGGAGCCCGCGTAGGCCGAGAAGCGCGGCGGGTTCGCGAGCACGCCGATCGAGGAGATGTTGAGGACGTGGCCGCGGCCGCGCTCGACCATCGATGGCAGGAGCGCGAGCGTCAGGCGCACGCTCGCGAAGTAGTTGAGCTGGATCAGCCGCTCGTAGTCGTGGAAGCGATCGTAGGCCTCGCGGATCCCGCGGCGGATCGAGCGCCCGGCGTTGTTGATCAGGATGTCGACGCGGCCGTGCTCGGCGAGCACGCGCTCGGCGAGCGCGGCGACCGAGGGCCCGTCCGTCAGGTCGCAGGGGTAGACGCGAGCGGCGCCGCCGCGCGCGGCGATGGTCTCGCGGACCGCCTCGAGCTTCGCCGGATCGCGCGCGACGAGCAGCACCGTCCCGCCCGCCTCCGCGACCCGCAGCGCCGTCGCCTTCCCGATCCCGGAGGAGCCGCCCGTGATCAGCACGATCTTGTCGCGCACCGCCCCGCCGAGGCTGCGGTCGAGCGTGAGGTCGGGGTCGAGGGTCCGCTCCCAGTAGTCCCACAGCCGCCACGCGTAGTCCTCGAGCGGCGGCACCCGGATGCCGGCGGCTGCGAGCAGCGCCGTCGTCTTCTGGCAGTCGAAGCGCGTCGGGTAGTTGATGAACGCGAGCGCCTCGCGCGGGATCGCGAGGCCGTCGAGCAGCTCCTCCGCGACGCGCTTGACGGGCTCAAACGCGCTGACCGCGCCGGCGAGCTCCTTCGGTACGCGCTCGATCAGCTTCGGATCGATGCGGATCGTCGCCTGCGGCGCGTGCGCGGCCTTCGCGAGCACGTTCAGCACCTCGCCGAGCCGCCGCGGCCGCGGGTCGGTCAGGTGGAAGCATTCCCCGTCGTGCCCGGGAAGGTGCGCGAGGTGCTCGAGCGCCCGGACCACGAAGTCGACCGGCACCAGGTTGACCCAGCCGCCCTCGAGTCCCACGAGCGGCAGCCAGTTGGGCCAGCTGCTCCGGAGCTTCTGCAGCAGCTTGAAGAAGTAGTACGGCCCGTCGATCTTGTCGATCGCGCCGGTCGCTGATTCGCCGACCACCATCCCCGGCCGGTAGATGCGCCACGGGACGCGCCGCTCGGCGCGCACCCGCGCCTCGCCGTCGTGCTTGGTACGAAAGTACGGATGCTCAAGCCCGGTCGCCTCATCGAACATCGCCTCGGTGAAGGTCCCCCGGTAGAGCCCGGCGGCCGCGATCGAACTCATGTGATGGAAGCATTCGCACCCCACCCGCGCCGCGAAGTCGAGCGCATGCTCGGTGCCCGCGACGTTGGCAGCGGCGTCCTCGTCGGCCGCGGCCGTGATGTCGTACAGTGCCCCCAGATGGAACACGTGGCCGACCCGTCCGCGAAGCTCCGCGAGGGTGGCCGGCGCGACGCCGAGCGCCGGCGCCGCGAGGTCGCCGACGACCGGCACGACGCGCATCGGGTCGAGGCCGGCGGCGTCGCGCTGCGACTCGAAGCGCGCCTGCGAGCCGGCGCGGACCAGCACGTAGACGATGTCGCGCGCGGCGAGCCGCGCGACCAGTCGCCGGCCGATGAAACCCGTGCCACCGGTGACGAAATAGGCCATGAGCGTCTGCCTGGAACCCAACCTCCGCCAAACTTAGCGCCGCCCGGCCGGCGCGGCCTCGTGGCAAGCCTCTATGCGGGGCCGCCGTGATCCCGGCCCGCCACCACATGGACAGCATCGACGCGGCCTGGCTGCGCATGGACAAGCGCACCAATCCGATGATCATCAACGGCGTCTGGGTCCTCGAAGGACGGCTCAGCCTCGAGGCACTGAAGCGCCTCGTCGCCGAGCGCTTCCTGATCCACGAGCGCTTCCGCTCGGTGCCCGTCGAGGAGGCGATCGGCGGCGTGTGGCTCGAGGATCCGTACTTCGACCTGGACGCCCAGGTGGGAGTGCAGCGCCTGCCGGCCCGCGCCGGCCAGGCGCAGCTCGAGGCGCTGTGCAGCGAGCTTGCGAGCACCGGACTCGACCCGCGCCGCCCGCCGTGGCGCTTCGACCTCGTGCCCGAGTACGGCGCGGGCTCGGCGGTGATCGTGCGCATCCACCACTGCTACGCGGACGGGATCGCGCTCGTGCGCGTGCTGATGGGCATGACGAGCGAGACGCCCGACGGCGCGCCGATCGAGGCGCCGCCGACCAGCGAGTCCGGCCACCCGGGCGACGACTTCGTCGCGCCGTGGCTGGCGCCGCTGCTTGGGCCCGCGGCCCGCTGGCTCGGCAGCGCGGTCGGGGGCGGCAGCTCCCTCGTCGAGGCGAGCCTGAAGCGCCTCGCGCGCCCGATGGACGCCTTGGACGAGGCCAAGCACGTCGCCGGCATGGCCGCCGAGCTCGCGGCGATCCTGCAGTACACCGACGATCCGCCGACGCCGCTGCGCGGAGCGCTCGGAGGCCGCAAGCAGGTCGCGTGGGCCTCGCCGATGCCGCTCGAGGACGTCCGCACGGTCGCGCACGCGCTCGGCGTCACGATCAACGACGTGCTGATGTCGGTGATTGCGGGCGCCCTCGGCCGCTACCTGCGCAATCGGCGCGTCAGGACCCAGGGCCTCAAGATCCGCGCGACGCTGCCCGTGAACCTGCGCCCGCCCGAGGAGCCGCTGTCGCTCGGGAACCGCTTCGGCATGGTGCTGCTCGAGCTCCCGGTCGGGCTCGCCGATCCCATCAAGCGCGTGAAGGTCGTCCACGAGTCGATGCAGGCGCTCAAGAGCTCGGAGCAGCCGCCGGCGGCGTTCGCGACGCTCGCGGTGCTCGGCAGCCTGCCGGCGCTCGTGCAGAACCTCGCGATGGACGTGCTGACGCGCAAGTCCTCGGCGGTGATCTCCAACGTCCCGGGACCCCGCACGCCGCTCTACGTCGGCGGCCAGCGGGTCCGCGAGCAGTTCTTCTGGGTGCCGCAGACCGGCAGCATCGGGCTCGGCATCAGCGTCCTCACCTACGCGGGCGAGGTGCAGTTCGGGATCATCGCCGACAAGAGTCTGATCCCCGCGCCGCACTCGATCGTCGATGGCTTCGCGCCCGAGTTCGAGCGCCTCGCGCTCGTGACCGTGTTCGGCGCGATGCACGCCAAGAAGCCGCGTCAGCCGAGGGCGGCGCGCGCCGCCTCGACGTCGAGGCGCTCCATCGCATCCAGGGGCCGAAAGCCCGCGGCGCGCTCGTAGAGCTTCAGCGCCTCGGCGCGCCGCCGCTCGCCGAACGCGGCGACGAGTCCGTTGCCGTACTCGAGGTGCGCGATCGCCGACTCGGGCGCGAGCTTGAGCGCCTCCTTGAAGTGCCTGACCGCGGCCTCGCCGCTCGCGCCGTAGGTGAGGCGCGCGACGAAGTCGCCGACCTTGGCGACGATCTCGGCGTGGTAGAGGCCGAGCGCGATGTGCGCATCCGCGTGCCGGGGCTCGAGCGCGAGCGCTTTCTCGAGGCTCTGCCGCACCCGGGTCGCGTGGCCGGCCGCGAGCGCCTGCAGGACCGAGGTGCGCTGGCTCAGGCGCCCGAGCACGAAGGCGTGCATGTAGTGGGCGTTCGCGAGCTTGGGCGCCGTTTGCGCGGCGCCCGCGGCGAGCACGACCGCGCGCTCGAGGAGCGCGACCGCGCGCGCCTCGCGTTTCTCGAGGTAGCGCGTGTAGATGCCGGCCGCCTTGGCCGCGACGATCGCGCCGAGCGCCCCGAGCGCCTCGCCCTCGGTCCAGGCGCGCTGGAAGTCGCCGCTGTGGAACGCGCGCCACGCCTCCTGCAGGCGCCGCGCGAGCTCCTCGTCGGCGAGCTTGCGCGGCAGCGCCGCCGCGTCGCCGAGCGCCGCGACGCGCTTCAAATCCGGCCAAGGCTCGCGATCACCCTGATGCAGCTGCGGCCAGGCCTTCCTGAGCGCCGCCCCCTCGAGCGTCGCGATCTTGTGAGGAAACGGTATCCACTCACCTTTCAGCGACTTGGACGCCATCGCAGCCCCTTCGGCAATTACGGATCGGGGACCACGATAGCGGCCCAATAATCCGGATACGTCCGGGCAATACGCAACGGACGGCCGGGCCCGCAGGTCCCGGCTGCGAGCACAGGAGTAGCGCTATGACAGTACGTAGGACCGCAAAGCGGGGCCGCAAGGTCCGTGGCCGGCGCGCTCGCGCCGAGTTGCCGATCGTGGACGTCATGCACCAGATCTGGCTGGCCGGCATGGGTGCGCTGTCGCGCGTCCAGCAGGAAGGCCCGCGCGCCTTCCAGTCGCTGATCGAGGACGGTGCCGCATTCATCGGCCAGGGCCGGGCCCAGGCCGAGAAGCTGCTGCGCGAGGCGATCGGGACCGTGCAGTCGACGGTCGACGAGCGCGTGAAGACGACGCGCGACCAGGCCACCGAGACCTGGGAGCAGCTCGAGAAGATGTTCCAGGGCCGCGTGCAGCGCGTGCTGCACCAGGCGGGCGTGCCGAGCGCGACCGAGGTCCGGGCGCTCTCGAAGCGCGTCGACCACCTGAACGCGAGCGTCGCGCTGCTGGCGCGGTCGCGCCGTGCCGCGCCGCGGCGGCGGGTCGCGAAGCGCGCCGTCGCCTGACCGCTGACCGATGCTGACGCTGCAGCCCGCCCCGCGGCCGCAGCGGCACAAGCGCCCCCGGCTCGGGCTCGCACTCGCCGGGGGCGGGCCGCTGGGCGCGTTTTACGAACTCGGCGCCCTGCAGGCGCTGAGCGAGTGCATCGAGGGGCTCGACCTCACCGAGCTCGACGTCTACGTGGGCGTCAGTTCCGGCGCGATGATCGCCGGCGCCCTCGTCAACGGCATCACGACCGCCGACATGGGCGTGATGCTGATCGACAACGCGGCGCGCGAGTTCCCGATGACGCCGCGGCTCTTCCTGCAGCCGGCGTTCCACGAGTACTTCGCGCGGGCGCGCGGCTCGGTGGGGCTCCTCGGCGCCGTCGCGCGCCAGATCCTCAAGTCCCCGTCGCAGAACGCCTGGGCCGCCGCGCTCGGGCCGCTCGGGCGCCTGGTCCCGACCGGGCTCCTCGACAACCGGCCGATGGAGCGCTACCTCGCCGAGGTCTTCTCGAGCCACGGGCGCAGCAATGATTTTCGCAGGCTCGAGCGGCCGCTCTACGTGATCGCGACCGATCTCGACGCCGGCACCGAGGCGCGCTTCGGCGCGCCAGGCCACGACCACGTGCCGATCTCGCGCGCGATCCAGGCGAGCACGGCGCTGCCGGGCCTCTACCCGGCCGTCGAGATCGACGGCCACAGTTACGTCGACGGCGCGCTGGTTCGCACGATGCACGCCTCGGTCGCGCTCGAGGAAGGCGCGACGCTCGTCTTCTGCGTGAACCCGCTGGTCGCCTTCGACGCCTACGCGAACGGCCACCGCAGCCATGACCTGAAGCGCGGCGGGCTGCCGCTCGTCATGAGCCAGACCTTCCGCGCGCTGATCCAGTCGCGGATGCAGGTCGGCATGGCGGGCTACCGCCAGCGCTTCCCGTCGAGCGACATGGTGCTGCTCGAGCCCGACCGCTCGGACGAGGAGATGTTCTTCACGAACGTCTTCAAGTACTCGGGCCGGCGCCGGCTCGCCGAGCACTCCTACCAGCGTACGCGCTCGGACCTCGCGCGCCAGGCACGCTCGCTCGCGCCACTGCTTGCGCGCCACGGATTGCGGCTCAGGACCGACGTGCTGAAGGATCCGACCCGGACCTTTCGCGCCGCGATCACGTCGCGCCTGCCGCATTTCGGGGCGGTCAGCGCCCGTCTCGGCGCCGCGCTCGACCGACTCGAGGCGACGCTCTGAGTCCTGAGCGCACGATGCGCGCGCTCGCTGCCCTGATCGCCGACAACGAGGCCGCCAGGCGCGCCTCAGAGGACGACGCAGCACGCGCGCGCCTCAGGGCCTGGCAGCGCGCGCGCCTCGCGCGCACCTACGCCGACCTCGCCGCCCTGCCGCGCTACGCGGCGGCCGTTGCGTTCTTCCTCGATGAGCTCTACGGCGGCGTCGACACGGCGCCGCGCAACCGCGAGCTCGGCCGCGCCGCGCGCGTGCTCGAGCGGCTGCTGCCGGGCGCAGCGCTACTGGCGCTCAAGCGCGCGATCGACCTCGAGATCGAGACACAGCGGCTCGACGCCGCGCTCGCGGCGGCGCTCCCGCCCGGCGCACCGCTCACGGCCGCGACCTACGCCGAGGCCTACCGGAGCTCGGCGCCGCGCGCCGCGCGCGAGGCGCAGCTCGCCGCGATCCTCGACCTCGGCGCAACGCTCGACCGGCTCGTGCGCCACCGCGCGATCGCGGTCCTCGTGCACCTCGCCCACGGCCCGGCGCACGCGGCCGGCGTCGGCGCGCTGCACGACTTCCTCGAGCGCGGCTTCGCCGCCTTCCGCGCGACCGGCGGCGCGCGGGAATTCCTCGCCGTGATCGGCGAACGTGAGTCACAATTGCTGGCGCGCCTCTACGCCGGCGATCCGCGCGCACTCGAAGGAATTTCACCATGATCCGTTGTGACCACGCGATCGTCGGCGCGGGCTCCGCGGGCTGCGTGCTCGCCAACCGGCTGTCGGCGGACCCCGCACGCCGGGTCCTCCTCATCGAGGCGGGCGGCGGCGACTGGCACCCGATGATCTCGATGCCGGCCGGCATCGCGCGGCTCGTCGGCATGGCGGGCATCAACTGGGACTACGTGACCGAGCCCGAGCCCGAGCTCAACGGACGGCGGCTGTGGTGGCCGCGCGGCCGCGTGCTCGGCGGCTCCTCGTCGATCAACGCGATGTGCTACATCCGCGGCCAGCGCGAGGACTACGACGGCTGGGCTGCCGACGGCTGCCCCGGGTGGAACTACGACGCGGTCCTGCCCTACTTCAAGCGCGCCGAGGACCAGCAGCGCGGCGCCGATGACTTCCATGGCGCGGGCGGGCCGCTCGCGGTCTCGGACCTCCGCTACCGCAACCGGCTCTCGGAGACCTTCCTCGCGGCCGGCCGCGAGCTCGGGATCCCGGAGAACCCGGACTTCAACGCGACGACGCAGCTCGGACTCGGCTGGTACCAGGTGACGCAGCGCGCCGGTCGCCGCTCGAGTGCCGCGGCCGCCTACCTCGCGCCCGTGCGCCGGCGGCCGAACCTCGCCGTGCTCACGAGGACGCAGGCGACGCGCGTGCTCCTCGAGCAGGGGCGCGTCGCCGGCGTCGAGGTCGCGCGCGGCGGGCGCCGCGAGCGCATCGAAGCCCGCTCCGTCACGCTCGCGGGCGGCGCGATCAACTCGCCGCAGCTCCTGATGCTGTCCGGGATCGGACCCGCGAAGGAGCTCGAGGCGCACGGCATCAAGGTCGCCCAGGATCTGCCGGGCGTCGGCGAGAACCTGCAGGACCACCTCGACTACTGCACGCTCGTGAAGTCCCGCGAGCCCGTCAGCTACGACTTCAATGCGCTGCAGGAGGTCCTCGTCGGGCTGCGCTACTTCCTGACGCACGACGGCCCCGGCAGCTCCAACATCGCCGAGGCTGGCGCGTTTCTCACGACGCCGCGCGCGCGCGGCGGCCGGCCGGACGTGCAGCTCCACTTCGTGCCGGCGCAGCTCGACGACCACGGCCGCAACCGGCTGCCCGGCCACGGCTACACGTTCCACTGCTGCGTGCTGCAGCCGAAGAGCCGCGGACGGATCCGGCTCGCGAGCGCGGACCCGCTCGCCAAGGCGCGGATCTTCGCGAACTACCTGTCCGATCGCGACGACGCGACGACGCTGATCGCAGGCCTCAAGATGGTCCGCGAGATCGCCGCGGCCCGGGCGTTTGACCGCTACCGCGGCGAGGAACTGTTCCCCGGCGCCGCGGCGCGCACGGACGAGGCGCTGCTCGCCGCCATCCGCGCCAAGGCGGAGTCGATCTACCACCCCTGCGGCAGCTGCCGGATGGGCAGCGACCCGCGCGCCGTCGTCGACCCGAACCTTCGGGTTCGCGGCGTCGATGGACTCACGATCGTCGATGCCTCGGTGATGCCGACGCTCGTGTCGGGCAACACCAACGCCCCGACGATCATGATCGCCGAGCGCGCGGCCGAGCGCCTCGCGGCCTGAGGGGCCGCGCGCTCACGGCGCCGCGACGACGATCGTCCCGACCATCTGCGGGTGGATCGAACAGACGTAGCGGTAGCTCCCCGGCGTCCTGAACGTGTAGCTGAACGCATCACCCTGATCGAGCGCGCCCGAGCGAAAGAGCCCGTCGACGCTGACGACCGTGTGCGGCTCGCCGTCGAGGTTCTCCCAGCGCACCGTCGCGCCGACCGTCACCTTGAGCGTCGTCGGCTGGAACATGAAGTGCTCGAGCTTGATCGTCGGGGCGGGCGCATCGGCGGACGCCGCGCCCCACGCGAGCAGCGCGACGGCGACGACCGGGACCCGGCGGAAGGCTTTCATGGCGCTTCCTCAGGCCAGCGTCGCGTCGGCGAGCGACAGGGTCGCCGGATGACGCGTGACGCTGACCGTGCTGATGCCAAGCGCGGCCGGAAGCTCCGCGGCCGGGACCTTCATCGGGCCCGGTCCCGCGCCCTGCCCCGCCGGCGGCTGCGGGAACGCGGTCGAGCGCGCCGTGTGGAAGGTCACGCGGCCCTCGACCTTCTGCACGATCTGGTGGATGTGCCCGTTCAGCACGGTCACCGAGCCGAAGCGCTTCAGCAGAGCGAGCACCTCCGGCGCCTCGGCCGTGCCCCAGCCCCACGGCTCGTAGATGTTCCACAGCGGCATGTGCGCGAAGACGACGACCGGCGTGCTCGAGGAGCGGGCCTTGAGGTCCGCCTCGAGCCACGCCATCTGCTCGGGTCCCAGCGCCCCGAGCCCGTTCGCCTTGAAGTTGAGCACGTTGATGAGGCCGACGAGGTGCACGCCGTGGTGGTCGAAGCTGTAGTAGCCGCGGTTTTCGGACGCCTGGCCGAAGCGCGCGAAGTACTCGCTGACGGTCGCATCGGCGACGTCGTGCTCGCCGGGGACCGTGTGAAGCTCCGAGGCGCGCAGCCCCTTCATGAGCTCGGCCGCGGCGTCGAACTCCGCGGCCCGCGAGAGGTGCGTGATGTCGCCCGTGTGCAGGATGAAGGCCGGCTGATTCTCGAGCGCATTGATGCGCTCGATCGCGACCTTCAGCGTGCCGCCGACGTCGGGGTTCGCCTCCTTGTTGAAGCCGATGTGCGTGTCGCTGATCTGCACGAAGAGCGGCACGCCCGCCGCCGGCGAGCCGCGCGCGACGTCGACGGGCGTGAGTACGCCGCCCGCGAGCACGTAGAGCGTGCCCGCGCCCCCGTAGGCGAGGCACTTCAGCGCCTCGCGCCGCCCGATCAGCTTCGATTCCATGGTCGTCTCCCGCGTGGTGGATGCGCGGTGTAGACCGTGGGGTGGCGCGGATTATTCCCGGGAATCGGCCGGCAGCGTGGCGCGGATCAGGCGCTCTAGGTTCCTGAGCTCGCTCTCGGCCGTGTCCGACACCGCGCAGAACGCGAGGTCCCCGGCGTGCCAGCGCAACAGTCGATAGCCGTTGCGGCTCGCGGCGCGCTCGGCGCCCCCGCCCGCGTCGCGCCAGGCGAACACGTCGATGACATGCGCGTTGTGACGGTACACGACGACCGCGGCGCGATGACCATCGACGTAGTCGATGCGTCCGCCGACCAGCGTGAAGCCGTCGGAGGCGAAGTCGGCCACGGGCGGCGAGACGTCGACGTGACCCTGGAACCAGGGCTTCACGGTGTGCCGGTCGCTCGACTCGACGTCGATGGCGCGGCCGGAGACGAGCGCGCGCAGGTGCGCGGCGAGGACGTCGCGCTCGACGCCGTCGTCGGCGCTGCGCCCCATCGTGACGAGGAGCGCGACCGCAAGGAGCGATGCCGCGAGCGCGCCGCTCGCGGCGCCCCACCAGTAGGCGGGCCGCGCGGACCGGACGGGCACGCGCGCCGCCACCCGGTCCTCGGCGTCGAGCAGGGCGGCGAGGCGCGCCCGGAGCGCCGCGTCCGGCGCGTGGCGCGGGAGATCAGACTTCAGCGCCGAGCCGAGCGACTCGAGCTTGGCCTTGAGCGAGCGGCACTCGGCGCAGCCCTCGAGGTGGCGCGCGAGGGCCGCTTCCTCGGCTGCGTCGAGCTCGCCGTCGATGAGCGCGTGGACGCGCAGCGACTCAGCGCACGCCATCTTCGCCTCCGTGAATGCGGGCGAGCGCGGCGCGCGCACGCGCGAGCCGCGACATCACCGTCCCGATCGGCACGCCGGCGACGTCGGCGATCTCGCGATACGACAGGTCCTCGATCTCCCTCAGCACCAGTACCTCGCGATACTCGGGCGCGAGCCGCCCGAGCGCCGCGGCGAGCGTCGCGGCCTCCTGGTCGCGGATCGCGGCGGCGAGCGGCCCGACCGTCGTCTCGTCCGGCATTTCCGCGAGCCGTTCCTCGTCGTCGCCGACGCGCGGCTCGCGCTTCTGCCTCGCGCGCGCCGTGTAGAAGCAGTTGCGCACGATCGCGAGCAGCCACGGGCGCGCCTCGCCCTTCAGCGCGTCGAAGCCGCGGTAGGCCTTCACGAGCGCGTCCTGCACGACGTCGTCGGCCTCGGCCGGCGAGCGCGCGAGCCACCGCGCGAGGTTGTACGCGGCGTCGAGGTGTACGAGTGCTTCGGCCTCGAAGCGCCGCCGCCGGTCAGTCATCCACGTCCTTCGCGGCCGCCCGGTTGGCCCGCTGCGGTCGAGAGTGTAGACCGTCGGGGGGCGGGTTCTATTCCCGGGCCTCAGGCGGCGGGCTGGGAGGCGACGGGCCGGGACCTTCGGGTGTAGACGTCCTCGACCCCCTCGTAGGTGCGCCGGACCGCGGGCCGATTGCCGATGGCGGCGAACCAGCGCGCGAGATGCGGGTGGTCGGCGAGCGCCTGGCCGTGGCCCGCGTGCGGGACGATCCAGGGGTAGCAGGCGATGTCGGCGATCGAGTAGGTGCCTGCGATGTACGGCCGGTCCGCGAGGCGAGCGTCGAGCACGCCGTACAGGCGCCGCGTCTCCTTCGTGTAGCGCTCGATCGCGAACGGCACCACCTCGGGCGCGTAGACGCGAAAATACCCCGCCTGCCCCGCCATCGGACCGAGGCCGGCCATCTGCCAGAAGAGCCACTGCAGCACCTGCGCCTGCGCGCGCGGCTCGGCCGGCAGCAATCGGCCGGTCTTGGTCGCGAGATACCAGAGGATCGCGCCCGACTCCATCAGCGCCTGCGGCTCGCCGCCGTCGCTCGGCGCACGGTCGACGATCGCCGGAATCTTGTTGTTGGGCGAGATCGCGAGGAACGACGGCGCGAACTGCTCGCCGACGCCGAGGCTCACCGGGACCAGCCGGTAGGCAAGACCCGCCTCCTCGAGGTAGAGCCGGACCTTGAGTCCGTTCGGGGTGGCGGCGTAATAGAGGTCGATCACGGCGCCGGCCGCGTCAGCGCGCGGTCCTTGTCCTTGAGCACCACGACCAGGAACTTCGCGCTTTGCGTGCTGCTCGCGTTGCGCGAGGTCTGGTGCACGTCGCCCGGCGCCTCGTAGAAGACGCCACCGGGCCCGAGCGTCGTCAGGGGCTGCCCGGCCACCTGCATCTCGACCTGCCCCTCGAGCACGTACACGAAGACGTGCGCGTCGTGCCGGTGCGGCAGCGACGCGCCCCCGGGGAGGTACTCGACGGTCAGCATCACGACTTCCTTGCCCGGGAGGTCGGTGAGCGCCCGCGTCATCAGCGTCGTGGCGTTGGTGGTCGGGGCATCGGATGCGCTCGCAGGCGCCGCGCCGAGCGCCGCGAGCAGCGCGAGCGCGCCAAGCCCCGCGCTCGTCCTCCGGGTCATGTTCACGGGCCTCTCCTTGCAACCGGCCGGGCTTCGCCCCTGCCGTCGGTCGGGGCCTAGACTAGGCGGCGCCGCGGACTTCTAATAGGGCCAGTTCGCGGAGCTTTTATGAGTCCACTTTTGGCCTTCAGGATCGAGCTCCCGCCGGCGGGCTCGCGCCGGAGGCTCCGCGCGCTCTACGAGCAGCTCAGGGCCGCGATCCTGGACGGCCGCCTGCGCCCCGGGCTGCGGCTCCCGTCCTCGCGCGTGCTCGCACAGAGCCACGGGCTCGCGCGCGCAACGGTCGTCGCCACCTACGACCGGCTGCTAGCCGAGGGCTACCTCGCCTCGCGCGCGGGCTCGGGCACCTACGTCGCGGACGGGCTGCCCGCGCGTGCCAGGCCGCGCGCGACCATCGCGACGTCCGATGCACGGATCGCACCTCACTGGCGCGACGCGCGCGAGGTCGCCGCCGACGAGCCGCCGCCGATCGACTTCCGGGTCGGGCTGCCGGAACGGGCGGGCTTCCCGCTTGACCTCTGGCGACGGCTGCTGGGACGCGCGCTGCGCTTAAGCGGCCGCGCCGGCCTCGATGTGCCGCGCACCGCGGGGCGCGCGGCGCTGTGCGCCGCGATCGCGACCCACGTGTCGTTCACGCGCGCGGTCGCGTGCCAGGCGGAGGATGTGGTCGTGACCGCGGGCGCGCAGCAGGCCTTCGACCTGATTGCGCGGGTGCTCGTGACCGCTGGGCGCACGCGCGTCGCGGTCGAGGAGCCGGGCTACCCGCCGCTCCGGGCCGCGCTCGCGGCGGCCGGGGCGCGCATCGTCGCGGTTCCGGTCGACGACGAGGGTCTCGTCGTCGAGCGCATCCCGCGCGACGTGCGCGCGATCTTCGTGACCCCGTCGCACCAGTTCCCGCTCGGCGTCACGATGTCGCTCGAGCGCCGCACGGCGCTCCTCGAGCTCGCGCGCGCGCGCGGCGCCGCGATCGTCGAGGACGACTACGACAGCGAGTTCCGCTACGGCCCGCGGCCGCTCGAGGCGCTGCAGACGCTCGATCGCGCCGACTCGGTGCTCTACGTCGGGACCTTCTCGAAGACGCTGTCGCCGTCGTTGCGCACCGGCTTCATCGTCGCGCCCGCCTGGGCGCGCGCGGCGCTGACCGCGGCGAAGCGCGATGCCGGCGACACGAACCCCGCGGTGATCCAGGATGCCCTCGCGCTCATGATCGACGGCGGCCACCTCGCGCGCCACGTGCGCCGGATGCAGCGCCGCTACGAGGCGCGGCGCGCGCGGCTCCTCGCGGGTCTCGCGACGCTCCTTCCCGAGCTCGCCCCGGTCGCCTCGTCGGCGGGCCTGCACGTCACCGCCTGGCTGCCGCAGCGCATCGATCCCGAGCGCCTCGTCGCGCGCGCCGGCGCCGAGGGCGTCGGCATGCGCTCGCTCGCGCCGTACTTCGCCTCCGGGCGCGGCCGCCCCGGCCTCGTGCTCGGCTACGGCGACATCGCGGACTCGCAAGTCGACGAGGGACTGAAGCGACTGAAGACCGCGCTCGACGCCGCACGGCCCGGCCGGCCTCGTTGATCTCGACCGAAGTGGACCACGACGGCGCTTCGGCGAGGCACGACAATGTCCGCCGTCGGAGGTGTCCCATGCGTCTCATCGCTCTGGCCGTCGTGCTCTGGTCGGCGGTCGCTTCGGCCTCGACCGGCCAGGATCGCGCCACCGCCGCCGGCCGCGACCTGATCGGCCAGCCGGCGCCGCGCCTGACGCTGTCGACGATCGACGGCAAGCGCATTGACCTCGGCTCCCTGTACGGGAAGAAGGCCGTCTACCTGAAGTTCTGGGCGACCTGGTGCGTGCCGTGCCGCGAGCAAATGCCGCACTTCGAGCGCACCTTCCAGACCGCGGGCCCGAACCTCGCGGTGATCGCCGTCAACGCGGGCTTCAGCGACTCGCTCGATGAGGTGCGCGACTACCGAAGGACCGTCGGCCTGCACATGCCGATCGTCATCGACGACGGGCGCCTCGCCGATGCGCTGCACCTGCGCGTGACGCCGCAGCACGTCGTGATCGGGCGCGACGGCCGGATCCTCTACGTCGGGCACCTCGTCGACGACGCGCTCACCCAGGCGCTCGCGCGTGCACAGGCCGAGCCCGCGGGCGCGGTCGCCCCGGGCGCGAGCCCACGCGCGGCACCGCCGGTCGACCACGTGCCGCCGCGGCGCGTCGCGACGCTCGACGGGCAGTCGGTCGCGCTCGATGCAGCCGGCGCGCCGCTCGTGCTCGTCTTCCTCTCGCCGTGGTGCGAGTCGTACCTCGAGAAGAGCCGTCCCGGGCGCTCGCGCGCCTGCCGCGCGGCGCGCGAGGCGATCGAGGCGCGCCTCGCGAAGGACTCCGCGACGCACTATCTCGGCATCGCCTCGGGACTCTGGGCCTCGCGCGAAGACCTCGAGGAGTATCGCAGCAAGGAGAAGGTCGCGCTGCCGCTCGCGCTCGACGAGACGGGCGAGCTCTTCAGGACGTTTGGCGTGCGCGAGGTGCCACAGATCCTCGTCGTCGACCGCGACGGACGCATCGTCGAGCGCCTCTCGAGCGCCGGCGCACCGCTCGAGGAGGCGCTCGCGAGGCTCGCGAAGCGCTGAGGACGTACAATCCCGGACTTGCGCGCGCCAGCGCCGCGCGCTCCGGGAGCCTCCATGGGATCGATCAGGGACCTCGCCTACGACTGGGTCGAATCGCATCGCCCGGCGCTCAGCGACTGGCATCGCACGATCTGGGAATTCGCCGAGCCCGCGTGGCGCGAGTACCGCTCGGCGGCATGGTTCGTCGAGCGCCTGAAGCGGGAGGGCTTCTCCGTCGAGGCAGGCTCCGCCGGCATGCCGACGGCCTTCGCGGCCGAGTGGTCGAACGGGCCGGGCCCCGCGGTCGCGACCTACGCCGAGTACGACGCGGTCCCCGGCAACTGCCAGGCCGCATCGACCCGTCGCGGCCCCCGCCCCGGCCTCTCCGAGCACGCGCCCGGCCACACCGATCCCCACTCGGCGCTCGGCATCGGCGCGCTCGCGGCGATCCTCGCGACCAAGCACGCGATGGAGCGCGGGCGGATCGGCGGGACGCTGAAGTTCTTCGGCGAGCCGGCCGAGAAGGTGCAGGGCTCGAAGCTCGTGCACGGCCTTAAGGGTTACTACGACGGGCTCGACGCGATCGTCAGCTACCACCCCTTCTACATGCTGCCGCTCTGCAACACGACGCGCTGGGACACGCACTGCGGCGCGTACGGGAGCCGCATCTACTCGTTCCTGTGCGATTCGCCCGAGACCTGGCCGCAGGCGGCGAGCGACAGCCCGATCGCGGCGGCGCACTCGGCGGCCCGCGCCCCGGGAGCGAACCTCGCGCTCGTGACGATGTACTCGCTCGTCAAGGCGACGATGGAGTCGATGCTCGCGCACACCGGCGGCTGGTCGCTCAACGAGGCGATCCTGACCGCGGGCCAGGCGACCGCCGACAACCTGCCGGCGCAGCTCGCGCAGATCAACTACGCGTGGCGGGCGCCGGAGCTGCGGATGGCGGATGCGATCCTCGACGTCCTCGACCGCAACGCCGAGCACGCGGCCGCCGTCGCGCACTGCCGGCTCGTCAAGCGCTGGGTGTCGCGGACCCGGCCGGGCGTCGCCAACCACGCGCTTGCCGAGCTCGCCTACCGCAACCTCGAGCGCGTCGGCGCGCCGCGCTACGGGGAGGACGCGATCGCGCTCGCGCGCGAGATCCAGCGCCACCTCGGCCTTGAGCCGATGGCGCGACCGTTCCTGCCGGCCTGCGAGACGCTGATCGAGCCGCGCGCCGCCGAGGCGAAGCTGCGCGAGCAGATGCCCGCCTGGCAGACGAACTGGACGTCCGACGACTACGTCGAGATGACCTGGTACGCGCCGACGGTGCGCCTCTACATCGCGCGGCCGATGCTCGCGGTGCCGAAGGGCTACGCGGGGTATCCGGCGTGGGTGTCGAACGCGCTCGGCGGGCTCGCGCCCTGCATCGACCCGACGGTCGTCGTCGCCGGCAAGACGATCGCCGGGACCTTGCTCGACCTCCTGACGGAGCCGAAGCTCGTCGAGGAAGCGCGCACGGAGTTCAAGGAGCGGACCGGCGGCCGGCAGTTCGTCGCGCCGCTGCTGCCGAAGGACTTCGCGCCGCCGCTCGACTATCGCTGGCCCGAGTACGCGACGACCGGGCGTGGCACCGATTGGTGGATCCCGGCGAGCGAGGAGCTCGCGGCGCGCGCTGCGCCCTAGCCCGCGGCCTCGTCGCCGCCGCGGCGGGGCTCCTTGCGCAGCTTCTCGAGGAGCGTCGTGCGGCCTATTCCGAGGAGCCGCGCCGCGTGCGCGACGACGCCGTCGGCGCGCTCGAGCGCCTGGGCAATGAGGTCGGATTCGAGCGCCGCGAGCGTGTCCTTGAGGTTGAGTCCCTGCGTCGGGAGTGCGAGCCTCGGCACCTCGGGCGCCGCGGGCGCCGCGGGCGCCGTGCCCGCCTCGTCGCGGATCGCCGGGGTGAGCGCCGCCGCGCGGCCGGTTCCTTCCGGCCGCGCGAGCGGCAGCTGCTCCGGACCGACGGTCGCGCCGGCCGCGGCTACGGCGAGCCGCTCGAGCAGGTTCTCGAGCTCGCGGACGTTGCCCGGCCAGCGATAGCCGGCGAGCACCGCGAGTGCCGCCTCGCTGAGCGCGACCGGCGGAAAGCCGCGCGCCGCGAGCGTGAGGTTCAGGTCCTCGATCAGGATCGGCAGGTCCTCGATGCGCTCGCGCAGCGGCGGCAGCGTGATCGGGAACACGTTGAGCCGGTAATAGAGGTCGGCGCGAAAGCGCCCCGCCGCGACCTCGGCCTCGAGGTCGCGGTTGGTCGCGGCGACGATCCGGACGTCGCAGCGGATCGTCTCGCCGGAGCCCACGCGCTCAAAGGTGCGCTCCTGCAGCACGCGCAGGAGCTTCACCTGCATGAACGGGCTCATCTCGGCGATCTCGTCGAGGAACAGCGTTCCCGAGCGCGCGAGCTCGAAGCGCCCGCGGCGGGTCGTGATCGCGCCCGTGAAGGCGCCCTTTTCGTGTCCGAAGAGCTCGCTCTCGAGGAGCTCGGCCGGGATCGCGCCGCAGTTGACCGGCACGAAGGGGCCTGCCGCGCGACCCGAGAGCGTGTGCAGCTCGCGCGCGACGCCCTCCTTGCCGGTGCCGGACTCGCCGAGGATCAGCACGTTGCTGTCGAAGCGCGCGACGCGGCCGATCTGCTCGCGCACGCGGCGGATCCCGGCGGAGGTGCCGGTCGGGTGGCCGACGACCGCCGGGCGCAGGCGGTCCGGCGCGTCGTTGGCAGCCGTGTCCGGCGTCACGAGCCGCGCCCGCTCAGCCGTGCGCATCGCGCGGCTCCGGTGTGCCAGTGAAGCCGGGCAGCGGCAGCTGGCGGTCCTCGCTGACGACCGCGAGCAGCGCCCGCGCCTGCCAGTCGCGGGCGCGCGTGATGAACGTGGGGGCGGGCGCGGGGCGCGCGACCAGGAAGCCCTGGACGCGGTCGCAGCCGAGCGCGCCGAGGAGCTTCAGCGCCGCGTGCGTCTCGACGCCCTCGGCGCAGGCGGCCATGCCGCGGTCGTGGGCCAGCTCGATCAGGTTCTCGACGATGCAGCGACGCTCGTCGCTGTGCTCGAGGCCCTGCACGAGCGCGCGGTCGATCTTGAGCTCGTCGCACTCGAGCCAGGCGAGGCGCGTGGCCGTGGAGAAGCCCGCGCCGAAGTCGTCGAGCGCGGTGCGCACGCCGATGCGGCGCAGGCGTTTCAGATTGAGCGCCGCGTGCTTCAGGTTCTCGATCGGCGCCGTCTCGGTGAGTTCGAGCGTCAGGCGCGAAGGCGCGACGCCGGTCGCATCGAGCAGTCCCTCGAGGAGCGGCGGCAGCTCGTCGTCGAGGAGCGCTGCGGTGTGGAGGTTGACGCCCATCGAGAGCGCGAGGCCGTGCTCGCGCTGCCAGCCGATCACGGCGCTTAAGGATTCGGCGAGCACGAAGTGAAACAGCGTCGGCATCAGGCCCGCGCGCTCGATCTGCGGCAGGAACTGCCCGGGGCGCAGCGTCGTGCCGCCGTCCCCGGCGCGCACCAGCGCCTCGGCGCCCTCGACGCGCCAGCGGCCGATGCCGTCGGCGCCGAGGCGCCGCTCGAGGATCGGCTGGTAGACGACGCCGAGCGTGCGGCCGCCGAGCACGGCGTCGAGCGAGACGCGGCGCGCGTCGGAACGCGACCCACGCCGCTCCGACAGCACGACGACGCGTCCCAGACGCCTCGGCATCCTGCTCATGCCGCGCTCCGCGCGGCGCTCGCAGTTTGACTCAATGCTCGCACCGTGATCCGTCCCCAGATGGCGCTCACCGTCGAGGCTAGTTGAGCAAGCGCGCCGACCCGCGAGCATCATCTATCCCCCTAATGTCGCGTGCAGCGCCCACTAGGGAGGGGCGTTGCTGTGAACGCCATCACACGGAATCTAGGGGAGAAACCCTGCTCGCGCCGGCGGGTGAACCCGGCATTCGCCGGGACCCGCGGCTACGCGGCGGTGGTTTCGACGAGGCCGATGCCGCCCGGGGCGGCGATTTCGGGACGCTTCCTGAGCTTCTCGAGGAGCGTCGTGCGGCCGACGCCGAGCAGTCGCGCGGCCTGCGCGACGACGCCCTCGGCGCGCTCGAGCGCCTGGGCGATGAGGTCGGACTCGAGCGCCGCGAGCGTGTCCTTAAGATCGAGGCCACCGGCCGGGAGCGCCAGGCGCACCGCCGAGGCTTCGACCGGCGCCTCGACCGGGCGCAGCGTCGCGAAGGGCAGCTGAGCAACGCCCACCGTCGCCCCCATCGAGGCGACCGCGAGCCGCTCCATCAGGTTCTCGAGCTCGCGGACGTTGCCCGGCCAGTCGTGGCGGGCGAGCGCCGCGAGCGCGGCGTCGGTGAAGTGCACGGTCGGAAAGCCGCGTCCCGCGAGCGCTCCGTTCAGGTCCCGGACCAGCAGCGGCAGGTCCTCGCTGCGCTCGCGCAGCGCCGGGATAGCGATCGGGAACACGTTCAGCCGGTAGTAGAGGTCGGCGCGGAAGCGCCCGGATGCGACCTCGGCCGCGAGGTCGCGGTTGGTGGCGGCGACGATGCGCACGTTCGCCTGCCTGATCTCGCCGGAGCCGACGCGCTCGTAGGCGCGCTCCTGCAGCACGCGCAGGAGCTTCACCTGCATCACCGGGCTCATCTCGGCGATCTCGTCGAGGAACAGCGTCCCGTCCTCGGCGAGCTCGAAGCGCCCGCGGCGCGTGGCGATCGCGCCGGTGAAGGCGCCCTTCTCGTGGCCGAAGAGCTCGCTCTCGAGCAGCTCGGCGGGGATCGCCCCGCAGTTGACCGGCACGAACGGGCCCGCGGCGCGCGTCGAGTGCGCGTGCAGCGCACGCGCGACGCCTTCCTTGCCGGTGCCGGACTCGCCGCTGATCAGCACCGTCGAATCGAAGCGGCCGACCTGGCCGATCTGCTCGCGCACGCGCCGCGCCCCGGCGCTGCGGCCGGTCGGGTGCTGGATGGCGGCCGCGCCGATCGCCACCACCGAGGCGGACTCAGGCGATCGCATCGAGCGCTTCCTCGGGCCACCACGGGCTCGCGAAGCCGAAGCCCGGGAGCGCCATCTGCCGTTCGCGCAACGCGAGCGCGGCCGCGGCGCACGCCTGCCAGTCGCGCGCGCAGGTCGCGACGGAGGCGGCGGCCAGCGGTCGCGCGATCAGGTAGCCCTGCGCGCGGTCGCAGCCGAATTCGCCGAGGATCGCGAGCGCCTCCTCGGTCTCCACGCCCTCGGCGAGCGCGACCATGCCGTGCGCGTGCGCGAGCGCGATCAGGTTCTCGACCACGCAGCGCTGCTCGTCGCTGCCCTCGAGGCCGTGCACCAGCGCGCGGTCGATCTTGAGCTCGTCGCACTCGAGCCAGTTGAGGCGCGTGGTCGTCGAGAAGCCCGCGCCGAAGTCATCGAGCGCGACGCGAACGCCGAGCGCGCGCACGCGCTTCAGCGTCCGCGCGGCGCGCCGCAGATCACTGATCGGCGCGCTCTCGGAGATCTCGAGGGTGAGGCGCGCCGGCGCGACGCCCGACGCCGACAGCAGCCGCGCGATGCGGTCCGGCAGGTGCTCATCGAGGAGCGCGCCCGCGTGCAGGTTGACGGCGGCGCCGAGGCGCGGCGCGCCCTCGCGCTGCCACCCGGCGAGCGCGACGAGCGCCTCGCCGAGCACGAAGTCGAAGAGGGTCGGCAGCAGGTCCGCGCGCTCGATCAGCGGCAGCAGCTGGTCGGGCCGGACGCTTAAGCCCCGGCCGGACTCGGCCCTGAGCAGCGCCTCGGCACCGGCGTAGTGCCAGCGGCTCTCGCCGCCTGCGAGGTGCTCGCGCGCGACGATCGGCTGGAACAGCACGCCGAGTTCACGCCCGGTCGCGCGCGCGAGGACCACGGCCGGAGCCGTGGCCTCGCGCTCGCGCCCGGCGAGGAGCACGACGCTTGCGCGCCGCCGCGGAGTCACCCGGCTCCGCGCCTCTACACCCTGGAAGTCTTTCTGTGCCGCGTGCATCCCTGTGCCCTTGGCTTGTTGTGTACCCGTCGCGAGTAGTTGACCAAATGTCGGCGGCGTGTTTGATGCGGAAAGCCCCTAAAGTGGACTGCACATCGCGCGCGAACGGTCCCCCGCCGCGATCGGCGCGCGCCACCGGCGCGCCGTGCACGAGGTGCACGCGGAGCCGTAAATTCCAGGGTTTTGCGACTCGGCGCGCGCGGCGAGCGCACGTGCGCGCGCCGCTGCGCCCGCGCCTCAGCGGCGCTTGCGCTGCGCCCGCTGCGCCGGCGCAGGGCCATTCCGATGTGACATAACGGAGCCGCGGCTCAGCGGCGCAGGCGATCGGCGAGCAGCCGCGCGAGGATCTGCGCGAAATCATCGCCGAGCTGCGGGTGCTTGAGCCCGTACTCGACGGTCGCCTCGAGATAGCCGAGCTTGCTGCCGCAGTCGTAGCGCTTGCCCTCGAAGGCGTAGGCGTAGACCGCCTCCTCGGCGAGCAGCGCCGCGATGCCGTCGGTCAGCTGAATCTCCCCGCCCGCGCCTCTGCCGACGCGCTCGAGCTTGTCGAACACGCGCGGGCTGAGGAGGTAGCGGCCGACGACCGCGAGCGTCGACGGGGCGACAGCGGGCTTGGGCTTCTCGACGATCTTCGTGATCCTCGAGAGCCGGTCGGTCATCTTCTCGACCGCGACGATGCCGTACTTGTCGGTGTCCTTCTGATCGACGGTCTGCACGCCGAGGACGCTGCCGCCGACTTCCGCGTAGACGCTCGCCATTTGCTTGAGGCACGGCACCTTCGCATCGATGAGGTCGTCCGCGAGGTGCACGAAGAAGGGCTCGTCGCCGACCACCGGCCGCGCGCAGAGCACCGCGTGGCCGAGCCCGAGCGGCGCGGGCTGGCGGATGTAGATGCAGGTCGCGGAGGCCGGCACGATGCTCTTCAGGGACTCGAGGAGCTCCCGCTTGCCCTGCGACTCGAGCGCGGCCTCGAGCTCGGGCGCGGAGTCGAAGTGATCCTCGATCGCGCGCTTGGAGCTACCGGTCACGAACACGAGCTGCGTCGCCCCGGCCGCGAGCGCCTCCTCGGCCGCGTACTGGATCAGCGGCTTGTCGACGATCGGGAGCATCTCCTTGGGGCTCGCCTTGGTGGCGGGCAGGAAGCGGGTGCCGCGGCCGGCGACCGGGAACACGACGGTGCGGACGGGCTTGCGGTGGGCGGGCATGGGGACCTCGGGGACTGTCGCGCGGATGATACCGGAGCGATGGCGCCCGGGCGTCCGGGCCATTCTCAGCGGCTGCGCTTGCCGGAGATCGGCCCCGCGAGTTCCGACGGCGACAGGGGCTTCAACGCATCCCAGCTCTTGCAGCCCGGGCACTGCCAGAAGAAGCCGCTCGACGAGAACCCGCACTCGGCGCAGCGAAAGCGCGCGGCGCGCTGCGCCTGGCGCCGGATCGCGGCGCACAGCTTCCTGAGCGCCGCATCGTCGAGCGCCGCGCCCTCGGGCAGCAGCGCCGCGACGAGCTCGGCGACCGCGGGCTCGCGCGCGAGGTACTCGCGCGCGAGCGCAAGGAGCGCCGGCGACTCGAGCGCCCCGGTCAGGATCGCGGCGTAGGCGAGCGCGTCCGCGACCTCGCGACCCTCGCCCGCGAGCTCGGCGACCACCGCCGGCAGGTCGGATTCCCGGCCGGCGCTCTTCAGGGCCTTCACGAGCCGCGGCAGCACCTCGCCCGCGAGCTGCGGGCTCTGCAGCGGCACGCGGCGCAGGAGCTTGATCGCGTGCTCGGGCTCGCCGAGGTCGAGCGCGACGTCGGCGCGCAGGAGCGCCGCGCGCGGGAAGCGCTTGAGCTCGCCGCGCGCGGTCCGCAGGTGCTCGCGGGCCGCGGCCGCATCGCCCCGCGCCCGCGCGAGCTCGGCGAGCTCGCAGTGATAGTGCGCGATCGCGAGCGGCTGCTCGGGCTTGCCGATGCGCGCGAGCTCGCGGTGGATCGCGATCGCGCGCTCCCAGTCGCGCTCGATCTCGTAGAGGCCGACGAGGTCCTTGAGCGCCGCGATCCGGTAGGTCCCCGCGGTCGCAAGCTCGAGCAGCAGCTTCTCGGCGCGGTCGTAGAGGCCGGCGCGCTGGTAGTCCTGGGCGAGCGCGTAGCTCGCCTGCTCGCGAAACGCGGGGTCGAGCGTGTCGCGCGCAATCAGGTTCTGGTGCACGCGGATCGCGCGGTCGACCTCGCCGCGGCGCCGGAACAGCGCCCCGAGCGCGAACTGGGTCTCGACGGTGTCCTGGTCGACGGCGACCGCGCGCAGGAACGCCTCGACCGCGCGGTCGGGCTGCTCATTGACGAGGTAGTTGAGTCCGGCGAGGTAGTCGCGCGACGGCGGGCGCGGCGGCGGCTCCGCCTCGAGCCGCCAGCGGCGGGTCGCGTACCAGCCGATGATCGCCCCGCCCGCGATCAGCGCGGCTTCGATCCAGCTAGCGCGCATGCGCGGGGGCGACGGCGCGCAGCGTCTTGATCTCGCCCTCGGCGAGCTTGAGCGCGCGCCTGAGGTCGCGCCGCTCGCGCGTCAGGCGCAGCACGCTCGAGATCGCCAGCGCGGCGCCCACGAGGAGCCCGGCGCCGAAGGCGGCCACGAGCGCGCGCCCGATCGTCGCCGGCCACACGCCGAGGTAGAAGTCGACCGCGACGGCGGAGGCGTTCAGCCGCACGAACGCCGCGCAGCCGAGCGTCAGGATCACGAACAGCAGGGCAAGCGAGAGGCGGCGTAGCATGGCGCACCTGGCGAGGGTTCGCGCCGCAATCTAGCACGGGCGCCCGCGCTACTCCCGGATCGGGAAGTGCTGGCCGTCGTTGACCCGCTCGCGCAGGTCCTTGCCGGGCTTGAAGTGCGGCACGTGCTTGCCGGTGAGCGCGACGGCCTCGCCGGTCTTGGGGTTGCGGCCCTGGCGCGGCGGCCGGAAATGCAGCGCGAAACTGCCGAAGCCGCGGATCTCGATGCGCTCCCCGGTCGCGAGCGCGTCGCTCATGATCTCGAGGATCTGCTTGACCGCGAGCTCGACGTCCTTGGCCGGCAGGTGCTTCTGCTTCGCGGTGATGATCTCGATCAGTTCCGACTTGGTCATGCAGGCGTCCGGGTGTGTTCGCGGCGTCCGTGACGGGTCACGGGGCGGCCCTGCGGCCGCCCCGCGTCTTTCTTAGTTGTCGCGCTCGGAGAGCTGCTCCTTCAGGAGGTCGCCGAGGCTCGTCCCGGTCGGGGCATCGGTGCGATACGCCTGCATCGCCTCCTGCTCCTCGTGGATGTCCTTGGCCTTGATCGAGAGCGCGATGGCGCGCGACTTGCGGTCGACGCCGGTGAACTTCGCCTCGACCTCGTCGCCGACCTTGAGCACCGTGCGCGCGTCCTCGACGCGATCGCGCGCGAGCTCGGAGGCCCGGAGGTACCCCTCGATGCCGCCGCCGAGATCGATGATCGCGCCCTTGGCGTCGACCTCGCGGACGCTCCCCTTGACGATGCTGCCCTTCGGGTTCTGGGCGATGAACGCCGAGAACGGGTCCTTGGCCATCTGCTTGATGCCGAGCGAGATCCGCTCGCGCTCGGGATCGATCGAGAGCACCACCGCCTCGACCGTCTGGCCCTTCTGGTAGTTGCGCACCGCCTCCTCGCCCGGGACGTCCCAGGAGATGTCGGAGAGGTGCACGAGGCCGTCGATGCCGCCCGAGAGCCCGATGAAGATGCCGAAGTCGGTGATCGACTTGATCTGGCCCGAGACGCGGTCGTCGCGGTTGTAGTTCTCGGCGAACTCCTTCCAGGGATTGGGCTTGCACTGCTTGAGGCCGAGGCTGATGCGCCGGCGCTCCTCGTCGATGTCGAGGACCATGACCTCGACTTCCTGGCCGACGTGCACGACCTTCGCCGGGTTCACGTTCTTGTTGGTCCAGTCCATCTCGGAGACGTGCACCAGGCCCTCGACGCCCTCCTCGATCTCGACGAAGCAGCCGTAGTCGGCGATGTTCGTCACCTTGCCCCACAGGTGCGTGTTCGGCGGGTAGCGCCGCGCGATGTTCTGCCAGGGGTCGGCGCCGAGCTGCTTGATGCCGAGCGAGACGCGCTGGCGCTCGCGGTCGAACTTGAGGATCCGCACGTCGATCTCGTCGCCGACCTTGACGACCTCGGAGGGGTGCTTGACCCGCTTCCAGGCCATGTCGGTGATGTGCAGGAGCCCGTCGATGCCGCCGAGGTCGACGAACGCGCCGTAGTCGGTCAGGTTCTTGACGACGCCCTTGACGACCGCGCCTTCCTGCAGGTTGTCGAGCAGTGCCGAGCGCTCGGCGCTGTATTCCTGCTCGACGACCGCGCGCCGCGACACGACGACGTTGTTGCGCTTCTGGTCGAGCTTGATGACCTTGAACTCGAGGACCTTGCCCTCGAGGTAGGAGGGATCGCGCACCGGGCGCACG
>DATKOR010000041.1:0-26910 GCA_035524495.1 Steroidobacteraceae bacterium
CTTCAACCCGCTCGCCTCGGCGCCGAACAAGGCCAAGATGACCGCGGCGTTCTCGAAGCTGAAGTTCATGGTCTCGATGGACCCGCTCGCGACCGAGACCGCCGAGTTCTGGAAGAACCACGGCGAATTCAACGACGTGGATCCCGAGAAGATCGAGACGGAGGTGTTCCGGCTGCCGACGACGTGCTTCGCCGAGGAGGACGGCACGCTGGTCAACTCCGGTCGCTGGCTGCAGTGGCACTGGAAGGGCGCCGAGCCGCCGGGGGACGCCAAGAGCGACATCGCGATCATCGCCGAGATCTACACGCGGCTGAAACGACTCTACAGCGAGGAGGGCGGCGCCTACCCCGACCCCGTTGTGAAGCTGAGCTGGGCCTACGTGCATCCGACCTCTCCGACGCCGGAAGAAGTGGCGCGCGAGTACTCGGGCAAGGCGCTTGCCGACGTGCTCGACCCCAAGGACCCGACTAAGGTCATCCGCAAGGCCGGCGAGCAACTCGCGGGCTTCGCGGAACTGCGCGACGACGGCTCGACCTTGAGCGGCTGCTGGATCTTCTGTGGCGCCTGGTCGGAGGCCGGCAACCTCATGGCGCGGCGCGACAACAGCGACCCGACCGGCATCGGACAGACGCGCAACTGGGCCTGGTCGTGGCCCGCGAACCGGCGCGTCCTGTACAACCGCGCCTCGTGCGACCCGGCAGGGAAACCCTGGAACCCGGCGCGATCGCTCGTGTCGTGGAACGGCAAGGCCTGGGGCGGCGCCGACACGCCGGACTTCAAGGCGGACGAGGACCCGGCGCAGGGCATGGGGCCGTTCATCATGAATCCGGAGGGCGTCGCGCGCTTCTTCGCGCGGGCCGCCATGGCCGAGGGGCCGTTCCCGGAGCACTACGAGCCCTTCGAGTCACCACTCGACCACAACCCGCTGAACCCGAAGGAACCGCGCGCCGTGCAGAACCCGGCGGCGCGCATCTTCAAGAAGGACCGCGAGGCGCTCGGCAAGGCCGACGCATTCCCGTGCGTGGCGACGACTTACCGGCTGACCGAGCACTTCCACTTCTGGACCAAGCACGTGCGGCTGAACGCGATCACCCAGCCCGAGCAGTTCGTCGAGATCGGCGAGGTGCACGCCAAGGAGCTCGGCGTCAGGGCCGGCGATCGCGTCAAGGTGAGCTCGAACCGCGGCTTCATCCGCGCGGTCGCCGTGGTCACGAAACGCATCAAGCCGCTGTCGATCGAGGGCAAGCCCGTGCACACGGTCGGCATCCCGATCCACTGGGGTTTCACCGGCGCCGCGAAGCCGGGCTTCCTCGCCAACACGCTGACCCCGGTCGTCGGCGACGGCAACACGCAGACGCCCGAGTTCAAGGCGTTCCTCGTCAAGGTCGAGCGGGTCTAGGGGGCGGCCATGCCACTGCAATCACTGGACATCGTGCGCCGCTCCGCGACCACCACCGCCTCGCCGATGGCGCGGCGCTCGGCGAGCCCGGAGGTCGCGAAGCTGATCGACACCTCCAAGTGCATCGGCTGCAAGGCCTGCCAGACCGCGTGCATGGAATGGAACGACCTGCGCGACGAGATCGGCACGACGACGGGCACTTACGACAACCCGCGCGACCTCACCGACCAGTCGTGGACCGTGATGCGGTTCGCCGAGTACGAGAACCCGAAGGGCGACCTCGAGTGGCTGATCCGCAAGGACGGCTGCATGCACTGCGCGGACCCCGGCTGCCTGAAGGCCTGCCCCGCGCCTGGCGCGATCGTGCAGTACGCCAACGGCATCGTCGACTTCCACGAGGAGCAGTGCATCGGCTGCGGCTACTGCATCGCCGGCTGCCCGTTCGACATCCCGCGGATCTCGAAGAAGGACCACAAGGCGTACAAGTGTACGCTGTGCTCGGACCGCGTCGCGGTCGGCCTCGAGCCCGCCTGCGTCAAGACCTGCCCGACCGGTGCGATCACCTTCGGCAGCAAGGAGCAGATGACGCACGACGCCGCCGAGCGCATCGAGGACCTGAAATCGCGGGGCTTCGAGCACGCGGGCCTCTACGACCCGGCCGGGGTCGGCGGCACGCACGTGATGTACGTGCTGCACCACGCCGACCAGCCGCGGCTCTACAACGGCCTGCCGCCCGAGCCGCGCGTCAGCCCGGTCGTGCGCCTGTGGAAGGGCGCGACCAAGCCGCTCGCGCTCGGCGTCATCGCGATCGCGGCGCTCGCGGGCCTGCTGAACTACGTGCGCGTCGGGCCGAAGGAGACCGGGTCCGACGACGAGCGCGCGGCCGAGCGCGAGAAGGAGAAGCTCCATGGCTGAGAGCGCCGATCGCCCCGATCTGCTCGAGCGCCACGACGCCCGCGACCGGATGCTGCACTGGCTCATCGCCGTCGCCTTCCTGTTCGCCGGCGCCTCGGGGCTCGCGTTGTTCCACCCGTCGCTGTACTGGCTCGCCAACCTGCTGGGCGGCGGCACGTGGAGCGTGGTGCTGCATCCCTTCGTCGGGCTCGCGATGCTGCTCGCGTTCTACGCCTTCGCGCGCCCGCTGTGGGCCGCCAACAGGCTGAACGACGCGGACAGGACCTGGCTGCGCAGCATGCGCGACATCGTCGACGGGCACGACGAGCGCCTGCCCGAGGCCGGCAAGTACAACGCCGGGCAGAAGCTGCTGTACTTCGTGATGTTCGGCGCGCTGCTCGTGCTGACCTTGACGGGCATCGTCGTCTGGCGGCGCTACTTCGCGGGTTACTTCCCGGCGCGCCTGATCCGGCTGTCGGCGCTGCTGCACGCCTTCGCCGCGTTCGTGCTCGTGCTCGGGATCGTGGTCCACGTCGCCGCGGCGCTGTGGGTCAAAGGGTCGATCGACGCGATGATCCGCGGCACCGTGACGCTCGGCTGGGCGTACAAGCACCACCGCGCCTGGTTCCGCGAGATGATCCGTCCGAGCGGCGGCCGCTAGCCAGGCCGGGGCTGCTGCCGGCGGCGCTATACTCGCGGCTGCGCACCATCGCGCGTGCCGCGGGTGACCCCTCGTGCAGCGAATCCTCGACCCCGGCCAGATCGAGGCCTCCTCCTCGCGGACGGCTCCGCGCCTCGTGCTGCCGGACCGCGGGACACTCTTCGCGGCGCGCGCCGCGCGCCTGACGGCCCTCGCCGCGCACGACAGCCTCGGCGGCTACCTGTCGCTCGCGGCGGCGCTGTGTGCCGCGCAGCAGCAGGCGCTCGATGCGCTCGAGATTCCCGCCCCCGATGCCGCGGCGACCGCCCCGGCGCGCGCGCACGGCATGCCGCCCGTCCCGGCGCGCGGCTGGCGCCGCGGCCCCGAATGGGCCTCGGCGCTCGACGGGATCCGCGCCGCGCTCGCGGCGGATCGGCGCTTTCCGCCTGCGGTCGCGGCGATCTGCGCGAAGCTCGGCGCCGCGGGCGCGGCCGAGCGCGAGGCCTGGGCCGAGCGGCTGCTGGCCGCGGACGGGCGCGACGCGGATCCGGCGGCCGCGCCGATCGTGATCGCGGCGCTGCAGGTCTACTGGGTCGGGCTCGCCGCGGGCCTCGCGGCGGGCGACATCGCGGTCGCGGAGCACTGCGCGCTGTGCCCGGTCTGCGGCACGGCGCCGGTCGCGAGCATCGTGCGCACGCAGGCGCCGTTCGCGGGCCAGCGCTACCTGCGGTGCGGGCTGTGCGCGAGCGAGTGGCACCGCGTGCGCATCGAGTGCACCGTCTGCAACGCGACGCGCGGCATCGCCTACCAGTCGATCGAAGGCGGCTCGCCGGCGATCCGTGCCGAGACCTGCGACGCCTGCCACGCTTACCGCAAGATCTTCTACCAGGAGCACGAGCCCTCGGTTGAGCCGCTCGCCGACGACCTCGCGAGCGTCGCGCTCGACCTCCTGCTCGGCGAGGCCGGCTTCCATCGCGCGAGCCCGAATCCGCTGCTGTGGCAGTCGGGGAGCTGAGGCGTGCGGGCGGCGGCTGAGGGCGCGGCGGCGCCGTCGGAGCTGCCGTCGGTCGACCGGGTGCTGGGGCACGCCGCGCTCGCCGCCCTGGCGGCGGAGCACGGCCGCGCCGCGGTGCTCGCGGCGGTGCGCGCCGAACTCGAGGAGCGCCGCGCCCGGGCACTTCACGGGGCGCTTGCGCGCGCGGCGCTCGGACTCGATGCGATCGCAACCGCCGCGGCGGCGCGCGTCGCGGGCGCGGCCCGGCCGCACCTGCGGCCGCTCTTCAACCTGACGGGCACGGTGTTGCACACGAACTTCGGGCGCGCGCTGCTGCCCGAGGCCGCAGTCGGGGCCGTCCTGGCCGCGATGCGCATGCCGCTCAACCTCGAGTTCGACCTCGCGAGCGGGCGACGCGGCGAGCGCGATACGGCGATCCAGGGCCTGCTGCACGCGCTCACCGGCGCCGAGGCCGCGACGGTCGTGAACAACAACGCCGCAGCGCTCGTGCTCGCGCTCAACGCGCTTGCGGCGCGCCGCGAGGTGCTGGTGTCGCGCGGCGAGCTGATCGAGATCGGCGGCTCGTTCCGGCTGCCCGACCTGATGCGCGCCGCCGGGGTGCGGCTCGTCGAGGTCGGCACGACGAACCGCACGCACGCCGCCGACTACGAGGAGGCGATCAGCCCGCGCACCGCGCTGATCCTGCGGGTGCATCCGAGCAACTACGTGATCAGCGGCTTCACCGCCAGCGTCCCGACGGCGAAGCTCGCCGCGCTCGCGCACCGCCACTCGCTGCCGCTGGTCGTCGACCTCGGCAGCGGGGCACTCGTCGATCTCGCCGCGCTCGGGCTCCCGCCCGAGCCCGTGGTCAGCGACACGGTCGCCGAGGGCGCCGACCTCGTGACCTTCAGCGGCGACAAGCTGCTGGGCGGCCCGCAGGCGGGGCTGATCGTCGGCCGCGCGGAACTCGTGAAGCGCCTCAACCGCAACCCGCTCAAGCGCGCGCTGCGCGTCGGGAAGATCACGCTCGTCGCGCTCGAGGCGGTGCTGCGCCTCTATCAGGCGCCCGAATACCTGCCCGAGCGGCTGACGACGCTGCGGCTGCTCGGCCGCCGGGCGCCCGACATCGAGCGGCAGGCGCGGCGGCTCGTGGCGCCAGTCGGCGCCGCGCTGGGCGCGGACTGGGTCGTTACGGTCGCCGCGGTCGACAGCCAGGTCGGCAGCGGCGCGCAGCCGGGCGCGACGCTGCCGAGCGCCGCCCTGTGCGTGCGCCGGGCGGAGCGCGCGCGGCGTGGGAGCGTCGAGGGACTGGCGCGCGCGCTGCGCGCCCTGCCGAGGCCGATCGTCGGCCGCGTCGCCGACGATGCGCTGCTGCTCGACCTGCGCGGGCTCGAGGAGGCGGACGAGCCTGCGCTGCTCGCCGAGCTCGGCCGGCTCGACGCATGATCATTGGAACGGCCGGCCACATCGACCACGGCAAGACGACGCTGGTCCGGCGCCTGACCGGGGTCGACACCGATCGCCTGAAGGAGGAGAAGGCGCGCGGCATCTCGATCGAGCTCGGCTACGCCTACACGCCGCTGGCGGGCGGCGGCGTCCTGGGCTTCATCGACGTACCCGGACACGAGCGGCTGGTGCACACGATGCTGGCGGGCGCCTGCGGCATCGACTACGCGCTCGTGGTCGTCGCCGCCGACGACGGGGTGATGCCGCAGACGCGCGAGCACGTCGCAATCCTGGACCTGCTCGGGGTCGCCGCCGGCGCCGTCGCGCTGACGAAGACCGATCGCGTGCCGGCGGAGCGCGTCGCGACGGTCGGCGACGAGGTCCGCCGGCTGCTCGCGCCGACCGCGCTGGCGCCGGCCGCGTGCCACGCGCTCAACGCCACCGACCCGGCCGATCCCGGCGTCGCGGCGCTCGACCAGGCGCTGCGCGCCGCGGCCGCCGCGGCGGCGCCGCGGGGCACGACGGGGCTCTTCAGGCTCGCGGTCGATCGCGCGTTCTCGCTCGCCGGCCACGGCACGGTGGTCACCGGGACGGTGTTCTCCGGTCGCGCCGAGGTCGGCGCGGCGCTGTCGCTGCTGCCGTCGGGCATCCCGGTGCGTGTGCGCGCGATCCACGCCCAGAACCGCGCGGCGACCGAGGGCCTCGCGGGCGAGCGCTGCGCGCTCAACCTCGGCGGCGTCGAGCCCGCGGCGATCGCGCGCGGCGACTGGCTCGCCGATCCCCGCGGCGTCGCCGTCACCGACCGCATCGACGCGCGGCTCACCGTGCTGGCCGGCGAGGCGCCGCTCCCGGCCTACGCGCCGGTGCACGTGCACTACGGAGCGACGCACGTGACCGGGCACGTGCTCGGCCTCGGCGCGGCGCCGCTCGCGCCCGGGCGCAGCGGATGGGTGCAGCTCGTGCTCGAGCGGCCGGTCGCCGCGGCGGTCGGCGAGCGCTTCATCGTGCGCAACGCGCAGGCCAGCCGGACGCTCGGCGGCGGGCGCTTCCTCGACGTCGAGGCGCCGGCGCGGCGCAGGCGCAGTCCCGCGCGCCGTGCGCTGCTCGAGGCGCGCGAGCGGTTGCTCGCGACCGGCGAGCTCACGCCGCTGCTCGAGGTCGCCCCGTGGGGGTTGAGCGCCGCGGCGCTGATGCGAGCGAGCGGCGCGCCGCTCGCGCCCGCGCCGCCGGCGGGCGTCGCCGAGGTCGTCGCCGGCAGCGGCGACGAGGGGCGCTACTGGATCGAGTCCGCGCGCTGGGTGGCGCAGGGCGAGGCGGCGTGCGGCGCGCTCGCGGACTTCCACGCCGCGCACCCGGCGGAACCCGGGCCGGACCTCGGGCGGCTGCGGCGCATCGCGGCGCCGGCGGCGCCGCAGGCGCTGTGGCGCGCGCTGATCGAGGCGGCCATCGGCGCGGGGCGCATCGTGCGCAGCGGCGCGTGGCTGCAGCTGCCCGATCACGCGGCCGCGCTCTCGGCCCGCGACGCCGAGGCCGCCGAGCGCCTCGTGCCGCTGCTCGCGGCCGGGCGCTACAGCCCGCCGTGGGTGCGCGAGCTCGCGACCAGAACGCGCGAGCCCGAGAACCGCATCCGGCAGCTGCTCGCCGGGCTCGGCCGCGCCGGGCGGGCCTATGCGGTCGTCCCCGACCTTTACTACGAGAGCGAGGTCGTCGCCGAGCTCGCCCAGGTGCTCGCCGCGCTCGCGGCGGAGCGCGGCGCGATCGAGGCCGCGGCGTTTCGCGATGCGCTCGGCCTCGGTCGCAAGCGCGCGATCCAGATCCTCGAGTTCTTCGATCGCGTCGGTTACACGCGCCGGGTCGGCGACACGCACGTGCTGCGCGGCGCAGCTGGCTGGCGCGGCGCGCGATAGGCTAGGATCCGGAGATTCGGAAGGTACACGTATCCGGCGATGCGGCTGGGCTTCAAACCCAGCAGGGGGCGTCAGCCGCTTCCTGGTAGGTTCGACTCCTGCTGCCTTCCGCCACTCCCGAGGCCTCGCGTGGCGCTGAACCCGCTCCAAACGCTGCCGCGACTGACGACGCTGTCGCACGGCGGCGGCTGCGGCTGCAAGATCGCCCCCGGCGTGCTGGCGGAGCTGCTGCACGAGACCGCGGCGGCGACGCCGTACGCGGCGCTGCTGGTCGGCCGCGAAACGGGCGATGATGCGGCGGTCTATCGCCTGAACGACACGCAGGCGATCGTCGCGACCACTGATTTCTTCATGCCGATCGTCGACGACCCGTACGACTTCGGCCGCATCGCGGCGACCAACGCGCTGTCCGACGTCTACGCGATGGGCGGCACGCCGCTCTTTGCGCTCGCGATCGTCGGCATGCCGCTCAAGGTGCTCCCGGCCGCCGCGATCCGCGAGATCCTGCGCGGCGGCGAGGCGGTGTGCGCGGCGGCCGGCATTCCGGTCGCCGGCGGGCACAGCATCGACTCGCTGGAGCCGATCTACGGGCTCGCGGCGATCGGTCTGGTCCGGCCCGACGCCGTCAAGCGCAACCGCGACGCGCGGCCGGGTGATGCGCTCGTGCTCGGCAAGCCCCTCGGCGTCGGCATTCTCTCGGCGGCCTTCAAGAAGGACCTGCTGGATGCGGCCGGCTATCGAGCGCTGATCGAGACGACGACGCGGCTTAACCTCGCGGGACCCGCGCTCGCGGCGACCGACGGCGTCCACGCGCTGACCGACGTGACGGGCTTCGGCCTGCTCGGGCACCTGATGGGACTGTGCCGCGGCTCGGGCGTGGGCGCGCGGCTCGACGACGCTGCGCTGCCGGTGCTGCCGGGCGTCATGCGCCTCGCCGCCGACGGCATCGTCACCGGCGCCTCGGCGCGCAACTGGGCAGCCTACGGCGAGTCCGTAGACCTCGCGCCATCCATCAGCGCGGCGCGGTGCGCGCTGCTCACCGACCCGCAGACCTCGGGCGGACTGCTCGTCAGCTGCGATCCGGCCGCGGTGCCGGCGGTGCTCGCGGCGTTCCGCCAGCACGGCGCCGAGGGCACCGTCATCGGCGCGACCTCGGAAGGCGCGCCGCGGATCGCGGTCGCATGAGCCGCACGATGGCCGATCGCCCGACCGCCGCGGCACCACCCGTCGTCAGCGTCACGATCGACCGCTGGCGCGCCGGCCACCTCGAGCACGCGCACGACGAGGTGGCCGACGAGCGGCCGGTCCAGTTCCGCTACAAGGGCGTCGCGCACGTCGTGATGCTGGCGACGCCGGCCGACCTCGAGGATCTGGCCGTCGGCTTCACGCTGAGCGAGGCGATCGTCAACGCGCCGGATGAAATCCGGTCCGTCGCGCTCAAGACGGACGGCGAGGCGCTCGAGGTCGACCTCGACATAGCGCCCGAGCGCTTCGCCGCGCTGCTGCAGCGCCACCGCAACCTCACCGGGCGCACCGGCTGCGGGATGTGCGGCGCGGAGACGCTCGCCGATGCGATCCGCGAGCCGCCCGCGATCGGCGCCGGCCTCGTGGTCTCGTCGGCGGAGCTGCAGGCGGCGCTCGCGGCACTCGCGCCGCGCCAGGTGCTGAACGCCCGCACCGGCAGCATTCACGCGGCCGCGTGGGTCGTGCCGGGCGCGGGCGTGACGCTGCTGCGCGAGGACGTCGGCCGACACAACGCGCTCGACAAGCTGATCGGCGCGCTGGTGCGCCGCGCCGAGGACCTGAAGCGCGGCTACGTGATCGTCACGAGCCGCGCGAGCTACGAGATCGTGCAGAAGGCCGCGACGGTCGGGATCCAGGCGGTGGTCGCGGTCTCGGCGCCGACCGCGTTCGCGATCCGCTCCGCCGAGGCCTTTGGACTGACGCTGGTCGGCTTCGCACGGCCCGACCGGCACGTGATCTACGCGCACGGCGAACGCCTCAGGCCGTAGCCCCGAGGGCAACGATGAAACTCAGAATTCGCGGTGACTCGATCCGGCTGCGGCTGACGCGCGGCGAGGTTGCGGACCTGATCGCGAAGGGACGCGTCGCCGAGCACACGCACCTCCCGGCGGGCGCGGGCTTTCGCTACGCGCTGAAGATCGACCCCGGCGCGCGCGCGGTCAGCGCGACTTTCGACGCCGGCGTCCTCGGCGTCCTGGTGCCGCAGGCCGCGGCCGAGGCCTGGGCGCAGTCCGAGGAGGTCGCCATCCGCGCCGAGGTGCCGCTCGCCGAAGGCGCGCTCTCGGTCCTCGTCGAGAAGGACTACCCGTGCCTGACGGTACGCGCGGGCGAGGACGACAGCGACGCGTTTGCGCGTGATCGCCTGAGCGTTCGCTGAAGGCCGCGGCCCGCAGGTGCGGGCCGCGGCGCTTGGCTCACTTCACCGGCGCCATCAGGTGCTGGTAGGGCGTGCCGGCCCACATCACGTACGGGACGCTGGTGTCGGGGTCCGCCGGCTTCGGATACTGGTCGTAGAAGCCCTTGTCGCCACCGACGATCATCACGTGGGGGCCGGTGTTGACCCAGTGATTCTCCTTGGTCGGCTTCTCGGCATACGGGTCGGTGTTGCTGGCATCGGTTCCGCCCGAAAGCATGTACATGAGCCCGACCTTGCCCGGCGGCGGCGGCTTGTGCCCGACCCAGGCGTGAACCCATTCCATCGCGCTGCCGTCCGCGCACATCGGGTCTGGGCCCGGCGTCGCAGGATTGTCCGGCATGCAGGTGAAGCCGTTCGTGCCCTTGCGCACGGTGCGCATCGAGCCGTCGGCTTCCATCGTGACGATCGTTGCGTGCTTGCCGACCGCGGCCGGCGCCGCGCTCATCGCGCTCTTGATGATGTCGGCATCGCTGGGCGCCTTGGCCGCAGGCTTTGTCGCTGCCGGCTTGGCCGCATCGGCGCCCGCGACGCTGGCGAGCCCGAGACCCAGAACCAACACCACCGCACAACTGGTCGCGCGCATCGTTGAATCCCCCTCGAATCGTTCGTGGTTGATCGCCGACCAGGCGCGATTCCGATGCTTGGACGGCGTCGAGCGTTACACGCTCAATGGCGCGTAGCAGAGCGCGCGCCGGCGCCGCCGTCAAGAAGTATCAAGATTGCTGCGGCGCAGCCGCGCCGCGGCGTCCCGTCAGGCGCTGTGCGCGGCGCGGCGCGGGAATCCGACCCAGCGGCGCTGCTCGAAGTCGAACAGCTTGCACTCGCGTACCGACCGCCAGTAGGTGCGGAAGGAGAGTTCGACCACCGGGATGTCCGGAACGAGGCGCGCGAGCGCGCCCTGCGCGGCGCGCAGCCGGTAGAGCGGGATCCGCGGGTCGAGGTGATGCGCGGCGTGCTCCATGATGTTGTGCAGGAGCCAGTTCCACCACGGCCGCACCTTGTAGCGCACCGTGCCGTGCAGCATCCCCTGGGCCCTGAGCCACGCGGTCTTGTCGGCGTACCAGACGACGTCCGGATGCGTGTGGTGCAGGTACACGACGAAGCCGACGACCCATGTCCAGACGAGGAACGGGATCGCGAAACCGAGCGTGACCGCGAGCAGCGGCGCCTTGCCGGCGGCGACCAGCGCGCCGATCCACGCGATCGCGAACACCGTCACCGCGAGCGAGTCGCCCTTGAACTCCGCGCGGTCGGCGGGCGCGTACTGGCGCGACGGGAAGTACAGGCGGCGCCACCAGATCTCGACGAGGTAGTACGGCAGCGGGCCGAACGCGCTGCGATAGACGCGTTCGAGCAGCCGCCGTGCGGGGCCGAGCGTGCGCCACTCGGCGGGGTCGAGCGGCTGCCACACGAAGTCCCTGCCACGCAGGTTGTTGAAGCCGTGGTGCACGACGTTGTGGCCGACGCGCCAGAGCGAGAACGGCGTCAGCGAGGGCAGGAACGCGATGCGGCCGAGCAGCTTGTTGAGCCCGGCGTGGTCGGTGAGGCTGCCGTGACAGGCGTCGTGACCGATGATGAAGAGCCGCACGATCGCGAGCGTCGCGAGCGCGGCGCCGGCGAGCATCCAGGCGATCGAGCCGCCGCGCGCGACCAGCCACTCCCCGCAGGCGAACAGCACGAGGTCGGCGACGAGCAGCGTCAGCGCGAGCAGCGTCGAGCGCTCGTAGTACGCCGACAGCACCTCGCGCAGGCGCGTCATGCTGTACGGGGCGGCGGCGACCGGGGACGGCGTGCTCATGGGAACGGGCTCGCGTGACCGTAAAGGGCGACATTATGGCGTCATCCCGAACCGGTGCCCAGCAGTCATAATGGCGACTGCCCCCTCGGAGGACCCGATGTACACGTTGTATTACATGCCGGGTGCAGCCAGCCTCGTCGTGCACTGGCTGCTGATCGAGACCGGCACGGCGTACGACCTCAAGCGCGTCGATGGCGAGGCGCGCGAGCACAAACGCCCCGAATACCTGAAGCTGAACCCGAACGGCGTCGTGCCGGTGATGCTGATCGACGGCGAGCCGGTCTACGAGTCGGCAGCGCTCGCGCTGCTGCTCGCCGAGCGTCACCCGGAGGCCGGCCTCGCGCCCGCGCCAGGCACGCACGCGCGGGCGCTCTACCTGCAGTGGATGCTGCATCTCGCAAACACCTTGCAGCCCGCGTTCCGGGCGTGGTTCTACCCGAACGAGCCGGCCGGCGAGGCGCACGCCGCGGCGGTCGCCGAGTGCGCGCGCGCACGCATCGAAAGTGCCTGGGACCGGCTCGAGGCGCACCTCGCCGCGCACGGGCCGTGGATCACCGGGTCGCGCCCGAGCGCGGCCGACTTCCATGCCGGCATGCTCGCGCGCTGGTCGCGCAACATGCCGCGCCCGGCGACCGAGTGGCCGTCGATCGCCGCGCTCGTGTCGCGGCTGCGCGCGCGGCCGTCGTTTCGCGTGCTCAACGAGCGCGAGGGCCTGACCGAGTGGCTGTGAGGCGGGGCCAGCGGCGCCGCGAGGCGGGCCCGCGACTCGAGACCGAGCGGCTGATCCTGCGCCCGACGCGCGCCGAGGACTTCGATGCCTGGGCCGAGTTCGCGGCGCACCCGGTGACGATGCGCTTTCTCGGCGGCCCGCAGCCGCGCGCCGTCGCGTGGCGGGCCTTCGTCTCGATGGCGGGCTCGTGGGCGCTGTACGGCTTCGGCATGTTCTCGGTGATCGAGAAGGCGACCGGCCGCTGGCTCGGGCGCCTCGGGCCGTGGCGCCCCGAGGGCTGGCCGGGCAACGAGATCGGCTGGGGGCTGGTACACGACGTCGCCGGGCAGGGCTTTGCCTACGAGGGGGCGGTCGCCGCGATCGACTGGGCCTTCGACACGCTCGACTGGGACGAGATGGTCCACTGCATCGACGATGGCAACGAGCGCTCGATCGCGCTCGCGACCCGGCTCGGCTCGGCGTGGCAGAGGCGCGCGGTGCTGCCGCCGCCGCTCGCGGTCGAGCTCAGCGTCTACGGCCAGTCGCGCGCCGCCTGGCGCGCTCAGCCACGCGGCCGCCCGAGGTAGAAGCGCAGCGTCAGGCGCTGCACCCACGTGCCGTACGGCGGATAGAACAGCGCGACCGGGAAGTACCGGTGGCGCTTGAACACGGCCTTGGCATGCGACAGCTCGCGAAAGCCCTCCTCGCCGTGGTAGCTACCCATGCCCGAGGTGCCCGAGCCGCCGAACGGCAGGTCGTGGTTGAAGACGTGCCAGCCCCAGTCGTTGACGGTCACGCCGCCCGAGTGCGTGCCCGACAGGAGCGCCGCGAGTCCGGGCCTGTCGAAGCCGAACGGGTAAAGTGCGAGCGGCCGCGGCCTCGCGGCGACGTACTCGAGCGCCTGTTCGAGCGTGTCGTAGCCGACGACGGGCAGGATCGGGCCGAAGATCTCCTCGCGCGCGATGCGCATGTCGTCGCGCACGCCGGTGACGACGTGCAGCGGCAGGCGCCGGTCGGGCCCGACGTTGCCGGCGGCAACCACGGTCGCGCCGCGGGCCCGCGCATCGGCGATCAGGTCCAGGAGCCGGGCGTGCTGGCGGTCGTTGACGACGCTCGTGTAGTCGGCGTTGCCGCGGACCTCGGCGTGGAAGCCGCGGAACACCGCGCCGACGGCCGCGGCGAACTCCTCGACGCGCGCGCTCGGCACCAGCGCGTAGTCGGGCGAGACGCAGATCTGGCCGCAATTGAAGGTCTTGCCGTGGGCAATGGCGCGCGCCGCGGCGCCGATGTCGGCGCCCGGCGCGACGATCGCCGGCGACTTGCCGCCGAGCTCGAGCGTCACCGGCGTCAGGTTCGCGGCCGCGGCGCGCATCACGTGCGGCGCGATGGCCGGCGAGCCCGTGAACACCAGGTGATCGAAGGGGAGCGCCGCGAAGGCCCGCGCCGCCTCGACGGCGCCGCCGAACACGGCGACCTCGTCTTCGTCGAAACACTCGGCGATCAGCGCGCGCACCGCCGCGGTGGTGCGCGGCGTGAATTCGCTCATCTTGATCATCGCGCGATTGCCCGCCGCGAGCGCCGCAATCAGCGGCCCGAGCGCGAGATACACCGGGAAGTTCCACGGCGCGATGATGCCTACCACGCCCTTCGGCTGGTACATCACGTACGCGCGATTGGTGGCGAACAGGAGCTCGGTGTGGCGGCGCCGCGAGCGCATCCAGAGACCGAGGTGCGACAGGGCGTGGTTGATCTCGAGCACCGGGCCGAGCACGTCGGCCATCTTCGACTCGAACTGCGAGCGCCCGCCGAAGTCGTCGCTGATCGCGTCCGCGAGCCGGTCCTGGTGCGCGCAAAGCGCCGCGCGCAGCTTCTTCAGGCGCTCGCGGCGCTGGCCGGCGGGCGGATAGGGCGCGGCGGCGAACGCCATCCGCTGGCGCGCGTGAAGCGCGCGCATCCGCTCGATCTCGGCGGCGTCGCCGGCAACCGCTGCGGATGGCAGGGCGCTCATGGCGGCGTCCCGTACTTGCCGTGGCGCAGCAGCGCGTAGGCGGCGAGCGCGACGACCACCGAGAGCACGCTGGCCCACAGCTGGCTCGCGAGGTCCGGCGTGAACGCCATCGCCACGAGAACCGCCGTCATCGCGGCGATCGCGAAGTAGCTGAGCCACGGGAACAGCCAGATCGGCAGCTGCGGCGGCGGCAGCCCGGCGCGCTGGTTCTTGATGCGCAGCCTGATCTGCGCGGCCGCGATCCCGATGTAGACGAACACGATGACCGCTCCCGAGGCGTTCTGGAGGAAAGCGTACACGCCGCTCGGCGACAGGATCGCGGTGATGACGCCCGCGAACCCGAAGACGCTGCCGAGCAGTACCGCGCGGGCCGGCACGTGGCGGGCATTCGTCTTAACGAGCCAGCGCGGCGCATCGCCCTTCTCGGCGAGCACGAACAGCACCCGCGAGGCGACGTAGAACGCCGAGTTGAGGCACGACAGCACCGCGGTCAGGATGATCGCGCTCATGATCGTCGGCGCCCAGCCGATGTGCATCGTCTCGAGGGCCAGCGTGAACGGTGACTGACCCGGCTTGACGGCGGTCCACGGCACGATGCTGACGATCATCAGGATCGAGGCGATGTAGAAGACGAGGATGCGCACGATGATCGTCGAGCTCATGCGCGCCACCGCGCGCGCGGGCTCGGCCGACTCGGCCGCCGCGACCGCAACGATCTCGGCGCCCATCATCGAGAAGATCACCGTGGTGACGGTCGCGAGCACGGCGAGCCCGCCCTGCGGCGCGAAGCCTCCATGCGCGGTCAGCGTCGCGAACGTCGGCCCCTGAGAGCCCATCAGCCCGAAGGCGTAGGACGCCGCCATCAGGATGAACACGATGATCGCGCTCACCTTGATCGACGAGAACCAGAACTCGAACTCGCCGTACGCCCGCGCCGACATCAGGTTGACCATCGTCATTGCGGCCATCAGCAGGAGCCCGATCTGCCAGTTCTCGAGCGGCAGCCAGCGCTGCAGGATCGTCGCACCGGCAATCGCCTCGACCGGGATCACGACGACCCAGAAGAACCAGTACAGCCAGCCGACCGAGAAGCCTGCCCAGTGGCCGAGGCCGACGCGGGCGAACTCGGTGAACGAGCGGACCTCGGGGTTCGCGACCGCCATCTCGCCGAGCATGCGCATGATCAGGAACACGACCGCGCCCGTGAGCGCGTAGCTGATGATGCACGCGGGACCAGCCGCCGCGATCGCGACGCTCGAGCCGACGAACAGGCCGGCCCCGATGATCCCGCCGATGGTGATCATCGAGATGTGCCGCGGCCTGAGCGTGCGGCTTAAGGAGTGTTCGTCGGCGCTGGCCGCGGCGGCCTGGGTGTTCATGGTCGGTCGGCTCCGGTGGCCAGGTGGCGAAGTCCCTGAGGTTACACAATAGGGCGCCGCCGGGCAGCCGGTTCTACAATAGCGGTCGCCTTTCGTGCATGGGAGGGGGCGTGGACCGCAACGACGATCCTGCGTTCGCCGACATCGAGGCGGCGGTGCGGCGCATCGGGCAGTACGTGCAACGCACGCCGGTGCTCGCGTCGGTCGACCTGTCGCAGGCGCTCGGCGCCGCGGTCGAGTTCAAGTGCGAGAACCTGCAGAGCGCCGGCGCCTTCAAGTCGCGGGGGGCCTGCAACGCGGTGTTCTCGCTAGACGACGCGAGCGCGGCGCACGGCGTCGCGACGCACTCGTCGGGCAACCACGCCGCGGCGCTGTCGCGTGCCGCGCGCCTGCGGGGCATCCCCGCCTACATCGTGATGCCGCGCGGCGCGCCGCGCATCAAGCGCGCCGCCGTCGAGGGCTTCGGCGGGCGGATCGAGGAGTGTGAACCGACGCTCGCGGCGCGCGAGCACGCCGCGGCGGCGCTGGTGGCGAGTACCGGCGCGACGCTGGTGCACCCGTACGACGATCCGCGCGTGATCGCGGGCCAAGGCACGATCGTCGTCGAACTCGCGGCCCAGGTCGCGGCCCCGGACGTGGTGCTGACCCCGGTTGGCGGCGGCGGCCTGCTGTCGGGCAGCGCGCTCGCGGCCCGAAGGCTGTGGCCGCGCACGCGCGTCGTCGGTGCCGAGCCCGCCGGGGCGGACGACGCCTACCGATCGTTCAGGAGCGGCACGTTGATGCCGCAGCTGGCCCCGCAGACGATCGCCGACGGCCTGCGCGGCGCGCTGTCGGCGCGTACGCTGCGGCTGCTGCGCGCGAATGCCGACGACGTCGTCACCGTCAGCGAGGCGGGCATCGTCGCGGCGATGCGCCTGGTGTTCGACCTGCTGAAGGTGGTGATCGAGCCGTCGGCCGCGGTGCCGGTCGCGGCGCTCCTGGAAGGCAAGGTGCGCGCGGCGCGCGCCGTGGTCGTGCTGTCCGGCGGCAACGTCGATCTCGACGCGCTGCCGTGGAGCGCGCCGCCGCTTAAGTAATCCGCGCAGCGCGCTAGGCACAAGCGCCGATCTGCGTGCCGGTGGCCCCGGCGTACCCTTGCTCCAGCGGTGGTGCGGAGGGCCTCACATGTTCGAAACCAAACACATTCTGGTCGCACTCGCCGATCCGGCCGCGAAGAGCTCACCGGCCGTGGCGCGCGCACAGGAGCTCGCCACCAAGACCGGCGCGGTCGTCACGCTGTTCCACAGCCTCTACAGCCCGTACGTGGCCGGCGAGCAGTTCTACAGCCCGACCGACCTGCAGCGCGATATCGAAGCCGCGGTCAACGCCCGCAAGCAGGAGCTGCAGCGGCTCGCGAAGCCGCTGGTGGCGGCCGGCATCGCCACGCACGTGCGCGTGCGCTGGGACTATCCGATCCACGAGAGCATCGTGCGCGAGGTGATGCGCGAGGGCATCGACCTCGTCGTCATCGACAGCCACCGCCACGGCACCGCGGCGCGGCTCGTGCTCAGCAACACCGACTGGCAGCTGATCCGGCTGTGCCCGTGCCCGGTGCTGCTGACCAAGACCACCAGGCGCTACGAGCGGCCGCGGGTGCTGGTGTCGGTCGACCCGCTGCACGCGCACGCCAAGCCCGCGGCGCTCGACGCGAAGCTGCTCGCGACCGGCGCGGCGCTCGCCGACGCCTTCGGCGGCAAGCTGCACGCCGCGCACTTCTACATGCTGACGACGCCGCTCGCGACCGGCTTCATGGTCGAGCCGCTGCCGCTGCCAGCCGAGATCGCCGAGCAGCATGCGCGCGAGGTCAAGGGCGCGTTCGAGGCGCTGACGGCGCGCTACGAACTCGGGACGCGGCGCGCGCACCTGCGCACCGGAATACCGGTCGACGAACTGCCGGAGCTCGCGGCCGAGATCGATGCGCACCTGGTCGTCATGGGCGCGGTGTCGCGCAGCGGCCTGAAGCGCCTGTTCATCGGCCACACCGCCGAGCGCGTCATCGACCGCCTGAAGTGCGACGTGCTGATCCTGAAGCCCGAGGGCTTCAAGACCCCGGTGCCGCGGCGCGCGGCGAACCGCCCGGTGGTCCTGCCGCCGCTCTGAGCAGCGCCGCGAGCGCAACCGGGTCGAGCGTCGCCGCCGCGTCGACGGCGACGGCGCGGCGGGCTTCGCCCGCCGTGAGCGGCGCGAGCGTGGCGAGCTGGTGCGCGAGCACGGTGGGCGTCGCCTCCGACGCATCGCCGCGGCGCGCCGCGACACGCTCGCGCAGCAGCGCCTCCGGCGCGCGGCAATCGAGGATCGCGAAGGGCGCGCCGGCCGCGGCGGCGGCCGCGGCGGCGCGGGCGCGCTCTGCAGCGTCGAGGAACGTGGCGTCGAGGATCACGTCGAGGCCGGCGCGCGCGAGCGCGACGCCGGCGTCTATGAGCCGAGCGTAGGTGCGCTCGGTCATCGCCGGCGCGTACAGGCCCTGGTCGATCGCTGAATTGCTCGCGGCACCGGGCGCGAGTCCCGCGAGGCGCTTGCGCTCGACGTCGGCCCGCAGCCGCACCGCGGGCAGCGTAGTCACGAGCGCCGCCGCGACGTGGCTCTTGCCGGCGCCCGACGGGCCGTGGGTGATCACGATGCGCCCGACCGGTCGCATCGCCGCGCGTTCCGCCGTCGCGAGGAAGCGCCGGCTCTCGGCCCAGGCGCCGTCGGCCGCGGGTCCGGTGCCAAGCTGCAGCGCGCGCAGCGCGTCGATCTTGGCGCGCACGAGCGCGCGGTAGCAGAGGAACAGGCGCCACACGCGCGCCGCGGCGTAGTCGCCGGAGGCGGCCAGCCAGGCGTCGACGAAAGCCGCCGCGAGGTCCGGGCGCCCGAGGCGGTCGAGGTCCATCGCGAGGAAGGCCGCGTCGCTCGCGACGTCGATGAAGCGCAGCCGCGCCGCGAACTCGATGCCGTCGAACGGCGTCAGCCGGCCCCCGAGGCGGACGACGTTGCGCGTGTGCAGGTCGCCGTGGCACTCGCGCACGCGGCCGGCGGCGCGGCGCGCGCCGAGCTCCGGTGTGAGCGCCGCGTGCTCACGCGCGATCCATGCCCCGACGGCCGCGACGGTTGCCGCCGTCAGCGCAGGCGCCGCACCGCGCAGCGTCTCGAGATTCTCCTCGATGGCCGCGTACACGTCGGCCGCCGTGCCCCACGGGCTCGACGCGTCGACCGCCTGCGCCTCCCCCTGCCAGCCGGCAAGCGCGTGGCCGAGCGCGGCGAGCTCGTCGGCCGCAACGTCCTCGCGACCGACCAGCGCATCGAGCTCCTGCGAGCGATCGAAGCGCCGCATCCGCACCGCGGGCTCGAGCGGCGTGCCCGCAGCGTCGAAGCGCGGGCCGAGCGGCGTCGCGGCCAGCTCCGCGACGCCGAGGTAGAGGGCCGGTGCCCAGCGGCGGTTCAGCCTGACTTCGGTGTCGCAGGCCGCGCGCCGCAGCTCGACGCTCGAGTAGTCGAGGAACGGAAAGCGGACCGGCCGCTTCAGCTTGTAGGCGTAGTCGCCGGCGAGCGCGATCCACGAGACGTGCGTCTCGATGAGCACGGGCGCGGGCGCGGCGTGCGGGTAGGTCGCCGGGTCGAGCAACGCCGCCGGCAGAATTGCGGACGCGCCGCTGATCGCTGCCTCAGTGCGCGGTGATCTTCGGCTCGTCGTCCGAGTCTTCCGACTCCGAGAGCTCCGGCAGCGGTGCCGGGAACTCGTCGAGCGGCCCGCGCCAGTCGCGCGCGTTCACGTCGGTCGCCGATTCGTAGCCGAGCTCGCCGGGTTCGACGTCATCGACGGGGCCCGTCCAGTCCTCCGGCGCCTCGGCGCGATCGAGCGGCATCGACAGCCAGGTGTCGAGGTCGATCTCGTCGACGTCGCCGTCGAAGTCCTGGGTCTCAACGTAGCCCTCGTCCTCATCGTAGGCCACGACCTGGAAGATCTGGCCCTTGTCACGGTGGGAGTACCAGCGTCCGACTTCGGGAAGCATTCGGGTGGCCATGAGCGTCTGTCCCGGTCTTCTGTGAGAGGCAGTGGACATGCTACGTCCGCTGCGGGTGGACGGTGTAGGTAAAAATGCGCATGGCCGTGCGCGGGTGAGCTTGAGCGATCCCGCTGCACTGCAATCACGCACCGGAAGGGTCCGGTGCACCACGGGGCAGCACGGGTAGCGGGCTGCTGACAGCTCGGGCGGCCGGCGGTCGTTTCAGCGCGTCGATCGCACGTCGGCCGGCGTGACCGGCCGGACGGTGCAAAACCCAAGCCCGATCCATCAGTTACGTACTCGACAGCGACCGGTGCGAGCGCCAAGCGCGCAAGCAGGACGCACGCGGGACCGCGCTCGGGTCCGCCAGGGGACCGCCCGATCGCGCTGGCACGTGTTGTGCATTGCCAAATGATGACGGCGCAACCGAGCGAGCCTCGCAACGACGGGGGCGGGCGGCCGGCGCTGCCGAGAACCACTACAGGGGAGAGCGATGAAGTACGTCACCGCCTTTATCAAGCCGCACAAGCTCGATGAAGTCCGCGAGGCCCTGCACGACGCCGGGGTCCAGGGCCTGTCCGTGACCGAGATCCGCGGCTTTGGACGGCAGAAAGGCCACACCGAGATTTACCGCGGTGCCGAGTACACCGTCGAGTTCGTCGCCAAGATCAAGATCGAGACGGCCGTGAAGTCCGACCTCGTCGAGCAGGTCGTCGAGGCGATCGAGAAGTCGGCGCGCACCGGCAGCATCGGCGACGGCAAGGTGTTCGTCTGGGACCTCGAGCAGGCCCTGCGAATCCGCACCGGCGAGAAAGACACGAACGCGCTTTAAGGGGAGCACACATGTTTCGATTCGTCCGACCACTGATCATCGCTCTCGGCCTCGCGTCTGCCGTCGCGGTGCCACCCACGGTGCTGGCTGACGAGGCGCCCGCCGCGGCACCCGCCGCGGCGACGCCGGCGAGCACACCGGCCGCGCCTGCAGAAGCCGCACCCGCGGCGCCAGCGCCGACCGAGCCGCAGCTCGTGACCTTCGACAAGGTCTCGGCCGGCGATACGGCATGGATGCTGACCTCGACCGGGCTCGTGCTGCTGATGACGATCCCCGGACTCGCGCTGTTCTACGGCGGCATGGTCCGCAAGAAGAACGTGCTCGCGACGTTGATGCAGAGCTTCGCGATCACCTGCCTGGTGACGATCCTGTGGTGGGTGATCGGGTACTCCTGGGCCTTCACGCCGGGGACGCCCTGGCTCGGCGGCAGCAGCAGGCTGTTCATGAACGGCATGGTCTACATGAAGGACGCCGGCAAGGTGACGGTTTCGCACCTCGCGCTGACGATCCCCGAGACGGTCTACGCAATGTTCCAGCTGACGTTCGCGATCATCACGCCGGCACTGATCTGCGGTGCGTTCGCCGAGCGCATGAAGTTCTCGGCGATGCTGATCTTCATGGGCGTCTGGTCGCTGATCGTCTACGCGCCGATCGCCCACTGGGTGTGGGAGGCCGGCGGCTGGCTGAATGCCAAGGGCGTGCTGGACTTCGCCGGCGGCACCGTCGTGCACATCAACGCCGGCATCGCCGCGCTCGCCGCGGTGCTCGTGATGGGCAAGCGCGTGGGCTACGGCCGCGAGCCGATGGCGCCGCACAACCTGACGTTGACGGTGATCGGCGCCGCGCTCCTGTGGGTCGGCTGGTTCGGCTTCAACGCGGGCTCGGCCACCGCGGCCGACGGGCGCGCCGGCATGGCAATGGCGGTCACGCAGATCGCAACGGCGGCCGCGGCGCTCGCGTGGATGTTCACCGAGTGGCTGCTGAAGAAGAAGCCCTCGGTGCTCGGCATCGCCTCGGGCGCCGTCGCGGGACTCGTCGCGATCACGCCCGCCTCGGGCTTCGTCGGGCCGAACGCGTCGGTGGTCATCGGCGTCGCGGCCGGGGTCATCTGCTACCTCGCCGCCACGTCACTGAAGCACGCGCTCGGCTACGACGACTCGCTCGATGCCTTCGGCGTGCACTGCATCGGCGGCATCGTCGGCGCGCTCCTGACCGGCGTGTTCGCGAGCAAGGACATCGGCGGCGCCGAGGGCTCGGTCGTCACGCAGCTCTGGGGCGTCGGCACGACGCTGATCTACGGGTTCGTCGTCAGCTACGCAATCCTGAAGCTGATCGACCTGACGATCGGGCTGCGCGTCGAGGAAGAGGAGGAGCGGATCGGCCTCGACCTGTCGCTGCACGGGGAGCGCGTCGACTAGCGCGCGGCGATCAGCGGGTCCCGGGCGCCGGCCCGGGACCCGGTCCCGAACCACCGACGATCGATGCGGCCCGCGCGGCCGCGTAGGGAGGCTTTGTCTCATGAAAACCCTGAAGTGCATTTCGCCGGCGACTGCGTCGCGCCCCGGGCCCGGGCCCGCCAAGGAGGAGTTCCCGATGTGCCGATTGCACCTCTTCGCCGTGACCGTCCTCAGCCTGCTGGTCGCACTGGCGGCCGTGCCGGTGCGCGCCGAGGAGTCCAAGGACGCATCGAAGCCGGCGGCCCCGTCGCTCAGCGACGTGCTCGCGGCCTCGGGCATCACGCTCGCGGGCTACGCGGACCTCTCCTACGAGCACCTGGACGGCGAGGGGCTCTTCGTCAGCGGCGCCCCGACCCGCACCTTCGACGATCGCAAGGACAGCTTCTCGCTGCACCAGCTCGCCGTGGCGATCGCCTACCAGCCGAAGCAGGGCTTCGGCGCGGTCGTCAACCTGATCGCGGGCCAGGACCCGGACGTGTTCGCGCCCTACGACATCAATCCGGGCGCCCACTCGAAGTTCGACCTCCCGCAGGCCTACGTTCAGTACGCAAGCGGCGCCTGGACCGTGATCGCCGGACGGTACGTGACGCTCGCCGGCTCCGAGAGCATCGATCCGCGGTCCAACACCAACTTCTCGCGCTCGATCCTCTTCGGCAACGCGATCCCGTTCGCCCACACCGGCGTGCGCGCGACGTACGCGGCGAGCGACCAGCTGAGCCTGGTCTTTGGCGTCAACAACGGCTGGGACGACCTGCGCGACACGAACAGCGCGAAGACCGCGGAGCTCGCGGTGCTCTATACCCCGATCAAGGCTGTGAGCCTCACGGCGCAGGGCTACTTCGGCAAGGAGCGCGTCGGCGGCCTCGTCGGCTTCGGTCCCGAGGGCATGCGCAAGCTGGTCGACATCGTCGCGACTTGGAGCGTCACCGACGCGTTCAGCCTCGGCCTCAACTACGACTGGGCGCGTCAGGAGGGCACGGCGAACACCGGGCTCACCGCCGCCAACGCAGACACCGCGCGCTGGAACGGCGTTGCGGCTTACGTGAACTACCAGTTCAGCGACCAGTGGCGGGTAGCGGCGCGCGCCGAGTACTTCGACGACCAGGACGGGTATCGCACCGGCATCGTCCAGAAGTGGAAGGAAGGGACGGTCACGGTCGGTTACGCGCCGACCAAGAGCGTCGAGTTGAGGCTCGAGGCACGCGCCGACAAGTCGGACGGGAACGTGTTCCTCCAGAGCTTCGCCACCGACCCCGTGACCGGCGCACTGACCGACACGAGCGATCACCAGACCTCGATCGCACTCGAGGCACTCTACAAGTTCTGATCCCCGGAGCCCGGCCCGGGCGGGAGTCGCCGCTCCCGCCCGGCGCCGGCATCGCCGGCACCGAGGCTCCGCGCGCTCGTCGCGAGCGCTGACCGTCCCCCCGAACGTTTAGGATCATTGACACTAAGGCGCCAGCGCGGCCATATTCCGCGCCCGGTGTCTAATATCCTCTACAGGTGATCCCCGTGACGCTCGGCACCGGCATCGACGTCGGCGCCCACCTGCGGGCGATCCGCCAGTTCCACGGGCTCTCCCAACGCGAGCTCGCGAAGCGCGCCGGCGTCACGAACGGCATGATCTCCCTGATCGAGCAGAACCGCGTGAGTCCCTCCGTAAGCTCGCTCAAGAAGGTGCTCGACGGCATCCCGATGTCGCTCGCCGACTTCTTCACGATGGACCTCGCGGTGCCACCGCAGGTGTTTTATGCGCGCGAGGAACTTACCGAGATCGGCGCGGCGCCGGTCGAGCTCAGGCTCGTCGCCGCGCGACGGCCGCAGCGGGCGATGTCGATCCTGCACGAGCGCTACGCGCCCGGCGCCGACACCGGCCCCGACACGCTGTCGCATCCGGGCGAGGAGGGCGGCGTCGTCGTGCGCGGGCGCATCGAGGTCACGGTCGGCTCGAATACGCGCGTGCTGGGTGCGGGCGATGCGTTCTACTTCTCGACCGCCGTGCCGCACCGCTTTCGCAATCCGGGCGCGGAAGACTGTGAGATCATCAGCGCGAGCACCCCGCCGACCTTTTGAAATCCCGGGCGCCGCACCGCGGCGCCGGCTCCTTCGTCGTCCGATCCCAGCCACGAGGCCATCGCCATGTCTGCCGTAGCCGAGATGCCCAACGCCGCCAGCCGCTGGCGGGAACGCGCCCGCGCGCTCGCGATCGAGAGCCGCGCCTTCATCGACGGTCGCTACGTCGCCGCCGCGAGCGGCGCCACGTTCGACTGCGTGAGCCCGCTCGACGGCCGGGTGCTCGCGCGGGTCGCCTCGTGCGACGCACCGGACGCCGAGCTCGCCGTCGCGAGCGCGCGCCGTGCGTTCGACAAGGGCAGCTGGTCGAAGACCACGCCCGCGACGCGCAAGCAGGTGCTGAAGCGCCTCGCCGAACTCATCCTCGCGCACCAGGACGAGCTTGCGCTCCTCGAGACGCTCGACATGGGCAAGCCGATCGGCGACAGCCTCGCGGTCGACATCCCCGGCTCGGCGCGCGCGATCAACTGGTACGGCGAGGCGATCGACAAGATTTACGACGAGATCGCGGCGACCGGCCCGAACGAGCTCGGCATGATCACCCGCGAGCCCTGCGGCGTGGTCGCGGCCATCGTGCCGTGGAACTTCCCGCTGCTGATGGCCGCCTGGAAGTTGGGACCCGCGCTCGCCGCCGGCAACTCGGTGGTCCTGAAGCCGTCGGAGAAGTCGCCGCTGACGGCGATCCGGCTTGCGCAGCTCGCGATCGAGGCCGGACTGCCCGAGGGCGTCCTCAACGTGCTGCCGGGCTTCGGCCACACGGCCGGCCAGGCGCTCGCGCTGCACATGGACGTCGACGTGATCGCGTTCACGGGCTCGACGCGCACCGGCAAACGGATGCTCGAGTACGCGGGCCAGTCGAACATGAAGCGCGTCTGGCTCGAGTGCGGCGGCAAGTCACCGAACATCGTGCTCGCCGACACCCGGGACATCGAGCGCGCGGCAACCGCGGCGGCGTGGGCGATCTTCTTCAACCAGGGCGAGGTGTGCACGGCCGGATCGCGCCTGCTGGTGCAGGACTCGGTCAAGGACCAGGTGCTCGCCAAGGTGATCGAGGTCGGGCGCACGCTGACCCCGGGGGACCCGCTCGATCCCGCGACGAAGCTCGGCGCGATCGTCGACACGATCCAGATGGGCACCGTGCTGCAGTACATCGACTCGGGCCGCAGCGAGGGCGCGAGCCTCGTGCTTGGCGGCACGCAGACGCGCCGCGACAGCGGCGGCTACTACGTCGAGCCGACCGTGTTCGACGCGGTGGCGCCGCGCATGAAGATTGCCCGCGAGGAGATCTTCGGACCGGTGCTTGCGACGCTGACCTTCAAGGACGTCGACGAAGCGATCCGCATCGCCAACGACACCATCTACGGGCTCGCGGCGTCGGTGTGGACCCGCGACATCTCGACGGCGCATCGCGTCGCGCGCGAGCTACGCGCCGGCAGCGTCTGGGTGAACTGCTACGACGGCGGCGACATGACGGTGCCGTTCGGCGGCTACAAGCAGTCCGGCATCGGGCGCGACAAGTCTCTGCACGCGCTCGACAAGTACACCGAAATCAAAGCCACCTGGATCGACCTCAGCTGAGCGGAGCCCGCCATGGCCAACCTGACCCTCGCCGCCGTACAGATGGAATGCAGCTGGGACCGCCCGGCCAACCTCGCGACCGCCGAGCGCCTCGTGCGCCGCGCCGCGGCCGCCGGCGCCCAGATCATCCTGCTGCCGGAACTGTTCGAGACGCCGTACTTCTGCAAGGACCACGACTACAAGTACTTCGACCTGGCGCTGCCGGTCGCAGAGAACGCCGCGGTGCGCAGGTTCGCGCCGATTGCGCGCGAACTCGGGGTCGTGCTGCCGATCTCGATCTTCGAGCGCGCCGGCAACGTCTACTTCAACACGCTGGTGATGATCGACGCGGACGGCGCCGTGCTCGGAATCTACCGCAAGAGCCACATCCCGGAGAGCCCGGGCTATCACGAGAAGTTCTATTTTGCGCCGGGAGACACGGGATTCCGCGTCTGGCCGACCCGGCACGGCAACGTCGGCGTCGCGGTGTGCTGGGACCAGTGGTTCCCGGAAGCGGCGCGCGCCATGGCGCTCATGGGTGCGGAGCTGCTGCTCTATCCCACGGCGATCGGCTCGGAGCCGCAGGATGCGACCATCGACTCGCGCGACCACTGGATGCGCACGATGCAAGGTCACGCGGCGGCGAACATCATGCCGCTGGTCGCCGCGAACCGCTACGGCCACGAGGCCGGCGCGCAGAACTCGCTGACCTTCTACGGCTCCTCGTTCATCGCCGGCCCGACCGGCGAGGTCGTCTGCTCCGCGGAACGCAGCGGCGAGGCGGTGCTGACGCACGCGTTCGACCTGGACGCGGTACGACGCTACCGCCACAACTGGGGCGTGTTCCGTGACCGCCGGCCGGGACTGTACGCCGCCCTCGGCCGGCTCGACGCCGCCCCCGGGGCTGGTGCCGCGCCAGCACGCGCGACTTGAGCACGGCCCGCGCCCTTGATCGCGACCTCGCCTGCGTCGATCTCGAGACCACCGGCGGCAGCGCCGCCTACCATCGCGTCATCGAGGTCGGCGTGGTCGAGGTGGACCGCGACGGCTCGCGCCGCGAATGGTCGACGCTGGTGAACCCGGGCGGATCGATCCCGCCCTCCATCCAGGCGTTCACCGGCATCTCGGATGCGATGGTCGCCGACGCACCGGCGTTCGCCGACGTGCAGGCGGAACTGAAGCGGCGTCTCGACGGCCGCCTGTTCGTGGCCCACAACGCGCGCTTCGACTACGGGTTCCTGCGCGCCGAGTACGCACGCCTCGACGTGCACTGGGCGGCACGCGCGCTGTGCACCGTCAAGCTGTCGCGGCGCCTCTATCCGCATGAGCCGCGCCACAACCTCGATGCGGTG
>DATKOR010000042.1:0-4119 GCA_035524495.1 Steroidobacteraceae bacterium
ACGGCGGCGGCACCGACCTGTCGCGCACCACCGGCCAGGTGAAGGAGGGCGACGTGCGCGCCCCCAAGCGCACGCTCAACCTGCAGGCGCTGCAGGCCGAGCAGCGGCGCGCGGAGATCGCGCGCCTCGAGCAGCTGAAGACGAAGGTCGAGCAGCTCATCGCGTCGGATCCCAAGCTCGCCGCGATGAAGAACCAGATCCGGCTCGACATGACGCGCGACGGCCTGCGCATCCAGATCGTCGACGAGCAGAACCGCCCGATGTTCGACAGCGGCAGCGCGCTCGTGAAGCCGTACATGCGCGAGCTGCTGCGCGACCTCGGCAACCTGCTGGCCGACGTGCCGAACCGCATCACGCTCGAGGGTCACACCGATGCGCAGCCGTTCGCCGGCGGCGACCGCGGCTACAGCAACTGGGAGCTCTCGAGCGATCGCGCGAACGCGTCGCGCCGCGAGCTCGTCGCGGGCGGCCTGCCCGAGGACCGGATGCTGCTCGTGCAGGGTCTCGCCTCGAGCAGCCTCATCGATCCGGCCGATCCGCAGAGCGCGGCCAACCGGCGCATCAGCATCATCGTCATGAACCGCGACGCCGAGGACCGGCTGTTGCGCCTTCCGCCACCGCCCATCGCCGAAGCCGAACCGGCGGAACCGGCTGGCGGGAGCGCGGAAGCCGCGCCCCCCGTCGCCACCGCGCGCTGAGGAGCGCGGCACGCACGAGGCACGACATGAGCGACACCTCCCATGTCCGCGATCCGGCCGAGACGCGCCTGCTGGTCGTCGACGACTTCACGACCATGCGCCGCGTCATGCACGCGCTGCTCAAGGACATCGGCTTCGAGCGCGTCGAGACGGCGGAGGACGGCTCCGTGGCCCTCGAGATGCTGAAGCGTTCGAGGTTCGACATCGTCATCACCGACGTGCTGATGCCGAACATGAACGGCTTCGAGCTGCTCGCCGCGATCAAGGGCGACGAGCTGCTGCGCCACCTGCCGGTGCTGATGGTCACGGCCGAGGCCCGCAAGGAAGACATCCTGCGATCGATGCAGGGGGGCGCCGCCGGCACGATCGTCAAGCCGTTCACCAAGGCGACGCTCGAGGAGCGCGTGAAGCGCATCCTCGGCCTGCACAGCGCGGCGACGGCCTGAACCCGCGCGCGGGCGGCGCCCGAGGGCCGAATAGGCGGCCGTTTCCCCCTCTGATCGCGCTCAAGGCGCGACGAACCGCTCGGAACAATGACGGCTCGCCCGCGCCGGGCGAGCACCCGTCATGGCCGACCCCACCTCGCAGGATCGTCAGCTTCCAGCCTCTCAGCGCAAGATCGAGAAGGCGCGTGCGGAGGGCCAGGTCGCGCGCTCGCGGGACCTCGGTCATTTCGCCGCGATCGGCGCGGGTGCCGCGCTGATCGCGCTCGGCGCCCCGCTCGCGTCGCGCGTGCTCGAGCGGCTCCTCGCGCAGGGCCTTCGCTTCGATGCGCAGTCGCTGCGCACGCCGGGCCTCGTCGAGTCGCGTCTCGGGGAGCTGGCGGCGACTGCCCTCGTCCTGGTGCTGCCGTTCGGGGCGCTGCTCGCGCTGGTCGCCGTCGCCGGGGGATTCGCGCTCAGCGGCTGGACGTGGACGCTCAAGCCGCTGGGCCCGCGCTTCTCGTTCCTCGAGCCGCTTGCCGGCATCTCGCGCTTGTTCTCGAAGGCGCAGCTCATCGACGCCATCAAGTCGTGCGCTCTCGCGATCGTCCTCGGCCTGATTGCCGCCGCCCATCTGCGCGCACACGTCGATGCCTACACGAACGCGCTCGCCATGCCCCTTGCCGATGCGATCCCGGCCATCGGCAGCGTCGCGTTCGGCGGCCTCGGCTTCGTCGTGCTCGCCCTCGCCGCGTTCGCCGCCGTCGACGCGCCGCTGCAGCGCCACCTGCACCTGCAGCGGCTCAAGATGAGCCACCAGGAACTGAAGCAGGAGCACAAGGAGCTCGAAGGCAACACGGAGGTCAAGACCAAGGTCCGCGCGCGCATGCGCGAGATGACGCGCCGGCGGATGATGGCCGCGGTGCCGAAGGCCGACCTCGTGGTCATGAACCCGACGCACTACGCCGTCGCGCTGAAGTACGACGACAAGAAGATGGCCGCGCCACGCGTGCTCGCGAAGGGCGCCGACTTGCTCGCGCTGCGCATCCGCGACGTCGCCCAGGAGGCGAGCGTGCCCGTGCTGCAAGCCCCGGTGCTCGCGCGCGCGCTCTACGCCCACGCCGAGCTCGACCGCGAGATCCCCGCCGCGCTCTTTGCCGCCGTCGCGCAGGTCCTCGCCTATGTCTACCAGCTGCGTGCCGCGCTGGCCGCCGGCATCCCGGGCCCGCGCGAGCTGCCCCCGATCGACGTCCCCGCGGAGCTCGACCCGCACCACGGGGTGGCGACGTGATCGGTCTCGTGCATGCGGGCAGCGGAGCGCGGCTGCGGCCGGGCGGCTGCGGCGGCTTGGCTGCGGCTGACGCGTGGCGCCGCGCGCCGCGGATGCCCGCCCGTCGCCGTGCCGGGCGGCGGCGCGAAGACCGCGGAACAGACACCACGCGAGGAACCGAATGGAAGCCTTGATGCAACGGATCACGGCCCTGCTCGGGCCGAACGCGAAGGGCGCGAAGGCGCTGCTCGCGCCGCTGGTGGTCGTGATGATCCTCGCGATGATGGTGCTGCCGCTGCCGCCGTTCGCGCTCGACCTGCTGTTCACGTTCAACATCGCCATGGCGCTCATGGTGATGATGGTCGCGGCCTACATGGTGCGGCCGCTCGACTTCGCGGCGTTCCCTGCGGTCATCCTGCTGACCACGCTGCTGCGCCTCTCGCTCAACGTCGCGTCGACGCGCGTCGTGCTGCTCGACGGCCACACCGGCGCGGCCGCGGCCGGTCGCGTCATCGAGTCGTTCGGCCACTTCCTGATCGGCGGCAACTTTGCGGTGGGCCTCATCGTGTTCGCGATCCTCGTCGTCATCAACTTCGTCGTCGTGACGAAAGGCGCCGAGCGCATCGCCGAGGTCGGCGCGCGCTTCACCCTCGACGCGATGCCCGGCAAGCAGATGGCGATCGACGCCGATCTGAACGCGGGCCTCATCGACGAGAAAGAGGCGCGCCGGCGCCGCGCCGAGGTCGGCGAGGAAGCGGACTTCTTCGGCTCGATGGACGGTGCGTCGAAGTACGTGCGCGGCGACGCGATGGCCGGCCTGCTGATCCTCTTCATCAACCTGATCGGCGGCTTCGTCATCGGCGTCGCGCAGCACGACCTGAGCGCGTCGCAGGCGGCCGACAGCTACATCCTGCTCGCGGTCGGCGACGCGCTCGTCGCACAGATCCCCGCGCTGCTGATTTCGGTGGCGGCGGCCATGGTCGTCTCGCGCGTCGGCAAGGAGCACGACGTCGGCAGCCAGATCACGAAGCAGGTGTTCAACTCGCCGCGGTCGCTCGCGATCGTCGCCGGCGTGCTCGCGGCACTCGGGATCATTCCGGGAATGCCGCACGTCGTGTTCCTGCTGATCTCGGCGGGGCTCGGCTGGGGCGCGTGGACGCTGCAGCAGCGCCAGGAGCGCGCGAAGGACGCGCCGCGCGCGCCGGCGCCCCCGCCGGAGGCGAACGCGGAAGCGTCGTGGGACGACCTGCAGCCGGTCGACACGCTGGGCCTCGAGGTCGGCTACCGCCTGATCGCGCTCGTCGACAAGGCGCGCAACGGCGACCTGCTCGCGCGCATCAAGGGCGTGCGGCGCAAGTTCGCGCAGGACGTGGGCTTTCTGCCGCCGCCGGTCCACATCCGCGACAACCTCGAGCTCAAGCCGTCGGCGTATCGGATCTCGCTGCGCGGCGCGGTGGTGGGCGAGAGCGAGGCCTACCCGGGCATGTTGCTCGCGATCAATCCCGGCGGCGCGAACACGACGCCCCTCATCGGCACGCCGACCACCGATCCGGCGTTCGGATTGCCGGCGGTGTGGATCGAGGAGCGACAGCGCGAATCGGCCCAGATGGCCGGATTTACGGTCGTTGATTGCGCGACCGTCGTGGCGACCCACCTTTCACACTTGATGCAAGTCCACGCGGCCAAGCTGCTGGGTCGCGTCGAGACCCAGCAACTCGTCGACCACGTG
>DATKOR010000043.1:0-34657 GCA_035524495.1 Steroidobacteraceae bacterium
CTCACGGCGCCTTCCCGGCGCGCTCCCCGGCGCGCGTATAGAAGGTGCCCGTCAGCGCCAGCATCTTCGAGTAGCCGAGTGCATCGGCCGGGGTCCACTCGCCGGCGGCCTCGCCGTAGACGCCCTTCGAGGCCGCCATCAGCGAGTACGGGGAGCGCACGCCCTCGACGAACAGGTGGCCGGGACGGAACAGCACGGTCACCTCGCCGCTGACCCGGCGTTGCGACGAGAGCAGCAGCGCCTCGATGTCGCGGCACACCGGGTCCAGGTGATGCCCCTCGTGGACGAGGTCGCCGTACGGGGCCGCGACCAGCTCCTTGATGCGCGCCTGGCGGCCGGTCAGCACGAGCTTCTCGAGCTCGCGGTGCGCCGTCAGCAGCACGTCCGCGGCCGGCGCCTCGAACGCGACCCGGCCCTTGGTGCCGATCACGGTGTCGCCGAGATGGATGCCGCGGCCGATGCCGAACGGGGCCGCCAGCGACTCGAGCTTCTCGATCAGCGTCACCGGGCTCAACGCCACGCCGTCGAGCGCGGTGGGCACGCCGCGCTCGAAGCCGATCGTGTGGCGCTCGGGCGCACGCGGCTGCGTGAAGGCCTCGCGCGTCAGCACCCAGGCGTTGTCGGGAATGCTGCCGTCGGAGGTCAGCGTCTCCTTGCCGCCGATCGTGACGCCCCACAGGCCGCGATTGACCGAGTACGCGGCGCCATAGGGCGGCACCGGGAGGCGTCGCTCCTCGAGGAACTGCAGTTGCTCCGGGCGCTTGAAGGCGCGGTCGCGCACCGGCGCCAGGATCTCGAGGCCGGGCGCCAGCGTTCTGAGCGCCACCTCGAACCGCACCTGGTCGTTGCCGGCCGCGGTGCAGCCGTGCGCGACGGTCGTGGAGCCGAGCTGCGCGGCCATCGAGGCGATCGTCTGCGCCTGCAGCACGCGCTCGGCGCCGACGCACAGCGGGTACAGCTGGCCGCGGCGGGCGTTGCCCATCAGGAGGTACTTGAGCACGCGCTCGAAGTACTCGGCCTTCGCCGGCACCAGGTGGTGCGCGATCGCGCCGAGCTCGCGGGCGCGCGACTCGAGCGTGAGCGCCGCCGCGGCATCGATTCCGCCGGTGTCGACGGTGACGGTGATCACCGGGCGCTGGTAGGTCTCCTTGAGCCAGGGCACGCAGAACGACGTGTCGAGGCCGCCGGAAAAAGCAAGCAGGATGGGCGTCGCGCCCGGGTTTGGCGTCGTCATGGTGAAGCCTTCAGCGGCTTGCGAGGGAGCGCAGGTGCGCGAGCACGGCGCGCTGGGCGCGCTCGCTCGCGGTCGCGATGAAGATCGTGTCGTCGCCCGAGATCGTGCCGACGACCTCGGGCCAGCGCTCGCGGTCGATTGCCGCGGCGACGCTCTGCGCCGAGCCGATCGTCGTGCGCACGACCGTCAGGTGCGGGCCGGCCGCCGCCGCGTCCTGCACGAAGCCGGCGACCGCCGCGAGCCCGGCGACCGGCGCCGGCGCATCGTCGGGCAGCACGTAGCGATCGCCGACCTTGGCGACGCCGAGGTCCCTCAGGTCGCGGCTGACGCTCGACTGCGTGACCGGGTAGCCGGCGCGCTTCAGGCGGCGCACGAGCTCGGCCTGCCGGCCGACGACGCCGTCGCGGATGATGCGCCGGAGCGCTTCGCGCCGGTCGTCGGGTGCGCCGGAGCCGTTGGTCGGTGTCGTGGCCGTATGCATAAATTTGCAAGAGTTTTGCATATTTATGCGAATGCGGTCAAGCGGCGCGCGGGCTAGAAGCGAAAGCGCCTCTCGCCGAGCACGGCGCCGTCGGCGCCGTGCGTGCGCTCGACCGCTTGCCCGCCGCCGTCGCGCGCGAGCACGAGCGCGCTCGCGGCGCGCGTGCCGTAGGTCGGGTCGACGATGAATGGCGGCGACAGCGCGCGCTCGCGCTCGAGCCCGATGCCGGTGTCGGGGAGCTCGGCGTCCGGTGCCGGGGCCCGGTCGGCGAGCAGCGCCAGCAGCTCGCCGGGCTCGCCGAGCGCCGTAGCGAGCCGCGCCTCGAGCCGCGCGCGCGAGCGGCGCACCTTCGGCCACTCGGCGCCGAGCGTGCCGTTGCTGAGGCCGTGCACGCCGCGCTCGAGCCGTCGCGGGCCCGTCGGGTCCCCGTTCGACAGGTACCAGAGCTCCGCGGCGTCGCCCAGCAGCAGGCTGAATCCGGCGTAGCGGCCGGCCTCGGCGGCGAGGGCGGCGATGAACTCGCCGGCCGGGACCCCGGAGGCGAGGTAGCGCGGAATCAGCGTGCCGCGCGACGGCGGGTCGCGCGGGCTCGGCGCGCCGCGCAGGTTCGTCACGACGCCGAAGCGGCCGTCGTCGGTGACGCCGAGCCAGGTGCCGCCGGCCGCGAGGTCACGCCCCGCGAGGAGCCGCGGCTCGGCCCACCAGTCCATCGGCGCGGTCGCGCGCGCGTGCAGCTCGTCGCGGTGGCCGGCGAGCACCAGCCGCTCGCGCGGCAGCACGTTCCAGGCCAGCACGACGAGGCACATCGGGCGTCCGGCGCCTCAGCGCGGCAGCGGCCAGAGGCGCGCGCCGGGCTCGTCGGCGAGCGCGCGGCCGGTGCGCTCCTGATACCACTCGGCGATCAGGCGGAACGAGATCGACGTCGGCGGCGGCAGCGCCGGCGTGCCGCTTGCGAGCTCCGACGGCGCGAACCAGCGTGCGTCCTCGAGCTCGCCGTCGGGGCAGGCGACCGCGGTCGCCGCGGCGCGCGCCCTAAAGCCGACCATCAGCGACGATGGGAACGGCCACGGCTGCGAGGACTGGTACTCGACGTCGACGACCTCGACGCTGGTCTCCTCGCGGACCTCGCGCGCCACCGCGTCCTCGAGGCTCTCGCCGGGCTCGACGAAGCCGGCGATCGTCGAGTAGCGGCCCGGCGGCCACGGCGCCTGGCGCCCGAGGAGCGCGCGCTCGCCGTCGCTGACGAGCACGATGATCGCGGGGTCGATGCGCGGGAAGAACTCGGTGCCGCAGCCCTCGCGCGTGCAGGTCATGACGTGCCCGGCGGCCGTCGGGACGGTGCGCGCGCCGCAGGCACCGCAGTAGCGGTGCCGCTCGCGCCAGTAGACCATCGCGCGCGCGTAGGCGAGCAGGCCCGCCTCGTCGGGCGGCAGGAGGCCCCCGGCGAGCCTCAGGTCCGAGAACTCCGCCGCGGCGCCGAAGGCGGGCGGCGCATCGCCCGTGAACTCGACCGCGAAGCATGCGGCGCCCTGGTAGCGGCCGAGCAGGATCGCCTCGGCGGTCTCGAGCGCGCCGACCGCGCCGGCCGCGAGCAGCACGGCGCCGGGCTCGGGCATGCGGCGCAGGAGGCTGCGGTGGCGCCACACCGGCACGAAGCGGGTCGCCGGGTCCGCGAGCGCGGCGGACACCCACGCGGCGTCCTTGCGCAGGCCGCTGGCGCGGTCGACGTAGGGTCCGGCGAAGACGTTGCGATCGCGGGGTGGTGACATGGGGGCGCGCGGAGGCGCGCCAGCATTCTAACCGGGTTCCGCCACGCGCTCGCGCGCGTCGCTCTCGCACCAGGGGCATACCGCGCGGTGCTGGCGCAGCGCATCGACGACCATCAGCCCCTGGCAGGTCGGGCAGGGGCCGGGCCTGAGCTCCGCGCGGCGCCTCAGCACCTCGAGCAGGTGGCAGGCGTGCTCGAACGAGATGCGCTGCGGCCCGTGCAGCGCGAGGTAGGTCTCGTAGGTGCGGCAGAAGAGCTCGCCCCAGCGCAGCATCGCGCGCGTGCCGCCGGCGCCGCGGTCGGTCACCGCCTGCTCGAGGAGCCCGAGCAGCGCGTAAAGCCCGGCCAGCGCCGCGGCGTGGCGGCGGGTCTCGAGGTTCTTCAGGAAGAAGGCGGTCTGGGCCGGCGACTTGCCGCGATGACGGCGCACGAGCGGGCCCTCGGTCGCGACGTAGGAGCGGTAGAGCTTGCGGATCCGGTCGTCGCTGAGCCCGGTCCAGCTGCGGATCGTGCAGGTGCGCGCTTCGTGGTGGATCATCCGGTACGCGAGGTCGAGCCGCTGCCGGTCGCGGGCATAGCGATTGTCGGTGATCCTCATCTCGTTGTTCTCCCGAAGGTAATTGGTTTCCCGAGCAACTGTTTTTGGTATAAATCCACCAAAAACTGTACTCTCGTCACCGGGACCACGCCAGCGAGAATTACTCGCGCACTTCGGGAGAAAGGCCATGCTCGAGCGCTTGAGCGCGATCCAGGACGCGGACGTCCGCGGCGGCTACCACGCACACGCGGTGCTCGAGCCGGGCGCCCTCGAGGCGATCCGGGAGACCAACCTCGGCTTCCTGGCGCTCGTCTCGGCGCGCCACCGCGCCGAGCCGCAGGCGCGCGCGTTCGGCCTGCGACCCGCGACCGCCGAGGCGCTCGCTGCACTCGATGCCCGCGCACTGCGCGCCGCGGCGGCCTGCCCCTACACGCTCTTCAACCTGGGCTTCGACGACGCGCCGTTCTGGCAAGGCGTGATCGCCGAGCGCGGCGCCGGCAACGGCAGCCTCGCCGACGAGGCGACGTTCGCGCGCACGGCGGTCTTTCTCGCCTGGCACCTCGCGCAGAGCTCGGAGCTGACCGCCGCGCTCGTGCTCGGCATGACGCCGCCCGTCCAGCAGGCGTGGCGCACGCTGCCGCTCTCGGCGCTCGACCACGCGGCGACGCGCTCGCTGCCGCGTCTGTCGGCCCGCTGGGGCGACCATGTCCTCTTCTGGCCGAAGCTCCTCGAGGCCGCGGCGCCCGTGGATCGCACGCGCGCGGCCTCGGTCAGGCTGTTGGGACTGCAGCTGCTGGCGGCCGACGGCATCCGCGCCGAGCGCCCGGCAGGGGCCCCGCTGCCCAGCGGCTAGGGCCGCGGCGGTTGCCGCCGCGGACCCGGGGTCTTACGCTTCGCGCTCGCTGCCGCCGGCCGGCCGCCCGTCGCACCCCCCGACCCATGCCCGCGCTTTCGATCCGCCAGCTGACCAAGACCTACTCGAACGGCGTCGAGGCCCTCCGCGGCATCGACCTCGACGTCGAGCAGGGCGACTTCTTCGCGTTGCTCGGCCCGAACGGCGCCGGCAAGACGACGACGATCGGCATCATCACCTCGCTCGTGCGCAAGACCTCGGGCACCGTGTCGGTGTTCGGGCACGACATCGATCGCGAGATCGCGGTCGCGAAGTCGTGCATCGGCATCGTGCCGCAGGAGATCAACTTCAATCAGTTCGAGTCGCTCGAGACGATCCTCGTCAACCAGGCCGGCTTCTACGGCATCCCGCGCGGCGTCGCCCGCGAGCGCGCCGAGCGCTACCTCAAGCAGCTGCAGCTCTGGGACCGGCGCAAGTCCGCGGCGCGCACCTTGTCGGGCGGCATGAAGCGGCGGCTGATGATCGCGCGCGCGCTGGTGCACGAGCCGCGCCTGCTGATCCTCGACGAGCCGACCGCGGGCGTCGACATCGAGATCCGCCGGACCATGTGGGACTTCCTGCGCGAGACCAACGAGCGCGGCGTCACGATCATCCTGACCACGCACTATCTCGAGGAGGCCGAGAACCTCTGCCGCCACGTCGCGATCATCGACAAGGGGCGGATCATCGAGAACGACCGCATCAGCAACGTGCTCCGCAAGCTCCAGACCGAGACCTTCGTGCTGAACCTGCGCGAGGCGCTCAAGGAGGCGCCGAACCTGCCGGGATTCGGCGTCGAGCTCGTCGACGCGCACACGCTCGAGATCGAGGTCTCGAAGGACAAGAGCTTGAACGACATCTTCGTGCGGCTCGCCGCGCAGGGCATCGACGTGATCTCGATGCGCAATAAGGTCAACCGGCTCGAGGAGCTCTTCATGCGCCTGGTGCGCGGCGCGAACGCAGCGCCCGAGGCGACCGGCCTCGAAGGCGGTGCGCGATGAGCGCCGCGGCGCCGCTGCCGCTCGTATCGCGGGCGCGCACCGACTGGATCGGGTTTCGGACGATCGTGCTCAGGGAGTTCGGCCGCATCGTGCGCATCTGGGGTCAGACGCTGGTGCCGCCGGGCGTCACGGCGACGCTGTACTTCATCATCTTCGGCAGCCTCATCGGCGCGCGCATCGGCCAGATGGGCGGCTACGGCTACATGCAGTACATCGCGCCCGGGCTGATCATGATGTCGGTGATCACGAACTCCTACGGCAACGTCGTCTCGAGCTTCTTCGGCGCGCGCTTCGGCAAGCACATCGAGGAGCTGCTCGTCTCGCCGCTGCCGAACTGGCTGATCGTCGCCGGCTACGTGATCGGCGGGCTCACGCGCGGGCTGCTGGTCGGGCTCGTGGTCACGGTCGTAGCACTGTTCTTCACGCGGCTGCACGTCAGCCACCCGCTGCTGACGATCGCTGCGGTGTTCCTGACCTCGATCGTGTTCGCGCTCGGCGGCTTCATCAACGCGGTGTTCGCCAAGAACTTCGACCACATCTCGTGGTTCCCGACCTTCATCCTGACGCCGCTGACCTACCTCGGCGGCGTGTTCTATTCGATCAGCCTGCTGCCGGACTGGGCGCGCGCGATCTCGCACGCCAACCCGATCCTCTACATGGTCAACGGCTTTCGCTACGGCTTCCTCGGCGTCTCGGACGTCGACGTGCGGCTCGCTTTCGCGATCATGGTCGGCTTCGCGGTCGGGCTGTACGCGATCGCGGTGGGCCTCATGTACAAGGGCATCGGCATTCGCGAGTAGTGCGGAGGCGGGCATGTGCGGGCGCTTCGCGTTTCACTCGCCTCACCAGACCGTCGCCGAGCTCTTCGGCGTCGCGCGCGGCGGCCCGGACTGGCCGCCGCGCTGGAACATCGCCCCGAGCGCCGACGTCGTCGCGGTGCGCGCCGCTGCCGGCGGCGGCCGCGAGCTCGTGTCGCTCCACTGGGGCCTCGTCCCTTCCTGGGCCAAGGAGCGCTCGATCGGCACGCGGCTCGTCAACGCACGCGTCGAGACGCTGCACGAGAAGCCCGCGTTTCGCGGCGCACTGAAGAAGCGCCGCTGCCTCGTGATCGCCGACAGCTACTACGAGTGGCGCGCGGCCGGCGCGCAGAAGCAGCCGTATCTGATCGCCGCCGCCGACGGCGCGCCGTTCGGCATGGCGGCGCTGTGGGAGTCCTGGCACGACCCTGAGAGCGGCACGCCGCTCGAGAGCTGCGTGATCGTCACGCGCGAGTCGGCCGGCGTCGTCAGGGACATCCACGCGCGCATGCCGGCGATCGTTGCGCCCGGGGACTACGCGACGTGGCTCGATCACCGGATCACGGACGCCGCGACGCTCGAGGCGCTGCTGACCGGCGAACCGCGCGTCGCGCTCGTCGCCCACCCGGTCAGCCGGCGCGTCAACAATCCGCGCAACGAAGGCCCCGAGCTCGCGCAGCCGGCAGCGGCGTCCTGAATCCCGGCCCGCGCGGCGCGCGATCCGGCCGCGGCAGTTCTCAAAATCGCGAGGCGCGTTGCGGTCAGCGAGCCGCCGATGCGGTACAAAGGGCTTATTGTTAACGCAGGACCCGCGCATGACCCGCAGCCTTCATCTCGTCGACGTGTTCACCGATCGCCCGTGTGCCGGCAACCAGCTGGCCGTCGTCACCGGCGCGAAGGGGCTGACGACCCGCCAGATGCAGTCGTTTGCCCGCGAGATGAACTTCTCCGAGACCAGCTTCGTGGTGGCCGACCAGCCGCAGGGCGGCGGCTGGCCGGTGCGGATCTTCACGCCGGCCGAGGAGCTGCCGTTCGCCGGCCACCCGACCCTCGGGACCGCCCACGTGATCCGCCATGCCCTGCTCGGCGGGCGCGTGGATCGCGTGACGCTCGCGCTTGAGATCGGGCTCACCCCGGTGTTCGTCGAGCGCGACGCCAAGCGCGAACTGTACTGGATGCGCCAGCGCTTCCCGACCTTCGGTAAGCGCCTGCCACGCAAGCCGATCGCAGCGGTGCTCGGCCTCGCCCCATCGGACCTCGACAGCCAGCCGATCGAGGAGGTGTCGACGGGGCTTCCGTACCTCGTCGTGCCGGTGCGCACGCGCCGCGCGCTCGAGCGCATCCGGATCAACGACGATGCGCTCCTCAGGCTGGTCGCGAGCCTCGACGCCAAGGCGCTGATCGCCTTCGCGCCCGGTGCCTCGCGCCCGGGCCACGAGCTGACGGCGCGCGTGTTCGTCGGCTACTACGGCGTGCCGGAGGACGCGGCCACCGGCAGCGCCAATGGCTGCCTCGCGGCCTGGCTGGTGCAGCACCGCTACTTCAAGGACGAGGCGATCGACCTCAAGGTCGAGCAGGGGCAGAGCATCGGGCGGCCGTCGACGCTGCACCTGCGCGCGATGCGCACCTCGCGCGGCATCGAGATTCGCATCGGCGGCGGCGTCGTCGACGTCGCCCGCGGCGCGCTCGTCGCGGCACGCCTCGCCTGATCGAAGGGTCCCGGGCGCACCGCCCGGGGACCGCGCGCGCGCCGGGCGAGGTGCGCTACACTCAGCGCCCTCCCCGGTAACCCCTGATCGCGAGGTCGTCGTGACGGCGAAGCGTGCGCTGATCGTGGACGATTCGAAGTCGGCGCGGGTCGTGCTGTCGCGGTTGCTGGAGCAACACGAATTCGCGGTGGACACCACCGAGTCCGCGGAAAGCGCGCTCTTGTACCTGCGCGACCACCGGCCGGACGTCATCTTCATGGACCACGTCATGTCCGGCATGGACGGGCTCGCCGCGGTCCAGGCGATCAAGAGCGACCCCGGCACCGCGTCGATCCCGATCATGATGTACACCTCGCAGGACGGCGAGCTGTACGCCGGCGAGGCCAAGGCGGTCGGCGCCATCGGCGTGCTGCCCAAGCGCATGGCGCCCGCCGACGTCGCGAGCGCGCTCTACGAGCTCAAGCTCCTGCCCGACCGTCGCAGCACGGTGCGCGGCAGCTTCGACCGCGTCGAGCTGCCGGCGCTCAGCGCCGGCAGCGGCCCGGTCCCGGGCGTCATCGTGCGCGCGGCCCCGGCCAACTCGGAGCTCCGCGGGATCGTCGAACCGATGCTGCAGGAGCAGGGCGCGGAGTTGCGGCGCTTCGTCGTCGCGAGCATCGAGACAATGAGCACGCGCGTCGTCGGCGAACTCGGCGCGCAGATCCGGGACGCGATCGCCGCCGCGCAGCCTGCGCCCATCGTCGCCGCCGAGCCGCGCGTCGCGCCGCCGCCCCGCGCGCCGCTCGCGTGGATCGCGCTGGCCGCACTCGGCTGCGTCGTCGCGCTCGCCGCCGGCGCCTTCGGCTGGCAGGAGCACCGCGAACGCGCCGCGCTCGCGGCGCGCCTCGCTTCGGCCAGCCAGCAGCTCGCCGTCGCCGAACGCGCACTCACCGCCGCGCGTGCGGCCGCGACAGGTGGCGGCGCCGAGCGGTTCGCGGTGCCCTACGGTGAGCCGGCGCTCGGCGGCGAGCGGCTGACCGCGCTCGCCACGCTCCTCGCCGAGCTCGAGGCGCGCGGTTTCGCCGGCACCGTCACCGTCACGAGCGGCGCCGGCAACTTCTGCCTGACCGGCAACCCCACCGAAGGCTACGGCCTCGCGCCCGGCGAGATGCCCGCGAACCGCTGCGACGTCGTCGGCAACCCGTTCGAGGAGTCGCTGCAGCCCGCCGACCGCGAGCCCGCGGCGCTCGCCGGCCTGCTTGCCGGCGTGCGCGAGCGCAGCCAGGGCGCCATCGACGTGCGCCTCGCCTACGCGCCGCGCGCGCCCGAGGCCTACCCGTCGGCGCCGGAGACGAGCGCGGCGCAGTGGAACGCCGTGGCCGCCGGCCGCAACTACGTGGAGTTCACGCCCGAGCCGCGCCCGTCCGCGCCATGAGCTGGATGCTCTACGGAGCGAACGGCTACACGGGCGCGCTCGTCGCGCGCGAGGCCGTGCGCCGCGGCCAGCGACCGATCCTGGCCGGACGCTCGCGCGCGACCGTCGAGCCGCTCGCGCTGGAACTCGGCCTCGAGGCCCGCGTGTTCGCACTCGAGGGCACGCCGCCGGCGAGCGCGCTCGCCGGCGTCACGCTCGTGCTGAACTGCGCCGGGCCCTTCTCGGCGACCGCGGCGCCGATGATGGCCGCCTGCATCGCGGCCCGCGCGCACTACCTCGACATCACCGGCGAGATCCCGGTATTCGAGCTCGCGCAGGCGCAGGGCGCCGCGGCGGGCGCGGCGGGCGTCGTGCTGTGCCCCGGGGTCGGGTTCGACGTCGTGCCGACCGACTGCGTTGCGCTGTGCCTCAAGGAGGCGCTGCCGGACGCGACGCACCTCGCGCTCGGCTTCGACGCGCAGTCGCGGCTCAGCCGCGGCACCGCGCGCACGATGGTCGAGGGCCTCGGCCAGGGCGGCTGCGTGCGCGCGGACGGGGCGCTCAGGCGCGTGCCGTTCGGCTACCGCGCGCGCCGCATCGACTTCGGTGCAGGCGAGAAGCTCGCGACCACGATCCCCTGGGGCGACGTCAGCACCGCCTATCACACGACCGGCATCCCGAACGTCGAGGTCTACGTGCCGGTGTCGCCGCGGGCGCTCGCGGCCCTGCGGCGCCTGCGCTACGTGCGCGGGCTGCTCGCGCTGCCCCCCGTGCAGCGGTTTCTGAAGTCGCGCGTCGCCCGCCAGCCGCCCGGCCCCGACGAGGCCGAGCGTGGCAGGACGCCGATGCGCGTCTGGGGCGAGGTGCGCAACGCCGCCGGACGGACGCGCACGGCGCACCTCGTGACGGCGAACGGCTACACCGTCACCGTGCACGCATCGCTCGGCATCGTCGAGCGCCTGCTCGCCGGGGGCGCGGCGCCCGGGGCGACGACGCCGGCGCGGCTGATGGGCGCGCGCTACGTCGAGACGCTGCCCGGCAGCGGGCCGATCACGCTCGCCTGACGGCATGCCGGCCGCCGCACCGTTCGAGCCGCCGCGCGGGCTGCGCAACCCGCACCTGCAGTCGATCCTCGCGAGCCTCGCGCCGCGCCGGCACTTCGTCGCGCGTCGCGCGCGCGCGGTGCTGGCCGCGAGCCGTGACATCGTCGTCGACTGCGGCGACGGCGTGCGACTGCTCGGCCACCACTCGCCGCAGCCCGAGCCGGCGCGCAATCTCGTGCTGCTGCTGCACGGCTGGGAAGGGAGCGCCGAGTCGCTGTACGTGCTGTCGTGCGCGGCGCTCCTGTACGAGCGCGGCTTCGACGTGTTTCGCCTCAACCTGCGCGACCACGGCCCCACGCACCACCTGAATCCCGAGCTCTTTCACTCGTGCCGCATCGCCGAGGTCGTCGGTGCCGTGCGCGCCGTGCAGGCACGCTTTCCGGCGCAGCCTCTGTCGCTGGTCGGCTATTCGCTGGGCGGCAACTTCGCACTTCGGGTCGCGGTCCGCGCACCCGCAGCCGGCATCCGGCTGAAGCAGGTCGTCGCGGTCTGCCCGGTCCTCGACCCGGTGCACACGCTCGAGTGCCTCGAGCACGGCAGCTGGATCTACCGGAACTACTTCGTGCTCAAGTGGCGCAACTCGCTCGTCAAGAAACGCCGCGCCTGGCCGGACCTCTACGACCTCGACGAGCTGCTCGCGGACCGCAACCTCACCTCGATGACCGAACGGCTGGTGCTGCGCTACAGCGGCTTTCCTGACCTGATGACGTACCTCACGGGCTACGCGATCGTCGGCGAGGTGCTGGCACCGCTCGCGGTGAGGGCGCGGATCATCGCCTCGCTCGACGACCCGATCATCCCGGCCAGCGACCTCGCGCGGCTCGCGAAGAGCGCCGCGCTCAGCATCACTACGACGGCACGCGGCGGCCACTGCGGGTTCATCGACGGCCTGCGCCGCGAGAGCTGGGCCGACCGGCAGGTGCTGGCGATCCTGAGCGCCGCCTAGGCTCAGGTCGCGGCCGCGCGCTTCTCCTCGAAGCGAATGATCGGCTGCGAGCCGAGCACCGCGATTTCGCCCTCGACGACCGCGCCGTGGGCGATCGCGACCGTGTGCGCGCGCACGGTGCCCCGGATCACCGCGCTCTTGCCGATCTCGAGCTTGGTCTCGATCGTCAGGTCACCGCTGACGCGCCCGGCGATGATCGCGGCGTTGGCGCGCACGTTGCCCTGCCAGTGCGCATCCTTGGCGATCGACACGAGCCCGGCGATCGTCCCGTTGCCGATCACCGTCCCGGCGAGCGACATCGGCCCCTGGACCTCGAGATCGCCGACGAATCGGCTGCCGATGCCGACCAGCGTCGGCGCCCCGGTCCGCTGATCGAAGAAGCGTCGCCGCGGTTCGACTGCAGCGGGATCTGACATGGGGCCTCCAGGTCGGCTACGCGGCTCGAGGCCGCCGGGTCGCAGTCACTATACTAGCGGTGCCGGCCGTCGGCCGTTCGCCTCCGGAACTTCAGACGCGCATCACACGTGGCCCACGCTGACCCGACCCCGCGCCTCGGCGCGCCGTGCCCGACGTGACCGCCGTGCTGCTCGCGCTCGTGCTGCTGCCGCTCGCCGCGGCGCCGGCGGTCGGGCCGCTGTCCCGACGCCTGCGCCTGCCCCCCGCGGTGCCCTCGCTGGCGATCCTCGCGGCGATGCTCGCGATGCTGCTCGTCCTGCTCGCGAGCGCCCGGGCGCTGGGGCCCGCGCGCTGGGGCGCGACGCTCGTGCCGGCGTTCTCGATCGGAGTCGCGCTGCGCGCCGATGCGGCGTCGCTCGCCGCCGGCGCCGCGTGCATCGGGCTCGGCGCGCTTGCGCTCGCGACGAGGTGGCGCGCCGCCGACGGGCACGGGCGCGTGCTCGCGATGCTCGCGGGCCTCATCGGCGCGGTGCTCGCGGACGACCTTGCGCTGCTGTGGCTGTGCGTCGAGCTCACGGCGCTCGGCGCCGTGCTCGGCGCCGTGCTCGGCACCGCGCCGGATCGCCGCGGCGCAGCCGCGGCGCTCGTCGTGCTCGAGGCGGGCGGGCTCGCGCTCCTCGCCGCGGTGCTGATGATCATCGACGTCGCAGGCAGCGCGCGCCCGGCGGGTGGGACCGCGCTTGCGACCGATCCGCGCCTCGCGCTCTGGGCGGCGCTCGTCGTCGGCTGTGCCGTGACGCGCGCGGCGCCGGCCTGGTTCGAGCGCGGTTCGATGGCGCTCGTCGGCGCCGGTGCGACGCTCGGGACCGGCATCTGCGTGCTCGCACGGCTCGCCGTGCCGGCCGTCGGCCTCGCGCGCAGCGCGGCGGCGCTCGGCGCCGTGGCCGCGGCGGCCCTGGGCGGCGCCGCCTGGAGCCGCACGCGCCGGGCGCGCGGGTCCCCCTGGCTACCCGAGCTCGCGAACGCCGCCGAGCTCGCGTGGCGGCCGATCCTGACGATGCGAACCGGCGGGTCGCTGGCGGCGCTCGCCGCGGCCGCGACCGCCGCCGGGGTCCTCGGCGTCGTCGGCGCGCGCCCGGACGCGTGGCCCTCGCTCGCCCGCGTGCCGCTGGCCGCAGGATCTTGCTGGCTGCTCGTCGCCGTCATCGCGACGCTGCTGCGCGCGCGGGGACTCAGGGGCGCGACGCCGCTGGCCGCGCTCGCGGGCGCGCTTGCGGTGCTGCTGCTCGTGGCTGCCCCGGCGCCGATGGTCGCGGCCGAATTCGCCGGCGGGCTGCTGGTGCTCGGCGCGGTGTGCGCCGCGCTCGGCATCGCGGTGCCGCGCGTGGCCCGCGTGCTCGCGACGACCGCGGTCGCGGTCGCCTGCATCTGGGCGGTCGTCGCGGGCCGCGAGGCGGCCGCGGCTACCGGGGAGCCGTGGCTGCTCGCGCCGCTCGTCGTTCCACTCATCGCCGCGGTCGCTTCGCTGCGCGGCGGGTCGCCTGCGGGCCGCCGGCGGTTCGGCGTCGCGGCGCTCGCAACGAGCCTTGCGCTCGCGTTCGCGATGATCGTCGTCGCCGACCGCGGCGCCGCGCTCGGCCTCGTGCTCGCGCACCTTCCGGCGCCGTTCGGCGGCCGGCTGCTGCTCGACCGCTTCGCGGCGCTCGAGCTCGTGACCGGCGCCCTCGTCGCCGGGCTCGCCGCGGTGCACGCAATCAGCGTGGCCGCGGACCGCAACGATCGCCTCTGGTACGGGCGCTGGCTGCTGGCACTCGGAGGGCTCGCGCTGTGCGCGCTCAGCGCCGATCTGCTGGGACTGTTCGTCGGCTTCGAGTTGCTGTGGGCGGCGCTCGTGCGGCGCGACCGATCAGGCGATGCCGCGCACGCGCACGTGGTGGTCGCCGGCGCCGCCGCATCGGGCCTCTACCTGGTCGCGATCGGCTGCATCGCGGCGACGCTCGGCACGCTCGACGTCGCCGCGCTCGCGCAGCGGGCGCCGGCCGTCGCGGCCGGGGACTCGGTGCTGCTGCCCTTCAGCGCGTACCTGCTGAGCGCGGTCTGGGCGCTGCGCGCCGGGGCCGTGCCGATCGGGTTCTGGCTGCGCGACGCCTGCGAGGCGGCGCCGGCGGCGAGGGTCGCGCAGGTCGCGCTCGTGACGCTGGTGGCCGTCGGCGCACTGTGGCGCCAGGACGTGCTCGTGTTCCCGTGTTTCGGCGCGGGCCCCTGCGGCCCGTCGGGGCTCGTGCTGCCGCTCGGGCTCGCGACGCTCGCCGCGGGCGGCGTGGGCGCGCTCGCGGCCACCAGCGCTCGCGGGCTCGGGACGCAGCTGCTCTTGACCGGGCTCGGGACGCTGCTGGTCGCAGTCGGGGGCTTTCGCGAGGCGAGCTTCGCGGCAGCCGCCTACGCCTACCTGCCGCTCGGCCTCGCGACCGTCGCGTTCGCGTTCGCGACCGATCGCACGATGCGCGCCGTGGACACCGAGACGGGTCCGGGCGCGGCGCTCGCAATCGCATGCCTCGTCGCGGCGCTCGGCCTGCCACCCTTTCCCGGCGCGCTCGCGCGCCTCGCGATCCTTGCGGCCGCCGGGCCCGACGCGCTCGTCGTGTGGAGCCTCGTGCTGGTGACCGCATGGATCACGGTGCTCGCGGTCGCCGCGCGCGGCGCGCGCGCCGCGACGGCTTCGCCGGTTCCGGTCGCGGCCGTACTCGCGCTCGTGCTGCTCGGCGCGCTCGCCGCCGGCGCGCGCCCGGCCTATGACTACGCGACCCGCACGGCGCGTGCGCTCCTCGACCGGCAGTCCTACGTCGCGGCACTCGGTCCGGCGGGCGAGGCCGGCACGACCGAGAGCGTGGACCGGTGACTCGAACGTCATGCGCGCGTCCTTGCGTTTGGCTAAAGTCGGATCCGATGCCATGCGCCGCAGTCGTCGCCTGTGCCCCGGTCGCGCGCCACCCACGGCGCTCGCGAATAGTGTGCACGCTCGGGCTGCTCGCGGTGCTCGTCGCGGCCTGCGGCGACGCCGAGTTCGAGCGCGCCGAACACGCCAACACGCCCGAGGCGTGGGACGCGTACCTGCGAATGCATCCGGATGGCGCGCATGCGCGCGAGGCGCGCGCGCATCTCTCGGCGCTCGTCGAGGAGCGCGAGTGGCAGCGCGCACACGCGGCGGACACACCGGACGCGTATCAGCGGTTCCTGCGCGCCTATCCGCAGGGCAGCCACGCCCAGGAGGCGCTCGTTGCGCTTGCGCACGTGAACCTCGCGCCGCCCGCCGAGGCGCCTTCGTCCGCCGTCGCGCCGCCCGCACCGAGTGCGCCCCCGGCGCCCGCGGTCAGCGGGCCTCCGGTGGCGCCGCCGGTGAGCGCGTCACCGGTAGCGGCCCCCGCCGCGGCGGGATTTCGGGTCCAGCTCGGCGCCTTTTCCGAGGGCCGCGCGGCCGCGAAGCGTGCGTGGCTCGCGCTTGCGGCCCGCAATCCCGAGCTCGCCCAGTACAAGCCGCTCATCGAGGCGGTCCCGGCGCGCGATGGACGCAAGATCCATCGGCTGCAGGTCGCCTCGCTCGATGAACACGCGGCCGAGGAGCTCTGTACCGCGCTCAACGGCCGCCACGACCCGTGCGTCGTGGTGCCGCCGGCCCGTCCGGCGCCGACCCCCGGCCATTAGGGGCCGGGTGGACGCCGTTCGGCAGGTCCAAACCTGACGCGCGGCGTCAGCTCTGCGCCGGGCCGGGGTGCAGGAATCACGTAAGTCTCTGATTTTTAATGACATGACAGCATGGCACGGCCCTTGCTTTATCTGGTCTGCAAGTCTCAACTCCCCCTGTGGTTTGAAATCTTGGCGCCGACGAGCTTCCCCCAGCTCCCGGCGCCTTTTTTTTCACAACGGTTTCCGCCGCTGGCGCATCTAACCGCCGACACGCCCCAACCGTTCGTCGCGGACGCCGCTCCGTTCACCGCGCGACATCAGGCAATACCGCATTGAACGCGTAGAATCGCGGCCCTTCCCGGCACCCGGTGACCCCTCCGTGAACGACGAAGCCATGCCTCACGCCGACCGCGCCGAAGTCCACGTCGAGGCGATGTCGTCGCTGCCGCCGCCGCGCGCCTTCAACTCGGAGCCGACCCCGTGGTTCCTGCGACGCGGGTACCTGATCGCCGCGGCGATCGTGCTGGTCGGCGTCGTCGCGCTCGTTGCGCTGACGCGCGGCGGCAACAAGGTCGCGGCCCAGAATCCCGCCGACGCCGCCCCGCTCGTGACGGCGCTGCCGGCCGGTCGCAGCCCGTACACGATGACGGTGTCGTTCACCGGCGCCATCGTCGCGCGCTACGACATGCCGATCGGCGTCGACGTCGACGCCGGCCGCATCGCCGCGATCCTCGTCGAGGTCGGTGACCACGTTCGCCAGGGCCAGGTGCTCGCGCGACTCGACACGTCGGTGATCGCGCCGCAGGTCGCGAGCCTTCGGGCCGCGCTCGAGCAGAACAAGGCCGAGGCGAAGCTCGCCGAGGCCGACTACCGCCGTGCCGCCGCGATCGCGGGGTCGGTCGGTGCGCTGTCCAAGGAGGAGGTCGACAAGCGCCAGTCGACCGTCGCGACCTCCGCGGCGCGCGTCAAGGCCGCCGAGGCGCAGCTCGCCGAGGCCGAGGCGCGCCTCGGCCGCACCGCGATCCGCGCGCCGGCCGACGGCGTCGTGCTGACGCGCACCGCCGAGGTCGGCCAGGCGGTGATGCCCGGCAGCGGCCCGCTGTTCAGGCTCGCCCGCGGCGGCGACATCGAGATGCGCGCACAGGTCGCCGAGCAGGACCTGCCGCGCCTGAAGGTTGGCCAGACGGCCGAGGTGCGCGTCACCGGCGTCGCGACGCCCTTCACCGGCAAGCTGCGGCTGCTCGCGGCGGTCATCGATCCGCAGACGCGGCTCGGCGAGGTGCGCGTGACGCTGCCGCACGACCCGAACCTGCGCCCCGGCGCGTTCGCGCGCGGCGAGGCCAGGGTCGGCAGCGACGTGCGGCCGATCGTGCCGCAGACGGCGCTCTTGTCGGACACGCGCGGCAGTTACGTGCTGATCGTGCCCGAGGACGGGCACGTGCAGCGCCGCGAGGTGCACGTCGGCGGCGCGCAGCCGACCGGCATCGTCATTGATCGCGGCCTCGACGGCAACGAGCGCGTCGTCACGACCGCGGGCGCGTTCCTGCACGAAGGCGAATTCGTGCGCGTCGCGCCGCCGAGGGATGCGACGTGAGGAACATCTCGGCCTGGGCGATCCGCCACCCGATCTTCCCGATCGTGCTGTTCGTCGTGCTGACGTTCGTCGGCACGGCGGCGTTCGTGCGCCTGCCGATCAACTTGAATCCCGACATCTCCTTCCCGCAGGTGCTCGTGCAGGTCAACCAGCCGGGCGCGGCGCCGACCGAGATCGAGACCCAGGTGATGCAGAAGGTCGAGGGCGCGGTCGCGAGCGTCGGCAACGTCCACAACATCACCTCGCGCGCCGTCGAGGGCGTGGCGCGGATCTGGGTCGAGTTCCAGATCGGCACGCCGATCGATCGCGCCGTCAGCGACGTGCGCGACGCGGTGGCGCGCATCCGCGCCGACCTGCCTGAGGGCATCCAGGAGCCCTCGATCACGCGTCAGGACGCCGAAGGCGGCCCGATCGCCTACTACGCGGTCAGCACGACCTCGCTGACCGAGGAGCAGCTCAGCTGGTTCGTCGACAACACGGTCACGAAGCGGCTGATGACGCTCGCGGGCGTCGCGCAGGTCGGCCGCAGCGGCGGCGTCGATCGCGAGATCCGCATCGAGCTGGATCCGGCGCGGATGCAGGCGCTCGGCATCACCGCAGTGCAGGTCAACCAGCAGCTGCGGTCGCTCAACCTCGACGCCCCGGGCGGCCGCGCCCAGGTCGCCGGCGGCGAGCAGTCGATCCGCGTGCTCGGCGGCGCACGCACGGCGGCCGCGCTCGGCGCGACGCAGATCACCGTCGCCGGCGGGCGCGTCGCGCGGCTCGACGACATCGCCGACGTCCACGACGGCGTCGCCGAGATCCGCACGATGTCGCGCCTCAACGGCCGGCCGGCGACGACGTTCTTCGTCAGCAAGGCGCGCGGCTACTCGGACGTCAAGACGCTGGACAGCGTCGAGAAGGAGATCCACAAGCTGCTCGCCGAGAACCCCGGCGTGTCGATGACGATGGTGTTCACGACCGTCGAGCACACCAAGCGCGCCTACGACTCGGCGATCGAGGCGCTGCTCGAGGGCTCGGTGCTCGCGGTGCTGGTCGTGTGGCTGTTCCTGCGCGAGTGGCGCGCGACCGCGATCTCGGCGCTTGCGATCCCGTTGTCGGCGATCCCGACCTTCGCGTTCATGTCGTTCATGGACTTCACGCTGAACGGCGTCAGCCTGCTCGCGCTGTCACTGGTCGCGGGCGTGCTCGTCGACGACGCGATCGTCGAGATCGAGAACATCGTGCGCCACATCCGCATGGGCAAGACGCCGTACCAGGCGGCGCTCGACGCCGCCGACGAGATCGGACTCGCGGTGGTCGCGACCTCGGCGACGATCATCGCGGTGTTCGTGCCGGTCAGCTTCATGAGCGGCATCAGCGGCCAGTACTTCAAGCAGTTCGGTCTCACGGTCGCGGCGGCGGTGTTCTTCTCGCTGATGGTCGCGCGGCTGGTGACGCCGGTGGTCGCCGCGTTCACGCTCAAGCCCCAGGGGCTCCACGCGCACCTCGACGGCCCGCTGATGCGCCGCTACCTCGAGTGGCTGCAGATCTGCGTCAAGCACCGCTGGAAGACGATCGCGTTCGCGGCCCTGTTCTTCGTCGTCTCGTTCGCCGGCCTCGTCGTGATGTCCAAGACCTTCGTGCCGCCGGAGGACCTGGGCGCGAGCCAGGTGCAGATCGAGCTGCCGCCGGGCGTGCGCATCGAGGAGACCTCGAGGGTCTCGGCCGAGGTCGCCGGGATCCTCGGCAAGCACAAGGAGGTGTCGAGCATCGTCGAGTCGATCGGCTCCGACGAGGACGGCCAGGTGCGCACCGCGAACCTGTTCCTGTCGCTCGTGCCGCGCAAGCAGCGCTCGATGAGCCAGAAGGACTGGGAGGACATGGTGCTGCCGGAGCTGCGCAAGATCCCCGACGCGCACGTGCAGTTCGCCTCGCAGCAGGGCTTCAACGGCCGCGACGTCACGCTGTTCATCACCGGCGACGACCCGGTCGCGGTCGACGCCGCCGCGCGCCAGGTCACGGACCAGATGCGCGGCATCAAGGAGCTCAGGGATCCGCGCATCGACGGCGACATGCCGCGGCCGGAACTCGTGATCCACCCGCGCTTCGACGTCGCGGCCGAGCTCGGCGTCACCGTGCAGTCGATCAGCCAGACCATCCGCATCGCGACGCTCGGCGACATCCCGCAGAACGTCGCCAAGTTCTCGCTGTCGGATCGCCAGGTGCCGATCCGCGTCAGCCTCAAGGAGTCGGCGCGCGAGGACCTGACGACGATCGAGAACCTGCCGGTGCCGACCGCGAACGGTGGCAGCGTGCCCCTGAAGGCGGTTGCCGACATCAGCTTCGGCCAGGGCCCGGCGACCGTGCGCCGCTACAACCAGACGCGGCGCATGATGATTGGCGCCGACCTCGCGCCCGGCGTCGCTTACGGCGATGCGCAGAAGAAGATCGACGCGCTGCCGGCGCTCAAGAACCTGCCGCCCGGCGTCCACAACGTGCCGGTCGGCACCGGCGAGTTCATGGAGGAGCTCTTCACGAACTTCATGCTGGCGATCGGCGCCGGGATCCTGATGGTATTCGCGGTGCTCGTGCTGCTGTTCGCGCGCGTGTTCCAGCCGATGACGATCCTGTCGGCGCTGCCGCTCGCGCTCGGCGGTGCGGTGTTCGCGCTGATGGCGCTCAACATCCCGTTCTCGCTGTCGGTCGTCATCGGCATCCTGATGCTGATGGGCATCGTCGCCAAGAACTCGATCCTGCTGGTCGACTTCGCGATCGAGGAGATGCGCGCCGGCCGGTCGCGGATGGAGGCGCTGATCGAGGCCGGACACAAGCGCGCCCAGCCGATCGTCATGACCAGCGTCGCGATGATCGCCGGCATGCTGCCGACCGCGATCGGCCTCGGCGATGCGTCCTCGTTCCGCCAGCCGATGGCGGTCGCGGTGATCGGCGGCATCATCACCTCGACGTTCCTGACGCTCGTGATCGTGCCGGCGTTCTTCACGGTGATCGACGACATCGAGCGCTGGCTGTCGCCGAAGGTCCGGCGCCTGCTGACGCACGAGCACAAGGTGCCGGCGCACCACGCGCCGCGCCCGGAGCCGACCGCCGGCGGCCTCGCGCCCGGCCGCGCGCAGCACGCGAACGACTGAGCCAGTGCCCGGCGTCCTGGTGCTCGGCGGCTACGGCGCCTTCGGCCGGCGCCTGTGTCGCCTGCTCGCCGGCTCCCCGGAGATCCCGGTCTTCGTCGCCGGCCGGCGCCTGGACGCCGCGCGCGCCGCGTGCCGCGAGCTCGGGCTCGCCGAGCACGCCGCGGTCGCGCTCGACCGGCAGCTGGCGGGCGAGGCGAGCGCGGTGCTGAGGCGCCTGCGCCCGGCCGTCGTCGTCGACGCGGCGGGGCCCTTCCAGGGCCGCAACTACGGCTTCGCAGCGCAGGTCGCAGCGCTCGGCATCCACGTCGTCGACCTCGCCGACGACCGCACCTACGTGACCGGGATCGGCGGACTCGATGCGCCGGCCCGCGCGGCCGGGGTGCTGGTCACGAGCGGCGCCTCGACCGTGCCCGCGCTCAGCGTCGCGGTCGTCGACTACCTCAGGGAGGGCCTCGAGAGCGTCGAGTCGATCGACGTCGGGATCTCGCCGGGGCACCGGGGCCCGCGCGGCGAGGCGACCGTGCGCGCCGTGCTCGCCAATTGCGGCAAGTCGATCCCGGCGGTCGCGCCCGCGCACCGGACCGTGCGCCAGGGCTGGGGCGACCTCACGCGCCACCGCTACCCGCGGCCGGTGGGCGCCCGCTGGCTCTCGAACGTCGACGTGCCGGACATCGCGCTCCTGCCGGCGCGCTGCCCCGGGGTCGCGACGATCACGCTGCGCGCCGGGCTCGAGCTGTCGGTGCTGCACCTCGGGCTCTCGCTCGCCTCGCAGCTCGTCGCGCTCGGCTGGGTCCGGAGCCTCGAGCCGGCGACAGGACTCTGCCGCGCGATCGCCGCGGCGCTCAACTTCGCGGGCTCGGACGCAGGCGCGATGCACGTGACCCTCGTCGGCCGGCGCGGCGCCGCGCGCCTCGCGCGCCACTGGACGCTCGTCGCCGAGGCGGGCGACGGGCCGTTCGTGCCGGCGAGCGCCGCGAGCGCGATCGCCAAGCGCCTGTGCGCGGCTGCCGGCTACGCGCCGCTCGACGTGCGCGGCGCGCGCCCGTGCGTCGGCCTGCTGTCGCTCGAGGACCTCGTGCGCGAGCTCAGGGGCCGCGCGATCCGCACCGTCATGAGCGAGACGCGTCTCGCCGGCGGCTGAGCGACGGGCGCGCCCCGGCGGCGCGGAAGAACGCGACCTCGCGGATGATCCGGCCGAACCCGGGGTGCGTGACCTGGACCGCGACGCTGAGCTCGCCGTCGCGCTCCTCCCCGATGAGACCGTTCAGCAGGGGCGGTCGAAGGCCGGGAGGCCCCGAAGGCCACCTCAAATGACGCACTGCACCATGACTGCTGCGCTGCAGCATTGACCGCGACCCGACGGCTCTTCATAGTCGGCCGACGTGTGAGACGCCCGCGGGACGGGCGCGAGGACCGGGGATGGACGGAGCGAAGGACTGGGGCGCGGCGCGCCCGCCGGCGAGTACGGCGGGGCTGGCCCACGGCGGCAACGATCCGGCCGGACTCTATGACCCGGCGTACGAGAAGGACAGCTGCGGCTTCGGCCTGATCGCGAACCTCGACGATCAGCCGAGCCACTGGCTCGTCGAGACCGCGATCACCTCGCTCAACCACCTCACGCACCGCGGCGCGGTCGCGGCGGACGGGAAGACCGGTGACGGCTGCGGGCTCTTGCTCAAGAAGCCCGAGCGCTTCGTGCGCGCGGTCGCGGCCGAGGCGGGCATCGAGCTTGGCCTGCGCGTCGCGACCGGCATCGCGTTCCTGTCGACTTACGATGACCTCGCGACGCGCGCCAAGGCCGCGCTCGAGGCGCAGATCCGGCGCGAGGGGCTGCTCGTCGCCGGCTGGCGCGTGGTGCCGACGAACCCCGCGGCCTGCGGCAACGAGGCGCTGCGCACGCTGCCGCGGATCGAGCAGGTCTTCGTCACCTGCCCCGACGACATCGACGAGGCGAGCTTCAACCGCCGCCTCTACCTCGCGCGGCGCCGCACCGAGAAGGCGCTCGAGCACAAGGACCCGGTCTTCTACATGCCGTCGCTGTCGGCGAGCACGCTCGTCTACAAGGGCATGGTCATGCCGCAGCACCTGACCGAGTTCTACCCCGACCTCGCCGACGAGCGGCTCGAGAGCTCGGTCGCGGTGTTCCACCAGCGCTTCTCGACGAACACGCTGCCGCAGTGGCGCCTCGCGCACCCGTACCGCTTCCTCGCGCACAACGGCGAGATCAACACGATCTCGGGTAACCGCAACTGGGCGGTCGCGCGCGGGCCGCTGTTCCGCTCGCCGCTGCTGCCCGACCTCTCGGACATCCAGCCGCTCGTGTCGCTGACGGGCTCGGACTCCCAGACGCTCGACAACATGCTCGAGGTGCTGCTGATGGGCGGCCTCGACGTGCTGCACGCGATGCGCCTCTTGATCCCGCCGGCGTGGCAGACCGTCGACACGATCGACCCGGACCTCAGGGCCTTCTACGAGTTCTACTCGCCGCACATGGAGCCCTGGGACGGGCCGGCGGGGATCGTGCTCGCCGACGGCCGCTACGCGGCCTGCGTGCTCGACCGCAACGGGCTGCGGCCCGCGCGCTGGGTCATCACGCGCGACCGGCACCTGACCGTCGCCTCGGAGGTCGGCGTGTGGGACTACCGGCCCGAGGACGTCGTGCGCAAGGGCAAGCTCGGCCCGGGCGAGATCCTGGCGCTCGACCTGCAGACCGGCGAGCTCCTCGACTCCAAGCGCGTCGACCAGGTGCTGAAGGCGCGCCACCCGTACAAGACCTGGCTCAAGAAGGGCGTGCGGTACCTCGAGACCGACCTCGTCGACGCGCGCCTCGCCGCCGAGCCCATGGACCGCGACACGCTCGGCCTCTACCAGAAGATGTTCAACGTGACCGCCGAGGAGCGCGACGAGATCATCCGCGTGCTCGCCGAGGACGAGAGCGAGGCGGTGGGTTCGATGGGCGACGACACGCCGATGCCGGTGCTGTCGCACCAGATCCGCTCGCTCTACGACTACTTCCGCCAGCAGTTCGCGCAGGTGACGAACCCGCCGATCGATCCGCTGCGCGAGTCGATCGTCATGAGCCTGCAGACGCAGATCGGCCCGGAGTGCAACGTGTTCGCGCCGGCGCCCGAGCACGCGCGGCAGATCGTGCTGAACTCGCCGATCCTCTCGCAGCGCAAGCTCAGGCAGATCCTCGCGCACAAGGAGTTCGGGCTCACCCACGAGTTCGTCGACCTGCAGCACCCGGCCGAGGAGGCGCTCGATACCGCGATCCGCCGCATCTGCGACCAGGCCGAGGCCGCGGTGCGCGCCGGCCGGCTCGTGCTGCTGCTTTCCGACCGTTACCTGGTGCGCGGCAAGATCCCGATCCACGCGCTGCTCGCGACCGGCGCCGTGCACCACCGCCTCGTGCAGACGGGGCTGAGGTGCAAGTGCAACCTCCTGATCGAGACCGGCACCGCGCGCGACCCGCACCACTTCGCGTGCCTGCTCGGCTACGGCGCGACGGCGGTCTACCCGTACATGGCCTACCAGACGCTGTTCGACATGATGCGCAGCGGCGCCGTCGGCCTCAGCCCCGAGTCGCGCGCCGAGTCGCGCGCCGAGCTCGGGCGCACCTACCGGCGCGGGATCCGCAAGGGGCTCTTCAAGGTCATGTCGAAGATGGGCATCTCGACGATCGCGAGCTACCGCAGCTCGCAGCTCTTCGAGATCGTCGGGCTTTCCGACGAGGTCGTCGCGCTGTGCTTCCCCGGCACCGTCAGCCGCATCCAGGGCGCCGACTTCGCCGACCTCGAGGCCGACCAGCGCGCGCTCGCCGCGAGCGCCTGGGACCCGCTGGCGCCGGTCGCGCAGGGCGGGCTCCTGAAGTACGTGCACGGCGGCGAGTACCACATGTACAACCCGGACGTCGTCGCGACGCTGCAGGCGGCGGTCGTCAGCGGCGACTACCAGCAGTACAAGCTCTACGCGAGCCTCGTGAACGAGCGCCCGGCGTCGTGCCTGCGCGACCTGTTCGCGCTCAAGCCGCGCGCGGCGATCCCGCTCGCGGAAGTCGAGCCCGCCGAGGACATCCTGAAGCGCTTCGACTCGGCCGGCATGTCGCTCGGCGCGCTCAGCCCGGAGGCGCACGAGGCACTCGCGATCGCGATGAACCGGATCGGCGCGCGCTCGAACTCCGGCGAGGGCGGCGAGGACCCGCAGCGCTACCACAGCGAGAAGAACTCCAAGATCAAGCAGGTCGCGAGCGGGCGCTTCGGCGTGACGCCCGAGTACCTGCTGTCGGCCGAGGTACTGCAGATCAAGATCGCGCAGGGCGCCAAGCCCGGCGAGGGCGGCCAGCTGCCCGGCCACAAGGTCAACGACATGATCGCGCGGCTCAGGTTCGCGCGCGCCGGCGTCGGGCTCATCTCGCCGCCGCCGCACCACGACATCTACTCGATCGAGGACCTCGCGCAGCTGATCTTCGACCTCAAGCAGCTCAATCCGCGCGCGCTCGTGTCGGTCAAGCTCGTCGCCGAGCCCGGCGTCGGCACGATCGCCGCCGGCGTCGCCAAGGCCTACGCCGACCTGATCACGATCTCGGGCTACGACGGCGGCACCGGCGCGAGCCCGCTGTCCTCGATCAAGTACGCCGGAACCCCCTGGGAGCTCGGGCTCGCCGAGACGCACCAGACGCTGCGCATCAACGAGATGCGCCACCGCGTCAGGCTGCAGACCGACGGCGGGCTCAAGACCGGCCTCGACGTCATCAAGGCGGCGATCATCGGCGCCGAAAGCTTCGGCTTCGGGACCGCGCCGATGGTCGCGCTCGGCTGCAAGTACCTCAGGATCTGCCACCTCAACAACTGCGCTACCGGCGTCGCGACCCAGCACGAGGTGCTGCGCAAGCGCTACTTCGTCGGCCTGCCCGAGATGGTCGTCAACTACTTCCGCTTCGTCGCCGAGGAGTGCCGCGAGCTGATGGCACTGCTGGGCGTACGCCGGCTCGCCGATCTCATCGGGCGCACCGAGTACCTCGCGATCCTGCCGGGCGCGACGCCGAAGCAGCAGAAGCTCGACCTGTCGCCGATCCTCTCGACGGCCGGCCTCGCCGCCGACAAGCCGCAGTACTGCCTGACGCCGCGCAACGAGCCCTTCGACAAGGGCGAGCTCGCCGAGCGCATGGTCAGGGACATGCTGGATGCGATCGAGTCGAAGTCGGGCGGCAGCTTTGCCTACGAGGTCACGAACCGCCAGCGCGCGCTCGGCGCGCGCCTCTCCGGGGAGATCGCGCGCCGTCACGGCGACAACGGCATGCGCGCACAGCCGATCACCGTCTGCCTGACCGGCTCGGCCGGCCAGAGCTTCGGCGTCTGGAACGCCGGGGGACTGCACCTCTACCTCGAGGGCGACGCCAACGACTACGTCGGCAAGGGCATGGCCGGCGGGCGCATCGTGCTCAGGACGCCGCGCGGCTCGACGTTCCTCGCGCACGAGTCGCCGATCATGGGCAACACCTGCCTGTACGGCGCGACCGGCGGGGAGCTCTACGCCGCCGGCTCGGCCGGTGAGCGCTTCGCGGTCCGAAACTCGGGCGCCGTCGCCGTCATCGAGGGCGCGGGCGATCACTGCTGCGAGTACATGACCGGCGGCGTCGTGTGCGTGCTCGGCCGCACGGGCCTCAACTTCGGCGCCGGCTTCACCGGCGGCTTCGCCTACGTGCTCGACCTCGATCGCGATTTCGTCGACCGCTACAACCACGAGCTCGTCGACATCCACCGCATCTCGGTCGAAGGCATGGAGCAGAACCTGCACCACCTGCGCGGCCTGATCGAGGCGCACGTGCGCGAGACGCAGAGCCGCTTCGGCGCCGAGATCCTCAACGACTTCCGGACCTACCTCGGCAAGTTCTGGCTGGTGAAGCCCAAGGCCGCGGCGATCGACACGCTGATCGAAAGCCTGCGCAGGGCTGCCTGATGGCCGACAAGAACCTGCAGTTCCTGGACCTGCCGCGCAGCGAGCCGGCGAAGCTCGCCGTCGAGACGCGGACCGCCGAGTTCCGCGAGATCTACGCGCCGTTCGACGCCCGCGGCGCCGCGCAGCAGGCCGGGCGCTGCCTCGCCTGCGGCAACCCGTTCTGCGAGTGGAAGTGCCCGGTGCACAACTACATCCCCAACTGGCTGAAGCTGATCGAGCAGGGGAAGCTGTTCGAGGCCGCGGAACTCTCGCACCGGACCAACTCGCTGCCGGAGATGTGCGGGCGGGTCTGCCCGCAGGACCGGCTGTGCGAGGGCGCCTGCACGCTGAACGACGGCCTCGGCGCCGTCACGATCGGCGCGATCGAGAAGTACATCACCGACGAGGCACTGAAGGCCGGCTGGAAGCCGGACCTGTCGCACGTGCGGGCCACCGGCCGGCGCGTCGCGATCGTCGGTGCCGGTCCCGCCGGTCTCGGCTGCGCCGACATCCTCGTGCGCCACGGCGTCAAGCCCGTCGTCTTCGACCGCTACCCGCGCATCGGCGGGCTGCTGACCTTCGGGATCCCGCCGTTCAAGCTCGAGAAGGAGGTCGTCGAACGGCGCCGCGAGCTGATGGAGGACATGGGCGTGGAGTTCACACTCAGCACCGAGGTCGGCCGCGATCTCGCGTTCGAGACGCTGCTCGAGGAGTACGACGCGGTGTTCCTCGGCATGGGGACCTACGGGTCGGTCCGCGGCAACCTGCCCGGCGAGACGCTCACCGGCGTCGTCGAGGCGCTGCCGTACCTGGTCGCGAACATCTACCGCGAACTCGGCCTCGGGGGCCCGGTGATCGATCTCGAGGGTCGGCGCGTCGTCGTGCTCGGCGGCGGCGACACGGCGATGGACTGCAACCGCACCGCGATTCGCCAGCGCGCGGCGAGCGTCACCTGCACCTACCGGCGCGACGAGGAGAACATGCCCGGGTCGCGGCGCGACTACAAGAACAGCAAGGAAGAGGGCGTGCGCTTCCTGTTCAACCGCCAGCCGGTCGCGATCGAGGGCGACGGGCACGTCCGCGGCGTGCGCGTCGTCGAGACGCGCCTCGGCGCACCCGGGCCGCGCGGCCGGCGGGTCGCCGAGCCCATCCCGGGCAGCGAGGAGCTGATCGAGGCCGACGCCGTCGTGATCGCCTTCGGTTTCAACCCGAGCCCGCCACCGTGGCTCTCGGCCCACGGCATCCAGCTGCACGGCGACGGGCGCGTGCGCGTCGCGCGCGATCCGCGCCGTCCGTTCGCGACGTCGCACCCGAAGGTGTTCGCCGGCGGCGACATGGTGCGCGGCAGCGACCTCGTCGTCACCGCGGTGTTCGAGGGGCGCGAGGCGGCGCGCGGCATCCTGGATCTCCTCGGCCTCGCGGGCGCCGCGCGCGCCGCGTGAGCGGCGTTTGATCTAGACTCGGCGGACCGGAAGTCCGCCCGGGTGCCCGATGACGCTCGTCAACCGCCGCATCGTGCTCGCCTCGCGTCCGAAGGGCGCGGCGAGCGTCGAGAACTTCCGCCTCGAGTCGGTGCCGGTGCCGACGCCGGGACCGGGCGAGGTGCTCGTGCGGCACCACTACCTCTCCCTCGATCCCTACATGCGCGGGCGGATGAACGACGCGAAGTCCTACGCGCCGCCGCAGCCGCTCGGCGAGGTCATGATCGGCGGCACCGCGGGCCAGGTGGTCGCGAGCCGCAATCCCTCGGTCGCGGTCGGCGACTGGGTCGTGGGCATGGGCGGGTGGCAGGAGTACGCGCGCCACGATCGGCAGGGCGCGCAGGCGCTGAGGCGCGTCGACACGCGCCGCGTGCCGCTCGCCGCGTACCTCGGGCCCGTCGGCATGCCGGGTGTCACGGCCTGGTACGGCCTCACGATGATCCTGCGGCCGAAGCCCGGCGACACCGTGATCGTGAGCGCGGCCGCGGGCGCGGTCGGCAGCGTCGTCGGCCAGCTCGCCAAGCGCCGCGGCTGCCGCGCGATCGGCATCGCCGGCGGACGCACGAAGTGCGACTACGTCGTCGACGAGCTCGGCTTCGACGCCTGCATCGACTACAAGGCCGCGGCCGATGCCGCGGCGCTCGACGCGGCGCTCGCCGACGCGGCGCCGAACGGCATCGACGCGTGCTTCGAGAACGTCGGCGGCCGCGGGCTCGACGCGGTGCTCGCGCGCATGAACGCCTTCGGGCGGGTCGCGGTGTGCGGGATGATCGCGGGCTTCGACGGCACGCCGGTGCCGATCACGAACCCGGCACTGATCCTGCGCTCGCGCCTCATGCTGCAGGGCTTCATCGTCTTCGAGCACGAGGACCTGTGGCAAACCGCGGCCGCCGAGCTCGCGGCACAGGTCGCGAGCGGCGCGCTCAAGTACCGCGAGACGGTCGCCGAGGGGCTCGAGCGCGCTCCGGCGGCGTTCCTCGGCCTCTTGCGCGGCGAGAACCTCGGCAAGCAGCTGGTGCGTCTCAGCTGAAACACCGCTTTACCCAAAGAGTGGAATCGACTGCCGTGCGCGGCAAGTTTGAGTGATTTCGCTTGGCTGAAAGTTGGGTCCGTCCTACCTCGGGATGCCTACAATAGCGTTGACGGCGCGTGCTCAAGGAACGAGCTTGAACCGGCGCCGTCTACTGACTCATGGACCAGCGGAGAGCGGTGTGCCGGTAGGATCGCTCGCTCCGTCGCAGGTGGATCAAGAGCCGTCGGTGGAGCGATACCGAAGGATCTTCGAACGCGCGCCGGACGCGATATTCGTCGTCGACCGCGATGGCCGAATCGAGCGTGCCAATGAGCAGTCAGAGCGGCTGTTCGGCTACACGCCCGCCGAGCTCATCGGCGAGCGCATCGAGCGCCTGATCCCCGATCGCTACACGGCCGTGCACGCCGCGCACCGCGCCGACTACTGGCGCAATCCGCGGCAACGGCCGATGGGCCAGGGCCTGTCGCTGTCGGCGCGGCGCAAGGACGGGAGCGAGTTCCCGGTCGACATCATGCTGAGCCCGATGGACTCGCACGACGGTGACTTCGTGCTCGTCGTCGTGCGCGACATCAACGAGCGCCAGCGCGCCGAGCAGCTGTTCCGCGGACTCCTCGAGGCGGCGCCCGATGCGATGGTGATCGTTGACGAGCATGGTCGGATCGTGCTGGTCAACGGGCAGACCGAGCGTCTGTTCGGCTACTCGCGCACCGAGCTGCACACGCAGCCGGTGGAGATGCTGATCCCGGGGCGCTTTCGCGCCCCGCACCCGGCACACCGCCAGGGCTACTCCGGCGCCCCGCGCGTGCGGCCGATGGGAGCCGGACTTGAGCTCTACGGGCTGCGCAAGGACGGCACCGAGTTCCCGGTCGAGATCAGCCTGAGCCCGCTGCTGAGCGGCGGTCGCACGCTCGTCTCGAGCGCGATCCGCGACATCACCGAGCGCAAGAACTCGGACCGCCGGATCCTCGAGTCGCTGCGCGAGAAGGAAGTGCTGCTCAAGGAGATCCACCACCGCGTCAAGAACAACCTCGCCGTGATGTCGAGCCTCTTCTACCTGGAGTCGACATATACCGAGGACGCGCCGACGCTGAAGATCCTCCAGGAGAGCCAGGACCGCGTGCGCGCGATGGCGATGGTGCACGAGGCGCTGTACCGGGCCGAAAGCCTGTCGGCGGTCGACTTCGCCGACTACGCCGGCTCGCTGTGCGAGCAGCTGCTGAGGACCTACAACGTCAGCGGCCGCGCCGTGCGCCTCGTCTGCGAGCTCGAGCGCATCGAGCTCAACATCGAGCTGGCGGTGCCCTTCGGCCTGATCCTCAACGAGATGATGACCAACGCGCTCAAGCACGCCTTTCCCGACGGGCGTGCCGGTGTGGTCTGCCTCGCGCTTAACAGGCACGCGCCGGACGGCTGCGTGCTCAGGGTCCTCGACGACGGCGTCGGGCTGCCGACCGGCGATCGCGCGCCGCGCGACAACACGCTGGGGCTGAGGCTCGTGCGCCTGCTCGCCAAGCAGGTGCGCGGCCAGTTTGAGTTGCTGCCGCGCTCGCCCGGGACTGAGGCCCGCCTGACGGTTTCGAACCTGACTCACGCCGAGGCCCATTGAAGTGAGCAACGAGCGGATCCTCATCGTCGAGGACGAGGCATTGATCGCGGAGGAGATTCGCGAGCGCCTGAGCGCCGCGAATTACACGATCGTAGGCACCTGCGACAGCGGCACCACGGCCATTGAGCAGGCGGGGCTGGTGCAGCCCGACCTCGTGCTGATGGACGTGCGGCTCAAAGGCCAGATCGACGGCATCGAGGCCGCCGAGATCATCTACGACCGCTACTCGGTGCCCGTCGTCTACTTGACGGCCCACTCCGACCAGGCGACCTTGCAGCGCGCCAAGGCGCGCGCGGCATTCGGCTACGTGCTGAAGCCGTTCACGGTCGAGAACCTGCTGGTGGCGATCGACCTCGGCCTGCACCGCGCGAGGATCGAGGCGCGGTTGCGTGAACACGAGCTCACGCACGCAACGATCGTCTCGAGCATCTCCGACGCCGTGATCGCGACCGACCGCAGCGGCCGCGTGCGCTTCATGAACGCAGCCGCCGAGCAGTTGACCGGCTGGTCGACGCGCGACGCCGAGAGCCGGGCGCTCGGCGCCGTCGTCCGCCTCGTAGACCAGCACGGCCGCCCGACGCACGAGCGGCTCGCAAAGCGCATCATCACCGGCCGCACGCCGCTGCATTTCTCGCGCGACGACCACCTGCTGCGCGCCACCGGCGAGCGCGTGCCGATCGAGGGCGGCGCGGCCCCGGTCATCGACTACCTCGGCCGCGCGGTCGGGCTGACCGTCACGGTCGCGGACGCGAGCGCTGCGCGGCGCGCAGAGCGCGAGCTGCGCGCGCGGTCCGAGGAACTGCGCACCGTCGTCGACACGGCAGTCGACGGCGTCATGATGCTCGACGCCGAAGGCCACATCCGCATGTTCAACCCGGCCTGCGAGCGGCTGTTCGGCTACGCGGCCGAGGAGGTCCTTGGCCACAACGCGCTCGAGCTCATGCCCTCGCCGTTCGCGAGCGCCGGCGGGCGTGCCTCGGCGTTCCCTGCAGCGGGCGCGCGGCCGCCACTGTTCGCGCACGGCCGCGTCGCTTCGGGCGTGCGCAAGGACGGCACCACGCTGCCGCTCGAGGTGTCGCTCGGCGAAACCCGGCAGGACGGGAAGCCCGTCTACGTCGTCGTCGTGCACGACATCTCCGAGCGCCGCGAGCTCGAAGCGGCGTATTTCGACGCAATCGGCTACGAGCAGCGGCGCGTCGCACAGGACCTGCACGACGGCCTCGGGCAGGAGCTGACGGGGCTTGCGCTCCTGTTGTCGGCGCTCGAACGCGCCGCGAGCGAATCGGGGCTTTCGAACGCCTCCGACCTCGCGCGGCTCCGCGACCTCGCGACGCACACGATCGGCACCTGTCGCAGCGTCGCACGCGGCCTGCTGCCGGTCGAGGACAGCCCGGAGGGACTCGCGAGCGGCCTGCGCGACCTCGTGCGCCGGCTCAACGAAGTGCCAGGAGCGGCGATCCAGTTTTCGATGATCGAGGCGGCGAGCGTCGGGCTCAGCTCGTCGACGGCCGATCACCTCTACCGGATCGCCCAGGAGGCGCTGACGAACGCGCTGAAACACGCCCACGCGAACTCGATCAACGTCACGCTCGAGGTCGCGCCGGCGCGGATCGTGCTCAGCGTGTGCGACGACGGCACCGGGATCGCGGCGTTGCGCCCCGACAGCGGACTCGGCCTCAAGACCATGCGCTACCGCGCGGAGCTCATCGGCGCGCGCCTCAGCATCGAGCCGCAGGGCCCGGCCGGCACCTGCGTCATCTGCGACTGCCCGCAGCCCGCCTGAAACCCCGGCCGGAACGCGGCCGGGCCGAGCCGCCACCCCGAATCGACTGTCGCGCCCGCCGGCTGGTAATCTGTGCGTTCGCGGTCGCCGGCCCTCCGGCCGGGCGCGAATCCCAAGGAGCCGACGAGCCATGACCACCAACGCGGAACTGCAGAAGCTGAGGGAAGCGGCCGTGCCGCGCGGGGTCGCGAGCCTGCTGCCGGTGTACACCGCGCGCGCCGCGAACGCGGAGATCTGGGACGTCGAGGGTCGGCGCTACATCGACTTCGCGGCCGGCATCGCCGTGCTCAACACTGGCCACCTGCACCCGACGGTCAAGGCCGCGGTCGCCGAGCAGCTCGACAAGTTTTCGCACACCTGCTTCCAGGTGACGCAGTACGAGAGCTACGTGCGGCTCGCCGAGCGCCTGAACCGCCTTGCGCCCGGCCCGACGCCGAAGAAGTCGATCTTCTTCTCGACCGGCGCCGAGGCCGTCGAGAATGCCGTCAAGATCGCGCGCGCCCACACCAAGCGCAGCGCCGTCATCGCATTCTCGGGCGCATTCCACGGCCGCACCATGTTCGCGATGGGGCTGACCGGCAAGGTGGCGCCATACAAGACCGGATTCGGGCCGATGCCGGGCGAGATCTACCACCTGCCGTTCCCGGCGGAGTACCTCGGCGTGACGGCGGCGACCGCGCTCGCCGCGCTCGAGACGCTGTTCAAGGCCGATGTCGAGCCCGCGCGCGTCGCCGCGATCATCATCGAGCCCGTGCAGGGCGAGGGCGGCTTCTATCCGGCGCCGCCCGAGTTTCTGCGCGAGCTGCGCAAGATCTGCACCGAGCACGGCATCGTGATGATCGCCGACGAGGTGCAGACGGGCTTTGCGCGCACCGGGAAGATGTTCGCGATCGAGCACGCCGGGATCGAGCCCGACCTGATGACGGTCGCGAAGAGCCTCGCCGGCGGCTTCCCGCTGTCGGGCGTCGTCGGCAAGGCCGAGATCATGGACGCGCCGGCACCGGGCGGCCTCGGCGGCACGTACGCCGGCTCGCCGCTCAGCTGCGCCGCGGCGCTCGCGGTGCTCGAGGTCATCGAGAAGGAGAACCTGTGCCTGCGGGCGAACGCGATCGGCGCGCTGATTAAGCAGCGCCTGAACGGGCTGCGCGGCCGGCACGGCCTGAATTGCATCGGCGACGTGCGGGGCCTCGGCGCGATGGTCGCGCTCGAGCTCGTCAAGTACGGCGATGCGCATCTCGCCGATCCTGACCTCACGAAGGCGCTCGTCGCGCGTGCTGCGGCCAACGGCCTCGTGATCCTCTCGTGCGGCACGCGCGCCAACGTCATCCGCTTCCTGGTGCCGCTGACGGCGAGCGACGCGATCATCTCGGAAGGGCTCGACCTGTTCGAGCGCTCGCTCGTCGAAGTCGCGGGCGCGACCGTCGAGGCCAAGCGCGCATGAGCCCCGGCCACGGCGGGCACGGCCCGCCGTGGCGCCTCGCTCAGGCGACGGCGCCGCACCAGCCCGGCAGGTAGTCGGCTGCCTCGCTCTTGGCCAGCCTGAGCGCCTGCTCGAGCGCCGCGGTGAAGTTGTTCTCGATGCGCGTGCGCTTGATCCGGCGCCGCAGGAAGTCCGCCCACAGGAACTCGCTGAACGGCGTCGTGTCCTTCGCGAAGCCGCCGGCGCGCCTGAGCTCGCCCGCGAGGCTGCGGTACGGATCGTCGACGAGCTCGGTGAGGCGCCGCGGCAGGTCCTGGTAGTGGCGTCGCCGGCCGCGATCGTCGTACGGGTGCATCCACCCGCGGTTGTCGAGGTAGGTCCAGAAGCCTTCCTTGTCGAGCTTGCCGAGATCGGCGACCACCGTGATCGCGATCTGCCTGACGCCGGCGGCGTGCAGCGCGAGCGCGAGGTGGTGGTGATCGATCACGTAGTAGCGATCCTTCGGTCCGCGGATCACCGGGATCAGGTGCGAACCCAGGAACCTTGGCTTGTGGCCGATCTCGCGCCAGCGTCGGCGCTTCTCGCGGACCTCGCGCATGCCGACCGTGATCTGCGTCGGATAGAGCGCCCGGATCTCGACGGTGCTTAGGCGGGGTTCGCGGACGTCACGCATGGCCGGCTCCCTGGCGCCCGCGAAGCGGGGCGCCACGGCGGCTATTCTGAGCGGGCC
>DATKOR010000044.1:0-2826 GCA_035524495.1 Steroidobacteraceae bacterium
ACGTGGACGACTACCGCAAGGGCACCGACATCCCCTACGTCTCGCACCTGCTCGGCGTCTGCTCGCTCGTGCTCGACATGGAGGGCGGCGAAGACGAGGCGATCGCCGCGCTGCTGCACGACGTGATCGAGGATGGCGGCGGCGTCGCCGCCGAGGTCGTGATCCGCGAGCGCTTCGGCGACGACGTCGCCAGGATCGTGCGTGCCTGCTCGGACACGGACGTCCAGCCGAAGCCGCCGTGGCACGCGCGCAAGCAGGCCTACATCGACGCGATCGCGCACAAGCGCCCCGACGAGCTGCGCGTCTCACTCGCCGACAAGATCCACAACGCGCGCGCGATCCTGCTGGACCTGCGCACCCACGGCGACGAGCTGTGGACCCGGTTCAGCGTCGGCCGCGAGCAGCAGCTCTGGTACTACGGAGCGCTCGCCGACCAGTTCACCGCTCGACGCGCGGACATGGGGGAGCCGGCCGCGCCCGCCGTCGATGAGCTGCAGCGTCTGGTCGCGGAGATCGGGCGGGTCTCGGCCGCCGGTGGCTAGGCCATGTGCCACGCGTGATACGACTTGGTCGATGTCCGAGGTGAGCATCCGCGACCTTCGCAAACACGGTGGCGACATCGTGAACCGCGCTGCCGGCGGAGAGTCGATCACGATCACGCGTGCAGGCACTCCCGTGGCGCAGCTGCGGGCGCTGCCCGCCCGCTCGGTTTCCGCCGAGTGCCTGCTCGAGCGCTGGCGTTGGCTCCCTTCGGTTGATGCCGACTGGCTGCGAGCCGAGATCGACGCGACACTCGACTCGCACGTGTGACCAAGCCGGTCACACGCGCGCAGACCGGCTAGCGTCAGCTGGCGCGGTCGAGCCAGTCGAGGAACTCCCCGGCGGTGAAGACCGGGTAGCGGTCCTTGAGGGCGAGGAGGTCCCGGTCGCCGGAGACGAGGACGGCGCGGCGGCGTTCGGCGAGCGCGAGGAGGTAGTCGTCGCCGGGGTCCGCGGAGCGTTGCGGCGGGTCGGGCGCGTCGTCGGCGATGACGGCACCGCGGCCGAGGAGATCGAGCACCGCATCGGCCGACGGCTTGGGGATGCGCTTGCGAAGCTTGGGGTACGCGAGTGCGCGAGCCAGCTCGTCGAGCAGCGCGGGGGAGGCGATCAGGGAGAACCGCCCGTCCTGCCAGGCCCTGAGCGTCTGCGCCGGCGCCCCGCTCGGGGAGAGCAGGCCGGAGATGATGATGTTCGGGTCGAGGACCGCGCGCACGGCTCAGCGCTGGTTGCGCCGGGCCTCGCGCTGGGCCTCGAGCGCGAGCGTCATCGCCTCGTCCTCGGGGAGCGGCTCGATGTTCGCCCACAGCTCGTCGAGCGCGTCGAGGCCGAGATCGCGACGCAGCGCGTCCTCGATGACCTCGCTGTCGCCCTTGCCGGCGGCGACGGCGCGCAGCTTGACCGCCTTGAGGACGTCTTCGTCGATCGTCAGCGTGGTGCGGACCTTGGCCACCGGGCAAGGGTAGCATCGTGATGCGGATGCATCGTGATGCAGCCTCAGGCCGCGCGCACGAGGTTGCGCTCGAACGCCCAGACGGTCGCGGCGCTGCGCGTCCGGACGCCGGTCTTGTCGAAGATGCGCTGCACGTGGTTGCCGGCGGTCTTGGCGGAGATGCCCAGGTCGTCGGCGATCTCCTTGTTGGTCTTGCCGGAGGCGAGCGCGAGCAGCACCTCGTACTCGCGCTCGGTGAGGCCGCCGGGAAGCTCGCGCGGCCGCTTGGCGACGCGGTGGCCCGCGGCGGCGAGCACGGCGTCGACGGCCTCCGGGCACAGGCGCCCGGCGGCCGCCTCGGCCAGCAGCTCGGCCTGCGCGCCGTCCGCGTCCAGCGCGGGCCGGTGCGGGCGGCGCTCGCGCATCGCCTGGTAGGCGTCGGCGGCCGCGAGGATCCGCGCGGCGCGGCTCAGCGACGGGCCCTGCATCTTGCGGAAGTAGCCGTCGCCGCCCAGGCGCTCGTGGTGGGCGGCCGCGAGCTCCCCGATCGGCGCGAGCGCCGGGGAGTGGGCGAACGAGCGCTCGGTGAAGTAGGGGTGCAGCTGCACGCGTTCCCAGTCGGTCAGCCCGAACGGCCCCGGCTTCTCCCAGATGGCGTTGGACACCGCGACCCGGCCGAGGTCGAGCGCCAGCGCCGCGCGGCGCACCATCGCCACCTCGTCCTCGGGAAGCCCGAGGCGCCACGCGGCGGCCTCGGCGAGCTGCGAGGTGCCCTCGGCATGCCCGCGCAGCCAGTAGGACTTCAGGTCGGTGAACGTCCCGATGACGCGGAATGCCGCGTCGATCTCCGCGGCGCTCATCCGGCGCCGCGGCGGCGGCTCGGCGGCCATCGCCTGCTGCCAGATCAGCGCGTCGTCGAGGTCGCCGAGCAGCTCGCCGAAGTGCTCGACCGCGAGCGCGGCGAGCGCCGGCTCGTAGGCGCCGCCGGAGCGTTGCGCGAGCACGTCGCGGGCGCGATCCGGGCCATCGGCCGACAGGAACACCGAGATGTCGCGGGCCACGTGCAGCACGCGCGCCGGCCGGCCGATCGCCTCGCCGGCCGCGAGGCCCGGGAACCCGTTGCCGTCCCAGCGCTCGAAGACCCAGGCCAGGTTGTCGATCACGCCGGGCCCGAAGCCCAGCCAGCCGGCGAAGCGCTGGGCGATCTCGCAGTGCAGGGCGAACGTCCCGCGCGCGATGTCGAGCGCGTGCTCGACGGCGTGCTCGACCATCTCCCGGCGGATCTCCGGGGGGCGGTCCTGCCCGACGACCTCGCGCAGGAAGTCCGCCAGCGCCTGCGGGTCGCCGCCGTCGAC
>DATKOR010000045.1:0-77709 GCA_035524495.1 Steroidobacteraceae bacterium
CGTCGAGCCTGAAGTTCCGGTCCGCGGCCGCGGCCCGCTGCGTGAACAACGCGACCGCGGCGAAGCTTGCGGCACAGTCGTCGGGATGCCCGGACGAGGGGACGGCCAGCGGCGCCAGCCGGTAGACGATCTCGCCGCGAATGCCGAGCGGGATCTGACTGGTCACCAGCAGCCGCGGACCTCCTGCACGCGTCGCGAGCCGGCTGAGCGGTGCGACGAGGTCCTTGGCGAGGTGCTCGACACTGTCGAGCACGAGCAAGGGCCGCGTTGCGCCAAGCGTCCGATCGAGCGCTGCGAACGCGTCAGGCTCCTCCGCCAAGGACAGGCCGAGGGCAAGTGCGATCGCGGAGGGCACCTGCGCGATCGATGCGACGGCGGCGAGCGGAACGAGCGCCGTGCTGCCGGGCGCGACGCGCGCGAGGATCTCCTCGGCGAGGCGGGTCTTGCCGACGCCAGGCGCGCCAACGATCGTGACGAGCCGCGCCTCTGCGAGGTGTGCCTCGACGGCCTCGACGTCCTCCCCGCGGCCCACCAGGACCGTCAATTGCGCCGACCCTGTTCGGCGCGGCGCCGCGGCGGGAATCGCCGGGGGCTCGGCCGGCGCCGGGACGTTCCCCGATGATCGGGACACGGGCGCTTCCAGCCGGTAGCCATAGCCCGGCACTGTCCGGATGGCGCCTGCGCCGAGCACCCGGCGCAGGCTCGCGATCTGGGCCGGCAGGTTGTTCTCCTCGACGACCAGGTTTGGCCACACGCGCTCGAGCAGCATCGCCTTGCTCACGAGCTTGCCCGGGTGCTCGGCGAGGACCAGCAGCAGGTCAAAGGCGCGTGCGCCGACGTCGACCGGACGCCCGGCGCGGCACAACGATCGTTCGGAAGGATCGAGTTCGAACGCCCCGATCCGGATGACGTCCATGCGACAGGTCCCCTTGGGCGACGAGCCGCAGGTCTTGCGTCTTGCCGATGTGGGCGTCTCGCGCTCCGCCCTTTGAGTGCGCTTGCTTTTAGAATAATTTCACGACGGATTCAAGACGTCGGCAGGGTCGCCGTCCGATGCTGTGTCCACGCCCGGGGGACGGCCTGGCAAGGCTACAGGCAGCACCGAAAGGCGCGGTCTTTTGCATCGCACAATAACGAGGAGACAACCATGCCGAAGTTCGTCATCGAAAGAGACATTCCGGGTGCCGGCAAGATGAGTCCGGCCGACCTCAAGATGATCTCGCAGAAGTCCTGCGGCGTGCTGAGCAGCCTCGGACCGAGCGTGCAATGGGTCCAGAGCTACGTCACCGGCGACAAGATCTACTGCATCTACCAGGCGGCCGACGAGTCTCTCGTCCGACGCCACGCAGAGCTCGGCGGATTCCCGGCCAACCGAATCTCGCGCGTGACCTCGGTCATCGACCCCGCCACCGCGGAATAGGGACGCCTGCGACGTCGCGACGGCCCGATCCGCGTCCGAATCCGGCGGGCCTCCCACCTCAACTGGAGATCGTCATGAAAACTCTGATTCTCGTCCTGGCCGCGTGCTTCGCGATTCCCGCCATCGCGGCTGATGCGCCGGCGCAAAGCCCGGCGCCCGAGGCGAAGGCGCCGATGCACCGCTACCTGATCGAGCGCACTTTTCCGGCCGGTGCGCTGAAGGGGCTCGATGCCGCGACCAAAAAGAAGGTGAACGCCAACAATGCGTCGGTCGGCGTGCGCTGGGTGCAGAGCTACGCGAACGCCGACGAAACCAAGACCTATTGCGTCTATGAGGGTCCGAGCGAGGCGGCGGTCCGCAAGGCGGCCGAGCTCAACCACCTGCCGGTCGACAGCGTCATCGAGGTGCCGGTGACGCTGAAGCCGCACTAGGGATCTTCGTCGCCGGCGAGGCGCTGCTGCAGCGCCTCGCCGGCAGTGGCGGCGGTTTTAACGCCGCTAGTGCGGTTTTGGATCGTTGAGCGGATACGTCGTCGCGGCACTCGACTCGAGGCCCCGGCCGTCCGGCGGTGGCGAGGACGTCGGTGCGGCGGGTGCTGCCGGGCGAGCGCTCGTCTGCTGAGCCGTTGCGGGGGGCGCCACGCCGTCGCCACCGCTCGGCAGCCGCCGTAGCGCATCGAGCAGTCGCTGCGCGCTCGGCGGCGGCGCCGGTGCGTTGGCAGCGATGATGTCGGACGCGAGTACACCGGGGCGCTCGTAGTAGGCCGCGTTCGCCTTGTGATCGATCGCGAGCACCGTGCCGTCGACCGCAACGCCGGCGAACAGTCCCTTCGACTCGGAGTACGAGTAGATCTCGGCGAGGCCGACGTCCGTCGCGCCCGATACCTGGCGGCCGAGCGGGCCGATCGCGACCGTCGCGTCGGCACCGAGGGTCAGTTTGCCGCCGGTCACGCCCTCGATGCTGCGACGGGTCGTGAACACCAAGATGACGTCGCTGACCTCGAGGCCCCACTGGAACCCGAAGCTGCCGCCGCCGAGCGTCAGGAACACGGGATTGCTCCAGCGGCCCTGCGCGTCGCGCACCATCAACAGCCCCTTGGCGCCGCGGCCGCCCGCGATCAACGCGACCTTCACGACGTTCGGAATGACCGCGATGCCCTGCGCGCGGCGCATCAGCCAGTCCGGAATCCTCTGGTCGGGCATCGCCTGCGTGTTCTGCAGCACCTGTGTGGCCTGCAGTACCCGCGCCTCTTCGCGATTGCCGGCGAACGCCGTGGCATTCGCGATCACCAACAGCCCCACCGAGAGCACGATGCGTCGTGCGACCATGGTCAATCCCCTGTGCTACCTCGTTATCCAAGACCACGGAACCCGCGTCAGGTTCCGCTGCCCCATGATAACCGAGGAGGCGGTGGCCGCGTCGCGGCCACACAGCTGATAATGGCGGCTCCCGGAGGATCTACATGCGCACCGTCGTCGCCCTCGGAGCCCTGGCACTGTCGCTGATTGCAGTCAGTTCGGCGCGCGCCGACTGGATGCACCGTGAAGAATCGATCATGGGCACGCGCATCTACGTCGAGCTGTGGCACGACGACCGCATCCAGGGCGACGCCGCCATCGATGCCGTCATGGACAACATGCGGCGCATCGACGAGCTGATGAGCCACTACAAGCCCGAAAGTCAGTTGTCGCAGATCAACATGCACGCCGCGGTCGAGCCGGTTGCGGTGGATCCAGAGCTCTTCGACCTCATCAAGACGTCGATTCACTACTCCGAGATCACCGAGGGCGCGTTTGATATCACGTACGCGAGCGTCGGCTACCTGTACGACTACCCGCGGCACGTGCACCCCACCGATGCCGAGATCAAGGCAGCGCTGCCCGGCATCAATTACCGCAACCTCATTCTCGACGCCGAGCACCATACGGTGCGCTTCGCCCGCGAGGGCATGCGCATCGACCTCGGCGGCATCGCCAAAGGCTACGCGTGCGACCAGGCGATAGAGATCGTCAAGCGCTTCGGCGTCAAGAACGCGATGGTGATGGCGGGCGGCGATACCCGGCTGCTCGGCGACCGCCGCGGCCGGCCGTGGATGGTCGGCATCCGCAATCCCGACAACAAGAACAAGGTTGTGCTCAGCATGCCGCTGTCGGACGTCGGCATCTCAACATCGGGTGATTACGAGCGCTACTTTGACGAGGGCGGGGTCCGCTATCACCACATCATCGACCCGAAGACCGGCAAGAGCCCGACGGGCGTGCGCAGCGTGACGATCATCGGGCCGACCGCGACCGACACCGAAGGCTGGTCGAAAGGCGTGTTCATCAAGGGTCCGGCGGAGGGCATCCGCCTGATCGAGCAATACCCGCAGATGGATGCCGTCGTCGTCGACAAGGACGGCAAGGTCTGGTACTCGAAGGGCCTCGCGCCGCCGTAAGTGGCGCAACCTGCGGGCCTAGAAGAAGATCGACAGGAAGGCCTGCACGACGTTCGCATTGTAGTGGTAGAGCGGCTCGGTTCCGGCCGGCAGTTGGCGCTGCGTCGCGTCCCGGAAGTCCTTGAACTTGTACATGATGTAGTCGTAATGCAGCGAGCCCGACGCCTTCTTCACGAGCCAGTGCTGTGACTTGAGGAAGTCGTAGGTCACCGCAGCGCCGACCGCGTTGTTGTCCTGCGCCGCCAGTTCCTTGTCGCGCGCCATGTAGTTCTGCTGGTTCGCGAACTGGAACAGATCGGAGTAGAACGACGCGGAGTTCTGCTTGTAGTACCGGTAGGTGAGGTCCGCGATCAGCCGATCGTTCAGGAAGGGCTCGGTGTAGTCGACCTCGACCGTGTGCGCGTGGATGTCCCAGGTGTCGAAGAAGTAGCGGTACTTGCCGGTCACCGAGGCGTGCCAGGGCAGGAAGTACTTCAGGCGGCCGGCGACCGCGTTGCTGGTGCGCGTGCCCGGATAGACCTCGGGACCGGTCAGGTAGATCGCCGACCCGGGCCCGGCGAGGTAGCGGATCGCGCGGTAAGGGTTCTGAAGGTAACCCTGCTCGGTGATTGCCTCGTAGTCGAAGCCCGAGATCAGGTTGCGCGTCAGGATCTGCGAGACGCCGAGCGACCAGGTCTTGCGGTCGACGCGCTTGCGGAAGTTGGGGTCCTTCTGGTGCGCGGCGTTGATGACCCGCGTCACGATGTCCCAGCCGCGGCTCGCGCCGATCGATATCGTCGTCAGGTCGCCGAACATGCTCTGCGAGATGCCGAAGCTCGCGGTGCTCGAATCGTAGTCGTTCTCGATGCTGCTCTGGACGCCGGCGCTATAGGTCGTCTTGCCGTACAGGTAGTCGACACCGAGCTGCTTTTGCTTGCGCACCTCGTGCAGCGGGCTCGCCCCGAGCACGATCATGTCGATCGACGCCCCGGTAACCTGGTCAACTTGGTAGCCGGCGGTGACCGAGATGTTGTCGGAGAAGTTCTTGCGCACGAGCACGGCTGGGCCCTGTGCCTTCAGGCCGCCGCCGTCGTACACCCGCCAGCTGGCGTCGGCGCGCTCCTCTGGCAGCACGTCGGCCACGGCGCTCGCGGCGACCAGGCACGCGAGCGCCGCCGCGCACAGCGGACGGCGCAGGGGACGCGGCTTGGACACGATCCGATCCATGCGCGTCTTCAGTTGCAGCCGCAGCCGCCGCCGGCCTCGCCGGTGCCGCCCCGCGCGCCTTCGCGGTTCTCGCGCACGTGCGTGATGTAGGAGGTCGCGATCGCATCGCGATCCCAGGCCATCACGCGATCCGCGAGCCGCTCGCGCTCATACGGCTTGACCCACGGCTGGATCTGGCCGCAGGCCGAGGTCAGCGCCACGCATCCGAGCAGGACGAGCATGCCGAGCCTGTTCATGGCTACTTCTCCATCAGCATCGCGCGCACCTGGTTCAGGTACTCGTTCTCGTCGCCCGGCACATAGCTGCGGTGCACCCAGCGCAACGTGCCCTTGCGATCGATCAGCACGGTCGTCGGCATGCCGGAGACGTGGTACAGCTTGCTGACCGCGCTGTCCTTGTCGAACACGATCGGGAAGGTCACCGGCGTCTTGGCGATGAACCCTTCGGCGTCCTTGGCCTCCGGCTCGACGTTGACGCCGACCAGCGTGAAGCCGGCGCCCTTGTACTTCTTGTAGATCTGGTCGAGCAGCGGGAATTCCTTGCGGCACGGCTCGCACCACGAGGCCCAGAAGTTGACCATGACGACCTGGCCGCGCAGCTTCTCGAGGCCGAGCGGGGCGCTGCCGCCGCGCAACGGCAGCGAGAACGCGGGTGCCGGCTGCCCGATCGGGTCGGCGGCGGTTGCCGTCGAGGACACGCTCGCGGCGGCGGCGAGTGCAAGCGCGGGAAGAAGTGTCTTGATCCTCATGAATGGTCTCCGTGCTATTGCCTGTTCAGAAGAACACCGTTACGCCGAGGCCGGTCTCGAGGTTGTGGGTGGTCTTGGTCGAGCCGAGCAGGTCCATGTCGAAGATGCTGTCGCGTATATCGAAGTGCGCGGCCAGCCAGTCGTTGAGCAGCAGTCGGTAGCCGGCGCCGACGGCCACCGTGAAGCGGTTGTCGCCGGCGAAGTGGGTCGCGCCGACGCCGCCGACCACGTACAGCGCCGAGTTGAACGCGCGCCGGTTGCCGACGAAGACCTCGCCCGGGAACAGGTTGTACCCGAAGTCGAGGCTGTAATATGTGAGCCTGCGCTGACTATCGGTCAGCAGCTGTGCGCCGCCCGAGAGGCGCTCGTAGCTGGTGCGCCCCACGGTGGTGCGGCCGATCAGCGTCTGCGCGAAGAAGTCCTCGCTGATGTGATAGACGAGTCGCGCGCCCATCACCGGGTTGACCTCGAAATCCTCGGCGCTGTAGGTGCCGATGTAGGGCCCGATCTCGAAGTTCGAATTCTTGATCTTCGGGGTCTTGACCTTGCGGCGCACGACCTCCGGCTCGACGACCGCCGGAGCCGCGCCCTCGGCCGAGGTCGCCTCGACCGGCAGCTCCTCGGGGCGCTGCTTCTTGTGGAACGGCCACATCGAGCAGCCACCCAGCGCGAGCGCGCAGGCAATCAGAAAAAGAACGCGAAGCCTGCTTTCCATTCGTTCCGATCCTCGTTTTGGTCGCGCTTCGTGAACAGCACGTAGCTGCGGTAGTCGCCGCGCAGGATGAAGCGCCGGGACAGGTACCACTTGACGCCCAGGCCGTAGTAAGCGATCTGTTCGGTTCTCTCGGGCGGCGAGATGATCGTCGCCTTCGGCTGGATCCGGACGACGCCGGTGCCGAGGTCCAGGAACGGCGCGACGCGCCAGTCCGGCCGCGGCGAATGCGCAAGGCCGAGCAGCGCGATCAGGCCGTTCGAGGCGTGCCCGATCGTCTGCGCCACCTGCAGCTCGGTTGCGAGGTTCGCGTTCAGCGAATAGCCGACGTACAGGCTGTTGACGTTGCCGCCGCCGAAGTTTCCGGTCTGCGCGCCGGCCTCCCAAGGCCAGACGTCGAAGTCGCGGTGCGACAGGTCCTCGAGCGGCAGCTTCTCGCCGCTCGCGAGCAGCGTCTCGCGCATGTTGTCGCGGAACGCCCAGCCTTCGTGGTCGTACTCGTCGCGGACCTTGAACCAGTCGGTGCGACGGAACAGGATCTCGACGCGCTCGCCGCGCGGAATCACTCTGAACACCGGGTAGCCGCCGCCGGGGCCCGTGTGCAGCTCGAGGTACGGATCCGCGACCGCGACTTCCGCGTAGCGGCCGGCATCGCGGTCGAATTGCCGCGCCGCGTCCCCCGAGTGTGCGAGTCCCGCTGCCGTGGCCAGAATAAGTAAGGTCGCGAGCTTCAGGACTTTACGCATTCGCTCAGTTGGCCGGTGGTGGGATCGCGAACGGATCGTTGTAGTACTGACCGCCGATGTCGAGCCACTCGGAGATCAGCTTCAGCTCGGCCCCGGTCAGCCAGCCGGCGTGCGTACCGCCAGTGGCGAACTCATTGAAGAAGGCCGCCGAAGCATTCGCTCCCGCGCCGCTCATTGGCGGAGTGACCTGCACGATGACCTGCGTGGGCAGGCCCGTCACCGGGTCCGGCGGTCCGGGCACGACGACGGGCTGCATAGTAACAGGGTCGAGCTCGGGGTGCGGGAACAGCAGCTGGCAGAACGAGGTGAACTCGTTCTGGTCGCAGGGGTTGGTCTGGGCCGGGCTGCTTGAGAGGTCGAGCTGACCCGCCGACACGCGCTTGACTCCGGCCGTGTCCAGCGGGCTGTGGCAGCCGGTGCAGGTCGTGTACGGCATCGTCGTGTTGGGATCGACGGCCGTGATCGTCGACCGCGGGCTGGTCCACAGCGGCGCGATGTGCAGCGGGTAGTGGATCGTGATGCGGCAGTTGTTCTGCCAGTTCGTCTCGCAGTCGGCCCGGACCGGTGCCGGCGTGCCGAGCTGCGCGTACGTCCAGGAGAACGAGGGGTCGGGCGTGCCGACACCGGTCGTCGTCCAGACGTCGGTGAACACGATGTCGACCGCCGGGTCGCTGGCGCAGGCCGCATCGACGCACGTCACCTGCATCGCGGCCCGGTAGTCGGCCATCGTCTCGCCGGCATTGGGCTGGCGCGGCGGGGGGACGATGTTGCCGGTGCGGTCGGTGACCTGCAGCGCCGTGTTCGGGAAGGCCTGGCCGGACACCGGGGCGCCGGTGTTCACGAGCGGGAACAGGCCGACCCGTCCGTGCGAGTTCGACGGCGGCATCTGCTGTTGCACGTGGCAGCCGTTGCAGACGACGGTCTCGCCGGTGCGGATCTGCATCCACGCGCGGTGGCGAGGGAACGTCCCGTCGAGCCGCCGGCCGTTGGCGTCGAGCAGGCTGATCTGGAAGGCGATGTTGGCCGGCACCTTGATGCGCACCGAGCCGTCCGGCTCGACCGGCGCGTAGCCGATGATCTCGCGCATGAAGCCGCCGGCTACGCCGAAGGCATAGTTCGGGAAGTTGTTGTTCGACAGCACTTCCTTGTCGGGCAGGCTGACCGCCTTCTCGACGCGCACGAAGCGCGGCCGGGTCGCGCTCGGCTGGCGCAGCGCCGGGTCGCGGACGGTCGCGATGCCCCCCGGAGCCGTATCGACGCCGTCGAAGTCGTAGACACTCTTTATATCCAGGATGCCGACACCCTCGGCCGCCAGGGCGAAGGTGTAGGAGCCGGTGGTGCTCGGCTGGGCGTCCGGGATCACGGTCGGCGTCGGCAGCCGGGGCTGCAGCGCGACGACGTCGGTGAACATCATGCCCTCGACCGGCGTCACGATCGGCATCTGCGTGTTGTTGGCCGGATCGTAGATCCAGATGCTGTAGATCGTAGGTGCCGGCGTCACGCCGGTGATCGCGAGATTCTGCGAGGTGCACGGCACGACCAGCGTCTGGTTGAGCAGCCGGCACTGGCTCCAGCTGACGAGCAGCCGGTTGGTGCCGTCCCACAGCGGGAACACACTCGAGAAGCGGCCGCCGGGTGAGGGCGGCGCGACCGGCGGCGTCGCGTTGGGATCGGCGGCCGTGGTCACGACGTCGTTGACAACCATGCGCACCTGGCCGGTCGCGCCGGCCGCGACGGTCGCACCCAGGACCGTCTGCAGGTTCTCGACGAAGTTGGCCTGGTCAACGAGCGCGATGTCGCCGCCGAACTCGGTGCCCTGGAACGGCAGCAGGAGCGCAACGATCTTGCCGTCCGGACGGGAGCGCGCCTGGGTGAACTGCACCAGCGAGCCGCCCTGTGCGGTCGTCGGGTTGCCGGTGTCGTGGCTGTTGCGCCCGTACAGCAACTGCATGTCGCCGCCGTCCGGGTCGATCGCGTACAGGTGCATGCCGGCACCCGAGTTCTGGTCCCAGCGCGTGAACACGACGCGACCGTCGTTGAGCACCGACGGGTCGAGGTCGTGTCCGGTGTTGAACGAGACTTGGTGGATGCCGGTGCCGTCCGCGTTCATCACGTGGACGACGAACGCCGGCAGGTTGCGGTTGCCCTCGATGCCGGCCGCGAACTGCTGCTTGCCCTCGTCGATCAGCACCGCCTTGGCGTCGTGCTGGCGCGTCGAGGAGAACACGATGCGCCCGTCCGGCAGGTAGTGCGGACCGACGTCGTGACCGAGCGCCGCGGCGATCGGGTCGCTGATGACCTGGCGTACCGTGCCCTTGGTCGCGTCGTATTCGAAGATCGTCCAGCGCGGCTGCTGCGACTCCTTGGCGTTCTTAATCGTGTGGCAGCGGAACGAGAAGATCAGCTTGGTGCCGTCGAAGGACGAGTCGAGATCGCGCACGTCGTGATCGGGGCCGGAGTTCCGGTTCGGATCCGAGGCCAGCGGGCAGGCAATCGAGGAGGTGATGTTCTTCTCGTTCGCCGTCGGGCTCGCGCGCTCGCGCACCCACACGTCGGCCGGCCCGTTCCAGACGCGCTGCACGCGCAGGTCGTCCTCGAGCGTGATCGCGTTCGGGTCGGTGGGGTCGGGCAACGTCCGCTTGATGTAGGCGATCGCGAAGTCGGGCGATACCGGGTCGTTCGACGAGGTGCCGCTGCCCAGACCGATGCCGCTGTTGCTGCTGGCGGTGCCGTCGCTGCTCGAGCAGGCGGCGGCGAGCGCCGCGAGCAACGTCACAACGAGCAAGCGCTGTACGCGGCTCAGCAGTGTTGCGTTCACAGTGTCCATCCCAGTCCTCGCTTCGGTCGCGCCGCACGCGCCGCGCGTGTGACGCGCGACACGAGAGAAGCGGACCGCATCATGTCTTTCGCCAGCAGTGCATTCTGTTAACACGCTCACAGCCTCAGCCAAGTCATTTCACGTATTCATGCTTCGCGCAAAAGGGAGTCGCCAGCAACGCGAGACTAACCTGCCAAGCACTCTGCTCGTAATGTCGCAGCGCTGCGACTTCGGCGTGGTCTGGGAGGCCTGTCACAACTACGCCAATGTCGCTCCCCTGAGACATTACGGCTGCGAATGGCTCTCGATATAGTCGCGGCGAGTCTCAATTTTTGTCCGCGAGTGAATCGCCATGAAAGCAGCGATGCAGGTTAGGCAGATCAACGCAGCCGCTCCGCAGCGAGCTCTCGGCGCCGCGATCGTCGCGTCGGCGCTCGTGATGCTCTCGGCACTCGCGGCGCCGGCCCTCGCCGGGTCGCGCGAGCAGGCGATGCGCATGCACGACCGCCTGAACGGTTCGCCACCGACGCAGGCCGTGCTCGACTCGATGCAGGCGCAGATCGACGGCGGCAACGCCAAGGGTGCCGCGCTGCTCGCGATCGACGACCCGAACGGCAACTTCTACTCGGTCGTGCTGAAGAACTTCGCGATGCCGTGGACGAACCGCGACCAGACCGCGTTCGCCCCGCTCAACGACTACGTCGCGACCGTCGTCGGCATGGTGCGCGACGAGGTGCCGTTCAACACGCTGCTGTCGGCCGACCTTATCTATGTGGGCAAGAGCGGGCTCGGACTGCCGGCCTACTCGAACACCGACAACAACCACTATGTGCAGATGGAGGCGCAGGCGCTGAATCTGCGCGACGTGCTGGTGGCGGCGCCGCAATCGGCGACGACCGGACTTCCGGCGGCAGCAACCGCCGGCGTGATCACGACCCGCGCCGCGGCTCGTGCCTTCTTCATCCTCGGCACCAACCGCGCGATGTTCCGCTTCACGATGATCAATCACATGTGCACGGACCTGCAGCTCGTGATGGACATCACGCGTCCGACCGACCGCATCCGCCAGGACGTCAGCCGCAGCCCGGGCGGCGACAGCCGCGTGTTCCTGAACAACTGCGTCGGTTGCCACTCCGGCATGGACCCGATGGTGCAGGCGTTCGCCTTCTACGACTACGTCGATAATACGACGACCGACAACGGCTCGCTGCAGTACACGCCGGGCACGGTCGTCGGCAAGTACTTCCACAACAACACGACGTTCGCCCCGGGCTACATCACGCCCGACGATCACTGGGACAACCGCTGGCGGACGGGACAGAACTCGCTGATGGGCTGGGACTCGACGCAGCCCGGCTCCGGCAACGGCGCGAAGTCACTCGGGGCCGAGATCGGCGCCAGCGGCCAGTTTGCGCAGTGCCAGGTGACGAAAGTGTTTCAGGCGGTGTGCCTGCGCGCGCCTTCGGACGCGGCAGACCGCTCGCAGGTGGCCACGATGGTCGCGGACTTCAAGCAGGGCTACTCCTTGAAGAACGCGTTCGCTGAGGCCGCTGTGTACTGCATGGGCAATTGAGGGAGTATCGACCATGAACGCGTCAGGTTTGATCGATACTCTTCGGACTCAGTCGCTGCGCGTGACGCGCGGCCGGGTGACGGCGCTCGCGGTCCTCGCGGCCAGCGTGCTGCTCGCCGGCTGCGGCGCCGGCAGCGTCCAGACGGCCGCCAACCCGGTGGCACCGCCGACGACCAACGGTCAGAGCTACAACGGCCCGGCACCGGCGAGCGCCGACGTCCAGGCCTTCGTCGTCAACTTCTGGAACAACGTCAAGGCAACCGACCGCTGCGGCGCGTGCCACATCCAGGGCAACCAGAGCCCGATGTTCGCCCGCAACGACGACGTCAACCTCGCCTACCAGGCGGCGCAGACCGTCGTTGACCTGACGAATCCGGCCAACTCGATCATCGTCGGCAAGGTCGGCGGCGGCCACCACTGCTGGCTCGCCAGCAACCAGGCGTGCGCCGACACGATGACGACCTGGATCAAGAACTGGGCCGGCGTCACGATGGGCAGCTCGAAGGCGACGATCCAGCTCGTCGCGCCGACGCTGATGGACGCCGGCGGCTCGCGCACGTTCCCGGCGAGCTCGACGCTCTTCGCGCAGACCGTCTATCCGCTGCTGACGCAGTACTGCTCGCGCTGCCATTCGCCGAGCGCCGCGACGGCCCAGTCGCCGTACTTCGCGCAGGCCGACGTCGACGCCGCCTACGCGGCCGCGCAGCCGAAGATGAACCTCGACACGCCGACGCTGTCGCGCTTCTACGTCCGGCTGCACGACGAGTTTCACAACTGCTGGGGCGGCGACTGTGCCGCGGCCTCGGCGCAGATGCTGGCCGCGATCCAGGCCTTCGCGAACCAGGTGCCGGTCACGCAGGTCGACCCGAACTGGTTGCTGTCGAAGGCGCTGACGATGTACGACGGCGTCGTCGACAACGGCGGCACGCGTGTCGAGACCGGCCTGATCGCCAAGTTCGAGTTCAAGACCGGCACCGGCACGATCGCCTACGACACGAGCGGCGTCGAGCCAGCGCTGAACCTCGACATGTCCGGCGACGTGACCTGGGTCGGTGGCTGGGGCGTGCAGGTGCAGAACAAGGGCAAGCTGCAGGGCACGACTACCGGCAGCGCCAAGCTGCACGACATGATCCTGACCACCGGCGAGTACAGCGTCGAGGCGTGGGTCGCGCCGGCCAACGTGACGCAGACGATGGCCTACATCGTCTCGTACTCGGGCGGCACGACGCAGCGTAACTTCACGCTCGGCCAGACGATGTACAACTACGACGCGTTCCTGCGCAGCACCACGACCAATGCCAACGGCCAGCCGGAATTCTCGACTCCGTCGGCGCAGCAGGTCCTGCAGGCGACGCTGCAGCACGTCGTGATGACCTACGACCCGGTCAACGGTCGCCAGATCTACGTCAACGGCCAGCTGGTCGCGACCGGTGACCCGCAGAAGGGCGGCTCGCTGTCGCAGTGGGACAACACCTTCGCGCTGGTGCTCGGCAACGAGGTCTCGTCCGACCGGCCGTTCTCTGGCCTGCTGAAGATGGTCGCGATCTACAACCGCGCGATGCCGGCTGCCGACGTGCAGTCGAACTTCGCCGCCGGCGTCGGCGAGCGGTACTACCTGCTCTTCAACGTGGACAAGTTCACCGGCCTCAACCAGACCTACGTGATGTTCGAGGTGTCCGAGTACGACAGCTACTCGTACCTCTTCAACAAGCCGGTGTTCCTGAGCCTCGATCCGACCGTCAACTACAGCGGCCTCGTGGTCAAGGGCATGCGCATCGGCATCAACGGCATGGAAGCGCCGGTCGGCCAGGCGTACGCACCGCTGAACACGACGGTCAGCGGCCAGGGCTTCGACCCGACCACGAGTCCGCTCTCGGCCGTGGCGCTGTCGAGCGTCGGCACGACGATCGCGCTGCAGAAGGGTCCGTCCTACGACCAGTTCTTCCTGACCTTCGAGCAGCTCGGCACGGCGACCAACGTGCACACCGACGCCACGCCGATCGCGCCGATCCCGACGGACTCGCCGCGGCCGGCCGATGTCGGCGTGCGCACCTTCGAGCAGATCAACACGTCGCTGTCGACGATGACGACGGTGCCGAAGACCAACGCGGCGGCCAGCGCGCTCTACCATAGCCTGCAGCAGTCGCTGCCGGCCACGCCGTCCTTCGTCGGCTTCGTGTCCTCGCACCAGACGGCGATCGCCCAGCTGTCGATCCAGTACTGCGACGCGCTGGTGCGGGATCCGAACCTGAGCGCGGCGTACTTCCCAGGCTTGAACTTCGGTGCGGCGCCGGCTGCGGCCTACGACACCAACGGGCGCAACGCACTGATCACGCCGCTGATCGACCACATGCTCAGCGCCAACTCGGCGGCGGGCAAGTTCCTCGCCAGCCAGCCGACCGCGGCTTCAGTGAGGACGGAGCTCAATGCGCTGATCGACAAGCTGTCGGCATCGGTGTCCGCGGATACGACCGGTACCGCGACCATTGCCAAGGCGGCCTGTGCGGCCGTCGCCGGCAGCTCCGCGATGCTGGTGCAGTAACGGAACCATCGAGGCAACTATCATGATCATCCGGAACAAACCGCCGCGGACTCTGAAGCTCGACGAGCCGATCCTTCACCGCGAGGCGCACAAGCGGCCGGTCACCCGGCGCGACTTCATCGCCCAGGGCCTGATGACCGGCTCGGCGACCGTGATCGCGCCGGCCGCGCTCGGTCTGCTGCTCAACCCGCGTCGCGCGATGGCGCTCGACTCGGACATCCTGGCGCAGAAGATCGCGTGCGGCATCACCGGCGGCGCCGGCAAGATCCCGTTCATCTGCTTCGACCTCAACGGCGGCGGCAACATCGCCGGCTCGAACGTGCTGGTCGGGGGTACCGGTGGTCAGCAGGACTTCCTGACGACCGCGGCCTACGCCAAGATGGGCTTGCCGGGCAGCATGGTCCCGAACGCGTCGGCGACGGGCAACTTCATCGAGAACCGCCTCGGCCTCCTGTTCCACTCCGACAGCGCGCACGTGCGCGGCATTCTCGAGCGCACCGCGCCGTCGACACAGGCGTTCACGAACGGCGTCGTGCTGCCGGCCCTGTCGAACAACGATACCAACACCAACCCGCACAACCCGATGTACGGCATCGCCAAGGTCGGTGCCAAGGGTGAACTGCTGACGCTGATCGGCTCGCAGGCCTCGACCTCGGGCGGCAATTCGATGGCGCCGCTATCGATGGTCGACCCGACGCTGACGCCGACGGTCGTCAATCAGGCGAGCAACGTCACCGGCCTCGTCGATACGGGCGTCCTCGGGCAGCTGTTCTCGAACCCGGCCGACGCGGTCTCGGTGCTCGAGTCGATGTCGCGGATCAGCGGCCAGAAGTTCGGCAACGTCTCGACGCAGCTCGCCACCGACGCGTCGGTCAAGGCGGCAGCCAACTGCAACTACGTGAAGTCCGCCTACCTCGCCGAGAACTTCTCGAGCCCGGCGGCGTTGAACCCGGACCTCGATCCGGTGATCGTCGACCAGAGCTCGACCCGCGGCACTGGCATCTTCAGCCAGGCCGAGTACCAGGGCGACAACGAGTTCCAGAAGACGGCGGCGATCATGAAGATGGTCGTCAACGGCTATGCCGGCGCTGGCACGATCTCGATGGGCGGCTTCGACTACCACGGCCAGGGCCGCTCCACCGGCGAGCTGCGCGACCTGCGCGCGGGCCGCTGCATCGGTGCGTGCCTCGAGTACGCGGCGCGGATGCAGAAGCCGCTGATGATCTACGTGTTCAGCGACGGCGGCATCTCGGCCAACGGCCAGGTCGACACCTCGGTCGACGGCCGCAACAAGTTCATGTGGAGCAGCGACAACGAGTCGGTCGCCTCGACCTACTTCCTCGTCTACAACCCGACCGGGCGCCCGCAGCTGCTCGACGGCGCCGGCGGCCTGCCGGCGGCCCGCCACCAGCAGATCGGCGCCTTCACGCCGGACGGCTCGGTGAACGCGGCCTCGAGCCCGGCGGCCAGCAACGTGCTGCTGCTCGTTCAGACGGTGCTGCTCAACTACATGGCGCTGCACGGCCAGCAGGCGCAGTTCCCGCAGCTGTTCCCGGACCAGGCGCTCGGCAGCGGGTCGGCGCTCGATGCGCTGACGGCGTTCGCGCCGATCGTCAACGGCAAGATCGGCGGCTAACCCCGCGCGGCCCGGGCCGGCACCGGATGGCCGGCACGGCTGCGCGCTTTCGCCGCTTCCGGCATGCTGTGCCCATGCCAGGCCCGGGCCTCCTGGAGCTTCTGCAATGCCCGCGCTGCCGTCGCGCGGCGCTCGCCGCCACCGGTGCGCGCCTCGCGTGCGGCACCTGCAGGCTCGAGTTCCCGACGCTCGGGTCGATCCCCTGGCTGTTCGCGCAGCCTGACGCGACGCTCGGCGAGTGGCGCAACCGCCTGACGCTCTACCTCGAAGAATTCTCCGCCGCCGAGCGCGCGGCCGCGGCCGACCTCGCGAGCGCGACGCGGCCCGCGACCCGCGCGCGGCTGCAGCGGCTCGGCGCGGCGTATCGCGAGCAGGGCGAGCGCGTGCGTGCGCTGCTCGCGCCGCTGCGCGTCGCGCCCGGCCCGCTCGCGCAGGCCACGCAGGTCGCGCTCGGTACGCATGTGCCGCTGACCCAGGACCTGCACTCCTACTATGCGAACCTGCATCGCGACTGGTGCTGGGGCGAGGAGGAGAACGCCGCGGCACTCGCCGAGGTCGGGACGGCACTCGGGGACGGCCGGGAGCGCGTCCTCGTGCTGGGTGCCGGCGGCGGCCGCCTCGCCTACGACCTGCACCAGGCGAGCCGCCGGCCGCTCACGGTCGCGCTCGACATCAACCCGCTGCTGCTGCTGGTCGCCGAGCGGGTCAGCCGGGGCGAGCGCGTCACGCTGTTTGAGTTCCCGATCGCACCGCGCACCGAGGCCGACGTCGCGCTGCCCCGCGAGCTCGCGGCGCCGGCGCCCGCACGTGCGGGCCTCGAGTTCGTGTTCGCCGACGCGTGGCGGGCGCCATTCGCGCCGCAGAGCTTCGATGCGGTGGTCACGCCGTGGCTCATCGACATCGTCGACCTGGACTTCGAATCGGTGGCGCTCGCGGTGAACCGGCTGCTGGTTCCGGGCGGGCGCTGGGTCAACTTCGGCTCGCTCGCGTTCCCGTGGCGCCGTCCGGAACGCCGCTACGGACCGGACGAGGTGCGCGCGATCGTCACCGACGCGGGGTTTGAAGTCGGCCTGCAGCGCGATGCGACGCTGCCCTACATGCGCTCGCCCGCGAGCCGCCACGGACGGCTCGAGACCGTGGCGCTGTTCGCCGCCGACAAGCGCCGCCGTGGCCCGCGCGATCCAGCCGAGGACGCTGGCCCACCCTGGCTCGCCGACACGACGCTCGCCGTGCCAAGGACCGAGGCGCTCGCGCTCGCCGCCGATGCCAGCCGCATACAGGCGGTGCTGCTCGCGCTGGTCGACGGGCAGCGCTCCGTCGACGACCTGGTTCGCATCGTGAGCGAGCAGGGCTTGCTGCCGGCACCGCAAGCGCTGAGCGCGGTGCGCGGCCTGCTCGAGCGCCTGCATCGCACCGGCGCGAGGCTCGATCACACGTGACGCGCCTCACGCCGCAAGCCGCGCGGTGCGCCGCGGCCTGTCGCTATCCGGCGACTCGATTTGGGCCCAAACCGCGGTCCAGCGTTTTTGTGAAGCGTCCAACACTCTGCGTCGAAGCTGCGCGTTGACACTGTGGGGCCTGCGTGCGAGCTTTACAGAATCTGCCAAGGGCAAACTCGTCGCGAGGCGAGGACGCAAAGCTACCGGTCCGTGACAACGCGGATAGCGGGGTTGCCGCGGGTGGCCGTGTCCGTTTTGCGGCGGCCTGCGCGACGCTCGCCAACGGTCGCTCGCGACGCGGGCGCGCTGCCCTCGGCTCGGTGACATGGAGTTCGTGGCGACGGTGGTGCGGCGGCTCGCTCTATTGAACGTCCGGGTGCGGCGCAGTGCGGCGAGTGCCGCGCTGGCGATCGTGCTCGCCGGCGTTTCATCGTCGGCGCCGGCCGCCGACGCCGGTGCGCGCCACCCGTTGATCGGCAAGCCGGCACCGGAGATCGTGCAGCGCCTGTTCGCGGGACCGGGCCGGAACTTCCGCCTGTCCGAGCGCCGTGGTGAGGTCGTCGCGATCGGTTTCTGGACCAGCTGGTGCGGGTCGTGCCGCACGTATCTTGAGCGGCTCGCCAAGCTCGATGCGACCTACGGCCAGGCCGGTCTCGTCGTCGTCGGGATCAGCCTCGATGACGATGCTGCAAGGGCCACGGCGCTCGCCCGCGCGGTCGGCACCAAGTTTCGCACCGGCGTCGACACGGAAAAGTCCGCCGGCAAGCGCTTCGCGGTGCCGGACGTGCCGCTGACGCTTTTGATTGACCGCAGCGGCGTCGTGCGCTACGCGCATGGCGAGCTCGACGCCGCGTCCGATGCCGATCTCGTCAAAGAGATTCGGCAGCTGCTCGACGAATAGGAACACCCGGAGTACGCGATGGACAGTCCACGTATAGCGCTCGCGATGCTCGACTGCGGCAGGGGTTCGCGACGCCGTGGTGCCCGGCGCAAGGCCTTGGCACTGCCGCGCTGGCTGTTGTGGATCACCGGAGCGCGCTCGCGCGCATGACCAGAAAGGCCCGGACGATGCTCACCTACACCCGATTCTCCCAGTGGCTGCGTGCCCTCGCGGCCTGCAGCGTGCTCGCGCTCGGTGCGCCGGCGTACGCCGCCGACTCCGCGCCAGCGGCGGCGCCGGCGGCCGCTGCCGCGACGGAGCCCGCGGCCGCGCCGGCGACGACCGGCGGCGACTTCAAGAGCCTCGATGGCGAGGTGCAGGGTCTCAAGAAGGAGGTGCTGGACCTCAACCGCGACCTCTTCATGCTCGAGGAAGAGCTGCTGTTCCCGGCAAACACCCAGGTCGCGGTGTTCCTGTCGCTCGACGTCGGCACGTTCTTCGAGCTCGACTCGGTGCAGATCAAGCTCGACAACAAGGAGGTCGCGAACTACCTGTACACGGATCGCGAGGTCGAGGCGCTCAACCGCGGCGGCGTGCACCGGGTATTCATCGGCAACCTCAAGACCGGCAAGCACGAGCTCGTGGCGTTCTTCACCGGCAAGGGACCGCACGAGCGCGACTACAAGCGCGGCGCCAACATGACCTTCGAGAAGGGCGTGGGCGCGAAGTACCTCGAGCTCAAGATCTCCGACCGCCAGAGCGCCCAGCAGCCCGAGTTCAAGGTCAAGGAGTGGGAGTGAGCCGAGGCGGCATCACGAGCGGCGCGCGCGCGTGTGCGTGCCTGCTGGCGCTGGCGTTCAGCGCCGGCGTGGCCGCGCCGAAGGCGACGCCGACACCGGGGGCGCTGCCTCCGGTCAAGGTCCGTGACCTCTATTACGGCGATGTGCTCTATTACTTCTACCAGGACGACTATTTCACGGCGCTGACCCACCTGACCGCCGCGCAGCAGCTCGGGCGCGTGTCGCACCACGAGGGTGATGCGCAGCTGCTTCTCGGGGGCCTGTACCTCTCGCTCGGGCAGCATCGCGAGGCCGGCCAGATCTTCGCCGAGGTGTTGGACCGCAAGAACGTGCCGCAGCCGGTGCGCGACCGCGCGCGGTTCTTCCTCGGCAAGGTGTGGTACCAGCGCGGCTACTTCGACAAGGCCGCCGACACGCTCGCGGCGGCGGGCAGGGCGGGCCTGTCGCCGGCGATGGAGGCCGAGCGCCGGATGCTGCTCGCCCAGGCGCTGCTGTACCAGGGCAAGTATCCCGAGGCGATTGCCGCGCTCGAGAACTGGAAGGGCCCGGTGATGTGGCAGGCCTACGCCAAGTTCAACCTGGGCGTCGCGTTCGTGCGCAACGGCCAGCTCGACCAGGGCGCGCACCTGCTCGACGAGATCGGCCGGCTCGAGCGCACCAACCGCGAGCTCGACGCGCTGCGTGACAAAGCGAACCTGGCGCTCGGCTACGCGCTGCTGCAGGCCAAGAAGCCCGTCGAGGCGCGCCCGGTGCTCGAGCGCGTGCGGCTGGACGGACCGCTGTCGACCAAGGCGCTGCTCGGCGTCGGCTGGGCCTCGAGCGATGCGCAGCAGTACCGCGACGCGCTGGTGCCGTGGCTCGAACTGCACGGGCGCGGCATGCTCGATTCGGCAGTCCAGGAGAGCTACCTCGCGGTCCCGTACGCCTACGGCAAGCTCAACGCCAACCGCCAGGCCGCCGAGTACTACGAGACGGCGATCCGCGAATTCGGAGCCGAGACCGGGCGCCTCGACGAATCGATCGCGGCGATCCGGCGCGGCGGCATGCTCGAGACGATCGTCAAGAACGAGTCGCGCAGCCAGCTTGGCTGGTTCTGGCAGCTCTCGACGCTGCCGGATGCGCCCGAGTCACGCTACCTCTATCACCTGCTCGCCCAGAACGACTTCCAGGAAGGCCTGAAGAACTTCCGAATGCTGCGCTACATGGAGCGCAACCTCGATGGCTGGTCGACCAGCGTGGAAGCCTTCGACGACATGCTCGCCACACGCCGCGAGCGCTACGATACGCGCCTGCCGGCGGTCCTCGCCAAGCTCAACGGCGTCGACCTCGAGGAGCTGCAGCGCCGGCGCACGGAGATCGAGTCGCAGGTCGTCAGCGCCGAGAACACCGGAGACGTTGCGGCGCTCGGCACGCCGCACGAGCGCGAGCTGTGGGCGCAGGTCGAGCAGATGGAGTCGGTGCTCGCGAACGCCGGCAATGACCCCGACCTCGACGATGCCCGCGACAAGCTGCGGCTGGCGCGCGGCGTCCTCTACTGGGAGATGAACGACGGCTTCAAGGCCCGCGCCTGGGCCGTGAGGAAGGGCGTGCGCGAGGTCTCGCAGGCGCTGCGCGAGACCGAGAAGCGCTGGTCGCTGGTTCAGGAGGCGAAGCAGGCCGTTCCGGACCGCAACGGCGAGTTCGGCGCGCGGATCGCCTCGCTGCGCCCGCGCATCGAAGGGGCGCGCGACCGGCTCGCGGCGCTTGAGCGCGCGCAGGCCGACTACCTGGCCGACATCGCGGTGCGCGAGCTCGAGTCGCAGAAGGAGCGCATCGCGACCTACATGCTGCAGGCGCGTTACTCGCTCGCGACGATCTATGACCGCGCGACGCAGGACCTCGATGCCAAGCGCGGCCCGGCGCCGCAAGCGCCGACGCCGCCCCAGGGCACGCAATGAGACGCGCGGCCCCCGCAATCATCCTGTGGCTCTGCACCGGCCTGCTGGCCGCGGGCGTCGCCGTGGCTGCGGCGCCGAAGAAACAGCCGACGATTGCCGACCTCAAGGGCAAGACGGTCGACGTCACGCCCGACGAGCCGACCGACGCCAACTCCGACAAGGCGCGGCAGAACTACCAGGAATTCCTCAACCTCGAGCGCGGCGACGCGGCGCTGCGCGCCGAGGCGATGCGCCGGCTCGGCGACCTCAAGCTCGAGGCCGGCGAGCTGAACCGCATCGAGAAGGAGCTGGTGTCGGGCTCGCCGCTCGACACGTCGGACGCGATCGTCCTGTACACGAAGCTGCTCGCCGCGTACCCGAACTACGAGCGCAACGACGCGGTGCTCTACCAGCTGGCGCGCGCCTACGAGGCCGACCAGCAGAGCGACAAGGCGCTCGGCACGCTCGATCAGCTGGTGCGCCGCTACCCCTCGAGTCGCTACATCGACGAGGCGCAGTTCCGCCGCGGCGAGATCATGTTCGTCGACAAGCGCTGGGCGGACGCCGAGGCGGCCTATGCGCACGTGATGAAGTTCGGTTCCAAGTCCGAGTTCTACGAGCAAAGCCTGTACAAGCATGGCTGGTCGCTGTTCAAGCGCGGCGAGTCCGAGGGGGCGCTCGACTCGTTCGCGAAGCTGCTCGACATCAAGCTCATCGACCCGCAGGGCAAGGAGCGCGACCTCGAGGGCTTCACGCGGCCGCAGCGCGAGCTCGTCGAGGACACGCTGCGGGTGTGCGCGATCACCTTCTCCTTCGACGAGGACGCGAAGGGCGTCGATGCTTTCCTGAAGCGCCACGGGTCCAAGCCCTACGCCTATTTGCTGTACGGGACGCTCGGCGACCTGTACGTCAGCAAGGAGCGCTGGACCGACGCGGCGGACGCCTACCGCGCGTTCGCCAAGCGCGAGCCGGATCACGAGCACGCGCCGCTCCTGCAGATGCAGGCGATCGACGCCTACAAGCGCGGAGGATTTGCGAGCCTGGTGCTCGACGGCAAGCGCGAGTACGTCGAGCGCTACCAGCTCGGCTCCCCGTTCTGGGCGCATCGCCAGCCGGCCGATGCGCCGCTGGTCGTGCGCGAGCTCAAGACCAACGTCAAGGACCTCGCCGCCTACTATCACTCGCAGGCCCAGACCTCGAAGCAGACGGCGGACTACCAGGAGGCGGCGCACTGGTACCGCGTGTACCTGCAGTCGTTCCCGGACGACAAGGACGCCGCGAACACCAACTACCTGCTGGCCGACACGCTGTTCGAGAGCCACCAGTTCCACGACGCCGCGCTCGAGTACGAGCACAGCGCCTACGGCTACCCGCCGAACGACAAGTCGGCGACCGCCGGCTACGCGGCGCTCGTGTCCTACGAGAAGCACGAGCCGACGCTGCAGGGCGAGGCGCGCAGCGCCTGGCACCGCCAGGGCCTCGAGAGCGGGCTGCGGTTCGCGACGACGTTCCAGAGCCATCCGGAGAGCGCGCCGGTGCTGGTGCGCACCGCGCGCGAGTACTACGACCTCAAGGAATACGCGAAGGCGATCGATGTCGCCGACATCGCGCTCGCACGCCAGCCGCCGATCGACGTCGAGAAGCAGCGCACCGTGTGGACCGTCATTGCCAACGGCCAGTTCGAGCTCGGTCAATTCGACAAGGCCGAGGGCGCCTACCTGCAGGTGCAGTCTCTGCTCGCGGCCAACGATCCGCAGCGGCCGGTGATCGACGAGCGCATCGCGGCCTCCGTGTACAAGCAGGGCGAGGCGCGCAAGGCGGCCGGCGACGAGGCCGGCGCGGTCGGCGATTTCCTACGGATTGCGCAGCTTGCGCCGCACTCGAAGATCCGCGCCAGCGCCGACTACGACGCCGCGGCGCTGCTGATCGGGCTCAAGGACTGGCCGAAGGCGATCGAGGTGCTGGAGGGCTACCGGCGGAACTTCCCGACGAGCGAGCTGCAGCCCGAAGTGACGCGCAAGCTCGCCGTCGCCTACGTCGAGGCCGGCCGGCCGGGACCGGCTGCGGTCGAGTTCGAGCGCATCGCATCGGCGCCCGGCGGCAGCGTCGACGTGCAGCGCGAGGCGCTCGTCCAGGCGGCGACGCTTTACGAGAAGTCCGGCGACACCGCGAAGACCGTCGCGTCCTGGGAAAGCTACGTCAAGCGCTTCCCGCAACCCTTCGAGCCGGCGATGGAGGCCCGCCAAAAGCTCGCCGACCTGGCGCAGCAGCGCGGCGATGCAGCGCGCCGCGCGGCGCTGCTCGACGAGATCATCCGCGCCGACCAAGGCGCGGGCGCAGCGCGCACTGACCGCAGCCGCTACCTCGCCGCCAAGGCCTCGCTCGAGCTTGCGATGCCGACGCGCGAGGCGTTCAATGCGGTGCGACTGGTGCTGCCGCTCAAGAAGTCCCTTGAGGCCAAGCGCGCTGCGCTGCAGCGTGCGCTGAAGTCCTTCGAGGCGGCGGACGCCTACGCGATCGCCGAGGTCTCTACCGCCGCGACCTTCGAGATGGCCGAGCTCTACCGTCAGCTCAGCGTCGACCTCCTGAAGTCGGAGCGCCCGAAGAGCCTGACCGACGAGGCGCTCGAGCAGTACAACCTGCTGCTCGAGGAGCAGGCCTACCCGTTCGAAGAGAAGGCCATCGAGATCCACCTCGTGAACACCGCGCGCGCAGCGCAGGGCCTGTACAACGAGCCGGTGCGCGCGAGCTTCGCGGCGCTCGCCAAGCTCAAGCCCGCGCGCTTCGCCAAGACCGAACAGAACGAGGATCTCGTGATCGACGCCGCGGCGGGTGCCCCGCCGCCCGAGCCGCCGGCGCCCGCCGTGCCGGCCAAGGCGCCGGCCAGCAATGCGAAGAGTGCGCCGCCGCCGGCCAACGCGGTGCCGCTGCAGCTCGCGGTTCGCTTCCAGGAGGCGGTCGCCGCAGCCGATCGCGGCGGCGAGGCGCAGGCGGATGCCGAGTTCGTCGCGTTGACGAGCGGCGCCCCGACGCTCGCCGGGCCGCCGCTCAACCACGGCATCCTGCTGAGCCGCGCCCAGCACTGGCCCGAGGCGGCGGACGCGCTCGGCGAGGCGCTCAGGCGCCATCCGGGCTGCGCGACCGCGGCGGCGCAGCTCGGCGTCGTCTACCGCCAGCTCGGCAAGTTCAGCGACGCCGAGCAGTCGTACCGCAAGGCCCTCGAGTCCGACGCGAACGACGCGCGCACACACCGCAATTTCGGCGTGCTGCTCGACCTGTACGTGCAGAAGCCTGCCGAAGCGCTTGCCGAGTACGAGCGCTCGCTGGCGCTGGCCGGCGGCGAGGACAAGCAGATGTCGGCCTGGATCGCCGAGCTGCGCCAGCGGCTCGGGGCGGGCCAGAAGAGCGCCCGCGCGGAGGCCCAATGAGCAAGAGATGGCTGACGATGTTCGCCGCGCTCGGCACCACCGCCGTATTGGGGGTCGCCTCGGCCGAGGATCCGCCGAGCGCCGGGCGCGCCGCCCGCGCGGCCTCGCCCGAGGTCCAGCAGGCTGAGCCGGCGGTCAAGGCGCCGCCCGCCACCCCGAAGCCGCGCAAGGCGTCCGCGAAGGCCGATGCCGCGCCCGGCGAAAAGACCGCGAAGGCCATCGACCGCCTCGAGCTCGAGACGACCCAGATCACCGGCAACCGCGAGCTGCCGAAGGTCATGGTGATCGTTCCCTGGAAGCGCTCGGATATCGGCGACCTCGTCGGCCGCCCGGTGAACAGCCTGGTCGACGAGGCGCTGCAGCCGGTCGACCGGGAGGTGTTCCGGCGCGAGATCGACTACTTCGACGCGCTGGCCCCGGACCGGGCCCGAAGCGAGACGCGCGTCACAGGCGGGACTCCGGGATCCCGGCCTGAGAAGTGAACCACGGTATTCGTAACATAAGTTGAGTGAAATGGACCGGCCAAGCCGGCAAACCTCGTCGAATCGAACGGAGCAGCGGAGATGCATGCCTACGACGTGATCGTGAACTTCTTCAAGCAGGGAGGCTTCTTCCTGTACCCGATCGCCCTGATCTGGGCGATCGGCCTGGTGATCGCCATCGAGCGGTTCGCCTACCTCATGAAGGTCGGGACCGGCAACAAGCGCCTGTGGGACCAGCTGCAGCCGCTGTTCGAGGCCGGCAACTTCAAGCAGGCGACCAACGCCGTCTCCGACTCGGACACCGCGCTCGCACAGGTCATGCGCTACGGCATGAGCCGCATCACGACCGCGCGGCGCCGCGAGGACATCGAGAAGGCAATGGAGGAGAGCCTGGTCGAGGTGATCCCGCACCTCGAGCGGCGCACCCACTACCTCGCCGCGCTCGCCAACATCGGCATGCTGATGGGCCTGTTCGGTACCGTGCTCGGCCTGATCAACGCCTTCGCCGCGGTCGCCCAGGCGAACCCGGCCGAGAAGGCGAGCCTGCTGTCGGCGAGCATCTCGGTGGCGATGAACAACACGGCACTCGGCCTGCTGGTCGCGATCACGCTGCTGCTGTCGCACCTGTATCTCGAGACCAAGACGACCAACATCGTCGACAGCCTCGAGGTCGCGAGCGTGAAGTTCTTGAACGCCCTGTCCGAGCGCCAGCAGCGCGCCGAGGCGCCCGCGACTGCCGCGAGCGCGGCACCGCGCGGCGGTGAGGTGCGCGGGGCGAGGGCATGAGCGGATCCTCGATAGCCCGCCGCCAGGCGCGCAACCATGCGCGCTACAAGGGTCGGAACGATATCAACATCGTTCCGATGCTCGACATTTTCACGATCCTCGTGTTCTTCCTGATCTTCACGGCCGTGTTCTCGAAGACCCACATCGTCGAGATGAATCTGCCGGCCCAGAGTTCCGAGCCCCTGTCGCTGCCCGAGGGGCTCGTGCTCGAGATCGTGGTGCGCAAGGACGGTCTGGTGGTGCAGGACAAGAACTCGGGGCCCCTGCAGCCGTTCCCGAACAACGAGCAGGGCTACGACTTCGACGGCCTCAACTCGTACCTGACCCGCGTCAAGGCCCGCTTCCCGGAGCTCAAGTCCGCGACGGTGCTGCTCGAGCAGAACATCCCGTATGACACGATCATCGCGACGATGGACGCGGTGAAGTCCTACGAGGGCACGCTCGACGGCCAGCCGGCGCGCGGCGAACTGTTCCCGCAGATCTCGCTCGGAGATGCGCCGACATGATTGCCTCGCGCCTGAAGCGCTACCGCAAGTCCGGCGGCCACCACAGTGGTCACGGCATGCCGGCGCTCATCCCGATGATCGACATGCTCGTGATCCTGGTCGTGTACATGCTGATTCACACGGCCGACTACGAGATCCTGCCGAACACCAAGAACATCTCGATCCCGCAGTCGATCTCCGAGTCGCGCCCGCGGGAGTCGACGGTGCTGATGGTCACGCGCGACATGATCTTCGTAAACGGCAACGCGACCGCCTCGGTCGCGGACATCGACGCCGACGTGCCGGCGGCGCGCGATTCACTGCAGGCGAGCCTGAAGGCGGAGACGCAGAAGCGCACGCAGTTGCGGCCCGACGACCCGACCGCCCGTGAGGTCACGGTGATGGCCGACAAGGGCCTGCCGTACAGCCTGCTGAAGAAGATCATGTTGGCGGCGACCGCGGCGGACATCGGCAAGATGTCGCTGGCGGTCATCGAGAAAGAGCGGGCCTACCACGGCCCGAACCCTGGCTGAGTTTCGCCGAGCGAGCCCACGATGACCGCGCTTTCGACCAATTATCGGATCTTCGAGCTTCCCTGGACGCCGAACGACGACGAGGAGCGGCATTTTAAACGGCTGCTCACGATCGGCATCGTCATCTGGCTGATCATCGTCTTCGGCACGCAGCTGCTGCCGACGCCGGAGCGTCCGGCCGCACAGCCGCTGCCCGAGGAGGTCGTCAAGCTCGTGCTGCAGCCGCCGTTGCCGAAGCCGAAGCCCGTCGAGGAGAAGAAGCCGGAGCCCAAGCCGATCCCGAAGACGGTCGTGCCGCCTCCGCAGGTCGACAAGACCGAGCAGGCGCGCAAGAAGGCGCAGAAGGCGATGAACGCCGTCAAAGACGAGCTCGCCGACCTGCGCGCGGCGCTCAACACCGAGCAGCTCGCGAGCGCCAAGCCGCTCAAGGACAAGGTCGACGGCCCGGCGCGCGCCGAGCGCTCGCTGATCACGTCGAACCTGACGGGCGGCAGCGGCGGCATCAACACCGCGGCGCTCAGTTCCGGCTTCGGTGGCGGACCGGGCTCGCTGCACGGCCACTCGACGATGCAGGGCGTCCAGTCCTTCGCCGACGGCATCCGCAAGGACCACGCCGAGGCCAAGCGCACCGGCTCGAGCGGCAAGGCCTCGCGCAGCCGCGAAGAGATCGAAATGGTGTTCGACCGCAACAAGGCGGCGATCTACGCGCTCTACAATCGCGCGCTGCGCGACAATCCGCAGCTGCAGGGCAAGGTCGTCGTGCAGCTGACGATCGCCCCGACCGGCGAGGTCACCGACTGCAAAGTGCTGTCGTCGGAGCTCAAGGACGAAGAGCTCGAGCGCAAGCTCGTGGCGCGGATCAAGATGTTCAAGTTCGACGACAAGGACGTCGAGCTGATCACGACGACGAAGCCGATCGACTTCTTCCCGGCCTGAACGCCGCGACGTGCTGGCGCGCTACTACGTCGCGCTGAAGACGCTGCACGTCGCGTCGGTCGCGCTCTCGATCGGGCTGTTCCTGTTCCGGGCCGGCCTCAGGATCGCGGGCTCGAGCCTGCTCGGCACGCGCGTGCTGCGCATCGCGCCGCATGTCATCGACACGGTGCTGCTCGCGAGCGCCGTGCTGCTGACGCTGATCCTGCACCAGTATCCGTTCGTCAACGACTGGCTGACCGCGAAGCTCGTCGCGCTCATTGCCTACGTCGTCCTCGGCTCGATCGCGCTGCGCCGCGGACGCACGCCGGCGGTCCGCGCAGTCGCGCTCGTCGCGGCGCTGCTGGCGGTCGGCTACATCCTCGGTACCGCGCTCCACCACGACGCCAACCCGCTGCGCTGGTGAGCGGCGGGCCTGCCCCTCAGTCGTCCGGGCCGCCCGCAGCGCCCGGGCGCCGCGCGAACTCCAGCGAGAGGATCCCGGCGACGATCAGCGCGACGCCGGCCCATTGCGCGGTGCGCAGGCGCTCACCGAGCAGCCACGCGCCGAGCAGGATCGTGGTCGGCGGCCCGACGGTCGCGATCACCGATGCCCGTGGCGCGCCGAGGCGCTGAACGCCCTCGGCCATGGCCCACAGCGGCACGACCGTGGCACCGATCACCAGCGCGAGCATCAGCCACAGGTCGCGCGCGTTCCAGGCGCCGGCGCTCACCCGGCCGCTGAGCGCCTGCTGCACCACGAGGCACAGCGCCGCGGCGGCGAGCGCATAGAAGCTGAACGCCAGGCTCCCGATCGTCGGCGTCAGGCGCTCGCCGGCAAGATAGTAGAGGGCCGACGTCAGCGCGCAGATGAGCACCAGCCCGGCGCCGGTGAGGTTGCCGTGCAGCACGCCGAGGTCGAGCGCGGTGACCACCATCACGATGCCCGCGTAGGTGATCACGAGCGCGGCGAGCACCCGTCCCTCCGGCCGGCGGCGGTACAGCACCGCGTGCAGCACGACGATGACCGACGGGTACGAGAACAGCAGCACCCGCTCGACGCTCGCATCGATCATCGCGAGCGCCCTGAAGTCGAGCAGGGCGCCGACGTAGTAGCAGATGGCGCCCGCGAGCACCGAGCCGAGGAGCGCGCGCGGCGGCGGGCGAAACAGGCGCTCGGCGCCGATCGCCCACCAGGCCCAGGCGCCCAGCACCGGAAGCGCCAGCAACGCGCGCACCGTCAGGACCGTGTCCGGGTCCCAGCCGTCGGCGTACAGGAACTTCGCGATGACGCCCTTGGCCGCGAAGCCGACCGAGCCGACGATCGAGAGGCCGATGCCGAGCCACGGGACACCGGGATTGTCACGCAGCGCGCGCGTCACGCGGCCTCCTCGGGTCCATGCCAGGTCGTGAACTCGTCGACCGCGAGGCGGCTCGGCCGAAAGCCGTTGACCGGGGCGGTGCGGTCGGCATAGCCGAGCGCCATGCCGCAGATCAGGACCGGCGCATCCGCGACCCGCAGGTGCGCCCGGATGATCGCGTGAAACGGCGCCCACGCGGCCTGCGGGCACGTCGCGAGCCCTTGACCGACGGCGGCGACCATCAGCGCCTCGAGGAACATCCCGTAGTCGAGCCAGCTGCCGGGACCGAGGTCGGGGTCGATGAAGAAGAACAGCCCGACGGGCGCCCCGAAGAAGTCGTAGTTGCGAAGCTCCTGCGCGAGCCCGGCCGCGCGGTCGCCGCGCGCGATCCCGAGCAGCGAGTAAAGGCCCCAGCCGCAGGCGCGGCGCCGCGCGAGGTACGGCTCGCGCCACACGGACGGATAGTAGTCATAGGGCCATGCCGGCGGCGCGGCGGCGGCGGCCCGTTCGCGGACCGCGCCGCAGATCGCGTCGCGCACCGCGCCGCTCACGACGTGCACCTGCCACGGCTGGATGTTCGAGCCGCTGGGCGCGAAGCGCGCCTGTTCGAGTATCGATGCGATTATCGCGCGGGAGACGGGCTCGCGGCGAAAGGCGCGGGTGGAACCGCGGCCGCGCAAGGCGGTGGCAACGTCCATGAGGGATCCGTTCGGCGGGACCCGGGCCACTGTATGCGATTCGGTGGCGCCTCGCACGCGGCGCCGGATACGGGCTACTCGGCGGCGGCGAGCCGCTTGTCGCGCAGGCTCGCGTGCGCGCGCTCGAGCCGTGCCGCGAGCTCGGGACCGAGCCTGAGCGCGACGCCGATCGACAGCACGTCGATCAGCGTCAGCTGCGCGAGCCGGGTCGTCATCGGCGTGTACACGTCGGTGTCCTCGTCGACCGCGATCCCGAGTGGCACCGTCGCGCGCAGCGCGAGCGGCGAGCCGGGCGGGGCGATCGCGATCACGCGGGCGCCGGCCTCGAGGGCGAGCTCGACGCTCGCGATCAGGTCGATGGTGCGCCCGGTGCTCGAGATCGCGACCACGACGTCCGCGCCGCTCAGCATCGTCGCCGCCATGCCGTGCACGTGGGCGTCGGCGTAAGACGCCGCCTGCAGTCCGAGGCGGAAGAACTTGTGGCGCGCGTCGGCGGCGACGATACCGGAGCTGCCGAGGCCGTAGAACTCGATGCGCCGCGCCGCGGCGAGCAGCCGGATCGCCTCCTCGAGGTGCGCCGGCGCGATCTGGCCCGACACGTCGCGCAGCGTGCGCGCGGCGCGCTCGAACACCTTCGCGGCGAGTTCGGCCGGGGTATCGTCGCGGTCGATGTCGCGGTGCAGGACCGAGGCGCCGCTGCCGAGGCTGTGGGCGAGACGCAGGCGGAACGACTGGTAGCCGTCGAGACCCAGCGAGCGGCAGAAGCGGATCACGGTCGGGTCGCTGACGCCGGCGCGGACCGCGACGGCCGAGAGCGTGTTCTGCAGCACCCACGCGGGCGAAGCGAGCACGGTCTGCGCGACGCGCGCCTCGGCCGGCGGCAGCTCGGGCTTCAGTGCCGCGACGGTCCTCAGAAGCTGAGCCTCGCTCGCGGGCTCGTCGTGTCCGGCCCGAGGCTCGCGCGCGCCTACATTTCGTCGTGCCATGCAAATCCGTCCCGTGCAATCAGCGCGCTCGAGGCCGCCGGGCCCCAGCTGCCCGCGGCGTAGGGGCGCGGGGCGTCGTCGTCGGCGTCCCAGGCGCTGCGGATCGGGTCGATCCAGTCCCAGGCGGCCTCGATCTCGTCCCGACGCATGAACAGCGTCAGGTTGCCCTGGATCGCGTCGCCGAGCAGCCGCTCGTAGGCCTCGAGCGGCCGGCCCTTGAACGACTCGCCGAGGTCGAGCGCGAGGTCCACCGGCTTGAGGCGCATCGCCTCGCCCGGGCTTTTCGCGAGGATCCTGAGCGTGATGCATTCGTCCGGCTGCAGCCGGATCACGAGCCGGTTCGGCGGCTGCGAGCTGAACGGCCCCGCGAAGATCGAGTGCGGCACCTGGTCGAACGTGACCACGATCTCGGCGACCTGGTCATGCAGCCGCTTGCCGGTGCGCAGGTAGAAGGGCACGCCGGCCCAGCGCCAGGTGTCGATCTCGGCCTTGATCGCGACGAACGTCTCGGTGCGGCTCGCCGGCTCGACGCCGGACTCCTCGAGGTAGCCGGCCGCCCTGCTGGTACCGACGACCCCGCCGCGGTACTGGCCCCGCACGGTCTTGATCAGCGCCTCGGCATCGCCGATCGGGCGCAGCGCGCGCAGCACCTTCAGCTTCTCGTCGCGCACCGCGTCGGCGGCACTGCTGGCGGGCGGCTCCATCGCGAGGATGCACAGCAGCTGCAGCAGGTGGTTCTGCACCATGTCGCGCAGCGCCCCGGTGCGGTCGTAGAACGTGCCACGGGCCTCCACGCCGAGCTGCTCGGCGACCGTGATCTGCACGTGGCGGATCTGTCCGCGGCGCCACAGCGGCTCGAACAGCGCGTTGCCGAAGCGCAACGCGAGCAGGTTCTGGACCGTCTCCTTGCCGAGGTAGTGGTCGATCCGGTAGATCTGCCGCTCGCCGACCATCGCGCCGACGGTGTCGTTGATGCGTCGCGCCGACGCGCCGTCCTCGCCGAGCGGCTTCTCGAGCATGATGCGCGAGTCCGGTGTCACGATGCCGGCGGCGGCGAGCTCGCGGCAGATCGCCGCGAAGAGATCGGGCGCCGTGGACAGCGAGAAGATGCGTGCGACGCCCGGGCGCTGGCCGAGCTTGGCCGCGAGCACGCCGTAGTCGGCGGCGACGGTCGCATCGACGCGCAGGTAGCTCAGCACCGCGGCGAATTGCGGCCACGCGTCGGCCCGATAATCGGCACCGAGGTGCGCGCGCAGTGCCTTCTCGGCCTGCGCGCGGTACTCGTCGTCGTCGTGCGGGCTGCGCGCGAGGCCGATGATCCGCGAACCCGGCGCGATCGCGCCCGCGCAGTGCCGCCGAAAGAGCGCCGGCAGCAGCTTGCGCATCGCAAGGTCTCCGGTGCCCCCGAACAGCACGAGGTCGAATGGGAGCGGCGCCGGGTGGTGGCCCGTGCCCGCGGCGGCGGTGCGCGCGTCGGTACTCATACGGTTTTGTAGTTTATATACTCATCGTCCACCAGTGAAGCGGTCTAACGTTATGTGAAGTAGAATGTAACACATTGTTAATAAAGGAGTAAGAGAGGCGTGCTTCTGGTATTTCGATCGATAATGTAGCTAAACTACTCGCCTCGTGACGGGTATTGGAGGCGCGGTGGCTTCAGCTTCGGAGGACCGGCTGCATCCGGTGGTGCGCGAGGTGACATCACGCATCGCGATGCGCAGTGCCGATACGCGCCGCGCCTACCTCGACGACCTCGCGCGCGCGCAGACGCAACGCGCTTCGCGCGGACGCCTCTCGTGCGCGAACCTCGCGCACGTCTTCGCCGCCGCCGACGGTGCCGACAAGGCGCAGCTGCGCGGTGCGCGCTGGCCGAACCTCGCGATCGTCTCGGCCTACAACGACCTCCTGTCCGCCCACCAGCCGCTCGAGCGGTATCCGACGCTGATCAAGCACGCTGCGCGCGCCGCGGGCGCGGTCGCGCAGTTCGCGGGCGGCGTGCCCGCGATGTGCGATGGCATCACGCAGGGCCAGCCGGGAATGGAGCTGTCGCTGATGAGTCGCGACGTCATCGCGATGGCGACCGCCGTTGCGCTGACGCACGATGCGTTCGACGGCGTCGCGGCGCTCGGCGTCTGCGACAAGATCGTGCCGGGACTGCTGCTCGGCGCGCTGTCGTTCGGTCACCTGCCGGCCGTGTTCGTGCCCGCCGGCCCGATGCCGTCCGGACTCGGCAACGCCGACAAGGCGCGCGTGCGGCGCGAGTACGCCGCCGGCACCGTCAGCCGCGAGGAACTGCTCGAGGCCGAGGCCCGCAGCTACCACGCACCTGGCACCTGCACCTTCTACGGCACGGCGAACAGCAACCAGATGCTGATGGAGGCGATGGGGCTGCACCTGCCGGGCAGCGCCTTCGTGCCGCCCGGGACGGCGCTGCGCGATGCGCTGACCTCGCAGGCCGCGGTGCGGCTCGCGCAGATCACCGCGCTCGGCGGCGATTACCGGCCGCTCGGCCGGCTGCTTGACGAGCGCGCGCTCGTGAACGGCATTGTGGCCCTGCTCGCGACCGGCGGCTCGACGAATCACACGATCCACCTGGTCGCCATCGCCGCGGCCGCGGGCCTCAGCGTCAACTGGGACGACTTCGATGCGCTCTCGGCCGTCGTGCCGCTGATCGCGCGGATCTACCCGAACGGCACGGCCGACGTGAACCACTTCCACGCGGCGGGCGGCACGGCGTTCGTGATCCGGGAGCTCCTCGACGCGGGCCTGCTGTGGCGCGAGGTCAGGACGATCGCCGGCGACGGGCTCGATGCCTACACCCGCGAGCCGCGGCTCGTCGACGGGACGCTCTGCTGGGGCGAGGTGCCCCGCAAGAGCCCCGACCACAACGTGCTCAGGGGCGTCGCCGATGCCTTCAGTGCCGAGGGCGGCATCCGCGTGCTGCGCGGCAATCTCGGCCGGGCCGTCATCAAGACCTCGGCGCTCGCGCCGGCCGATCACGTTGTCGAGGCGCCGGCGCTGGTGTTCGACGGCCAGCAGGCGCTCATGGACGCGTTCAAGGCCGGCGCGCTCGAGCGCGACTTCGTGGCCGTGGTCCGCTTCCAGGGACCGCGCGCCAACGGCATGCCCGAGCTCCACCAGCTGACGCCGGTGCTCGGCGCGCTGATGAGCCGCGGCCGGCGGATCGCGCTCGTGACCGACGGCCGCATGTCGGGCGCATCCGGCCCGGTGCCGGCGGCGCTGCACGTCACGCCCGAATGCGCCGCTGCGGGGCCGCTCGGCCGGCTGCGCGACGGGGACCTGATCCGGCTCGATGCACGGGCGCGCACGCTCGAGGCGCGCGTGGCGCCAGAGACGCTCGCGGCGCGTGACGCCGCGTGTCCGCCGGCGGCGGACGCCGCAGGCCATGGACGCGAGCTCTTCGCGACGCTTCGTCGCGCGATCAGCGACGCCGAGCGGGGAGCGCTCGCATGCCACTGACGCCGATCCGCGCGATCCTCGCGCGCGCGCCGGTCATCCCGGTGTTGACGATCACCGAACTCGCAAGCGCCGTGCCGCTGGCGCGCGCGCTGCTCGCCGGGAGCCTGCCGGTGCTCGAGGTGACTTTGCGCTCGGCGGTCGCGCTCGATGCGATCCGGGCGCTGCGCGCCGCGGTCCCGGAGGCGATCGTCGGTGCCGGAACGGTCATTGATGCGGGCCAGCTCGCGGATGCGCTCGCGGCCGGCAGCCAGTTCATCGTCTCGCCCGGCTATTCGCCGGCGCTGTGCGCCGAGGCTCGGCGTCGGGGCGCCGTGGTGCTGCCGGGCGTCGCGACCGCGAGCGAGCTGATGGCGGCCCTCGCGGCGGGCATCGATACGCTGAAGTTCTTCCCGGCCGCGCAGGCCGGCGGCGCCGGGATGCTGAAGGCGCTCGCCGCGCCGTTCCCGACCGCGCAGTTCTGCCCGACCGGCGGCATCGACGTGAACTCGGCCGGCGAGTACCTGGCGCTGCCGAACGTGCTCTGCGTCGGCATGTCCTCGCTCGCGCCGCCGGCGCTCGTGGCGGCCGGCGATTTCGCGGCGATCACGGCGCTCGCGCGCCGCGCCGCATTGCTGCGCCCGGCGGCGCCGGCGCGCTGAGCCGCACGCGCTACAGGAAGTTGTAGGTCACGCCGACCGTCGCGAGGCTCGGGTTGCCACCCGCGGCGTTGAAGCGCTCGTACTCGGCGCGCAGCGCCCAGTGCCCGAGCTTGAACTGCGCGCCGAGGCCTGCCGCGAGGCCGGTCGTGGTCGCGCCATAGCCCTGCGCGAACGTGCAGTTAGGCGCAGCGGTGACGCACGTGGCGATCGGTGCTCCGTAGGTCGCCGTGACCGTCGCCGTTTCCTTGAGGCGCGCGACGCCGCCCTTGACGTAGACGTCGACGATCGGGACCGGAAGGTAGAGCACGCCGTACGCGGCGCTGCCAGAGAGCTTGGCATCGGCAACGACACTGACGCCGCCGATCGTCGGGTTCGTGGGAACGTTCGTGTTGGGATGTCCGAAGTCCATGTAGTCGACCTCGATCCCGAACAGCGACACGAGGCGCACGCCGGCAATCGCCTTGAATGCCGAGTGGTTCTCCTTGAAGCTCGCGACCGGCGGGACCGCAATGACGCTGGGGTTCGACAGGTTGCCGACGTCGACGCGTCCCTGTCCGGCGGCGGCGCCCACGTAGAGGTCGAGCACGTCGGCGACGGCGGCGCGCGCGTCGAGGAGCGTCGCGATGAGGGCGAGCAGGATCAGCGCGTGCCGGCGCCGGCATGCGGTTGCTCGATCGCGCGGTTGCATCGTGGTGATCCTCCGTGATCGATGACGTCGGTCAGCCTGCCAAAACGGTGCTGACGGCGCGCGGTTGACGCATGTCGCCGATTGGCGACGTCCGCGCGACGCGCGCCTGTTATCATGCCGGCTCCGTCGTCGATCCGCTGGCGCGATGTACCGGCAGAACATTCAGTTTCCGGCCAAGGACGCCCCGCTGCGCGAGGACGTCCACGCGCTCGGCGCGCTCATCGGCGAGATTCTCCTCGAGCAGTGCGGTCGCGAGCGCTTCGATCTCGTCGAGGGCGATCGCGTCGCCGCGATCCGGCGGCGCGAAGGCGTCGACGGCGGTGCGACCGAGCTCCTCGACCGCACCCGCGGCCGGGACCCGAAGGAGGCGCGTGACCTCGTGCGTGCGTTCTCGACGTGGTTCCAGGTCGTCAACCTCGCCGAGAAGGTCCACCGCATCCGGCGCCGCCGCGAGTACCTCAACAATTCCGCGCAGCCGCAGCCCGGCGGCCTCGACGACGCGCTGACCCGGCTCCAGAAGGAGGGCTGCACGCTCGGTGAAGTGCTCGGCCTGCTGGGCCGCCTGTGCATCTACCCGGTGTTCACCGCCCACCCGACCGAGTCGACGCGGCGCACGATCCTGCGCAAGCACCAGCGCATCGCGGGGCTATTGCTCGACCGCCTCGATCCGTCGATCACGCCCGCCGAACGGCGCGCGACCTGGGAGCAGATCCGCACCGAGCTGATCTCCGGCTGGCAGACCGAGGAGCACCCGCGCGAGCGCCTGACGGTGGCCGACGAGCGCGAGCACGTGCTGTTCTTTCTGTCCGAGATCCTCTACCGGATCCTGCCCGGCTTCTACGAGGAGCTCGCGGTCGCGCTGGAGCGCGCCTTCGGCGCGAGCGTGACACCGCGCCAGCTGCCGCGCGTGCTGCGCTTCGGCTCATGGGTCGGCGGCGACATGGACGGCGCGCCGGACGTGCACGCCAAGACGATCCGCGAGACGCTGCAACGCCAGCAGGCGGTGATCGTCAACGCCTACTACCTCGACGTGCAGCGCCTCGGCGAGCGGCTCTCGCAGAGCGCGAGCCGGATCAACGTGTCGAAGGCGTTGCAGTCGCGCATCGACGCCTACGCGGCGCTCTTGCCGGCGGCCCAGCGCGATTCGCCGGCGCGCCACGACCGGATGCCCTACCGGCAGTTCTGCGCCCAGCTTGCGGCCCGGCTGCGCAACACCTACGACGGCCGCCCGAACCACTACGAGAGCGCCGAGCAGTTTCTGTCGGACGTGCAGGTGATGGCCGAGAGCCTCGCGGCCAACAAGGGCGCGCGCGCGGGCCTGTTCGACGTCGAGCGCCTGCTGCGCCGGATCGGCACCTTCGGCTTCCACCTCGCGACGCTCGATGTGCGCCAGCACGCCGACATCCACCGCATCGTCGTCGGTCAGGGCCTCGGCGAGGCGGACTTTGCGTCGCGGCCGTCCGCGGAGCGGCTCGAGCGCGTGCGCCTTGCGCTCGAGCGCGACGAGGGTCCCTCGCACGCGCTCGACGCGGTCGGGCGCCGTACCCTTGCGGTGTTCGAGCAGCTGATGCACTGCCGCCATCGCCATGGCCGCGAGGCGATCGGCGACTACGTCGTCAGTGGCGCGACGGGACCCGACGACGTGCTCGCGGTGCTGCTGCTGGCCCGCTGGGCGGAGATGGTCGACAAGCGCATTGGCGAGGTGCCGCTCGACGTCGCGCCGCTGTTCGAATCGGTCGATACGCTCGATGCGAGCGGCGCGACGCTGAAGGCCCTGTTCGCCGAGCCGATCTATCGGCGCCACGTCCAGGCCCGTGGCGACCGGCAGGTGGCGATGATCGGCTACGCCGACAGCAACAAGGAAAGCGGCTTCGCGGCCTCGCGCTGGGCGCTGAATCGGGCACAAGCCGCACTCGCTGCCGTCGCCGCCGAGTCCGGCATCACGCTGACGGTGTTTCACGGCCGTGGCAGCGCCACCGGGCGCGGCACGAACCGGGTAGAGACGATCCTGAGGAGCGCGCCGCCGGGCAGCTTCCACGGCACCCTGCGCATCACCGAGCAGGGCGAGGTGATCAACCAGAACTACGCGCTCAGGCCGATCGCGATGCGTAGCCTCGAGCAGGCCCTCGGCGGGGCCAGCCAGGTGCTGGCGGGCCGGCCCGCGCGCTCCCCGCCGGATCCGGCCTTCGCGCTCGCCTTCGATGCGGTCGCGGCGGCGAGCCGCGCAACCTACCGGGCGCTCGTGTACGACGCGCCGGGTTTCTACGAGTACTTTCGCGACGCGACGCCGATCGACGTCATCGAGCGCATGCAAATCGGCTCGCGGCCGGCGACGCGACCCGGGCGCGCAGGTCCCGAGTCGCTGCGTGCCGTGCCGTGGGGATTCGCGCTGAGCCAGAGTCGCCATCTGCTGCCGGGTTGGTTCGGCGTCGGCAGCGGGCTGGATGCGGCGGCCGAGCGGCACGGCGCGCCGGTGCTCGAGCGGATGCTCGCCCAGTGGCCGTTCTTCGGGCTGCTGCTCGACGAGGTCGAGTTCGGGCTTGCCGTTGCCGACATGGACATCGCATCCTGGTACGCAGAGCTCGCGGCGCCTGCCCACCGGCGCCATTTCGCGACCGTGCGCACCGAGTACGAGCGCACGCGCGACTGGGTGCTGAGGCTGCGTGGCGAGCGGCGCCTGCTCGACGGCGAGCCCTCGATCCAGCGCGCGATGAAGCTGCGAAATCCGTACGTCGACCCGATGCACCTGATGCAGATTGACCTGCTGCGACGCTGGCGGGCCACGGAACGCCAGGACTTCGACCTGCTCGACGCGCTGATCGCGAGTATTGCGGGAATTGCGCAGGGGCTTCAGGCCACCGGCTGAGGCGCGCTGCAGCAAAGTCAGGGCGTGCTTCACGGTTCTGCGGCCGCGGCGCGCGGCCGCTCAAGGCGCCGGCCGGCCGGCCGATGAAGGGACTGTGCCCCGGAGGTTCCCGTGAAGCGCGCCAGCCGTCCCGAACCGGATTCCGCGATCTCCCCTGAAACTGCCGTGTGGCTGCTGTATGCCGGCCTCGTACAGGGCATGCGCTGGAGACGCCACCTGGCTCACGCGCCGCGCCCCGACCTGCCGGCCATTGCGCCGCCCCGCACCCGAAGCTTCGCGCGCGTGAGCCGCTAAGCGTAGGGCGCGCGGCCCCCGATCAGCACTCGGGCACGTTCACCGCAAGTCCGCCCTGCGAGGTCTCCTTGTAGACCGCGGACATGTCTTCGCCCGTCTGGCGCATCGTCGCGATCACCTGGTCGAGCGTTACCTTGTGAGTGCCGTCGCCGCGCATCGCGAGCCGCGCGGCGTTGATCGCCTTGACCGCGCCCATCGCGTTGCGCTCGATGCACGGGATCTGGACGAGGCCCGCGATCGGATCGCAGGTGAGGCCGAGGTTGTGTTCCATGCCGATCTCGGCCGCGTTCTCGATCTGCTCGTTGGTGCCATTGAGGGCCGCGACGAGCCCGCCGGCCGCCATCGAGCACGCGACGCCGACCTCGCCCTGGCAGCCCATCTCGGCACCCGAGATCGAGGCGTTCTTCTTGTAGAGCATCCCGATCGCGCCGCCGACCAGCAGGAAGCGCAGCACGCCCTCGTCGGAGGCTCCGGGCTCGAAGCGCCGGTAATAGGTGAGGACGGCGGGCACGATGCCGGCGGCGCCATTGGTCGGCGCGGTGACGATGCGGCCACCGGCGGCGTTCTCTTCATTGACGGCGAGCGCGAACGCGTTGACCCAGTCCATGGCCTGCATCGGCGAGGCGCTGCCGGCCTCGGTCAGCTGCCGGTAGAGCTTGGGCGCTCGCCGGCGGACCTTGAGGACTCCGGGCAGCAGGCCCTGTGACTGAAATCCCCGCTCGATGCATGCCTGCATCACGCTCCAGATCGCATGCAGCGCCGTGCGCGTCGCGGCCGGTTCGCGGAACGCGCCTTCGTTGGCCATCACGAGTTCGTGCAGTTCGAGCCCGCTGCCGCGGGCCATCTCGAGCAGCTGGTCCGCGGACTCGAACGGGTGCGGCACGCGGATCGCCGCCGCCGCCGCCGCCGGCGCGTCGAGCTCGTCGGCGCGCGCGACGAAGCCGCCGCCGGTGGAGTAATACTCCTCGCGGCACAACAGCTCGCCGCCGGCACCGAGCGCCGTGAAACGCATGCCGTTGGAGTGTCCGGGCAGGGTCTGGTCGCGGTGCCACAGCACGTCCATCGGCTCGTCGAAGTTGATCTCCTTCGCGCCGGCGAGATGCAGCCGGCCGCTGCCGCGGATCCGCGCGAGCGCGGGCTCGACGATCGCGGGGTCGAGCCCCTCCGGGGCGTGGCCTTCGAGCCCGAGCAGGATCGCCCGGTCGGTGCAGTGCCCGCGGCCGGTCAGCGCCAGCGAGCCGTACAGCTGCACGCCGACCTGGGTCGTGCGCCCGACGAGGTCCCTGGCCACCAGGTCCAGCACGAAGCGGCGCGCCGCGTTCATCGGGCCCATCGTGTGGGAACTCGAGGGTCCGATGCCGATCTTGAAGATGTCGAGAACGCTTAAGGTCATGGTGGCAGTGTGACGTGATCGCAAGAGCGCCGCAAATGGCAGCTGCTCAATTCCCGGCCGCGCGCGCTGCGCGCTCGGCGCGCAGGCGCGCGAGCGACGCGTCGCGGCCCGCCTCGCGTGCCGCCGCCTCCAGCGCGTCGCGGTCGCGATAGTCGGGCAGGTTCACGGTGCCACCGCGCGCCCAGCAGGCCTCGACCTCAGCGAGCGCCTCGCCGCGCCGGCCGAGCGCGACGAGGCGCGCGACGAGGTCGTCGCCGACCCGGTCCGCGAACCGCGCCTCGCCCCATTCGAGCGCGCGCGCCCGCAGCCAGCGCAAGTCGCCGGGGTCGCGCCCGTGCTGCGCGAGCCAGGCGCTCGCCTGCGTCCAGGCGTCCGCCGGCCGGCGCGCGCGCAACAGGCCATAGATCGCGTCGGCCCACGCTGCACGCTCGCAGTCGGCGCTGCGCTGCGCGCGCTCCCGATCGTGCTCCGGCGCCTGCCAGGCCTCGAGACCGAGCTCGTGGCGGCGCGCATACAACGCGCTGCCGAGCGTGGTCGCGAGCGAATAGAGGAGAAACTGCGCGAGCGCGAACAGCGCGGCCGGCGGCAGGCGCGGCGCCACCGCCGCGAGCGCCGCGCAGTAGAGGGCGCCGAGGGCGAGCAGGAGGGCGTAGTGCGCGCCGAGCCCTGCGGCGATGCGCAGCAGAGCCGGCGGCCACACCGCCCGCGCAGTGCTCCCTTCCACCGCCAGCAGCGCCAGCGAGGCCGGCAACGTCAGCAGCGCGAACGCGCCGACGCCGATCGCCGCCCAGGCGCCGAGGTGCGTGCCGAGAAAGCCGGCGAGGCTCGCGGCGCCGGCGAGCAGCAGCAGCTGCAGCAAGGGGCGCGGCTCGTGCCACGGGTTGGCCGACTCGATCGACAGGACCGGCAGCGGCAGCCCGTGCGCGACCGCGCTCACCAGCAGGAACGCATAGGTCCAGACCCATGACAGCGCGAGCAGCAGCAGCGGCAGGCCGATGAGCCCGGCCGCGACGGCGAGCGCGAACAGCACGGTCGTCACCGCAACCAGCGCGAGTGGCGGGCCGGCGAGGGGACGCAACGCGCCGCGCGCAATCAGGTCGTGCCACATCCGATAATTATGCGCCGCGCCCTCGGCGTGGCATCCGATAGAATGCGGCTGTCATGGCGGATCCTGCGAGCGAGGTGGTGAGCGGGCGGCTGGCGCGCGCGGTGTGCGTGTACTGCGCCTCGAGCAGCCGTTGCGATCCCGAATACCATGCCGCGGCGCGCGAACTCGGCACGCGCCTGGCGGCCGACGGCCGCACGATCGTCTACGGCGGCAGCCGCATCGGCTCGATGGGTGCGCTCGCCGACGGGGCGCTCGCCGGTGGCGGCCGGGTCATCGGCGTGCTGCCGCGGTTCCTCAAGGATCTCGAGGTCTCTCACGACGGACTCAGCGAGCTGCACATTGTCGAGGACATGCGCGCGCGCAAGCACCTGATGCTGTCGCGCAGCGAGGCGGTCGTGGCACTGCCGGGCGGCTGCGGTACCTTCGAGGAGCTGCTCGAGGCGATGACGCTCAAGCGCCTCGGCGTCTACGTCGGGCCGATCGTCATCGTCAACACGCGCGGCTACTTCGCGCCGCTGCTCGCGCTGCTCGAGTCGGCCGTGCGCGAGCGATTCATGGACGAGCGCCACCTCGCGATGTGGCAGGTCGTCGCGACGCCCGTCGAGGTCATCGCGGCGCTCGCGAGCGCGCCGCCCTGGAGCGTCGAGGCGCGCCGCTTCGCGACGCTGTAGCCTGCGGTACGCCGCGCGCAAGCGGTTGATTACGCAGGCGCGCGAATCGCGCGCGGCGAAACATCTGTATCCACTGTGCCAATGGCGCTGCGCGCCGCGCGGGCGCACCCTTGCGCTGTCCACCCAGGACAACGCGGCGAACCCGGCCGCAGTGGGTGGGAGGAAGGAGGATGCCATGCTTGCCCGTGATCTCTTCCCAGTAAAGGCCTTCGAAGGCTATTTCGATCGGTTTGAACCGTTCTTCAGCGGCGATTTCATGCCACGCATCGCATGGCCGCGGAAGCTCGACATTACGGCCGAATGGCGTCCGAGTGCCGACATCATCGAGAAGAAGGACGAATACCTCGTCAAGGCGGAGCTGCCTGAAGTCAAGAAGGAAGACGTCAAGATCGACGTCGTCGATGGTCTTTTGAAGCTGCGCGGCGAGCGCAAGCTGGAAGTCGACGAGAAGAAGGACACCGTGCATCGCGTCGAGACGTTCTATGGCAAGTTCGTACGTACCTTTGAGCTGCCCGAGAACGTAGACGTCACGAAGATCCGTGCCGAGTGTGCGGATGGCGTGCTGACGGTCCACATTCCGAAAGTGGTTGCGGCAATGCCGAAGCCGATCGAGATCGCGGTCCAGTAACGAACCCCGAATCGAGCGAGGTCTGAGCGGGGCGGGCGCCGACGGGGCCCGCCCCGCGCTTTATGCGCGGTCCGCGCTCCAGCCGGATCACGTAGAATCGAACCGAACAACGGGATATTCGCGGGGGCCGGCATGTCCAGCGACGATATCAACGCCTTACTGAAGCGCCTGCACGAGGAACTCGCCCGGGCGACGACCCTGGACGCCGAGTCGCGCCGGCTGGTCGGCGTCGTGGTCGCCGACATCCAGAAGCTCGGCGGCGCCTCGCCCTCGACGCCCGGGGGAGCCGAGGCCCTGGCGGTGCGCTTCGAGGCCGACCATCCGGGGGTCGCTGCGGCGCTGCGCCAGCTCGGCGACCTGCTCGGCAAGGCCGGGATCTGACCGATGGCGCCGGCCGCGGCCGCGCGCGCGGTCGACCTGCGTACCGCAACCGCGGCCGACGTCGAGTTCGTATTCGCGACCGAGCGCCTGCCCGGCTACGAGTGGCTGACCGCGCGTTGGACGCGCGAGGAGCATCTCGCGGCGCTCGCGCGCGCCGATACGCGCTACCTCGTCGGCGGCTGGGCGGGCGAGCCCCTGCAGGGCTTCTCGATCCTGCAGCCGCTCGCCGACCCGCACGAAGGGGCCAAGCTCAAGCGGATCTGCGTGACGCAGCCGGGCGAAGGCTTCGGGGGGCCGTTCCTCGAAGCGACGATCCGCTGGGTGTTCACGGCGACCGCGAACGATCGCCTGTGGCTCGACGTCTTCTGCCACAACGAGCGCGCCCGCCGGGCCTACCGGCGCGCGGGAATGCGCGAGGACGGCCTGCTGAGGCAGGCCTACCGGATGCCCGACGGCAGCCGCGCCGACCGCATGATCATGTCGATCCTCAGTAGCGAATGGCGCGCCGCGTGACTCGCGCGTGGCCGGGGGCTGCGCTCGCGCTCGCGGCGGGGCTCGCGCACGCGGCGCCCGAGACCCCGGTCGCGCCGGCCGCCGCCCCGGAAGGCGTCGTGACGCGGCTGCCGACCCGCGAGAAGGTCGTTGCGCTGACCTTCGACGCCTGCCAGGCGGGCGAGCGCATGCACCTCGACCACGGCATCACCGACTTCCTGGTGGGGCGGCGGATTCCGTTCACCGTGTTCATGGGTGGGCGCTTCGCCCGCGACAACGCGGATGAGGTGCGCGCGCTCGCGCGCAATGACTTCGTCTCGATCCAGAACCACTCGTGGAGCCACCCGGCCGACATGCGCCTCGTCGACGACGAGCGCGTACGGACGGAAGTGCGGCGTGCCGAGGCGATGCTGACGCAGGTGACCGGCCAGCGCCCGACGCTGTTCCGCTTTCCCGGCGGCAACGCCGACGAGCGCACCGTCGCACTGGTGCGCGCGCTCGGGTATCAGGTCGTGCACTGGCGCTGGGCCGAGGGTGATCCGTCGCCGACCGTCGATGCCGAGCGGCTCGTTCAGCAGACGCTCTCGCGCACGCGCCCCGGCGACATCCTGATCTTCCACGTCAATGGTCGCGGCTGGCACACGGCCGAGGCCCTGCCGCGGATCGTCGAGGGTCTCGCGGCGCGCGGATATCGCTTCGTGACGGTCCCGCAGGGGCTGGCCGCGGCCGGTCAGACCTTGCCGCCGGTGCGGTAGAGGTAGTTCTCGAGGTCGCGCATCTGCAGCGCGAGGCGCCGCTGCACCTTGTGCGCGGCGCGCATGATGGCGCGCATCACCTTGTAAACGACGCGCGGCTCGGTCTCGACGAGCGTCTCGAAGTCGCGGCGGTCGAGCACCAGCACCTCGGTCGCGCCGGAGGCGACCAGCGCCGCGTAGCGGGGCTCATCGTCCATGAACGACAGTTCGCCCACGAGATCGCCGGGCTCGAGCGTGTGCAGCAGCGAGCGGCCGTGCGGCGAATCCTTCAGCACGTCGATGCGGCCGTGGATCACGACGTGCAGGTGTCCGTCGCGCCGGCCCTCGGGGATCAGCACCTCGCCATCGCCGAGCGCCTTGATGCGCACCAAGGCGCCGAGCACCTGCGTCTCGGCGGGCGTCAGTTCGGTCGCGAGCGGGCTCGCGCGCAGGGCGTCGATGATGCTGGTCATGGGCCGACTCCGGGGCCGCTGGGGACGGCTCACTATCGCCAATCCCAGCCCGGCGATCGTCCGGGGTTGCCGCAACGCCCGGGCTAAGGCGGGGCGGCGAGGAACCGCAGGTAGGCCCGTGCCGTGGCGCGCGGCCGCTCGATCATCGGCACGTGGCCGGTTGCCGCCATCAGGTCGACCTCGGCGCGTGCGATCCGCGCCTGCAGCGCCCCCGCTGCGGCGGGGTTCAGGATGCGGTCGTCCTGGCCCCAGACGACCAGCGTCGGCGCGCGGATCAGCGACAGGCGGTCCTCAAGCGTCGGTGACTCGAGGCCGATTTCGCGGAAGATGCGCGCATGCAGTGCGAGATCGCCGACCGCGCGCAGTGCCAGGGTGTGCCTGAGTGAGTAGGGCAGCGGCGGCGGACGGTGCATCACCGCATGGAGCAGCGCACCGTAGTCCTCGACCCGATGGAGGAGGAGCGGCAGTTCGCCGGTCGCGAGGTAGTGCTTGATGACCGCGGTCTCGTGCGCAAGCGCGGTGCCCGCGGCATCGAGCAGCCAGAGGCTCCGTACCGCGTCGGGGTAGGTTGCGGCGTACTGCGCGGCGATGAAGCCGCCCATCGAGTTGCCGCCGAGGTGCACTGCGTCAAGCCCGAGCCCGACGATGAAGGCCCGCAGCCGCTCGACCTGCGCATCGATGTGGTAGCTGGCCGTCGGGTCGCGGCCGGCGTCACCGAAACCCGGCAGGTCCGGAATGATCAGCCGCAGATGCGAACCGAGGTGCGCGGCGAGGCGCGTGAAGTTGTCCTTGTCGCCGCCAAAGCCGTGCACGAGCACGAGCGGCTCGCCGCGCCCGCCGTCGAGATAGGGCATCTCGAATCCCGCGACGCGGGCGCGCCGCAGCGACAGCCCGGCGCGCCGCCGCTCGAGCGCGAGCCAGCCGCGGGCGGCAACCGCCGGCGCCAGCCGGTCCACGATGACGATCGCGGCTGCGACGCCAGCGAGCCCGACCGCGATGGCGACGATGGTCGGCATCAGCGCGCATCCTCGCCGGCGAGCGCGGCACGGCCAGGCGCGCTCGCCGGCCCTTGCTCGAAGTCATAGTCATCGAACCGCGGACGCCTGAGCTCGAGCACGTAGCGGGTGATGTAGCCGGGATAGGCCGCGAACACCTTGCCGGACGCATTCTTGTACCAGCTCGAGCAGGCGGGCGAGGCCCAGACGGTCGCCGCCATCCGCCGCTGCAGCTCGACGTTGTGTCGCGCCATGACCTCGGCCCGCACCTCGAGCGACTGCGCCCGGCGTCGCTCGGTCTCGCGTATGCAGGCGAGCGTGTAGCGCGCCTGCGCCTCGATCGGAATCAGCACCGAGATGTGGCCGGTGCCGGTATTGGGGCCGAGCAGCAGGAACAGGTTGGGGAAGCCCGCGACCGTCACGCCGTGGTACGCCTCGGGCCCTTCGCGCCAGGCCGCGGCGAGCGTGCGGCCGCCACGGCCCGCGATCGGCAGTTTCGCGAGCGGATCGAGAGTCTCGAAGCCGGTCGCGCAGACGATTGCGTCGACCTCGTGGTGGCGGCCGTCCGCACCAGTGACGCCGCTCGCCGTGAAGCCCGCCGCGGCCTGCGCGACGAGCTCGACGTTCGGTCGCGTCAGTGCCGGGTAGAAGTCGCTCGCGACCAGGATGCGCTTGCAGCCCATCGGGTAGTCGGGCCTGAGCTTCGCGCGCAGCGCGGGATCCGCGACCTGCTTCTCGAGGTGCGTGCGCGCCATGTGCGTCAGCAGCCGGTACATCGGCCCGCGGCCCTTGAACGCCGCGAAGTTCGCCTCGAACCGCCAGTAGAGCCAGCCGCGGTAGGCGCGCGCGATCAGCCGGTTGCGGAACAGCCGCTTCGCGAGCGCGCCGAACGGATGGTCCGGGCGCGCGACGATCCAGGAGGGCGAGCGCTGGAACACCGTCAGCTTCGCGGCACGCGCGGCGAGCGGCGGCACGACCTGCACGGCGCTCGCGGCACTGCCGATCACCGCGACGCGCTTGCCCCCGAAGTCGTAGGCGTGGTCCCAGCGCGCGGTGTGCATGACCGTGCCGCGGAACGCCTCGACCCCGGGCGGCAGCCGCGGGTGGTTCAGCGGGCCGAGGCTGAGCACGAAGTGGCGCGGCCGGTAGCTGCGGCCGGTCGAGGTCTTCAGCTGCCAGCGGCCGGCGCGCTCATCGAACGCGGCGCTCGTGACGGTCGTTGCCAGCTCGATGTGCGGGCCGATCGCGTAGCGGCGCACGCAGTGCTCGACGTAGGCCTGGATCTCGGCGCTCGGCGCGAACGCCCGCGTCCAGTCGGGCTTGAGTTCGAACGAGAAGCTGTAGAGGTGCGAGGGCACGTCGCACTGCGCGCCCGGATAGCTGTTGTCCCACCAGGTGCCGCCGACGCCTCGCGACTGCTCGAGCACGACGAACGAGTCGAGACCGGCGCGTTTGAGCGTAATGGCCATCGCGATCCCGGACATGCCGGCACCGACGATGACGATCTCAGGATCTGCGCCGTCGCGGCGGCGCAAGGCGCCGGACGAGGCGTCGCGTTCTGTCATCGAGGGGCTCCGGATGCGACTCGGGCGCCGAGTATGACGCGCTTAGGCCTCGTGCGTCGCGGTCGCGTGCGGGTGGCCGGCGAACGGTCGGCCGGTCGCCGTCGAGCGCAGCACGGCCTCGGCCAGATAGTCGACCGAGCCACCCACTTGTGCACGCTTTTCGGTCAGCGTGGTCTCGACGTGCGGATCGATCGCGCCGGCGCGCAGCGCCGCGGCCAGCGCGAGCTCGCGCGACAGCCGTCGCGCGTGCTCGATCGCGGGCTCGGCGTCGGCGTAGTCGCGGGTGCCGGCCGGGTCGTGCACCCGGAACACCTTGAACGTCGGCTGGTTCACCAGCACCTCGACCGTCTGCGACACGACGCCCGCCACGGCGCCGACGGCGTTGCAGACCGCCGCGTGCTCCGGAATCGACAGAGGCGCGCCGAGGCGCCGCGCGACCTCCGGGTAGTAGGCGCCGACCGGCGCACCGATCGCGACGAGCGGCGTCGCGAGCGCGAGCGAAGCGCGCAGCAGGGCGGAGAACGGCCGGCCGCCGACGGCGTCGGCGACGAGGCGGTCGCCGAGCAGCCCCCAGTGGCCGCCGCGCGCCTCGAGCCCCGGATCGTGGGCGAGCGCAGTCGCGAGCACGATGCGGCCGGTGTCGGCGATCACGTGCTCGAGCGTGCGCTCGCAGATCGCCTGCGCGCTCGCCGCGGACTTCGCGCCGCGCGCATTGCGCTCCTCGACCGCGAGCAGCCGGGCGCCGAGTTCCGCGGCCTCGACGCTCCAGCCGTGCTGGCGGCCGAGCACGTGCATCGCATCGCTCGGCGTGAACGAGGCGAGCGTGGCGAGCCCGGCGTCGGCGAGGCGGCGCAGCGCCTGCAGCCCGGCGGCGTTGCGCACCAGCACCGAGGCGCGCCGCGGCTCGGTGCCGAGCGCCTCGTATACGCGCCGCTCGAGGCTCGTCAGGTGCGCCGGCGCCTCGCGGCCCGGCGTCCGCAGCGCGAACTGCGTCGGGAAGTCCGGCAGCCGCTCGAGCGTCGCCAGCGCGCGCAGGTCCGCGAGCAGCTCGGGGACCTGGTGCGCGAGCAGGCTGAGCGGCATCGCCTTGCGCGGCCCGACACGCAGCACGAGGTCGCGGTCGAAGTGCACCTCGCTGTCGCCGCCGAGGCCGATCGTGCGCATGTCGACGGCCTCGACCATCGTCCGCCAGCCGCCGACCAGCGCGCCCTCGGCGTTGATGACCGGCCGCCCGCCGGTGACGACCGCGACGTCGGTCGTCGTTCCGCCCATGTCGGACACGATGAAGTCGCTGAGGCCGGTCAGGAAACCCGCGCCGACGACGCTGGCCGCCGGCCCCGACAGGATCGTCTCCACCGGGTACTCGAGTGCGACGTCCGAGCGCATCAGCGAGCCGTCGCCCTTGACGATCATCAGCGGCGCATCGACCGACTCGGCCTCGAGCACGCGCGACAGCGCCTCGATCAGATGGCGGATCTGCGGTGTCAGGCGCGCATTAAGCGCCGCCGTCAGCGCGCGCCGCGGCGCATCGAGCTTGGAGCTGAGCTCGTGGGCGCAGGTGACGGGCTTCCTCGACAGCGCGCGGATCAGTTGCCGCGCGCGCAGCTCGTGGGCGGGGTTGCGCACCGAGAAGCGCGCCGCCACCGCGAAGCCCTCGACGCGCTCGCCGTGCTCGCGTACCGCGGCCTCGACGGCCACCTCATCGAGCGGCTCGAGCTCATCGCCGGTCGCGTCGTGGCCCCCCGGCACCTGAACGACGAAGCCGGCACCTTCGCGCCGCAGTCCCGAGCGCTCGAGCATCGGCTCGTCAAATCCGATCAGCAGCGAGCACACGGGGCTGAAGCGGTTCTCGACGACCGCGTTGGTGGCGAGCGTCGTCGACACCGACACGAGCGTCACGTCCTCGCGGCGCGCGCCGCCCGGCAGCGCCGCGAGCACCGCGCGGATCGCACCGCCGATGCCGAGCGACAGGTCCCAGTGCGTCGTCAGCGACTTGGCGCTCGCGACGACGCGCCGGCCCCCGTCGAGCAGCACCGCGTCGGTGAAGGTGCCGCCCGTGTCGAGTCCGAGCCAGAGACCGTCGCCGCGGACCCGCTCGCCGCGGGACGCTGCGCCTTGCTGATCCATGATGCCTGCCGGCCCCGCACGGGGCTAAAGGGTCGGTCGGGCGCGCGCCGGGCGGCCGGCCACGACCGGCGGCGAGGTTACCACAGGGATCTGGCGGTGCCGCGGCCCGCGCCGGCCGGCGCGACCGTCAGCGGCGGCGCTTCGGAGCGGCGACGGCGGTCGCCGCCGCCGCGCGCTCGGGATCCTGCGCCCGCTCGAACGGCGAGTGGTCGCCGACCGGGCACCGGTCGACGGCGCGGGCGCTGATCGTGCCCTGGGCGGCCGGTCGCGCGGTCGCGGCGCGCTCGACGGGGGCGGTGCGGCCACGCACCCAGGCATCGAACTCCGTGGCCGGCATCGGCTTCGCGACGAAGTAGCCCTGGACGAGGTCGCAGCCGAGGCGCGCCAGCGTGTCCCAGCTTAACGGGACCTCGACGCCCTCGGCGACCACCTTGAGCCCGAGCGCGTGGCCGAGGTTGATCGTCGAGCGCACGATCACGTCGTCCGATCCGCGCGCCTCGAGCTCCTGCACGAACGACCGGTCGATCTTGATCTCGTTGACGGGCAGGCGCCGCAGGTGCGCGAGCGAGGAGTAGCCGGTGCCGAAGTCGTCGATCGAGAAGCGCACGCCGAGCACACGCAGCTGCTCCATCATCCGCAGCGTGACCGCGAGGTCCTTCATCGCGCCGCTCTCGGTGACCTCGAGGACGATGCGGCCCGCGTCGGCGCCGGTCTGCGCGAGCTGCACCGCGAGCGCGTCAGCGAATCCGGCGTCGGCGAGATCGGCCGGCGAGACGTTGATCGCGACGTCGAGATTGAGCCCGTCGGCCTGCCAGCGCCGCTGCTGTCGGAGCGCCGTGCCGATGACCCAGCCGGTCAGCGCGCGGATGAGCCCGGTGCGTTCGGCGTGCGGGATGAAATCATTCGGCGGGATGAAGCCCTTCTGCGGATGGCGCCAGCGGATCAGCGCCTCGCAGCCGACGACGTGCCCGCTCGGCAGGGCGACCTTCGGCTGGTAGTAGAGCTCAAGCTCGTCGGCCTCGATCGCGCGTCGCAGGTCACCCAGCACCGCGAGGCGGTGACGGTGCGCCTCGTCGTCGCCGCGCACGAAGCTGCCGACGGCCGCCCCCGACTCCTTGGCCCGGTAGAGGCCGAGGTCGGCACGCTGCAGGAGCTCCGCCGCCCGGGCGCCGTCGTCGGGGAACACCGCGACGCCGATGCGCGTCTCGAACTGCAGCGAGACGCTCGAGTACTCGAACGGCCGGCGCAGCAGCTCGGCCAGCTCGCCGGCGCGGCGCACCGCCTGCAGCCGCTCGGTGTTCTCGAGCACGACGACGAACTGGTCGGTGCCGATGCGCGCGACGCGGTTCTCGCGCGCCTCGCCCTCCGACAGGCGGCGGCCGAGCTCGCGCAGCACTTCGTCGCCGGCGGCGTGGCCGAGCGAGCCGACGATGCTCTTGAACTGCTGCAGCTCGACGATGCAGACCGTCAGCGCGCGCCCGGCGCGACGCATGGCGACGAGCGCCTCCTCCAGGAGTTCCGTCAGTCGTGCGCGGTTCGGAAGGCCGGTGACCGCGTCGTGGCGCGCCTGGTGCAGGATGCGAAGCTCGCGGTCGGCGACCGCGGCGCGCATCGCATTGAAGGCCCCGGCGAGGCGCGTCATCTCGATCGTGCCGGTTGCGGCGACCGGTGCGCTGTGGTCACCCGCCTCGAGCCGCTCGGCGGCGCGCGTCAGCTCGTCGACCGGGCGCGTGGCGCTGCGCGCGAGCCAGGCGGCGAGAGCGAGCGCAGCGGCGAGCACCGCGGCGCCGATGCCGAGGATCGAGCCGCGCAGCTGCTGGTAGGGGCGCAGCGCCCCGGACAGCGAACGCTGCAGCACGAGCGTCAGCGGACCGTTGGCCGACCGGATCGGGTTCGTCAGCGTCAGCCACTCGTCCGACTCACTGCCGTCCGTGAATGGCTCCGACTCCGCATGCGCGGCGGCCGCGAGCAGCGCCGCGCGCGCGCTCGCGGGTCGCGAGCTCGCGACGAACGCCGCGGCGCCCTCGGCGGTCGTGACGAACGACACCTCGACTCCGAGGAGGCGCGCCATGTCGCGCGCGACCCGATCGTCGAGCGCGAAGCCGGTCGCGGTCCACGCGATCGGATCCGGCGCCAGCACCGGGGAGATCACGAGCTGGTAGGGGCGACCGTCGATCAGCCGGTAGAGGCGCACGAGCTGCGCGTCGCGGTCGGTGGCGACAAGGTCCCTGAGGTCCGCCCGGGTGCGCGCCGACAGCGGCGCGAGGGTGCTCGAGGTCACGCCGCCGTCCGGGTCGAGCACGATCACGAGGTCGGCGCCGATGCGGCTGCGCAGGTTGTTGATCGCCGACATCAGCGTCGGCGTGTCGCCGGAAGCGACCGCTTCTTTGAATCCGAAGTCGGCGGCCAAGACCTCGGCGGCGCTGGTCAGCTGATTGCCCCGAAAGCGCAACACCTCGCGGCCGGTGTCGGCGGCGGAGTGCAGCTGCTCGGTCGCCTCCCTGCCGACCTCGGCACGCGCCTTGAGCACGACCGCGACCACGGTTGCGCTCAGTGCCACGGTGACGAGCCCCAGAACTAACGCTAGGATGCGGCTGCGGAAGCTGCGCAGGATCATTCGAGGCGCATGCATGTCCCATCATAGGTCTGGTGCTCGCGGCGCCTCCGGTTGGCGGGGGGGATCTGCGACCCGCTTCGCGCGGCAATTCCTTCGATCTGCAAAGTACGTCACGTTCTGCCTCGCGCTCGTCGGCGCAATCCGGCCGTGCGCGGCCGCGGAGCTCGCCGTCAGCGTCGTCGAGGCGTCCGGCCGGGCGCTCGGCGACGTCGTCGTCACGATCGCACCCGCGTCGGGGGCTGCGGTGCTGCCAACGTCCGGGCCGCGCAGCGCGGTCATGGACCAGCGCCACCGCGCGTTCGTGCCGCGCGTGCTCGCGATCGCGACCGGCGCCAGCGTCGAGTTCCCCAACAACGACGATGTCAACCACCAGGTCTACTCGTTCTCGCCCGCCAAGCGCTTCCAGCTGCCGCTCTACAAGGGTGCGCACCACCCGCCCGTCAGCTTCGATCAGCAGGGCCTCGTCGTCCTCGGCTGCAACATCCACGACGAGATGGTCGGCTACATCTACGTCACCGACGCGCCCTGGTTCGGTACCACCGGGCCCGACGGCACGCTCAGGATCACGGCTCCGCCGGCTGGCGACTACCGCATCAGCATCTGGAGCCCGCTGATCGCCGACCCGCCGAGCGCACTCACGCGCATCGTGCATGTCGATGCGGCCGAGGGCGCGACGAGCCGCGTGCAGCTGACGCGCGCGCTGCGCGCGCGCCCGGAGCCGCGGCCGCGGCGCGGCGACTGGGAGTACTGATGGGGCGCCGCACGTGCCTGGCGCTGTCGCTGCTGTGCGTGGCGGCGGCCGGTGCGCGCGCCGACGAGCGCGTGTCCGCGGTCGGCGTGATCGATCTGCGCCTCGTGCATTCGGACGGCGCGACCTCGTATCTGGAGGGTGGGCCGGGGCTGCTGCGATTCGACTCGAGCGACGACGGACTGCACCTCGGCCGCGCGTTCGTCGCGCTCAAGGCGCGCGTGACCGACATCGCGAGCGTGCACGCGGTCATCGACACCTACGGCGATCACGACCGCAATCCGGTCGACCTGAGCGAGCTGTGGCTCGAGCTCAGGCCCTACCCGGTAAGCGCGCTGCGCTGGCGCGCCCGCATCGGCGCGTTCTACATGCCGGTGTCGCTCGAAAACCGCGGGCCCGGCTGGAGCAGCGTCTATGCGTTGACGCCCTCGGCGATCAACACGTGGTTCGGCGAGGAGTTTCGCACCATCGGCGCCGAGGTCGAAGCCCGCTGGCTCGGCGCGCCGAGCGGCTACCTCGGCGACCTCGCGCTGGTCGCGGCCGCCTACGGCTGGAACGATCCGGCGGGCGTGCTGATCGCCGACCGCGGCTTCGCGCTCAGCGACCGCCCGTCGACGCTGTTCGGAGGCCTCGGACGGCCGCCGATGACGTTCTATCACGAGATTGACCGCCGTCCCGGCTACTACGCCGGCCTCAGCTGGCGGGCGTACGACCGGCTCGAGCTGCGCGCGCTGCGCTACGACAATCGCGCCGATCCGGGCGCCTCGACCTTGTCCGGGAACTACGCGTGGCTGACGCGCTTCTCGACCGCCGGGGTGCGCTTCGAGCCGACCGCGCGCTGGACGTTCATCACCCAGTACGTCGACGGCAGCACGTGGATCGGGCCCGACTCGGCCGGCGACTTCCAGTTCCGGATGACCTATCACTCGGCGTTCGCGCTGACGAGCTTCGAGCGCGGACCGGACCGCCTGACTGCCCGTTACGACGGATTCGGGACGCACCAGTCGCAGGGTTTTTACGGGCCGCCGCCCGCCGACCAGTCCGGTCACGCCTGGACGCTCGCGTGGACGCACGAACTCGGCGATGACTGGCAGCTCGCCGCCGAGTGGCTGCGCGTGACGAGCAACTTCCCGCCGCGCCTCGAGTACGGCGGGCCGCCGGGGCTCGTCGAGTCGCAGTACCAGATCGCGATCCGCTATCGCTTCCGCTTCGGCTTCTGAGCGCTCAGCGGGCGTACAGGCGCGCGTAGGTCGCCCGCAGCGTGGCCTTCTGCACCTTGCCCATCGTGTTGCGCGGCAGTTCGCTGACGAACACGATGCGCCGCGGCACCTTGTAGCGCGCAAGCCGCGTGCCGAGCGCCGCGAGGGCCTCGGCCTCGGCGAGCGCGGCGCCGGGCCGCAGCGCGACGATCGCGGTGACGACCTCGCCGAGATCCGCATGCGGCAGGCCGATGACCGCGCTCTCGATCACCCCCGGCAGGGCATCGAGCTCGCTCTCGACTTCCTTCGGGTATACGTTGTAGCCGCCGCTGATCACGAGATCCTTGGCGCGGCCGACGATCTGCACGTAGCCGGCGGCGTCGATGGCGCCGAGATCGCCGGTGACGAAGAAGCCGTCGCGCGTGAAGGAGGCCGCGGTCTTCTCGGGGTCGTTCCAGTAACCGCGGAAGACGTTCGGGCCCCGCACTTCGAGCATGCCGATCGCCCCGGGCCGCGAGGCGACGGCACCGGTCGCCGGGTCGGTGACGCGGATCGCGACGCCGGGCAACGCGGGCCCGACCGAGCCGGGGCGGCGCTCGCGATCGTAGGGGTTCGAGGCGTTGACCAGCGTCTCGGTCATGCCGTAGCGCTCGAGAATCTTGTGGCCGGTTCGCGCCTCGAAATCGCGATGCGTGTCCGGCAGGAGCGGCGCGGATCCCGACACGAACAGGCGCATGCCCGCGGTCGCGCGCCGGTCGAGGCCCGCCTCCTCGAGCAGGCGCGTGTAGTAGGTCGGGACGCCCATCAGTACCGAGGCCGACGGCAGCAGCCGCAGCACCTCGGCTGCGTCGAACTTCGGCACCAGCAGCAGGCTCGCGCCGGCGGCGAGCACGGTGTTGATCGAGATGAAGAGCCCGTGCACGTGAAAGAGCGGCAACGCGTGCAGCAGCACGTCGTCGGCGCTGAACCGCCAGGCGGCCGCGAGCGCGGCACCGTTGGAGGCGAGGTTGCCACGCGTCAGCATCGCGCCCTTGGAACGGCCGGTCGTTCCGGACGTGTAGAGAAGCGCGGCGAGCGCATCGGCCGGGAGCCGCTCACGTTCCGCGGACGGCGCGCGCATCGCGCGCGCGCGCTCAAGCAGCGAGCCCGTGCCGTCGACGCCGAGCGTCTCGACGCACGGACAGCCGGCGTCGCGCGCGAGCGGCCCGAGGCGCGCTCGCTCGCTCGGCCGGACGACCGCGATTCGCGGCCGCGCATCGGCGAGGAAGTACTCGAGCTCGGCCGGCGTGTAGGCCGTATTGAGCGGCAACAGCACGGCTCCGAGGCGCAGGCACGCCACGTACAGCACGACCGCGTCCGGGGACTTGTCGACCTGCAGCGCGACGCGGTCGGCGGGAGCGACCCCCATGTCGGCAAGCACGGCGGCGAGGAGCGCGCTCTCGCGGTCCAGTTCGCGATAGCTGAGGCGACGGCCACCCGGGGTCGTCAGAAAGGGCCGGTCGGCATCGCGCGTGAGCGCGGCGTCGAGCCAGGCGCTTGGGTCGGTCTCGGAGGCGGATTCGGGTGTGGCCATCGGCAGGGTTGCTCGGCAGCGGGGCGAACGTGTCGTCAGTGCGGCGCACCCGCCTCGCACAGCGTAACCGAAGCAATCGACTCGGGCCGCAGCGACTGGGGAGCGCTCGCACGCGGCCGCGGTGGCGGAACTCTGGTGTGACGCGCAGATAACGCGGCCAAATCCCGTTGCGTTACCAGCACTTACGGGCTCGCGATGATTGTCGCCGCCGCCGGGAAGATCCGGCGATGTCTGGGTCTTTGGGCGCGCTTCGTCGAGCGCACCGACGACGTGTGCCGGCTCGGAGTGACCCCGAACGCTGCGAACCGACGCGTGAAACGCGGGCTCGTCCCTGTGCGTTGACTGTGCAGCAGATGCGATGCTCTCAAGGACGTCATTGCGACAGAGCGCAGGCGGCGCTTGGCGGACGTGACGGAATGAGAATGGCGTCGTTGTCGAGTCGCGGCTGTCTGCTGCTGGCGCTGGGCGCCGTCGTCCGCGCGACGGGCGTCGGCGCCGGCATCGAGTGGTGGGGCATTAGGTACGCGCGCAGCGTCATCGCCGGCTTCCAGCACGCCGACATGGCGCTGGCCGAAGTGGTCGGCAATCTGCACGATAATGTCCTGCAACTGCGCCGCTACAAGAAGGATCTGTTCATCAACGTCGGCTCCGCGCAAGAACGCGACAGCTATCGCGCGCAATGGGACGAGGTATTCCTGGTGAAGCGCTACGACCTCATGCGCATCCGGGCGCCGGCACGGCAGTCCGCGAGCGCCGATCCGCAGCAGTTCGTCGATTCGGTGGCGGTCTTTCGCGCGGCATTCATGCGCACCTACGATCAGATTCGAGCCGGAAGCGTCGTCACCGCGCAGCAGGCGAACGAGCGGATGGGCGAGGCGAAGGAAGCCGTGCATCAGGCGGAGCAGCAACTCGTCGAACTGGAGCGGCAGACGCAGTTGCGCATGGCAGGGCTCGCCGATCCGGTGACCACGGCGGGCTGGACCGGATTGATCGCGAATCTGGCATTGCTGGTGATGATCGATGTCCCGCTCGCATGGACGGCGTGGCAGCGTCCGGCGGTCGCGTCGCCGCTCAGCAGCCGTTGAGGGCAGCGGGCCGCGGGACGAACTGAGCCGCTTGATCGCCGGCGAGACGCGTGAACTGGCGGACCAGGATACGAGGCTTCGACGCCCTGATGCGTGGGCGGATATCGACCCGAAAGGCCGGATGCGAACTAGCCGCTTGCGCCGGCTGCGCAGCCGCGTTCCAATCTCAAGGAGACAGACGGCGCTTATACCCCACTTGCCGACAGGATGAGCGTGTCCTGCTCCGCCCAATCAAGCGACCAGTGTGCACCCGAAACCGCCGCCGGACGGCACCTGCGGGAGCGGGTCACGGCAGCCCGCGCAGCGGCCCGATCGCGCGCGGTGAGCGGGGCACGCGCGAGCGAACGGTGACGGTTCGTCAGCTCAACGCGCTGCTTGCGGCAGGGGCATTGATCATCGCCCAGGCGGTCCGTGCCGAGGCACCGGTCGGCCTGCTCGAGTTTCACGACCTCGCCCTCGCCCGGGCCGTCGCTGGCGCGCCTGAGAAGGAGCTGTCGGTCGTCTGCGCGGAGAAGCTGCATGGCGGCGGCGTGCCCACGGGCTATGCGGGTCTGTGGCTGTCGTTCCTGACTACGGAGCGGGGCCGCGTGCAGATTGCGGCGCTGACGAAGTCATCGATTACTCGGCCCGCGGACACGATCGCACTCAAGCCGCTCTTCAACCCGCTACCGACCGCCAGGGTAGGGTCGGCCGGGACACTGGACTGGGCCTATGTGTACGACCGCAACGGCGACGGCCGCATCGACTATCTCGTCTACCTGCAAAACGCCCACGCGGTGCTCCCCGACCCGCTGCCGCCCGGCTTCCCGAAGCCCGAAGTGCTGCCGAACGGCCAGGTACGCGGCTCGATGGAGCTGATCCGAGCGATGATCAGTAACGCGCAGCTGGTGTTCAGCCACTACGCGGACGACCGCTTTGACGGCCGCGTCGACGCGGTGGTGGTCCCGGAGTTCGATGCCGAACGCCCGATGTTCGTTGGCGGCTACATTGCCTACCTGCGCGCGCGCGACGGACGCGCCGAGGAGGCGTGGGCGTTTCGCGCGTCGATCGGCGAGCGCACTCGCACGCTGACGCGCGATCCCGCCAAAGGTTACCTGCTGCCCACTCCTGTACCCGGCGAGACCGAGCCGGCCTCCGCGCGAATTGAACGCGGCACGCGGCTGCTCGAGCTATTCAACGCCGCGCTGGCGCGCTGTCCGGCCGGCACCGCCACCGTGGAACAAGGACCGCGCTGACGGCGCCGAGCGACGCGCCCGTGGAGCAGCGGGCTCGCGAGGACGTCTCCAAGAGCATCGCGCCACGCGACGACGGCCCGTTCTCGATGCAGCGGGATCACTCGTCACGGCCTCGGGTTCCGGTCCGCAGCGGCCTGCCCCGTCCGACGACCAAGCATGGGGCTGCCGACGGTCAGCGTCGGCCGCGTGAGCTTTCGGGCTCATCGGTTACAGGTCATTCCGGCCGGAATAATCTGTTACCCATGTGTCCGGAACAGACCGAGTAAGATTGGTCGGGGTGACAGGATTTGAACCTGCGACCTATACGTCCCGAACGTAGCGCTCTACCAGGCTGAGCTACACCCCGTCGCGTGCCGCGATCCGCGGGCGCCGTCAGTACGAGCGACTGATCGCAAACCCCGCGAGCTGCCTGAGCGCTTCGCAATGAACCGACTTGGGAAGTGGTTCGAGCGCCGCAAGAGCCTGATCGGCCTCGCCTTGAGCGAGTCGCGCAGTGTACTCAAGGCCCCCCGACGATTCAATCGCCTTGATGACCGCCGGAAGCTCCTCGAGGCCGCCGGTCTCGATCGCCCGGCGCAGGAGCGCCTGCTGGTCTGCGGTGCCGTGGCGCAGGGTGTGGATCACGGGCAGCGTCGGCTTGCCCTCGGCGAGGTCGTCGCCGATGTTCTTGCCGCGCTCGGCGGTGCTGCCGCGGTAGTCGAGCGCATCGTCGACCAGCTGAAACGCGTTACCGAGGTGACGCCCGTAAGCAGCGAGCGCGCGTTCGACCGCGGGCTCGGCACCGGCGAGCACCGCGGCGATCGCGGCCCCGGACTCGAAGAGCCGCGCCGTCTTGCGGTAGATCACATCGAGGTAGCGGCGCTCGGTCGTGTCGGGGTCGTGCGCATTCATCAACTGCAGCACTTCGCCCTCGGCGATGATGTTGGTGGCATCGGCCATGATTTCCATGACGCGCGGGCTCTTCAGCCGCACCATCATCTGGAAGGCCCGGGAATACAGGAAGTCGCCGACCAGCACGCTCGCGGCGTTGCCCCAGACTTCGTTCGCGGTGTCGCGGCCGCGGCGCTGGTGGGAGCCGTCGACGACGTCGTCGTGCAGCAGCGTCGCCGTGTGGATGAACTCGATGACGACCGCGGCGAGCACCTGCGGTCCGAGCGGCGGGGCCCCGGCCGCGCGCGCGGCGATCAGGACCAGCAGCGGCCGCAGGCGCTTGCCGCCGGCGCCAATGATGTACTCGGAGACCTGGTTGACGAGCGCGACGTCGCTGGCGAGCTCCTTGCGGATCGTCGCGTCCACGGCCGCGAGGTCCGCGGTCACCGTGCCGCGGATGCCCTCGAGCAGCGTTGGTTGTTCGGCGGCCATAGCGCTCGGGATCCTACCGGCATTCCCGAACCGGGCCAAACGGCCCGGACGCCCCGGGTGTCGTCCGGGTTTGACGCAACCCCGCGCCCTCATTAGAATTCGCGGTTCCGTCGACCCGCCCGGGCGCAGGGTGCCCGGGATCCGGCGGGTCCCGTTTCGAGGTGAGTGCCACATGTTCGCGGTCATCCAAACCGGCGGTAAGCAGTACCGCGTCAGCGAGGGCAGCGTCCTTCGCGTGGAGAAGCTCCCGGCCGACGCCGGCGCCACGGTCGAGTTCAGCGACGTGCTGCTGGTCGGGCAGGGCGACAGCGTCAAGCTCGGCAAGCCGTACCTCGCAGGCGCCAAGGTCACGGCGACGGTCCAGTCGCACGGCCGCGCGGCGAAGGTTGCGATCGTGAAATTCCGGCGCCGCAAGCATTACCTGCGCCAGGGCACGCACCGCCAGCCGTACACCGAGGTCAAGGTCACCGGGATCAGCGGCTAGGGCCGAGTCCCCCGCATCGGAGTTCATCCCCCATGGCACACAAAAAGGCAGGCGGCAGTACCAAGAACGGCCGCGATTCCCAGTCGAAGCGGCTTGGCGTCAAGCGCTTCGGCGGCGAGCAGGTCCTGGCCGGCAACATCCTGGTCCGCCAGCGCGGCACGCAGTACAAGGCCGGCCGCAACGTCGGCGTCGGCACCGACCACACGCTGTTCGCGCTCGTCACCGGCAAGGTGGCGTTTGCGAAGAAGGGCGCCGAACAGCGCACCTTCGTCAGCGTCGTCGCCGACTGAGGCGGCTGCAGCGCCCATCGAGGAACCCCGGCCCGCGCCGGGGTTTTTCGTTTGGGGGCCGCTTGCCCCACTTGGCTAGACTCCGGCCATGAAATTCGTCGACGAAGCGCTGCTGCGGGTCCAGGCCGGCCACGGCGGGCGCGGGTGCGTGAGCTTTCGCCGCGAGAAATTCGTGCCCTTCGGGGGGCCGGACGGCGGGGACGGGGGCCTCGGCGGCAGCGTCTACCTGCGCGCGCAGCCCGGCATCAACACGCTCGCCGACTTTCGGATCCAGCGCACCTACAAGGCCGAGTCGGGCACCGCCGGCAGCGGCAACGACTGCACCGGTGCCGGCGGCGCGGACCTCACCGTACCCGTGCCGGTCGGCACGACCGTCATCGACGATGAGACCGAGGAGCAGCTCGGCGACCTCACGAGGGCCGGCGACACCGTGATCGTCGCGCGCGGCGGCAAGGGCGGGTGGGGCAACACGCGCTTCAAGTCGAGCACCAATCGTGCGCCGCGCAAGGCGATGCCGGGGCTTCCGGGCGAGAAGCGGCGGCTCAGGCTCGAAATGCGGGTCATCGCCGACGTCGGGCTCCTCGGCCTCCCCAACGCCGGCAAGTCGACGCTGATCCGCGCGGTGTCGGCCGCACGACCCAAGGTCGCGGACTACCCGTTCACGACGCTCTTCCCGAACCTCGGCGTCGTCAGCGTCGGCCTCGGCCGCAGCTTCGTGATGGCGGACATCCCGGGACTCATCGAGGGCGCGGCCGAGGGCGCCGGTCTCGGCATCCGCTTCCTCAAGCACCTGCAGCGCACGCGCGTGCTGCTGCACATCGTCGACATCCTGCCGCCGGATCCGGCGGCCGACCCGGTCGCCGATGCGCGCGCGATCGTCGCGGAGCTCAAGAAGTTCAGCGCCGAGCTCGGCAAGCGCGAGCGCTGGCTGGTGCTGAACAAGATCGACCTGCTGCCGGCCGCGGAGGCGGAGGCGAGGTGCCGCGAGATCGTGCGGCGGCTGCGCTTCAAGGGGCCGACGTTTCGGATCTCGGCGGCGACCGGGGCCGGGACCCGGGAGCTTTGCGAGGCGCTGATGCGCCGGATCGAGGGCGAGGCCCCGGCCGGCGATGACGCGGGCGCCCCTTAGAAACGCAACGGGCCGGTCAGTGCCGGCCCGCGTGCCAGACGCGCCTCAGCGCGATCGGGTCACTTCAGCGCCTTAACGAGCGCCGACAGGCGGCTCTTGTGGCGCGCCGCGGTGCTGCGGTGAATGATGCCCTTGTTGACCATCGAGTCGATGACCGGAACCGCGGCCTTCAGCGCCGCCTGGGCACCGGCCTTCTCGCCGGTCGCGATCGCGGCGCGCGCCTTCTTGATCGCGGAGCGCATCTTCGAGCGCAGCGTCATGTTGTGGGCGCGGCGCACCACGGCCTGGCGGGAGCGCTTCTCGGCGGACTTGATGTTGGCCAAAGGACCGGACCTCGGAAAGCAGTCGAATACGGAGCCCGCTATTTTGCTGACCCGCGCATACCGTGTCAATTTCGAGGCCCGGCCGACGGCCTGCGAGCCCGGTATAGTGCCCGGCCGATGAACCCCGCGACCGCGATCGAATGAAAGGCGGCTTCCTGAGGAGCACGACGATCGTCGGCGCGATGACGCTCGTCTCGCGGGTGACCGGCGTTGTGCGCGAGACGGTCTACGCCGCGATGCTGGGCGCGAGCCCGGCGATGGACGCGTTCCTGGTCGCGTTCAAGATCCCGAACTTCCTGAGGCGCATCACCGCCGAAGGCGCGTTCTCGCAGGCCTTCGTGCCGGTCGTCTCGGAATACCGCCAGAAGCGCTCGCCGCAGGAGGTCGAGCGGCTCGTCGCGGGCGTCACCGGCACGCTCGGGCTCCTGCTGCTCGGCGTGACGGCCCTGGGCATCATCGGGGCACCGGTCGTGATTTACCTGTTCGCGCCGGGCTTCGACCAGGCGGGCAGCCGACACGAGCTCGCGGTCGAGATGCTGCGCTGGACGTTTCCGTACATCTTCTTCATCTCGCTGACGGCGCTCGGCGCCGGCGTCCTGAACAGCTACGGCAAGTTCGGCACCGCGGCGTTCAACCCGGTGATCCTGAACGTCGTGATGATCGTGTTCGCGGCCTTCGTCGCGCCGCACTTCGCAAAGCCCGGGCTCGCGCTCGCGATCGGCGTGTTCGTCGCCGGCGTCGTGCAGCTGGTCGCGCAGTTCCGCGGGCTCGCCAAGCTCGGCATGCTCGGCCGGCCGCGCTGGGCGTGGTCGGACGAGGGCGTGCGGCGCGTCGGCCGGCTGATGCTGCCCGGCATCTTCGGCTCCTCGGTCGCGCAGGTCTCGATCCTGCTCGACACCTGGATCGCGACCTTTCTCGTGACCGGGAGCATCTCTTGGAACTACTACGCCGACCGGCTCGTTGAGTTTCCGATGGGCGTGTTCTCGATCGCGCTCGCGACCGTGATCCTGCCCCGGCTCTCGGCCCACCACGCTCAGGAGTCGCCGGAGCACTTCAATGCAACGCTCGACTGGGGCCTGAAGCTCACCTGCCTCGTGTCGCTGCCGGCGGCGGTCGGGCTCTTCATGCTGGCGGGGCCGCTGAACGCAACGCTGTACGGCTACGGGCGCTTCAACACACACGACATCTGGATGACCAGCATCGCGCTGATGGCTTACGCGCTCGGCCTGCTGGCCTTCAGCCTCGTCAAGGTGCTCGCGCCCGGTTACTTCGCGCGCCAGGTGGTCGGGCCCGCGGTGCGGGCCGGCGTGATCTCGCTGATCGTCACGATGGCCTTCAACGTGGGGGTCGCATTCCCGGCGAGTCGGCTCGGCGTGCCGGCGCCGCACGCGCTGCTCGCGCTCGCGACCGGCATCGGCGCGTACGTCAACACCTGGCTCCTGTACCGCGGGCTCAGGCGCGCCGGGGTCTACACGCCCTCGCCGGCGTGGCGGCGCCTCGCGGGTCAGATCGTGCTCGCGAATCTCGCGATGGCGCTGTTCCTGTGGTGGGCGGCGGGCAGCTGGGCCGACTGGCCTGAGTGGCGGGCGATGGCGCGCATCGTGCGGCTCGGTCTGTGCGTCGCGGGCGGCGGTGCGGTGTACGGCGCGACGCTGTGGCTCGCGGGCCTGCGGTACCGCGATCTGCGGGCCGTATAATCCCGCGAACGACCTCGCCCTCATGCACCTCTATCGCGGGCTCAACAACTGCAGGGTCGACGGCCGCGGCGCTGCGGTCGCGATCGGCAACTTCGACGGCGTGCACCTCGGCCATCAGGCGCTGGTGCGCGCCGCGCGCGAGCGGGCGCAGGCGACCGGCGCGGCGCTCGCGGTGCTGACCTTCGAGCCGCATCCGCGCGAGTACCTCGATCCCGGCGCCGCGCCGCCGCGGCTGATGCGGGTCGGCGAGAAGTGCGCCGCGCTCGCGGCGGCGGGCGTCGAGCGCCTGATCGTGCTCCGGTTCGATTCGCGCCTGCAGCACCTCTCGCCCGAGTCCTTCATCGACACGGTGCTGCGCGACGGGCTCGGCGCGCGCCACGTCGTCGTCGGCGAGGGCTTTCGCTTCGGCTGCCGGCGCGCCGGCACGATCGAGTCGCTTCGCGCGGCCGGCGCGGCCGCGGGCTTCGAGGTCGTGGCCGTGCCGAGTGTCACGCTCGACGGGCAGCGCGTCTCGAGTACGCGGGTCCGGACGGCGCTCGCGGCCGGCGACCTCGACGGCGCCGCCCGGCTGCTCGGCAGGCCCTATACGCTGACCGGACGCGTGATCGCCGGCGAGCGACTCGGCCGCCAGCTCGGCTACGCAACCGCGAACCTGCGCCTGCACCGGCGCATCGCGCCGCTCGGCGGGGTGTTCGCGGTCGACGTGCGCGGCATCGACGGCCGGGGCGCGGCGGCCGCCGTGGCCTCGCTCGGCACGCGCCCGACGGTCGGCGGCGGCGAGACGCTGCTCGAGGTCCACGTCTTTGATTTCGACGGCGACCTGTACGGCCGGCGGCTGGCGGTCGATTTCGTCGCCAAGCTGCGCGACGAGGAGAAGTTCGCGTCGCTCGATGCGCTGGTCGCGCAGATGCACGCCGATGCGGCCCGCGCCCGTGAGATCCTAGCGGCTCGTGCCGCCTGACGAGAGAGGCTGTGGACTACAAGCAAACGATCAACCTGCCGCAAACCGACTTCCCGATGAAGGCGGACCTCGCCAACCGCGAGCCGCGCTGGCTCGGGTTCTGGTCGGGCCGCGACATCTACGCGAAGCTGCGCGCGGTGGCGCGCGGCCGCCCGGTGTTCATCCTCGCCGACGGCCCGCCGTACGCCAACGGCGCGATCCACATCGGGCACGCCGTCAACAAGGTGCTGAAGGACGTCGTCGTCAAGTCGCGCACGCTCGACGGCTACGACGCACCGTACGTGCCGGGCTGGGACTGCCACGGGCTGCCGATCGAGCACCAGGTCGAGAAGTCGCACGGCCGCGTCGGCACGAAGCTCGACGCCAAGGCCTTTCGCGCCGCGTGCCGCGAGTACGCGGGAAAGCAGATCGATGCGCAGCGCACCGACTTCGTCCGGCTGGGCGTGCTCGGCGACTGGGGGCGCCCGTACCTGACGATGGCGCCGGCCTACGAGGCGGCCCAGCTGCGCGCCTTCGCGCGCATCTACGAGCGCGGCCACATCTACAAGGGCTACAAGCCGGTCCACTGGTGCCTCGACTGCCGTTCGTCGCTCGCCGAGGCCGAGGTCGAGTACGAGGAACGCACGAGCCCGAGCATTGACGTGCGTTACGCCGTCGTCGACGTCGTTGACCTCGCGCGGCGCAGCGGGCTCGATCCCAGCGACCTCGCGAGCCCGAGCGTCGTGATCTGGACCACGACGCCGTGGACGCTGCCGGCGAGCCAGGCGGTCGCCGTGCACCCGGAATTCGACTACCTCGTGCTGCGCGCCGAGGGCGGGCGGGGTGCGGAGACACTGATCGTGGCCGCCGACCTGGCGGCGGCGGTCGCGACGCGCGCCGGCTTCGACACCCAGGCGCCGCTCGCGCGCTTCAAGGGAGCCGTGCTCGAGGGCCTGAAGCTCAGGCACCCGTTCTACGACCGCGAGGTGCCGGTGATCCTCGGCGGGCACGTGACGCTCGATGTGGGCACGGGCGCCGTGCACACGGCCCCGGGCCACGGTCTCGACGACTACATCGTCGGCCAGCGCTACGGTCTCCCGGTCGACAACCCGGTCGGCGGCGACGGCCGCTTCCTCGCCTCGACGCCGCTGTTCGCCGGGCTGCAGGTGTTCGAGGCCAACCCCAGGATCATCGAGGTGCTCGCCGAGCGCGGGCGGCTGCTGTCGCACGCGCCGTACCGGCACAGCTACCCGCACTGCTGGCGGCACAAGACCCCGGTGATCTTCCGCGCGACGCCGCAGTGGTTCATCGGCATGGAGCAGGAGGGACTGCGCGCGCAGGCGCTGTCCGAGATCCGGCGCGTCGCCTTCACGCCCGGCTGGGGCGAGAACCGCATCTACAGCATGATCGAGAGCCGCCCCGACTGGTGCGTATCGCGGCAGCGGACCTGGGGCGTGCCGATCCCGTTCTTCGTGCACCGCGAGACCGGCGCGCTGCACCCGCGCACGATCGAGCTGATCGACGCGGTCGCGGCCCGCGTCGAGCAGGGCGGCATCGACGCCTGGTTCGACTTGAAGCCCGAGGAGCTGCTCGGTGCCGAGGCCTCCGCGTACGAGAAGTCGACCGACGTGATGGACGTGTGGGTCGACTCCGGACTCTCGCACTGGTGCACGCCGCACGAGCGTCCCGAACTGCGCTTCCCGGCGGACCTCTACCTCGAGGGCTCCGACCAGCATCGCGGCTGGTTCCACTCCTCGCTGCTGACCTCGGTCGCGATGCACGGCCACGCGCCCTACCGCGGCGTCCTGACGCACGGGTTCACCGTGGACGAGAAGGGCCGCAAGATGTCGAAGTCGCTCGGCAACACGGTGGTGCCGCAGAAGGTCATCGCCTCGCTCGGCGCCGACGTGCTCCGGCTCTGGGTCGCGGCCACCGACTACGCCAACGAGATCGCGGTCTCCGACGAGATCCTGAAGCGGATGGCGGACTCGTACCGGCGGATGCGCAACACCGTGCGCTTCCTGCTCGGCAACCTCGCCGGCTTCGCGCCGCAGCAGCACGCGCTGCCGGTCGATCGGCTCGTCGAGCTCGACCGCTGGGCGATCGGGCGCGCGCACGCGCTGCAGCAGGAGGTGATCGCCGCCTACCGCAGTTACGAGTTCCACCTGATCTACCAGAAGGTCCACAACTTCTGCGTCGTCGACCTCGGGGCGTTTTACCTGGACGTGCTCAAGGACCGGCTTTACACGACGCCGGCCGCCGGCGCCGCGCGGCGTTCGGCGCAGACGGCGCTCTGGCACATTGCCGAGGCGATGGTGCGCTGGCTCGCGCCGCTGCTGTCGTTCACGGCCGAGGAAATCTGGCAGGCGCTGCCGCCGCTCGAAGGCCGCCCCGAGTCGGTGTTCCTGTCCGAGTGGTACGCGCTGCCGGCCGTGGTCCCGGGCGCCGGCATCGACTGGGACGCGGTGATTGCGCTCAAGGCCGACGTCAGTCGCGAGCTCGAGGCGCTGCGCGCCAAGGGCCTGATCGGCGGCACGCTCGACGCGGTCGTCGACGTCTGGGCCGAGCCCGCGGTTCACGCGCGCCTCGCACCGCTCGGCGATGAGCTGCGCTTCGCGCTGATCACCTCCGAGGCGCGCCTGCACGACGCCGCGACCCGCCCGGTCGAGGCGGCGCCGGCGCCGAGCGTGGCCAAGGCCGGCGTCTACATCGCGGTGCAGCCGAGCGGCGAGCGCAAGTGCGCGCGCTGCTGGCACCTGCGCCCGGACGTCGGCCAGGATCCGCGCCACCCGGAAATCTGCGCGCGCTGCGCGAGCAACGTCGAGGGCCCGGGCGAGACGCGGAGGTTCGCATGAGCACGCCGCTGCCGCCGGGGAGCGCGCTGCGCTGGCTGTGGCTGAGCGCGCTCGTGGTCGCCGTCGACCAGGCGACCAAGGCGCTGATCGTCGCGCGCTTCGAGCTGTTCGAGCGCAAGGCGCTGCTGCCGGTGCTCGAGCTCACGCGGCTGCACAACAAGGGCGCGGCATTCAGCTTCCTCAGCGACGCCTCGGGCTGGCAGCACTACCTGTTCCTCGTGCTCGCGGCGCTCGTCAGCGTCGGCATCGTCGTGTGGCTGTCGCGGCTGCGCGGCCCCGGGCACCTGCTGCTCGCCGCGGGGCTCGCGCTGATCCTCGGTGGCGCGGTCGGCAATGCGCTCGACCGGCTGCTGCGCGGCCACGTCGTCGACTTCATTCACTTTCACTGGTACGAGCGCTGGTATTTCCCGGCGTTCAATGCGGCCGACACCGCGATCACCATCGGCGCGGGGCTGCTGCTGCTGGATTCGCTGCTCGAGTCGCGGCGCACGCGCGCGCCGGGACCGGCGCAGGCGGACCCGCCGTGAAGATCCACCTCGCGAACCCGCGCGGGTTCTGCGCCGGCGTCGACCGCGCGATCGACATCGTCGAGCGGGCATTGAGCCTCTTCGGCGCGCCGATTTTCGTGCGCCACGAGGTCGTGCACAACCGCTACGTCGTCGACCGCCTGCGCTCGCTGGGGGCGCGCTTCGTCGAGGAACTCGACGAGGTGCCGGACGGCGCGACGGTGATCTTCAGCGCGCACGGCGTGTCGCGCGCGGTCCAGGAGGAGGCCGCACGCCGCGGGCTCAACGTGTTCGACGCGACCTGCCCGCTGGTCACCAAGGTGCACATGGAGGTCATGCGCTACGCGCGTGATGCGCGCGAGGTGATACTGATCGGCCACGCTGGGCACCCGGAGGTCGAGGGCACGACCGGGCAGTTCGACCGCTCGCTGGGCGGGGAGATCTACCTCGTCGAGACGCCCGAGGACGTTGCGCGACTCAGCGTGCGCGACCCTTCGCGCCTCGCGTTCGTGACCCAGACGACGCTCTCGGTCGATGACACGGCGCGCATCGTCGCGGCGCTGAACGCGCGCTTCCCCGGCCTCGCCTCGCCGCGCAAGGAAGACATCTGCTACGCGACGCAGAATCGCCAGGACGCGGTCAAGGAACTCGTCGGCTACTGCGACGTCCTGGTCGTGGTCGGGTCGCGCTCGAGCTCGAATTCGAACCGCCTGCGCGAGATCGCCGCCAAGCAGGGCGTGCCCGGCTACCTGGTCGACGGCGCCGACGATCTGCAGCGCGAGTGGTTCGAAGGCGCGCGCGCCGTCGGCGTCACGGCTGGCGCCTCGGCCCCGGAGATCCTCGTCCAGCAGGTCGTCACGCGCCTGCGGGAGTGGGGTGGGGAACCGGCTGCCGAGGTGCCCGGACGCACCGAACACGTCGTGTTCGCGTTGCCCAGACCCCTGCGGGATGTCGCCAAACCCGCCTGAGGTCGGTGTGCGTTGGCGCTCGCCAAGCGCATTCCGTATACTGCGCCCCCCTCCGCGCCGGTGTAGCTCAGTTGGTAGAGCAGTCGCTTCGTAAGCGAGAGGTCGGGGGTTCAAGTCCCTCCACCGGCACCAGACTCCCAGGGCGGCGGCAAACCAATCGAAGACAGCGCTCCGGCGGGCGCGCCCGGCGCTCGCCGCCGCCGTCAGCGTAGCTCGATCCGGTGCAACCAGAACTCGCGCGGGCCGTCCGGCCCGGCGCGAAACAGCTGCAGGTTCGCGATGTGCGCGAGGTCAATGGAGCGCCCGCGCGGCGCGTCCCGGATCGCGGCAACCGGAAACTCGAGCACCTCGCGGCGGCCGGCCGGGACCGTCACTTCCGAGTTGAAGCGGTCCGCGTACGTGGAGTCGTGGGCGCGATCGTGGACCCGGACGCTGAGCGCAAGGTCGCTGCGGCCGGGGTTGGTGAGCTCGACGACGAGCGTCGCGTAGCCGCGCCAGTCGGGCGCCGGCTCGTCGAGCGAGACGCCGGCGTACGGCCGCGCGATCAACGGCACGCGCAGCGCCGTCTCGCCGGCCGTGCGCGCCTGCGCGGCCGGGAGCGCAAAGCGCTCGATCCTGCCGCCCACCCCCGACACGAACAGGAGGTCAAGGCGCGTCGCCGGCACGAAGAGCGCCGGGAAGCGGTGGCTGCGCAGCGTGTAGCCGGCGAGCGTCCATGCCAGCGGCGTCAGGATGATCGCGAGCAGCACGAGCGCGGCGCCGAGATACAACGCCCGCCACTGCGGCGCGAAGCGCCCGGGCCGGCAGCGCACGTCGAACGCCGCGGCGAGCGCGAGCGCCGCCGCGGCACCGCGCGCGTCGAGTCCAACGTCGCGCAGCGACGGGTCGCGGTGCGTGAAGATCTGGCCGAGCTCGGTCAGCGCGCCGATCGTGACCGCGATCGCGAATGCGGCGAGGTAGTCGATCGCGGGGCCGCTGGCGGGCGCCGGGCGCTGGCGCGCGAGTACGAGGATCCCGAGTGCGATGACGCCGAACACGCTCGGATGGCCGAGCTTCTGCACGACGTGCAGGATCAGCGGGCGACCGGGCAGCTCGCCGAACACGACCAGCAGCGCGAGCGCGAGTATCGCCGTCACGAGGAACGGCGGGCGGATCACCGTCAGGCGCGCCACGTCGAGGCGCGGCGTCGAGGCTGCGGGAACGGGCGTCCGTGCCACGTCGGGGGTCGGGGTGCGGCTCAGGCGCGCTGCGCCGCGAGCTTGGACTCGACGTGCCTGGCGAGCGCGGCGACCGTCGGGTAGTCGAAGAGCTCCGTCAGGTCGACGACACCCGGGTACTCCTTGTCGATCTCCTCGTGGATCTGGATCAGCGTCAGCGAGCTTGCGCCGATCTCGAACAGGTTGTCGTCGAGCTCGACGCGCTTGTCGGGCAGCGCCGCGTCGCAGATCGTCTTGATCTTGGACTCGACGCCCGCGCCGGCGTCGCGATGCGCGTGGTGCGCCTCGCGCAGCCGCGCGAGCGCCTGCAGATCCCCGGCGAACTCGCCGGCGACGAAGGCCTCCTCGAGCTGCACGCGCTGGATCTTGCCGCTCGTGGTCTTCGGTATGCGCTTGACCGGCACGACGTGAGCGACCTCCAGTCCCGCGTGCTCGTTGACGAGGCGCGTGACGGCGGCCGCGACCGGCAGGAAGTCCTCGAGCGAGCCGCGGTGCAGGATGAACAGCGTGAGCTCGTCGGTCTCGGCACCGGGCGGGCGGCAGCCGGCGGCGACGACCTTGCCGAGCTCGAGGCCGTCGGCCCGCTGCGCGATGTCCTCGAGGTCGTGCGGGTAGTAGTTCTGGCCGTTGACGAAGATGATCTCCTTGGCCCGGCCGGTGATGTAGAGGTCGCCGTCGACGACGACGCCGAGGTCGCCGGTGTCGAGCCAACCGTCGGGGGTGATCGCGCGCGCGTTGATCTCGGGCGCCTCGTAGTAGCCCTTGGTCACGTTGTCGCCGCGGATCAGCAGGTGACCGACCGTGCCCTGCGGCAGCTCGCTGCGATCCTCGGCGGCGATGCGCACCTCGGTGCCGGGGAGCGGCCGGCCGACGTTCATCAGCGAGAGCGCGTCGCGGGTCGAGGCCGCAGCGCGCCCGGCAACCTCCCCGATGCCCAGCCGGTGGCGGTCGAAGCTGAGGGCGGCGTAGTCGCTGCCCAGCGGCGGGAACGTGACGGCGAGCGTTGCCTCGGCGAGTCCGTAGACCGGGAACATCGCATTGCGCCTGAGGCCATAGGGGCGCATCCGCGTCATGAACTCGTCGCAGAGCTCGACCGAGATCGGCTCGGCGCCGTTGAAGATCAGCCGCGCGGCGCTGAGGTCGACGCCCTCGAGCGGGCGGTCGCCGAGCACCTTCAGGAAGTGCCGGTAGCCGAAGTTCGGGGAACTCAGGATCGTTGCGCGCTTCGCGCTAGCGAACTTCGGCCACAACAGCGGCCGGCGGATGAACAGCTCCGTCGGCATCAGGTGGTTCTCGATGCGGTTCGCGAACATGAAGATGTGCTTGCCGATCAGCCCCATGTCGTGGGTCAGCGGCATCCAGCTCAGCGACACGTCCTGGTCGTTGAAGCCGGCACTCTCGCTCGCGCCGCGGCAGTTGGCCAGCACGTTGCGGTGGGTCAGCACGACGCCCTTTGGCGCGCTGGTCGATCCCGACGAGAACTGGATGAATGCGACGTCGTCCGCGGTCACGCGCGCGGCGCGCCCGGCGCGCGAGGTGTCGACGCCGGCGTCGACGAGGAACGCGCGGCGCTGCAGACGCTCGAAGGTCGCGGACTCGCCGACGCTGGCGGCAAAGGTGCCGATGCGCTCGAGGTTCTTCTGGTCGGTGTAGAGGTACGGGTCGCCCAGCAGGCGCGCGATGCGAAGCAGCTTGTGGCGATGCTCGTCGGAGATGCCGACCGCGAGCGGCACCGGGATGATGCCGCCGCTGAGCGCCGCCCAGAAGCCGTCGATGAAGCGCTCGTTGTCGTTCAGGAAGATGATCAGCTTGTCGCCGCGCGCCGCGCCGCGGGCCTGCAGGTGCCACAGGATCCCGAGCGCCCGCTCGTAGAGCTCGCCGAACGGCACGACGTGCTCCTCGTGCTCGCCCTCGAGGTAGTGGATCGCGCGCGGCGCGCTGCGATTGGCCTCGAGAACTTCTATCAGGGTCGAGTGCTGCATTCGTCCGGGTCCTTGGCGGCGCGCCACGGCGCGCGCGATGGAATCAGTGTCGGGGCTTGAGGCGCATCCGCAGGCCGCGGCGCGTGCGCAGGTTGATCGCGGCCTCGATGCCGATCGGGCCGTCGTCAATGTACTCGAGTCGCCACCGACGCGCGACCTTGGAGACGTGCACCGTCATCTCGTACATCGCGAAGTTCTCGCCGACGCAGTGGCGCGGGCCGGCGGCGAACGGCACGTAGATCCACTGATCGCGCGGATCGATGCTGGCCTCGATGAAGCGTTCGGGCCGAAATGCCTCCGGCTCCGGCCAGTACGCCGGATGGCGCTGGATCAGGTAGGGGCTCAGCATCACGTCGGTGCCGGCCGGCACCGCATGGCCGGAGAACACGTCGGGTCCGATCGTCCGCCGCGTCAGCAGCCACCCCGGCGGGTACAGGCGCATCGCCTCCTTGAGGACCGCCTGCGCGTAGCGCAGGCCTTCGCTGTCGCCGAAGGTGAGTCCCGTCCGCTCCGGCATCGCGTCGAGTTCCTCGTGCAGCCGCGCCTGCGCCGCCGGGTGCGTGGCGAGCAGGTACCACGTCCAGTTGAGCGCCGAAGCGCTCGTCTCGTGGCCGGCGACAACCAGCGTCATGACCTCGTCGACGAGCTCGCGCTCGGCCATCGGCTCGCCGTTCTCCTTGTCGCGTGCGGCGATCAGCATGCCGAGGAAGTCGGCCTGCTCCGAGCCCTCGGCGCGCCGGCGGGCGGCGAGCTCGCCGACGAGGCGCGCGAGCGAGCGGAACCGGTAGGCGAACTGCAGGTCGCGCGCCGCGTGCTCGGTGACGATCGCGAACGGGTTGCCGCCCATGCGTGCGGCGAGCCACTCGAGGTCCGCGCCGAAGATCGCGCGCAGGATGATGTCGAGCGTCAGGGCGCTCATTTCCTCGGTGATGTCGACCGGCTCGTCGCGCGCGACGATCTCGGCCCAGCGCTCGATGCGCGCATCGACGCAGCGCTCGATCAGCGGGCCGAAAGCCTCGGTGACCCGCCGGTGGAACAGCGGCTGGATCATGCGGCGCTGCCGCCGCCAGAGCTCGCCCTCGCTCGTCATGATGCCGTTGCCGAGCAGGATCTTGACGCGGTCGAGGCCGACGCCCTTGGTGTAATTGCGGTGGTTCGTCACCAGCACGCGCTTGATGTCGGCGGGATTGTTGACGATCCACGTGTCGGAGCCGCGCCCCGGTGCGTGGATGCGAAACACATCGCCGCAGGCGGCGGCGGCCGCGGCGAGTCGCTCGAGCGAGTCCGGGGTCGAGCCGACGTCGAAGGCGTCCGGGGCCAGCGGCGGCAGCTGGGTACCCGCGCTATGCTGGTCTTGGGTGCGTGGCATGCGGGCGGATCAGCGGCGACCGACAATCGTGGACGAATGCGTCAGTTTACATTACACGGCGGTCCCGGCGCAGCGGTGGCCGGCGCTCGAGGCCGCATGGCTGCCGCGCGTGCCGGCGGGGAAACGCGAATCGCTCGCGCGCCTGCGCGCGCCGGCCGATCGCAATGCGAGCCTGCTCGGCGTCGCACTGCTCGCGCACGCGCTCGCAGCGCGCGGCCGCGCGCTCGAGGACTGTGCGCTCGAGTACCCGCCGCGGGCCAAGCCGCGGCTCGCACGCGGCCCGGACTTCAGCATCGCGCACGCGGGCGGGATCGTCGGCTGCGCGCTCGCGACCGGCGGGCGCATCGGGCTCGACGTCGAGCCCGATCGCCCGCTCGCAGCGAGCGCACTGCGTCGCGCGCTCGGCGCGGAGACGCTCGCGGCACTCGCCGACGGTCGACTCGAGCCCGTGCGTGCGTGGGTGATGACCGAGGCGGTGCTGAAGGCCGCCGGTCGCGGCGTCGAAGCGGCCGCGCGCGTGCGGCTCGAGAGCGTCGCGGCCACGCTCGACGACGAGCGCTTCGTGCTCGTGCCGCTGGCGCTCGCGACCGCGCATGTCGGGTATCTGGCGCACGAGGGCGCGCGGCTCGAGCTCGCGACCGTCCGCCACGAGGCGAGCGAGTTCGCGCGTTTGAGTTAAGCGCCGCGAGCCCGCAGAATCCGCGCAGCCCGAGGAAGCCGATGACCGATCGTCCCGCGCCCGCCGAGTCGCCGCGCGCGCGCCCCGAGCCGCCGACGCGCTCCGGGCGGCGCCTGACGCCGCTGCGGCGGCTCCTGTATCGCCTGGCGCTGCCGATCGCGCTCGCGCTGGTGCGCTTCTGGTGGGGAACCTGCCGCATCGTGCGCGTGGTCGGCGACGAGCACGCTGCGGCCGCGCTCGCCGACGGGCCGGTCATCCCGGTCTACTGGCACCAGCACCAGCTGTTCTGCGTGCGCGTGCTGCTCAAGCAGCGTCGCCGCGGACTGGCGCTCGGCTTTCTGATCAGCCCCTCGGTCGATGGCGAGCTGCCGGCGATGCTGGCGTTGCGCGCGGGCGCGCACGTCGTGCGCGGCTCATCGAGCAACACCGGCGCGCGGGCGCTGCGCGACTACTACGCGGCGCTGCAGCAGGGCGTGTCGCCGGCGATCACGCCCGACGGGCCGTACGGGCCGCGCTGCCAGTTCAAGCCGGGAGCGATCCTGCTTGCGCAGATCTCCGGCCGGCCGATGCTACCGCTCGCGTTCCACGCCAACCGGGTGTTCCGCTTCCGGACCTGGGACCGCTTCGTGCTGCCGCTGCCGTTCGCGCGCGTCGCGGTCGCGATCGGTGCGCCGCGCTACGTGCCGAAGGGGCTCGATGCCGCGGCGCTGGCGCGCTGGCAGACGGCGATGACGGAGGCGCTGTACGCGGCCTATCGGGCCGCGCGCGAGGCGCTCGCGTCCGACTGACTCGCCGTGCCGTGGCAGCGCGGGTCATCGTCCGCGCAGTCGCTCGCTTCGAGCTGGATCGTCGAGTGCGAGATCGCGTACTCCTCGATCAGCACGCGCTTCAGCGCCGCGAGCGCGGGCCCTGCCTCGGCGCCGGGCGCCAGGCGCGCGTGCAGCGTCAGCAGCGTCTCGCGCGGCGTCAGCGACCAGGCGTGCACGTGGTGCACGTCGAGCACGGTCGGCACCGTGGCGACCAGGCGGTTGGCGAGTGCCGCCCCGTCGAAGCCCTGAGGCGCGCCTTCCTGCAGCACGTGTGCCGTCTGTCGCAAGAGCTGCCAGGCGCCGCGCGCGATCAGCGCCGTCACGACCAGCGATAGCCACGGGTCGGCCGGCAGCCAGCCGGTCGTGATCACGATGCCGGCGGCCAGCACCGCCGCGCCCGAGCCGGCGAGGTCGCTGAGCACGTGCAGGTAGGCGGCGCGGACGTTGAGGTTGTGCTCGTCCCCGTGCAGCAGCCACGCGGCGACGAGGTTGACCGCGACGCCTGCGAGCGCGACGCCGAGGGCGACCGGCGCATTGATCGCGTGCGGCGCCATCAGGCGCTGCATCGCCTCGACCACGATCGCGATGACGATTGCCAGCAGCAGCAGCGAGTTCACGAAGGCCGCCAGCACCTGCATCCGGCTGTGGCCGAACGTGCGCGCCTCGGACGCCGGGCGGCTCGCGAGCCGCTGCGCCCAGTAGGCGAGGGCGAGCGCGAGCGTGTCGACGAACATGTGGCCGGCGTCGGCGAGCAGCGCGAGCGACCCCGAGTACCAGCCGCCGAGCGCCTCGACGATCATGAAGCCGCCGATCAGCCAGAACGCGATTCCAAGTTCCGAGGTCGCGCCGTGGACGTGATCGTGGTCGTGGTCGTGACCGTGGCGATGGTCGGCGTGATCGTCGTGGTGGCCGTGGTCGTGACCCCTTGCGCCGGCGTGCGCGGGGTCGTGCCCTGCGCCGTGGGAGGGGTGGTCGTGGGTCGCCATCGGGGCACTGTAGGGGGCGGGCCGATGCGGCGCAACGAAGGGCAAAACTTCAATTGACTCTTATGGTTAGCTTGCAATCCTCGAAAAACGTGCCAGAATGCCTCGCAACTCCGCACGGCGAGGCGATTCGAGAACTGTGCCACAGGTCCACGTCCACCCGGGGGACGGCTGCGAGACTCGGCACAGATCCGAAGGGGGTGGGCCGCGGCGATGCCGATCGTGAAAGGCCAGGAAGAACGGGACTTTACCGCCTCGGACATTCTGGCGCCCCAGCGCTGGGCGTCGGTGGCGAGCCGTCCGCCGTTCGGCCTCGACGTCACCTGCACCAAGATCGCGGTCGACTTCCAGACTCTCGAGCCGAAGACCGCCGAGGCGGTCCTGCGGCGCAACCTTGAGTTGCTGCGCGAGGCGACCGGCACCGACGCGGTGTTCCTCGCGACCTACGACGCGAGCGCCACCTCGATCCTGAGCGTCGAGGCCTCCAAGGGCCTGTTCGTCGCGTGCTCGCCCGAGGTGCTGCGCGGCGAGAGCCTCGAGACCCTGCCGTTCCTGCGCGAGCGCCTCACCCACACCCGCATCCTCGAGATCCGTGACACGCTGACCGCGCGGCGCGAGCACGCCGCAGAGGCTCAGCGATTCGGCGAGCTCGGCATGCGCGCGATCCTCCTCGTCGGGCTCGCGGTCCGCGGGCTGCGCTACGGCTTCCTCGGGCTCGCGACCGGCGCGCCGTGCGCCGGCTGGGACGTCAACTTCCACCTGCTGCTGAAGCTCGTCGGCAACAGCCTCGCCGGCGGCCTCGACCGCGTCGCGCTCGAGCGCGAGCTCGACGACCTCAAGCAGCGCAACGAGCTCTCGCTGCCGTGCACCAACGAGGGCCTGTGGGACTACGACGCCGCGAGCAACCGCACCTGGTTCTCGCCGCGCTGGAAGGCGATGCTCGGCTACGCCGAGGACGAGCTCAACCGGGCGCCCGACTGGAACAAGCTCGTGCACCCGGACGACCTGCCGCGGGTCTCGCAGATGATCCGCGAGCACGTCGCCGGGCGTTCGCCGCTCTTTGAGAGCATGCACCGGATGCGTCACCGCGACGGCGAGTGGCGCTGGGTCGTCTCGCGCGCCAAGGCGCACGTCGACAGCGGGAGCCTGAAGCGGCTGGTGGGCGTCGAGCTCGACGTCACCGAGCGCAAGCTGTACGAGGAGGCGTTGTTCCGCGAGAAGGAGCGCGCCCAGATCACGCTGCAGTCGATCGGCGACGGCGTGATCACGACCGACGAGCACTCGCGCGTCGAGTATCTGAACCCGGTCGCCGAGGAATTGACGGGCTGGCGCGTCGAGGACGCGATGGGCCGCAACCTCGACGACATCTTCCGCGCCTTCCACGAGGAGACCTGCGAGCCGCTCGAGAACCCGCTCGCCTCGGCGATCCGCCGGCTGCGGCCGGTGAAGTCGGTGCGGCCGATGCTGTTCATCCGCCGCGACGGCAACGAGATCTACATCGAGAGCACGGCCTCGCCGATCCGCGACGGCACCGGCACGGTGACCGGCGGCGTGCTCGTGTTCCACGACGTCAGCGAGTCGCGCGAGCTCAACCGCCGGCTCAGCTACCACGCGAGCCACGACGTGCTGACCGGGCTCGTGAACCGCCGTGAGTTCGAGAACCGCCTCGAGCGCGCGCTGAGGAGCGCCAAGGCGCGCGAGACCTCCTACGCGCTCTGCTACCTCGACCTCGACCAGTTCAAGATCGTCAACGACACCTGCGGCCACAGCGCGGGCGACGCGCTGCTCGGCCAGGTCGGCCAGCTGCTGAAGTCCAAGGTCCGCTGGCGCGACACGCTGTCGCGCCTCGGCGGCGACGAGTTCGGCGTGCTGCTCGAGGCCTGCTCGCTCGACGAGGCGCTGCGCACGGCCGAGGGGCTGCGCGAGGCGGTGCGCAACTGCCGCTTCCAGTGGGAGGAGCGCACGTTCCGGCTCGGCGTCAGCATCGGCGTCGTGCCGATCGCGCCCGAGAACGAGGACGTCGCCTCGGTGCTGTCGGCCGCCGACAGCGCCTGCCAGGCGGCGAAGGAGCAGGGCCGCAACCGCGTGCACTGCTTCGAGGAGAACGACATCGACCTGATGCGCCGCCGCCGCGAGATGCAGTGGGCAGCGCGCATCAACACGGCGCTCGAGGAAGGACGCTTCGACCTCTACCGGCAGTCGATCCGGCCGCTGCAGGCCGACGAGGTGGGCCTGCACTACGAGATCCTGCTTCGGATGCGCGATGAGCAGGGTAAGGTCATCACGCCCGACAACTTCATCGCCGCCGCCGAGCGCTACGGCCTGACGCCCTCGATCGACCGCTGGGTCGTCGAGAACACGCTGCGCTGGCTGGTGTCCGAGGCCGACGAGCGCGACAAGCTCGCGATGTGCTCGATCAACCTGTCGGGCCAGAGCCTCGGCGATGACAAGTTCCTGCCGTTCGTCATCGAGCAGTTCCACCGGACCGGGCTCGATGCGCGGCGCATCTGCTTCGAGATCACCGAGACCGCGGCGATTGCGAGCTTCTCGCAGGCCAATCGCTTCATCCAGGCGCTCAAGGA
>DATKOR010000046.1:0-30677 GCA_035524495.1 Steroidobacteraceae bacterium
CGTCTGGGCGCACCACATGTTCACGGTCGGCATGCCGCTGGCCGGGCAGATGTTCTTCATGCTGAGCACGATGCTGATCGCGGTGCCGACCGGCGTGAAGGTGTTCAACTGGACGACGACGATGTGGCGCGGCTCGCTGTCGTTCGAGCCGCCGATGCTGTTCGCGCTGTCGTTCCTGTTCCTGTTCACGATCGGCGGCTTCTCCGGGCTGATGCTGGCGATCGCGCCGGCCGACTTCCAGTACCAGGACACCTACTTCGTGGTCGCGCACTTCCACTACGTGCTGGTGCCGGGCGCGGTGTTCGCGATCATGGCCGGCGTCTACTACTGGCTGCCCAAGTGGACCGGCCACATGTACGACATGGCGCTCGCCAAGTGGCACTTCTGGCTGTCGACGGTCTCGGTCAACGTGCTGTTCTTCCCGCAGCACTTCCTCGGCCTCGCCGGCATGCCGCGCCGCATCCCGGACTACAGCACGCAGTTCACCGACTGGAACATGGTGTCCTCGGTCGGCGGCTTCGCGTTCGGCTTCTCGCAGCTGCTGTTCGTCTGGGTCATCGTCAAGTGCGTGCGCGGCGGCGAGCACGCCAGCGACCGGGTCTGGGGCGACGCGCAGCCGCACGGCCTCGAGTGGACGCTGCCGTCGCCGGCGCCGTACCACTCCTTCGAGACCGCGCCCGAGGTCAAGTGAGGCACCGCCGGTGAGCGAGTCCCTGGTCCCCCGTGCCGGCGACGCGCGCCGCGCCCGCACGCGGCGCCTGACGCTGCTGCTGGCGCTGGCGGCCGCCGGCGTCTACGTCGGCTTCATCGTGCTGCAAGTGCTGCGGGCGCGGGGCTGAGCGTGCCGGCGCCCCCCCGCCATCGCGCCCTGGTCGGCCGGCTGCTGCTGTTCACGGCCGGCAGCTTCGCGTTCGGCTTCGCGCTCGTGCCGCTGTACAGCGTGCTCTGCAAGGTCTGGGACACCGGCAACCGCTGGTACGGCACGCAGACCGCCGAGGCGACGGTGGTCGAGCGGCCGGTGGCGGACCGGCTGATCACCGTCGAGTTCGTCGCCAACGTGCCGCGCGCCGGCGACTGGGAGTTCGCGCCGCAGGTGACCTCGATGCGGGTGCACCCGGGCAAGCTCTATTCCGCGACCTACCGCGCGCGCAACCTGATCGGCGCGCCGGTCGTCGCCCAGGCCGTGCCGTCGATCGCGCCGAACTCGGTGGCGCGCTACTTCAAGAAGACCGAGTGCTTCTGCTTCACGCCGCAGCGCTTCGCGACCGGCGAGGCGCGCGACCTGCCGGTGCGCTTCATCGTCGACCCGCAGCTGCCGGCGGACGTCGACCGCATCACGCTCGCCTACTCGTTCTTCGACCTGCCGCAGTCCGCGGCGGCCGGCCGATGAGCCACCGTTAACGCCCGCCCCTCCCCAGGAACGCCCATGGCCCCAGCCCCCTCGACGCCCGCAGCCGACAAGTACTACGTCCCGCACGGCAGCCCGTGGCCGTTCTTCGGCTCGGTGACGCTGTTCATCCTGATGGCGGGCGCCGCGCTGACCGTCGAGCGCACGAGCGGCGGGCCGCTGTTGCTGGGCGCCGGGCTGCTCCTGCTGTTCGCGCTGTTCTTCTTCTGGTTCGGCACGGTGATCCGCGAGAACCAGGCCGGCGTCTACAACCTGCAGGTGGACCGCTCGTTCCGCATGGGCATGAGCTGGTTCATCTTCTCCGAGGTGATGTTCTTCGCCGCCTTCTTCGGCGCGCTGTTCTACGCGCGCAACCTCGCGCTGCCGTGGCTCGCCGGCGAGGGCTCGAAGGAGATGACCCACCTGCTGCTGTGGAAGGGCTTCGAGGGCGGCTGGCCCACCAACGGCCCGGCGCTGCTCGGGCCGCGCAGCAACGGCAGCTTCGAGACGATCCCGGCGACCGGCGTGCCGCTCATCAACACCGCGATCCTGCTGTCCTCCGGCGTCACGATCACGATCGCCCATCATGCGCTGCGCGCCGGCCAGCGCGGCCTGCTGAAGCTGTTCCTGGCCGCGACCTTCGTGCTCGGCTTCGTGTTCGTCTACCTGCAGGCCGGCGAGTACCACCACGCCTACACCGAGCTCGGACTGACGCTCGGCACCGGCATCTACGGCTCGACGTTCTTCATGCTGACGGGCTTCCACGGCCTGCACGTCACGATCGGCGCGATCATGCTGACCGTGATCTGGCTGAGGGTGATGCGCGGCCACTTCACGCCGGAGCGGCACTTCGCCTTCGAGGGCGTCGCCTGGTACTGGCACTTCGTCGACGTGGTCTGGCTCGGCCTCTACATCTTCGTCTACTGGCTGTAGCGGCGGCGCGTCGCCGGCTAGCGTCCGAAGCCGTGCGGCGCGATCCAGCCCTGGCGCGCGGCGACCACGAGCAGCACGAGCAGCGCGACCGAGAGCCCGACCCGCCAGGTCAGCGCGCGCAGCATCTTGGCGGGGTCGCCCTTGCGCCGGCCGAGCTGCAAGAGCGCAACGCCGAGGCTGACGAGGATGGCGAGCAAGGTGCCGATGATCAGCAGCCGCGGTAGGTCCACGAGGCGCGCTCCTGTGACGGGGACAGTATAGTGCCGCGCCCCGGCCCCGGCCGGCGCCGCTTCGCACCGTCGCTCGCCGCGACCCTCGCGATGCTGGCCGGAGTCGCGCTGCTGCTGTGGCTCGGCGCCTGGCAGCTCGGGCGCGCGGCGGCCGCCCGCGCGCAGCTCGAGGCCTACGCGCGCGGCGACACGGCGCCGGTCGCGCTGCCGCCGGCCGCGGCGGCGGGCGCGCTGCCGCGCTACGCGCGCGTGCGGCTCGCCGGCCGCTACCTGCCGGCGCAGCAGTTCCTGCTCGACAACATGACGCACGGCGGCACCGCCGGCTACCGCGTGCTGACGCCCTTCGTCACCGACGGCGGCGAGACGGTGCTGGTCGACCGCGGCTGGCTGCCGCTCGGGGCGAGCCGCGCGACGCTGCCGGCGATCGCGGTCGGCGCGGAGCGCCGCGAGCTCAGCGGCCGGGTCGACGCACTGCCGCGGCCGGGCCTCGCGCTCGGCGCGGCGCCGGGCAGCGGGCCGTGGCCGCGGGTGGTGGGTTTCCCGGGGCTCGCCGAGCTCGGCGCCGCGCTCGGGCGCACGCCGTACCCGTGGATCGTGCTGCTCGATGCCGGCGCCCCGGACGGCTACCTGCGCGACTGGCGCCCCGTCGCCCTGCCGCCGGAGCGGCATCTCGGCTACGCCGTCGAGTGGTTCGCGCTCGCGCTGACGCTGCTGGTCGGCTACGTGTTCGCCAGCCTGCGCCGGGCGGAGGCGTCGTGAGCGGGGGCCGCGACGCGGCGGGACTGCCGCCCGCGGTGGTGCGCCGCCGCCGGCTGCAGTTCGTCGGCCTCGCGCTCCTCTTCATCGGTCCGCTCGCGCTGTCGGCGTGGCTGTACTTCGGCAGCAGCCTGCGCCCGGCGGGCCACGTGCAGCACGGCGAGCTGCTCGACCCGGTGCGGCCGCTGCCGGCTGCGGCGCTCGCCACCGCCGCCGGCGCGGTGACCGCGCCCGACTTCCTGCACCACCGCTGGACGCTCCTGACCGTGGCCGCGGGCCGCTGCGATGCGCCGTGCCTCGCGGCGCTGGCCGCGACGCGCGACGCCCGGATCGCGCTCGAGCAGGACGCGCTGCGCGTGCAGCGGGTGCTGCTCGCGGACGCGCCGTGCTGCGAGGAGGCCTGGCGGGGCGGCGCAGCCGGCGGCCTCGTGACGGCCTGGCTCGACTCGGCCGACGGGCAGCGACTGCGAGCGGCGCTCGCGACGCGCGCGGCGCCCGCGCCGCAGCCCGGGCGCATCTACCTGGTGGATCCGCTCGGCAACCTGGTGCTGAGCTACCCGCCGGGCACCGACCCCAAGGACCTGCTCAAGGACCTCGGCCGGCTGCTGCGGCTGTCGCAGATCGGCTGAGCGCGCGCCTCAGCGCGCGGCCGCGGCGAGGTAGTCGACGGCGTTGATGACCGACTGGTCGGCGAGGTCGGGCCGTCCGCCCTTGGCGGGCATGACGCCCGCCTTGCCGGTGAGCCCCGCGAGCGCATGCTGGTGCAGCGTCGCGGCACCCTGCGCGAGCCGCGGCGCCCAGGCCGCCTTGTCGCCGAACTTCGGCGCGCCGCCGATGCCCTGCTGATGGCAGGCCGCACAGGTGCTCTTGTAGACCTCGGCCCCGCCGAGCACGGTGGTCGACACCGCCGCCGCCGGCATCGGGCTCGCGGCCGCGGTGCCGATGATCGCGAGCGCCGTGTTGTCGTGGCCGGCGATCGCGAGCTTGCCCACCGGCGCGATCCGCTCGCGCACTGCGCGCACGTAGTCGGGATCGTCGAGCCGCGCGACCGCGCTGTGCAGGCCGATGTCCCGCGCCAGCACGAACAGGCCGACCGCGAGGCCGATCAGGCCGCCGATCACGATGCTGACCATGGTGACGAACTGGCTGTCGTGCTTCTTGCTCACGTCGTGCTCCGTCGGATGGTTGCGGGCGCGCGCCGCCGCGGCGTCAGTGGACGAAGGACGCGAGCCGCGTCACGAACGTGTAGTTGCCCTCGATGGCCATCAGGCAGATCAGGACCAGGAGGCACAGCGGCGGCACCAGGATCGCGAGCTTCAGCGCGAGCCGCTCCCAGCGCATGTGCATGAAGATCGCGACGATGAAGCCGGCCTTCACGATCATGAACACCAGGATCAGCGTCCAGCGCAGCGCGCCGTGCAGGTGGAAGTAGTCGACCAGGTACGAGAACGTGCTGACGACGAACAGCAGCGCCCAGATGTACATGTAGATCGCGACCGGGTGCTGCTGGCCCTCGGCGTGCGTTGCGGTGGCGGCGTGGTCCATGGTGGTGGCCTACCAGAGGTAGAACAGGGCGAAGATGAACACCCAGACGAGGTCGACGAAGTGCCAGTACAGCCCGGCGATCTCCACGGTCTCGTAGGTCCCCTTGCGGTCGTAGAAGCCGTTCCAGACCCGCAGCGCGACGACGGTCAGGTAGACGACGCCGGCGGACACGTGCAGGCCGTGAAAGCCCGTGATCATGAAGAACGACGCGCCGAACTGCGGCGCGCCGAGCGGGCTGCCCCAGGGCCGCACGCCCTCCTGCAGGATCAGCTTGCTCCACTCGAAGGCCTGCATGCCGACGAAGGTGGCGCCGAAGCCGGCGGTGATCAGCATCAGCGAGGTGGTGATCGCGCGGTTGCGGCGGTAGCCGTAGTTGACCGCCATCGCCATCGTGCCGCTCGAGGTGATCAGCACCATCGTCATGATCGCGATCAAGAGCAGCGGCACCGGCGTCGAGCCGACGTTGAGCGCGAACACCTCGCTCGGGTTCGGCCACTTCGCGGTGGTCGAGATCCGCACGTTCATGTACGAGGTCAGGAAGCACGAGAAGATGAAGGTGTCGCTGAGCAGGAAGATCCACATCATCAGCTTGCCCCACGGCACGGGGAAAGCCTGCTTGTCGGCGGCGAGATCCATCGCGGCCCCGTGGAGGCCGGGCAGCGCGGCGGCGTCGGTGGTCACTGCATCAGCGGCCATGGGCTTGGCATCCTTCCGTCAGGTGGACAACAGCAGTCCGAACAGCACGAGCCAGATCAGCAGCAGGTAGTGCCAGTAGACGGTGGCGAGGCTCACCGTCAGGCGCAGCTCGGACGCGACCACGCCAGGCGTCGCCAGGCGCCTGAGCGTCCAGCCCCACACCGCCAGGCCGCCGACCAGGTGCAGGCCGTGGACCGCGGTCAGCAGGTAGAAGAACGCCACCGGCGGGTTGCCCGGCGCGAAATACTGGCTGCCGCTGACCTCTCTCCAGGCCAGCAGCTGGCCGGCCAGGAACGCGCCGGTCAGCAGCCCGCCGGCGGTGAGCCGCGTGCGCAGCGGCCCGCGCTCGCCGCGCTCCGCGGCGCTCCGCGCCCACTGCATCGCGGCGCTCGCCAGCATCAGCAGCGCGGTGTTCGCCCACAGCAGCGTCGGCGCCGGGAAGTGCCGCCAGTCGCCGAGCTGCATGCCCTCGGCCTGGCGCATGTGGTAGGCCGCGATGAACAGGCCGAACAGCGAGGTCACGACCGCGAGGAACGCGCCGAGCCCGATCACCGCCGGCGGCAGCTCGGTCAGGCCGCCCTCGCGCAGCGCACCGACCGCGTCCTTGGTCTGCCACGGCTTGGCCCGCAGCCGGCTGACCAGCGTCGCCCAGACGACGACGCCGGCGCCGAGCGCGAGGTAGGCGGCGGTCAGCGTCACGCGTGCGCACCGGCCGGCGCGCTCGCGCTCGGCGGCACGTTCTGCGGGATGAAGTCCTCGCTCGCGCCCGGCACGCTGTAGTCGTACGCCCAGCGGTAGACGACCGGCAGCTTCGCGCCCCAGTTGCCGTGCTTCGGCGGCGTGTCCGGCGTCTGCCACTCGAGCGTGGTCGCGCGCCACGGGTTGGAGCCGGACGGCTTGCCGTTGCGCAGCGACCAGACCAGGTTCACCAGGAAGAACAGCTGCGCGGTGCCGACGATCAGCGCGGCGACCGTGATCGACGCGTTCAGCGACTGCACCGACTCGGGGAAGTCGGCCGTCGTGTAGGCGAAGTAGCGGCGCGGCACGCCGAGGATCCCGAGGTAGTGCATCGGCAGGTAGACCGCGTACACGCCGAGGAAGGTGACCCAGAAGTGCAGCCGGCCGAGCGTGTCGTTCAGCATCCGGCCGGTCATCTTCGGGTACCAGTGATAGATCGCGCCGAACACCACCATGATCGGCGACACGCCCATCACCATGTGGAAGTGCGCCACCACGAAGTAGGTGGCCGACAGCGGCACGTCGACCGTGACGTTGCCGAGGAACAGGCCCGTCAGGCCGCCGTGCGTGAAGGTGAAGATGAAGCCGATCGCGAACAGCATCGGCACCGTCAGGTGGATGTCGCCGCGCCACAGCGTCAGCACCCAGTTGTAGACCTTGAGCGCCGTCGGCACCGCGATGATCAGCGTCGTGGTCGCGAAGAAGAACCCGAAGTACGGGTTCATGCCGCTGACATACATGTGGTGCGCCCAGACGACGAAGCTGAGGCAGCCGATCGCGAGGATCGCCCAGACCATCATCCGGTAGCCGAAGATGTGCCGCCGCGCGTGCGTGCTCAGGAGGTCCGAGACGATGCCGAAGGCCGGCAGCGCGACGATGTAGACCTCCGGGTGGCCGAAGAACCAGAACAGGTGCTGGAACAGGAGCGGGCTGCCGCCGTGGTGCACCGGCGCCTTGCCCATCGAGACGACCGCCGGCATGAAGAAGCTGGTGCCGACGGTGGCGTCGAGCGCCATCATGATCGCCGACACGAACAGCGCCGGGAAGGCCAGCAGGCCCAGGATCGTCGCCATGAAGATGCCCCACACCGACAGCGGCATCCGCATCAGCGTCATGCCGCGGCAGCGCGCCTGCAGCACCGTGGTCACGTAGTTGAGGCCGCCCATCGTGAAGGCGACGATGAAGATCGCGAGCGACAGCAGCATGCAGATGATGCCCCAGCTCGCGCCGGGCGTGCCGTTCGAGATCGCCTGCGGCGGATACAGCGTCCAGCCGGCGCCGGTCGGGCCGCCGGGCAGGAAGAAGCCGGCCACCAGCACCAGCACCGCGAGCAGGTAGACCCAGAAGCTCAGCATGTTCATGTACGGGAACACCATGTCCCGCGCGCCGCACATCAGCGGGATCAGGTAGTTGCCGAAGCCGCCCAGGAACAGCGCGGTCAGCAGGTAGATCACCATGATCATCCCGTGCATCGTGACCGCCTGGTAGTAGTCGTTCGGGGCGATCAGCGAGAACGTGTGCGGGAAGCCGAGCTGCAGGCGCATGATCATCGACAGCACGAGCGCCACGAGCCCGATCGCGATCGCCGTGACCGCGTACTGGATGGCGATGACCTTGTGGTCCTGGCTCCAGATGTACTTCGTGACGAAGGTCTGCGGGTCGTGGAGCGCATGGTCGCGGTCCGCCAACGCTACGTAGGCCATCAGCTTCTCCTTGTCAGCGTGCCCGCCGCGGCGCGGCCCGGGCGGGGCGTGGTCTCGTGGTTCATGGCAGCGTCGCGAGGTAGGCGACGACGTCGTTGACGGCGCGCTCGTCGCGCAGCGCCGCCGCGAGCTGCGCCATCTGCGCACCGGCGAAGTCCTGCAGGTGCGTGCCGCGCACGCCGTGCTGGAAGTTGCCGAGCTGACGCGCCAGGTACCAGTCGCTCATGCCGGCGAGGCGCGGCGCGTTCGTCGCCCAGATGCCCTGGCCGGCGGTGCCGTGGCAGGCGGCGCAGGTGCCGTACAGCGCCTGGCCGTGCGCGGCGTCGCCGTGCACGCTCGAGGCCGGCCGCTCGTCGGGCAGCGTCGCGATGTAGGCGACGACGTTGCGGATCGCGGTCTCGTCGGCGAGCGTCGCCGCCATCGGGCTCATCTGCTGGCCGTAGACGTCCTTGCTGTCGGCGCCGCGCACGCCCGCCTTGAAGTTCCTGAGCTGCCGCGCCAGGTACCAGCCCGCCTGGTGCGCGAGCTTGGGCGCGTTCATCGCCGGGTTGCCCTGGCCCTGCGCGCCGTGGCAGGCGCTGCAGACGGCGTACAGCGCCGCGCCCGCCGCCGGGTCGCCCGCGACCTCGGCGCGCGTCTGCGCGAACGTCGGCTGGCTCGCGAGCCACGCCTGGTAGGCCGCCTCGTCGTCGACCACCACCCGGCCGCGCATCGCGAAGTGCGCGAGGCCGCACAGCTGCTCGCACAGCACGTTGTACGCGCCGACCTTGGTCGGCGTGAACCAGAAGTACGTGACCATGCCCGGGACCATGTCCATCTTGACGCGGAACTGCGGCACCGCGAACTGGTGCGAGACGTCGCGCGAGCGCAGCAGGATCTTGACCGGCTTGTTGACCGGCAGGTGCAGCTCGGGGCTCGCGATCAGCACGTCGTCCTGGCCGCGCGCGTCCTTCGGGTCGAGGCCGAAGGGGTTGTCGGCCGAGATCAGCGCCGCGTCGCTGGCGCCGAGCGTGCCGTCCTTGCCGGGCAGGCGGTAGCTCCAGTTCCACTGCTGGCCGAGGACCTCGACCTCGGTGGCGTCGGCAGGCACCGTGACGAACTTGGCCCAGACGAACAGCCCCGGCGTCAGCAGCAGCGCGACGCCGACCGTGGTCACGACCGTCAGGATCCACTCGAGCCGGTTGTCCTCCGGCTTGTAGAGCGCCTTCTGCTCCTTGCGGTGCCGGTACTTGACGATCGCGTACACCATGAACAGGTTCACGGCGACGAACACGATGCCGGTCACCCAGAAGGTGAGCTTCACGGTGTCGTCCATCATCGACCAGTTCGAGGCGATCGGCGTGAACCACCACGGGCTCAGGACGTGGAACAGGACGGTGCCGACGACCAGCAGGACCAGGATGACTGCGAGCGCCATGGCCTCAGCCCTTCTGCAGCGCTTTCGCGCCTGGCTGGCCCGCGGCGGACGGACGCGTGATGCGGGCGAAGGGGTTCAGGAAGTAGCGGTCGGCGGCCACCAGCTCGGCCTCGGTGTGCTTCTGCTCCATCATCGCGCGGACCTTCTCGTCCTGCTCCCTGCGGGCGTAGATCAGGATCAGGTAGCGGCCGGCCTCGAGGTCGTCGTGGAAGCGCTCGAGCTTCTTGTTCTCGGCGCCGATGCCGATCAGGCCGCCCTCCCAGGCGCCGAACATCGTCGCCACGAACACGATCGCGGCGTACACCATGTTCGGCACGCCCGGGCCGAAGGGCTCGAAGTAGCGCAGCATCTCGACGCCGACCAGGCCGGCGGTGAAGCCGACGAACGCGCCGATCAGGCCGACCCGGATCACGTCCAGCGTCTCGAGGTAGTTGGACGAGTGAATGTGGTGCTGCCGCAGCCCGGACTCGTCCTTCGACACCACGTGGATGTAGAAGTCCTTGATGCCGACCGTGTGCAGATCCTCGGAGATCTGCTCGGTGCTCGCGAGCGTCGGCGACAGGTAGTAGAAACACTTCATGCTGCACCCCCCGATGCCCGGCGACCGACGCCTTGGTCGGTGCGCGGGCCGCTGAATTGCTGGCCGTGTGGCGTGACTAGTCGTCTCCGTTCGCAATGAGCAGTCGGTGCGCGCAGAGCTGCGGGCCAGCCGGCCGGCGATCGGCACCGCGCGCGGTGTCGACGGCAGGCGTCGCGGTGCTGCGTTCGGAAACGGTTCGGCGGCGAGATGCTGCGGTCAGCCTCGAACGGACGCCGTGGTCGATCCTCGCTCTCGCACTCACCGTTGACTGTCACCACCTCTACCACCGCCGCAGCCGGGCTGCCGGCGTCGGCCGTCCCGCACCAGCGCGGCGGCCTGATCTCGGTGTCCGCAAGCGGACTTTCTCGCAACGTTCAGCGATCGCGCCCCCACCACCAGGCGAGTCCGCCGAAGAAGAACAGCGTCAGCGCCACGCACGCGAACGGCAGCGCCGGCAGCCAGGGCGGGATCTTGTGGAGGTTGATCGCCGGGGCGATCGCCGCGGCCGTGCCGGCGAGGCCGAGGCCGAGCGCCACGCCGATGATCAGATCGACGCCGCGGCGCACCGCCGCGACGATCAGCGCGATCAGCAAGAGACATCCCGCCACGAACGCCAACATAAGCACCCTCAACGTCGATCAGTGAGTGGGCCCGGGTTCTGGCGACCTGCCCCCCGCCGGCGTTTGGGGCGCACGGAAATTGTTTCCGCAGCGCACCAATTCATCGGACGGGTGCCGTCGAATCGGGAATCATTCAACTATGCGGCGCGCGATATTGCAACAGCCGGCGCAACACGCGGCGGCGGGCGCGTTCCGGCGCGTCCGGTTCGTGTCAGCCGGTGTCGGCGTGTGTCACGCGAGCGCGAGCTCGAGCGCCGCGTCGACGTGCAGCTGCACGGTGTCGAACATCGGCACCGCCGGACGGTCGTGCTGGCCGATCAGGAGCGGAATCTCCGTGCAGCCGAGAATCACGCCGGCGGCGCCGCGCGTCATCAGCGCATCGACGCACGCGAGGTAGCGGGCCTTCGCCTCCGGCAGGAAGCGGCCGCGGCAGAGCTCGTCGAAGATGATGCGGTCGAGCTCGTCCTGGTCCGCCGGCGGCGGCACCAGGATCTCGATCCCGAAGCGCTCGGCGTAGCGGCGCCGGATGAAGTCGGTGGCCATCACCGGCTTGGTGCCAAGCAGACCCACGCGCTTGAGTCCTCTGGCGCCGATCGCGGCCGCCGTCGGATCCACGATGTGCAGGAACGGAATCGTGAGCGGTGCCGTGAACCGGTCGGCGACCCGGTGCAGCGTGTTCGACACGCAGAGCAGAAAGTCGGCGCCGGCCCGCTCGAGCGCCGCGGCCCGGCCGGCAAGATATTGCGCCGCAGCATCCCAGTCGCCGCGACGCACCCAGTCCTCGGAGAGCGCAAAGTTCATCGAACTGATGAGCACTTCGGCGGTGTTCCAACCACCGAGGCGGCGGTTCACCCCGAGGTTCAGGCGCCGGTAGTACTCGGCCGTCGCCTGGTCGCTGGAACCTCCGAGAATGCCTATTCTTTTCACGATGGAAAGCGGCGCCTTTTGACTGGTCCGAGCGCTGATATATTGTATGTTAGCGGTGTTTCGTGACGATCGGCGGGGACCTGCGGGTATCCTGTTCGGCTCGTTCCAAGGGGGTTTGCAGTGTCCAGCCTCGATGCCCGCGCGCATGCGGCGGTGGAGTCGGCGATCCAGCGCTTCGGCCAGGAGCCGGGGCCCCTGCTCGTCGTGCTGCACGCCGTCCAAGACGCCCTTGGCCACATCCCGCCGGCGGCGATCCCGGAGATCGCGGCCGGCCTCAACCTGTCGCGCGCCGAGGTCCACGGCGTCGTTACCTTCTACCACTACTTTCGCACGTCGCCGCAGGGCCGTCGCGTCGTGCAGGTCTGCCGCGCCGAGGCCTGCCAGGCGCGCGGCGGCGCGGCGCTCGAGGCGCACGCGCAGGCGCGCCTCGGCGTCGCCTTCGACGAGACCAGCGCCGACGGCGCCGTGACGCTCGAGGCGGTCTACTGCCTCGGCAACTGCGCCACCGGGCCGTCGGTCCGGATCGATGGCCGCATGCACGGCAACGTGACGCCGGAGCGCTTCGACGCGCTCACCGCCCGGCGGGGCGCGCAGTGATGGCGATCAAGATCTACGTGCCCAAGGACGCGACCGCCTGCTCGGTCGGCGCCGACGAGGTCGCGACGGCACTCGCCGCCCGTGCGGGCGGCAGAGCCGAGATCGTGCGCACCGGATCGCGCGGACTCTTCTGGCTCGAGCCGCTCATCGAGGTCGCGACCCCGGCCGGGCGCATCGGCTACGGCCCGGTCGGCGCCGCCGACGTGCCCGCGCTCCTCGCCGCTGGCCTCCTCGAGGGCGCGGCCCACCCGCTGCGCCTCGGCGTCGTCGACGAGCACCCCTATCTCAAGAGCCAGCAGCGCCTCACCTTCGCCCGCGTCGGCATCGTCGATCCGGCCTCGGTGGCCGACTACGTCGCGCACGGCGGCTACCGCGGCCTCGAGCGCGCGCTCGCGATGAGCCCCGCCGAGGTCGTCAAGGAAGTCGCCGACTCGGGGCTGCGCGGCCGCGGCGGCGCGGCCTTCCCGACCGGCATCAAGTGGAAGACGGTGCTCGACCAGGCCGCGCCGCAGAAGTACGTGACCTGCAACGCCGACGAGGGCGACTCCGGCACCTTCGCCGACCGAATGCTGATGGAAGGCGACCCGCTGTCGCTGGTCGAGGGCATGACGATCGCGGGCCTCGCGGTCGGCGCGACCCAGGGCTACATCTACTGCCGCGTCGAGTACCCGGAGTCGATCGCCGCGCTCAGGACCGCGATCGCCGCGGCGCACGCCGCGGGCTACCTCGGCGCCAGCATCCGGGGCAGCGGCCGGCGCTTCGAGCTCGGCGTGCGCGTCGGCGCCGGCGCCTACATCTGCGGCGAGGAAACCTCGATGCTCGAGAGCCTCGAGGGCCGCCGCGGCGAGGTGCGCGTCAGGCCGCCGCTGCCGGCGATCAAGGGCCTGTTCGGCGCGCCGACGATCGTCAACAACGTGATCTCGCTGGCCACCGTGCCGGTGATACTCGAGCGCGGCGCCGAGTACTACAAGCAGTTCGGCGTCGGCCGCTCGCTGGGCACGATCCCGCTGCAGCTGGCGGGCAACCTCAAGCGCGGCGGCCTGGTCGAGCGCGCCTTCGGCGTGACGCTGCGCGAGGTGCTGGAGGACTACGGCGGCGGCTCGGTCTCCGGCCGGCCGCTCAGGGCGGTGCAGATCGGCGGCCCGCTCGGCGCCTACGTGCCGGCCTCGCAGTTCGACACGCCGCTCGACTACGAGTCGCTGGCGGCGATCGGCGCGATGCTCGGCCACGGCGGCATCGTCGCCTTCGACGACACGGTCGACATGGCGCGCATGGCGCGCTACGCGTTCGAGTTCTGCGCGATCGAGTCCTGCGGCAAGTGCACGCCGTGCCGCATCGGCTCGACGCGCGGCGTCAACGTCATCGACAACCTGCTCGCCGGGCAGGCGCCCGAGGTCCAGCGGCGCCTGCTCGAGGAGCTGTGCGAAACCATGATCCAAGGATCGCTGTGCGGGCTCGGCGGCATGGCGCCGTTCCCGGTGCAGAGCGCGCTCAAGCATTTCCCCGAAGAGTTCGCGCCGCGCACCGCAGAGCCCCGCCCCGCCGGCCCCAAAGGGAAGCCTTCGCATGTACGCCATTGACCAGAAAGACCTCGGCACGCCGCCCGCCGACTCGCAGCGGATGGTGAGCGTCGAGATCGACGGCCAACCGGTCTCCGTGCCGGACGGAACCTCGGTGATGCGCGCCGCCGCGCTCGCCGGCGTCAGCGTCCCGAAGCTGTGCGCGACCGACAGCCTGAAGGCCTTCGGCTCCTGCCGGCTGTGCCTCGTCGAGATCGAGGGCCGCAAGGGCTACCCGGCCTCGTGCACGACGCTGGTCGCCGACGGCATGAAGGTGCGCACCGAGAGCGCGAAGCTGACGCAGCTCAGAAAGGGCGTCGTCGAGCTCTACGTCTCCGAGCACCCGCTCGACTGCGAGGGCTGCCCGGCGGACCAGCACTGCGAGCTGCAGGACATGGCGGCGCTGCACGGCGTCATGAAGAGCCCGTACCTCGCGAGCGATCGGCGCCCGCCGCCCGCGACGCACGCCGCGGCCGCGGTCGATTTCACGCAGGACGCCTCGAACCCGTACTTCAACTTCAACCCCGAGCTGTGCATCGTCTGCTCGCGGTGCGTGCGCGCCTGCGACGAGACGCAGGGGACGCTGGCGCTGACCGTCTCGGGCCGCGGGCTCGCCTCGCAGATCGCCGCGAGCCAGAGCGAGCGCTTCATCGACTCCGAGTGCGTCTCGTGCGGCGCGTGCGTCGAGGCCTGCCCGACCGCGGCGCTCAGCGAGAAGACGCTGCTCGGCAAGCCCGCGCCCTCGCAGGCGGTGACGACGACCTGCGCCTACTGCGGCGTCGGCTGCTCGCTGAAGGCCGAGGTCGCCAGCGGCGAGGTCGTGCGCATGGTGCCGAACCGCCAGGGCCACGCGAACCAGGGCCACGCCTGCGTCAAGGGGCGCTTCGCGTACACTTACGCTACGCACCCGGACCGCATCAAGAAGCCGATGCTGCGCCGCAAGCTCTCCGAGCCCTGGCGCGAGGTCAGCTGGGACGAGGCGATCGACTACGCGGCGCGCGAGTTCAAGCGCATCCAGGCGAAGTACGGCCGCGACTCGATCGGCGGCATCACCTCCTCGCGCTGCACCAACGAGGAGACGTTCCTGGTGCAGAAGCTGGTGCGCGCCGGGTTCGGCAACAACAACGTCGACACCTGCGCCCGCGTCTGCCACTCGCCGACCGGCTATGGCCTCAAGTCGACGCTCGGCGAGTCGGCCGGGACGCAGGCCTTCACCTCGGTGATGAAGGCCGACGTGGTGCTCCTGATCGGCGCCAACCCGACCGAGGGCCACCCGGTGTTCGCCTCGCAGCTGAAGCGCCGCCTCAGGCAGGGCGCGAAGCTGATCGTCGTCGACCCGCGCGTCATCAGCCTCGTGCGCACGCCGCACATCGAGGCGGCCGCGCACCTGCAGCTGCGTCCCGGCACCAACGTCGCGGTCATCAACGCGCTCTCGCACGTGGTCGTGACCGAGGGCCTCGTCAAGGAGGAGTTCGTCGCCGCGCGCTGCGAGCGCGACTCGTTCGAGAAGTGGCGCGCGTTCGTCGCCGAGCCCAGGAACTCGCCGGAGCAGACCGAGGCGATCACCGGCGTCCCGGCCGCGACGCTGCGCGCCGCGGCGCGCATCTACGCGACCGCGCCGAACGGCGCGATCTACTACGGCCTCGGCGTCACCGAGCACTCGCAGGGCAGCACCATGGTGCTCGGCATCGCCAACCTCGCGATGGCGACCGGCAACCTCGGCCGCGAAGGCGTCGGCGTCAACCCGCTGCGCGGCCAGAACAACGTGCAGGGCTCGTGCGACATGGGTTCGTTCCCGCACGAGTTCACCGGCTACCGGCACGTCGCCGACCCCGAGGTGCGCGCGAGCTTCGAGCGCGACTGGGGCGTGAAGCTGCGCGAGGAGCCGGGCCTTAGGATCCCGAACATGTTCGAGGCGGCCCTCGACGGCACCTTCAAGGGCATGTACATCCAGGGCGAGGACATCGCCCAGTCCGACCCCAACACCCAGCACGTCGTCGACGCGCTGACCTCGCTCGAGTGCCTGGTGGTGCAGGACATCTTCATGAACGAGACGGCGAAGTTCGCGCACGTGCTGCTGCCGGGCTCGTCGTTCCTGGAGAAGGACGGCACCTTCACCAACGCCGAGCGGCGCATCTCGCGCGTGCGCAAGGTCATCGAGCCGCTCGGCGGCCTCGCCGACTGGGAGGCGACGGTCAAGCTCTCGAACGCGCTCGGCTACCCGATGCACTACTCGCACCCGTCCGAGATCATGGACGAGATCGCGCGCCTGACGCCGACGTTCGCCGGCGTCAGCTTCGAGAAGATCGACCGGCTCGGCAGCATCCAGTGGCCGTGCAACCAGCAGGCGCCCGAGGGCACGCCGACGATGCACGTCGATGAGTTCGTGCGCGGCAAGGGGCGCTTCTACGTCACCGAGTACGTGCCGACGCGCGAGCGCGCCGGCGCGCGCTTCCCGCTGCTGTTGACGACCGGGCGAATCCTGTCGCAGTACAACGTCGGCGCGCAGACGCGGCGCACGCAGAACGTCGTTTGGCACCACGAGGACCGCCTCGAGATCCATCCGCACGACGCCGAGTACCGCGGCATCGTCGAGGGCGACTGGGTGGGCATCACGAGCCGCGCCGGCGAGACCGTGCTGCGCGCGACCGTCACCGAGCGCGTGCAGCCGGGCGTCGTCTACACGACGTTCCACTTCCCGGAATCGGGCGCCAACGTCGTGACGACCGAGAACTCCGACTGGGCGACCAACTGCCCCGAGTACAAGGTGACGGCGGTGCAGGTGGTGCGCGTCGACAAGCCGCTCGACTGGCAGCAGCGCTACCGCGAGAGCCGCGAGGCGCGCCAGCCCTCGTCCTCGCACAAGCCCGCGCCGACGACCGCCTGAAGCCCCAGACGAGCGAGAACCAATGGACGCCGAGCACCTCGTGCACATGGTCAACGACATCGCCGACTTCTTCGTGCCGGCGAGCGGCGCGCAGCAGGCGCCGGCCGAGGTCGCGGCGCACCTGAAGCGGTTCTGGGAGCCGCGGATGCTGAAGCAGATCACCGAGGTGTGGCGCTCCGGCAAGGGCGAGTTCAGCGCGGTCGGCAAGGCCGCGATCGCGCTGCTCGCCGCCGAGGCGCCGGCCAAGGGGTAGCGCCGGCCGCCCAAATCCGCGACACTCGCCACCGCCCGGCGGGGGCGGCGGACGGTGCGCGCGGTTGACGACGACGAACTTGACCTGGTTCCGCCGTGCAGCCCTCCTCGGCGCGCTGCTCGCCGCCATCGTCGTCATCGTCGGCGCCTGGGTCCGCCTCACGGACGCGGGCCTCGGCTGCCCCGACTGGCCGGGCTGCTATGGCCACGTGCACCCGGCGCAGGTCGCCGCGAGCGTCGAGAGCGCCAACGCCGCCTACCCGTCGCGCCCGTTCAACTACCAGAAGGCGATGCACGAGATGGTGCATCGCTACATCGCGACGACGCTGGGCCTGCTGATCATCGGCCTCGCGCTCGCCTCCGTGTGGAACCGGCGCGACCCCGCGCAGCCGCGCGTGCTGCCGTGGGTGATCCTGGTCGCAGTGTGCGTGCAGGGCGCGCTCGGCGCGTTCACGGTGACGCTGCTCGTCGTGCCGCTGATCGTCACGCTGCACCTCGTCGGCGGCCTCGTGACGCTGTCGCTCTTGTGGTGGCTCGCGCTCGCGCCCGAGCGCCGCGACGTCAAGGCGGCCGAGCGACCGGCGCGCCGGCTCGCGCTCGTGGCGCTCGCGGCGCTGATCGTGCAGATCCTGCTCGGCGGCTGGACGAGCTCGAACTACGCCGCGGTCGCGTGCCCGGACTTCCCCACCTGCCAGGGCAGCTTCGCGCCGCACGCGGACTTCAAGGACGCGTTCGTGCTGTGGCGCGGGCTCGGCCGCGACTACGAGGGCGGCGTGCTGACCGGGCCCGCGCGCACGGCGATCCACTACACGCACCGGCTGTTCGCCGTCGTCGCGGCGGCGCTGCTGGTCGCGCTCGCGGTCACCGCGTGGCGGCGCGCGCAGACCCGCGCGGTGCGCGTGGCCGCGGGCGCGGTCGGCCTCGCGGTCGCGGTGCAGTGGCTGATCGGCATGAACCTGATCTGGCAGGGCTTCCCGCTCGCGCTCGGGACGCTGCACAACGCCGGTGCCGCGCTCCTGTTGCTCGCCACGCTCGCGCTCGTGCGCCAGCTGTGGCCCGCGGGCCCCGCGATCGGCTTCACGAGCCCCGACGGCCGCGGGCGGCTCGCCCAGCCGCCGCGCACGCCGTGAGCGGGCCATGGTAGGCTGCGCGTCCCTCGGCCGCGCCCGGTGCCCTCGCCTTGGCCTCCCGCCCTGAACTCCCGCCCGTCTCCGAGTCGCTGAGCGGCTGGCGCGACTACCTCGAGCTCACGAAGCCGCGGGTGGTGCTGCTGATCTCCTTTACGGCGCTGGTCGGCGTGTTCCTCGCGGTGCCCGGGCTTCCGCCGCTCGACAAGCTGTTGCTCGGGCCGCTCGGCATCTGGCTCGCGGCGGCCTCCGCGGCGGCCGTCAACCACGTGATCGACCAGCGCATCGACAGCGAGATGGCACGCACTCGCCACCGGCCGCTGCCGAGCGGCGCGGTCAACGAGGCGCAGGCGCTCGCGTTCGCGTTCGTGCTCGCGGCGCTGTCGATGCTGATCCTGACGGTGTTCGTGAACCCGCTGACCGCGCTGCTGACCTTCGGCTCGCTGATCGGCTACGCGATCATCTACACGAAGTGGCTGAAGCGCGCGACGCCGCAGAACATCGTCATCGGCGGCGCCGCCGGCGCCGCGCCGCCGGTGCTCGGCTGGGCGGCGGTCACGAACAGCGTGGATCCGAACGCGCTGCTCTTGTTCCTGATCATCTTCGCGTGGACGCCGCCGCACTTCTGGGCGCTCGCGATCGCGCGCCGCGCCGAGTACGCGAAGGTCGGCGTGCCGATGCTGCCGGTCGCCTACGGCGTCGAGCTGACGCGGCTGCACATCCTGCTGTACACGCTGCTGCTCGCGCTCGTGACGCTGCTGCCGTGGCTGACCGGCATGAGCGGGCTCATTTACCTCGTGGCGGCGCTGATGCTGAACGCGGTGTTCCTGCGGCTCGCGTGGCAGCTCTACCGCACCGGACGCAACGAGCTCCCGATGCGGACCTTCCGCTGGTCGATCAGCTATCTGGGATTTCTGTTCGCGGCGCTACTGATCGACCACTACGTGCGCATCGGCGCCTGAGGGCGCGCGCACGACGGCCGGCCGCGGCCGGTTCAGGGAACGGCGAGCGAGACCGGGCGGAAGTCGCCCGACGAGACCGTCAGCGTGTCGCCGCTGCGAAACGCCCAGCCCTGCTTCTCGGCGAGCTCGACCGCGCTGTCCGGCGCGACGGTGAGCTCGAGGCGGCTGTACTCGCCGGTGCGCGCACGGCGCGGCTCGACGGTCAGGCGCAGCGTCTGTGTCGACTGGTTCTCGAAGTGCGCGACGAACCCGGCGCCGGGCTCGCCGACGTGGAAGCTGACGTCGATCGGCAGCGTGCGCAGCGCGCTCGCGAGTTCGGTCTTCTTGGCGGCGACCTCCTGCTCGAGGTCGTGGATCCGCTGGCGCGCGCCCGCGAGCGCGGTGTTCGCCTGCTGGGCGCCCGCCGTCGCGGCGGCGAGCGCCGCGGCGCGCTGGCTCGACTGGTGGGCGAAGAACCCCGCGAGCGCCAGCGCGACCGCGATACCGGCGGCCAGCGCCGGGACGAGCGGCGGCTTCTTCAGGGCGTCCGGCGGCAGAACCATGGTGTCTTCCATAAGAGAAAGGATGCACCGGCGCCGCGCCGCCATCCGTGACGAGCGCACGCGCGCGCCGCGTTCGAGTGGGAACGCGATCACAAACCCGCATTACAGGAATTTGTCAGCGAGCGCGGACCGCGGCGTCCGACACGAACGGGTTCGCGCGGCGCTCGTCGCCGAACGACGACAGCGGCCCGTGGCCAGGCAAAAAACGTACATCATCCCCGAACGGGAACAGCTTGCTGCGGATCGAGCGGATCAGCGTCGCATGGTCGCCGCCGGGGAAGTCGGTGCGGCCGATCGAGCCCTGGAACAACACGTCGCCGACGATCGCGAAACGGCTCGGTGCATGGAAGAACACCACGTGCCCCGGGGTGTGCCCCGGACAGTGCCGCACCTCGAGCTCGAGGCCGCCGACCGTGACGCGGTCGCCGTCGACGAGCCAGCGGTCCGGTTCGAAGGCGCCCTCGCTCGCGATGCCGAACATCTTCCCCTGCTCGGCCAGCCCCTCGATCCAGAAGCGGTCGCCCTCGTGGGGCCCCTCGATCGGCAGGCCGGTGCGGCGCTTGAGCTCGGCGGTCGCACCGGCGTGGTCGATGTGCGCGTGCGTCAGCAGGATCTTCTCGAGCGTGATCCCCTCGCGCTCGACGACCTTCAGCACCGCGTCGAGGTCGCCGCCCGGATCGACGATCGCGCCGCGCATCGTCGCGGTGTCCCACAGCACCGAGCAGTTCTGCTGGAAGGGCGTGACCGGCACGACCGCGACGCGCAGCGCGGGGGGAGGGTTCGACGACATGCCGCGAGGGTGCCCGAATGCCGCCTCAGGCGGAAGCGGCCTTGCGCTCGCCGAACCAGCGCTTCAGGTGCGGCACGAGCGGCATCACGACCGGCGCGAACGCGAGCAGCTTGAGCGCCGCGCCGAGCACGCGCCGCGGCCGGCCGAAGAACATCAGCGCCGCAAGTCCGATCAGCATCAGCCGGCCGTTGTCGGAGCGCGCCACCGCGACGATCCGGTCCGCGAGCCTGAAGCGAATCCCGAGCGCGCCGGCATCGGCCGAGAGCTCGGCGCGCAGCCGAGCGCTCTCCTCGATCAGCGCCGCGCGCCGCGCCGCGAGTGCCGCGCGCCGGTGCTTCACGGCCGCTCTCCCTCGAGGACGGCCGCGTCGCGCTTGAGCTCGCCGACCGTCGCGGCGAGGAACCGCGGTCGCGTGTGCAGCCGGTGGCGCACGACGAACACGGACACGAGCGCGGTGGCCGCGAAGCTCAGCGTCACGAGCCCGGCGGCGAGCAGCCGGTGCTCGTCCCAGAACGCGATCACGATCGTGAACGCGAGCAGGAGCACCGCGAGCGACGCGAAGAAGATCGCCGCGATCGACCACAAGAGGACGCCCGCGGCGTGCTCGATCTGCTCCTCGATCTCGATGCCGACGAGCTCGAGCCGTGTGTGCACGAGCGCCAGCAGCGTCGCGAGCATGCGCCTCAGCGACGCAAAGAGCCCGGTGTCGGGAGACGCGTCCACGTCTCAGCGCCGCCCGAGGACCAGGCCGACCACGACGCCCACCGCGGCGGCGATGCCGATCGCCTGCCAGGGGTTGTCGCGCACGTAGCGGCCAGCATCGTCGGCCGCCTTCTCGGCGCGCTTCTTGAGCTCGGTCTCGAGCTCATCGAGCCGGGCGCGCGCCTGCTCGACCGACTCGGCCGCGCGCCGGCGGACGTCGTGCGCCTTCTCGCCGGCCCCTTCCGCGGTCGCGGACAGCAGGGCTTCGGCGTCGGCGACGACGGTCCTCAGGTCATCCATCAGCTTTCGGGTGCTGGCATCGCTCATGGGCAACTCCAAACGGTTTCCAAACTATGCTAGCGCCCACCAGGCACCCGGGCATCCGCACATGCCGGGGCGTCGGAAGTGCCGGTTTTCACAGGGATTTCTGCGCTTTCAGCCACGGGATCAGCAGCTCGATGGCGCGCGCGACCTCTGCGCGCTTCAGCGCGAAGGACAAGCGCACGAAGCGCCCGCCGTGGACGGTGTCGAAGTCGACCCCCGGGGCGATCGCGATCCCGGTCTCGTCGAGCAGGCGCTCGCAGAGCGCGAGGCTGTCCCGGGTCAGGTGGCCGACGTCGGCGTACAGATAGAAGGCGCCGTCGGGCGGCACGATGCCGGTGATGCCGGCGGCCGCGAGCGCGGCGAGCAGCGTGTCGCGGTTGTGCCGATAGTCGGCGACCGCCGCCGCGAGGTCGGCCTCCGCATCGATGGCCGCGAGCGCCGCGTACTGCGACAGCGTCGGCGGCGTCAGGAAGAGGTTCACGACGTAGGCCGAGAGGCGCGCCGCGAGTTCCGCCGGCACGACCAGCCAGCCGAGCCGCCAGCCCGGCATCCGGTGGAGCTTCGAGAAGCTGCCGATCAGGATCGCGTCCGCGTCGACCTCGAGCGCCGAGACCGCGCGCGCCCCGTAGCTGATGCCGTGGTAGATCTCGTCCGATATCAGCGCCGCGCCGTGCGCGCGGCACGCGGCGGCGAGCGCACCGAGCGCGCCGCGATCGAGCATCGCGCCGGTCGGGTTCGCCGGGCTCGCGACGACGACTGCGTGCAGCGGCCCGGGCGCTGCCCCGAGCGCCGCCGCCGACAGCCGGTAGCCGGACCCCGCCGGGCAGTCGATCTCGACCGGCACGCGGCCGAGCGCCTTCAGCGCGTTGCGGTAGGCGGGATAGCCGGGGCGCGCGAGCGCGACGCGATCGCCGGGCTCGGTCAGCGCCGCGAACACCGCGACGAGCGCGGCGCTCGCACCGGCCGTCAGCAGGATCCGCTCCGGCGCGACCTCGACGCCGTAGTGCTCGCGGTAGTGGCGCGCAATCCGCGCCGTGAGGTCGCGCGACTCGAAATACCCGGTGGGGTCGGCGGCGAGCGCCGCGCCCGCGGCGGCGCGCGCGACCGCCGGCGTCCCCGCGGTCGGCTGCCCGAAGTGCATCGGGATGACCTCGCGCCCGGCGAGCCTGAGCGTCGCCGCGCGCCGCGCGATCCGGCTCGTGTAGAAGGGCGCGATCTCGACCCCGCGCCAGCGGCGCGGCGCGCTCATGCCGGCACCCCGCGGTGCTCGACGTCGACCCACAGCCACAGCAGCGCGCTCGCGAGCGCGAAGGCGACCCCGGTCGCGAGCGCGCCCGGCCACTGATGAGCGTGCGCGAGCCACGCGACGATCGGCGTGCCGATGATGCCGCCGAGGTTGCCGAACATGTTGAGCACGCCGGTCGCGGCCGCGGCGCGCTCGCGCGCCGCCCAGAACGTCGCGCCCCAGAACGCGGACTCCGTCATCTGCACACAGCCGTAGCAGCCGGCGAGCGCCGCGACGGCGAGATACGCATCATCGGCGTGCGCGGCGACGAGCAGCAGCGCGCCCGAGAGCGGCAGCACGACGAGCGGCACCAGCCGAAAGCCGCGGCGCGCACCGAGGCGCCGGCACGCGGCACCGCACAGCACGCCGCCGACGGTCGCGCAGATGGCGCCGAACACGAGCGGTATCGACGCCAGCCAGCCGCTCTTCAGCAGCGTCAGGTGCCGCTCCTCGACGAGGTACAGGAAGCTCCACTGGTTGAAGAAGTAGAACACGTAGTTCATCAGCAGGTAAGCGCAGGACAGCACCATGACGTTGCGGTCGCCGAGCAGGCGCCGGACCTCGGCCCAGCTGACGCGCGGCGCGGTCGTCGTGCGCGGCTCGGGCTCGATCTCCGCGAGCTCGGCCGGCGTCATCGCCCGGTGCTCGCGCGGCTTGTTGCGCACGTACCGCGACCACCACAGCGCCAGCAACGTCGCGGGCACGCACGTGGCGTAGAGCGCGTTGCGCCAGCCGTAGCTCTGCATCAGCGCCGCGATCAGCGGCGGCGCCGCGGCAGCGCCGAGGCTCAGGCCCGTGACCTGCAGTCCGTTCATCAGCGCCCAGTGCCGCGGCGGGAACCACGCCTGGACGATGCCGGCGTTCGCCGGAAAGAGCGGCCCCTGGCCGATCCCGACGAGCGCCTGCGCGATGCCGACGCCGACGAACGCGACGACCGGACCCGCGAGCCCCGGCATCAGCGCGGTCAGCGCCGTGCCGAGTGTCGAGACGAGCAGGCACGCGGTGGTCAGGCGCCGCGCGCCGATGCGCTGCGCGAGCAGCCCGCCCGGGTACTGCAGCACCGTGTAGGTGAACAGGAACGCATTGAAGAGGTAGCCGAGCTCGATCTCGCCGATGCCGAGCGCCGGCATCATCTGGGCACCGGCGACCGCGATCGCGCGCCGCTCGAGGTAGGCCGTGAACGCCGCCGCGACGACCCCGCCGAGGATCAGGAAGCGCACGCGCAGGAACGGTGCGTCGGTCGGTGCGGCTCGGCTCGGCATTGGCGGGTCGCCTCGCGCGGCCGTCGCCGGCCGGGTCGGCGGACTTTAAGCGAGGCGCGCCACCGGGAGAAGCGCGGCGGGCTCGGCCGCCCGCCGCGCTCGGCTCACTCGACGTCGAACTTGACGCCCTGCGCGAGCGGCAGCGTCGACGAGTAGTTGACGGTCTGCGTCTGGCGGCGCATGTACGCCTTCCAGGCGTCCGAGCCCGACTCGCGGCCGCCGCCCGTCTCCTTCTCGCCGCCGAAGGCGCCGCCGATCTCGGCGCCGCTCGGGCCGATGTTGATGTTGGCGATGCCGCAGTCGCTGCCCTCCCCGGAGAGGAACAGCTCCGCCTCCGACAGGTTCTGCGTGATCAGGCTCGAGGACAGGCCCTGCACCACGGCGTTGTTGGCACCGATCGCGTCCTCGATCGCGCGGTAGCGGAACACGTACAGGATCGGCGCGAACGTCTCGCGCTCGGACACGCCGATCGAGGACTTGAGCTCGACGATCGCGGGCCGCACGTAGTAGCCGCCGTCATTGCCGGCGACCGCGACGCGCTCGCCGCCGTGGACGATGCCGCCGGCCGCGCGCGCCTGGGCGAGCGCCGCCTGCATCGCATCGAACGCCGCACGGTCGATCAGCGGCCCGACCAGCGTGTCGGCCGAGAGCGGGCTGCCGACCCTCAGACTCGCGTAGGCGCGCTTCAGGCGCGTGACGATCGTCTCGTAGCGCGACTCGTGCACGTACAGGCGCCTGAGCGTCGTGCAGCGCTGGCCGGCGGTGCCGGCGGCGGCGAAGGTGATCGCGCGCACCGCGAGGTCCTCGCTCGCGCTCGGCGCGACGATCATCGCGTTGTTGCCGCCGAGCTCGAGCAGCGAGCGGCCGAAGCGGCCGGCGACCTTGACCGCGACCTCGCGACCCATCCGGGTGGAGCCCGTCGCGCTCACGAGCGGGATGCGCTCGTCGCTCGCGAGCCACTCGCCGACCGTGCGGCCGCCGGGCACCAGCGCCGAGAGGCCCGCGGGCGCCTCGGCGAAGTCGCGGATCACGGACTCGAGCAGCCGGTGCAGGGCGAGCGCCGTCAGCGGCGTCTTCTCGGAGGGCTTCCAGAGCACGGGATTTCCGCAGACGAGCGCCAGCGCCGCGTTCCACGACCACACCGCCATCGGGAAGTTGAACGCGGTGATGATCGCGACCGGCCCGAGCGGATGCCAGCGCTCGAGCATGTGGTGGTGCTTGCGCTCGGAGGCGATCGTCAGGCCGTAGAGCTGGCGCGAGAGGCCGACCGCGAAGTCGCAGATGTCGATGACTTCCTGCACCTCGCCCGCGGCCTCGCTCGCGATCTTGCCGACCTCGAGCGTGATGAGCTCCGCGAGCGCCGGCTTGTGGCGGCGCACGGCCTCGCCGAAGAGGCGCACGAGCTCGCCGCGGCGCGGCGCGGGCACGCTGCGCCACGCGGCGAAGGCCGCGAGCGAGCGCTCGAGCATCGCGTCGTACTCGGCGCGCGTCGTGCCGCCGATCCGGCCCAGCAGCCGGCCGTCGACCGGCGAACGGCTCTCGAGGTCGCCGCTCGTCAGGCGCGCGAGGTCGAAGCCGACCGCCGCGAGGCTCGAGGCCGAGACGGCGCCCGCCGTGACCGCGCTCACGAGGCGGCCCTCAGCGCGACGGCCTCGGCGGCGTAGGCGCGGCCGAAGCGGTTGGCGAGGAACTCGTCGAGGCGGATGTCCTCCTGGCGCACGAAGCCCTGCTGCGGCAGGCGGCCCGCGACCAGCAGGTCGAGCACCGCGCACACCGACGAGGCGGTCGTCGTCTGGATCGCGGTCCACTGCTTGCCGGCGAGCTCCTGCGGATAGACGCTGTGCGCGTAGGATTCCTGCCAGACGCGCCCGTTGCGCAGCCCGGTCGCGGTCACGAAGATCACGACGACGTCCTGGCGCGTGCCCGGGATCGCGTACTCGAGGACGTCCGCGAGCACCGCCGGGCGCTCGCCGAGGCGCAGGTCCTGCAGCAGCAGCTTCATCGCGTCGCGGTGCCCGGGGTAGCGGATCGTGCGGTAGTTGAGGTTGCGGATCTTGCCGTCGAGCGTCTCGCACAGCGTGCCGAGGCCACCCGAGGTGTTGAAGGCCTCGTACTGCACGCCGTCGAGCGCGAAGTGCTCGAGCTCCTCGAGCGGCGGCACGTTGGTGCGCTCGCCGGCGAGGATCGCCTCGCAGGGCTGGCAGTACTCGTTGATGACGCCGGCGGTGCTCCAGGTCAGGTTGTAGCCGAGCGCGTTCGACGGGAACTGCGGCAGCGCGCCGACCCTGAGCCTCAGCGTGTCGAGCTTCTCGAAGCGCCGCGCGAGATCCATGGCGACGATCGAGATGAACCCGGGCGCAAGGCCGCACTGCGGGATCAGCGCGTGGCTCGCGCTCCGGGCGAGCGCCTTGACGGTGCGCGTCGTCGCGACGTCCTCGGTGAGGTCCAGGTAATGGATGCCGGCCGCGTGCGCGGCCTCGGCGATCGCCGCGGTCACCGCATAGGGCGCCGCGCTCACGACCGCATACCGGCCGCGCATCGCCTCGACGAGGCGCAAGCGGTCGGTGACCGTGAGCGCGAGCGTCTCGAGGTTGGAACGGCGCGGCACCGCCGCGAGCGCGGTCTCGGACTGGTCGATCACGGTCACGCGGTAGTCGCCGGTGCTCACCAGCAGCTCCGCGATCATCGTGCCGATGTGGCCGGCACCGATGACAAGGATGTTCTTCATGACGAGGCCCCTCGGACGGGTCGTGGTAAACGACCAGTGTCCGCGAGTGCGCCGTTGATTTGAAGCGTCATTTCGACGAGAATGACGAACGTTCTCGTTGAAATGACGTGGGTGATGGACGAAAGGACGACAAATGACGCCGACGAGGCGCTGATCGGGCTGCTGCGCGAGAACGCGCGCGCCTCGACCGCCGCGCTCGCCCGAAAGCTCGGGCTCGCCCGCTCGACGGTGCAGAGCCGCCTCGAGCGCCTCGAGCGCAGCGGCGTGATCCGCGGTTACACCGTCGAGCTCGGCCACGGCGCGCGTGCGCGCCAGGTGCAGGCGCACGCGATGATCGCAGTCGAGCCGCAGCAGCAGCACTCGGTCGAACGCAAGCTGCGCGCGATGCCGGCCGTCGCGACGCTGCTCACCGTCAGCGGCAGCTACGACCTGATCGCGATGCTCGCTGCCGAGTCGACCGAGGCGCTCGATGCGGCGCTCGATGAGCTGCGGGCGTGCCCCGGCGTCAAGTCGACGACGACCTCGATCGTGCTGTCGCGGCGCTTCGACCGCTGAGCGCTCGGAAGCGCAAGAGCCGAAAGCGCCGAGCACGCGGCCGGAGCTGCCGCCCGTTGACCCGCGGGTACACGGGCACCTGCACGAACGCGAAGCCGTCGAGGTGCACCGCGATCGGAACGCCGACTCCGGGGCCGGAAGCAACGCTCGCGGCCGGCGCGGCCCGACGCGTTTCGCTGCGGCCGCTCCCTAGCGCGCTTCGCGGGGCAGGAAGATCTCCGCCAGCATGCAGCGGATGCCGCCGCCGCCGACGTGCTCGATCGTGTCGACCGCACAGAGCACGGGTCGCGCGTGCTGCTCGAGCAGCACGCGCTGCGGGCGCGTGAGGCTCGACCAGGCGCGCCGCGACAGTGCGACGACGGGGCCTTCGCGTCCGCCGTCGAGGAACAGGAGGTTGCCGGCGAACTCGCCGACCTGCTCCTCCGAGATGTCGAGCAGCGCCTTGCCGCTGCGCTCGAGCGCATCGAACACGCGCCGAAGATCCGCGCCCGGCGTCACGAGCCCGCTCGCGAGCACCGCGACCGCGGGTCCGACCGACATCAGGACGTTCGTGTGGTAGATCTCGCGGCCGGCGCGGTCACGCGCCTGGAACATCACGGGCTCGTAGCCGATCGTGCGGCACGCGGCCGCGACCGCCGCGGTGTGGGTGCGCGGCGAGAGCGCGGCGTAGGCGAGCCGCGCGCCGCGGTCGAGCACGAGACTGCCGGTGCCCTCGACGAACTGCCCCTTGGCCTCGAGCGGCGAGAGGTCCACCGTGTCGGCGATGCGCCAGCCGTGGCGCGCGGCGAGCGAGGCGATGAGCTCCGGGCGGCGTTCGCGCCGCCGGCTCGGCACCGCCATCGGATAGAACACGACACGCCCGTCAGCGTGCGTCGAGAACCAGTTGTTGGGATAGAGGGCATCGGGCGTGTCGGCGCAGGCCTCGGCCTCGGCGACGACGACCTCGACGCCTGCCGCACGCAGCGTCTCGCCGGCGCGGTCGAACTCGGCCTGCGCGGCGGCCAGCGTGTCGGCGATGGGTGCCGCGACCGCGTGCTGGAAGGCGTTGGTCGGAGCCGTCTCCGGGTTCGCATAGAAACTCGCCGGGCGCACCATCAGCACGACGGGCGCGCACTGGGTCGCGAGGACCACGGGCTCGATGGTTACCGCACTCATCGGGCGGACCCGGATCCGCGACAGACGGCCGGGACGGACCGCAGGGTTGCACGAGTCATCTCTAAGAGACCCTCCAGCCGGGCAAGCTTGCCGAGTCCGCCCGCCAAAGGGAACCGTCGGCGCATTTCGGGGTGGCGCAACCCCTCGGAGGGACTCGAGATCTTGCTGCCGTCGGCGCCGGCACACAGCCCGGCCCGTTGACACGCATCCGCCGGACATCTGTGATACGAGTGAGGACACGAACCGCTGAGAGAGGGGGAGCGCGCGTGCGCAGTGGAATTCTCGGGCCGGTGATCACGTTCCTGGGCATCGCGGGCCTGGCCGCAGGATGCGGCGGCGGAGGCGGGGGTTATGGTGGCGGCGGCGGTGGCGGTGGCGGCCCGCCACCCGACCCGACCTACACGGCCGGCACCTTCAACGCACCGTCGACTTACGCCGCGTACTGCGCCGCGCCACGCACCGGCACCGACCCCTACAACAGCAACCAGCCGTACCCGGATCGGCTCGGCTCGGCGGTGTGGGAAAAGTTCTGGATCCGGTCGTGGACCGAGTATTACTACCTCTGGTACCAGGACCTGCCGGACATCAACCCGGCGCTCGCCAGCTACACGACCGACCAGTACTTCCAGGCCATGAAGACCTCGGCGACCAACCCGTCGGGGACGCCGAAGGACAAGCCCAACTTCCACTTCACCTATCCGACCGCGACCTGGGAGGCGCTGTCGCAGTCGGGCGTGCAGGTCGGGTACGGCGTCACCTGGGCGCTCGTCGCCGTGACCCCGCCGCGCCAGGCGCTCGTCGCCTACACCGAGCCTGCGAGCGCGGGCTATCCCGCGACCAGCGCCAACGTCAACCTCGTGCGCGGCGCCTCGATCCTGACGGTCGACGGCGTGGACCTCGTGAACGCCGGCGACCAGGCCAGCGTCGACAAGCTGAACCAGGGGCTGTTCCCGACGACCGTCGGCGAAAGCCACACGTTCACGGTGATGGACCCGGGCGCCTCGTCGTCGCGCACGATCACGATGAGCGCCGTGAGCGTCACCGAGACGCCGGTGCAGAACGTCGCGACGATCGCGACCGCGGCGGGCCCGGTCGGCTACCTCACGTTCAACGACCACATCGCGACGGCCGAGTCCGAGATCATCGCCGCGATCAACCAGTTCGTGGCCGCCGGCGTCACCGACCTGATCCTCGACATTCGCTACAACGGCGGCGGCTACCTCGACCTCGCGAGCGAGGTCGCGTACATGGTCGCGGGCAGCGCGCAGACGAGCGGCAAGACCTTCGACCTGCTGCAGTTCAACAGCAAGTACCCGACGACGGACCCGATCCTCAACCAGCCGATCACGCCGACGCCGTTCTGGAACACGACGCAGGGCTTCTCGACGACCGCCGGCCAGGCGCTGCCGAGCCTCAACCTGACGCGCGTGTTCGTGCTGACCGGCTCCGACACCTGCTCGGCGAGCGAGGCGATCATCAACAGCCTCAACGGCATCAACGTCGAGGTGATCCTGATCGGCTCCGAGACCTGCGGAAAGCCCTACGGCTTCTACCCGCAGGACAACTGCGGCACGACGTACTTCTCGATCGAGTTCCGGGGCGTCAACAACGCGGGCTTCGGCGACTACGGCGACGGCTTCGTCGCGCAGAACACGACCTCGACGACGGGATACAAGATCCCCGGCTGCTCGGTCGCCGACGACTTCGCGCACGCGCTCGGCGACCCGAACGAAGGCCGGCTCGCGGCGGCGCTCGCCTATCGGGCATCCGGAGGCGCGACCTGTCCCAATCCGACCGGTCTCGTGGCGCCCGGGCTGCACGCGGTCGAGGCGCACGTCGTCAAGCCCGAGTGGCTGAAGAACCGGATCCTGCGCCACCACCGCTGAGCGAAATCTCGCGTGCCGGCGCGGCGCGCTATGATGAAGCGAACCGCGTCGGAGCAGTGTCGTGGAGTGGAGAGGGCAGCGCGAGAGCGACAACGTCGAGGACCGGCGCGGCCTGCCGCTCGGCCGCACGGCCATCGTCGGCGGCGGCGTCGGGACGGTCGTGCTCGCGATCGTCTACGCGCTGCTCGGCGGCAATCCCGCCGACGTCCTGCAGGGCATCCAGCCGCAGCCGAGCGCCACCGAACCGGCGCCAGCGGGGCGCCCGGCGCCGGTCCGCGAGTCGGCCGCCGAGGGCGACGCGCGGCACTTCGTCGCGGTCGTGCTCGCCGAGACCGAGGACGTGTGGCGAGCGGAATTCCAGAACCGCGGCGCCGAGTACGTCGAACCGCATCTCGTGCTGTACCGCGGCGAGGTCGCCTCGGCCTGCGGCGAGGCCGCGGCGGCGATGGGCCCGTTCTACTGCCCGGGCGACCGGCGCGTGTTCCTGGACCTCGGCTTCTTCGACGAGCTCGCGACGCGCTTCGGCGCGCCG
>DATKOR010000047.1:0-35418 GCA_035524495.1 Steroidobacteraceae bacterium
CTCTGGGCAGAATCGACGACTCCCTTCGCTACTATCAGACAGTTCTAGCTCGAGATCCGATCAATCCGTTCGTCATCGCTGGCTATGTGACTACCTTGATTGCGGCGTCACGCCCTGGCGAGGCTGTTCAGCAGGCTCGTAAGATGCTCGAGCTCAGCCCGAATGCCGCTTGGGGACACTGGTATCTGGCGTATGCACTACTGTGGAATAAGGAGCTGGACGAGGCGCTCCGTCAAAGCGCTCTCGAGCCAAATCCGTCAATGCGACTCTCATGCCAAGCGTTGATCGCGCGCGCTCAAGGCGATCGACAAGCGGAGGAAATCGCAATGCGTGCGCTGCTCGCCAGCGATAACGCCATCAAGCCGTTTTTTGTGGCGGAGGTATATGCCGCGCGGGGGGATGCAGGTACGGCTATCGCGTGGCTTGAGCGCGCTCGTCTCGCACGAGTCGGATGGTTCTCGGAGTTTCCTGCCGATCCAGCCTTTGATTCCATTCGGCGTGATTCGACGTTCGTGGAGTACATTCACCGCGTGAGGCTTCGTGATTGAGTGATTGGCGGCGCTCGGCAAGACGGTTGAATGACTGAGGACGGCTAGCCGCACCTACGATTTGCGCCTGGCGGCCAAAGTTAGACGCACCCACGGTCACGAACGGGGCAAGGAGCCCGCCCTTTCTCAATGACTTGAGCAGGCACGAAGACGCGCGAGGGATACCCGAGAGCGGAGGGAATCATCCAACAATCGTCGACCGGCAATGCGTGTCCTTTACACCGCGCGGTGCGGCAACGTGCGGCAGCCGGAGACGCTGAAATGGAGCGGGTGATGGGAATCGAACCCACGTGAGTCGCGGGCCCTTCCATTTCAAATCAAAGTCTTGGCCGAGCGCTGACCGCGGCGTGTGATTCGCGTGTGAAATTGAACGGTACGTGGGGCAACGTCCGGCAACCCGAGGCAACTGGCCGGGCGGGCCGAATTCCCTAGGCCGGCAGAACTCATTCGTGCCAAATCATTATCGCGCTGTCGCGAAGTCGTGTTGGCGCGGATTCCGAGTCGCCGTAACGGCGATGCCGAGCTGACGTTCACAGCTCGGAGCCCGCCAACTAGGCAGCTTAGGCGCACGCGCTTGCGCCGCTTGCCGAATGCGCATACGATGCGCATGAAGGAGTATTTGCATGGCGCCCACGTACGACCGCGATGCACGCAAGCGCCCAGTGAACTTGACGCTCAACGAGGATCTGGTGAACCGGGCGAAGGGCATCGCCGACAACCTGTCCGGGGTCGTCGAGTCGCTGCTCGCGGACTACGTCGCCCGCGAACAAGGCGAGCGGCTCGCGAAATCGAAGGCCGTTGCGGCGACCGTAGCCACCTGGAACGACTTCGCCGATGAGCACGGTTCGTTCGCAGACGAGCACTCCACGCTCTGATGGCGCAGTTCGACGTTCACCGGAACGGCGGACGGAACAAAGACGCGATCCCGTTCGTTGTCGTCGTGCAATCTTCGCAATTCGACGGCTACCGACGCCGGGTCGTCGTGCCCCTCGTGCGCGCTGGCACCGTCGGAAAGGTGGAGCTCCCGCACTTCAATCCGACGTTCAAGATCCGCGGCACGTTGGTCGTTCTGCACCCACTCGAGATCGTGTCCGTGCCAGTCGGCCAGCTTGGGCCCAAAGTTGGCTCGCTGGGTGCAGAGGGCCAGCAGATCATTGCGGCCCTGGATGAGCTACTAAGCCGCGCGTGGAAATGATCGGCGGCGATAGCAACTCTGTGCTCGCGCCGAAAATAGTCTCTGAGGATGGAGCGGGCGATGGGAATCGAACCCAAGAGGGGTCGAGCACAATCGATTGACGCGTAAGCTATTGGCGAAGTGTTCGATGGGTTGCGTGTGATTGGCGTGTGAGCGGACGGGACCGATGGAAGGCACAAGTTCCTTCCACGACACGCGGGCCCACGGAGCGGCCGGAGTTGACCCGCAGCTGCGCCTCGCGAGCGACCGCTATCGACCAGCCAGTGTGGGTGGGGGACCTCGCGTTCCACCTACTCCGGCAGATTCATCTTTCGAAGGAAGGCTGTGAAGCGCGGGTCTGCTGCGAGTTTGTTCTCGGGAAACTCCGACTTCAGATAGACCAAGTATGGGTCCTTCTGCGCGTACGCGCGTTCGAGCCAATGGATTGCGTCATCTGCGTGGCCGCGAAACGCGCACACCTCGGCGATCGCATATGCCGCCTCGTCGGCACGCTCTCTGATCAGTCGGGCCAACGCCGCATCCGAATCCGCCTTCCGTCCCAACGCGTGGTAGACGATTGCCAGGCCCTCGAGCTTCGGGTCGCCTGCCCGCTCCTGCTCCATCTCAAGCAGCGCAGCGTCAGGGTCGCCGCGCTCGAGGAGAATCAGGCCAAGATAGTAGTGCCCCCACGCATAGGTCGGGCGAATGTCGAGCAACCGTCGCGCCGCCACTTCGGCTTCGGCGAGATCACGACGACCTAGTTGAATCGATATAAGAGCCTGAAAAGTATTGGCATCCAGCGGGTCTAGAACAAGTGCAGCCTTCACCTGCCTTAGTGCATCATCCCACCGGCCGAGAGTGAGTGAAATCCGCGCTTCACCGTTTAGAGCGTCCGCGCTGCCGGGAGCCAATCTTGCGACCGCTTGGATTTCCTGCGTGGCAGCGCCCCAGTCCCAATCGTAGACGATATGGATCTTCCCCAATACGTAGTGTGCCAACGAATTCTTGGGGTCGAGTCGGACAGCGATCTCGGCCGCGTGACGCGCTTGATCGAAAGCGGCCGTTGGTGTCAGAAAGTTTCCTACTCCTAGCTTGTAATAGGCGAAAGCAAGCTCAGCGGATGCATCGGCGGACGTGGGGTCGCGATCGATCGCCCGCCGAAGCAGCGTGACAGCCTCTTCCTCCCCGTCCTGATCCCATCGATCGGATGCGTGGCGACCGCGCAGAATTAGGTCATACGCTTCGGGATTCCTTAAGGTAGAGCGCGAATTTACTGCTCCGGATGCCACGGCGAGTTGCAACTCCCGTGCGACAGCCGCTGAAATGGCATCCTGGAGCTTAAGTACATCGACAATGCGCCGATCGTAGGTCTCCGACCATTCGTGCGCTCCTGTCTTTGTATTTATTAACTGCGCGGTGATTCGGACCTGGTCGCCGGACCTGCGTACGCTGCCCTCGAGCACATAGGCGGCGTCCAATTTCGTTCCGATCGTGCGCAAATCCTCATTCTTTCCCTTGAATTGAAAGGAAGAAGTCCGGCCGATAACCGTGAGACCAGGGACTCTCGTAAGAAGGTCGAGGATCTCTTCTGCCATCCCATCGCCGAAGTACTCCTGGTCCTTCTTCTCGCTCATGTCTACGAACGGTAGGACGGCGATGGACTTGGTCGAAATCGATGTGGCGGGAGCGGGAGTCTCGGGGGGGCGCGTCTTCCCGTAATGCCAGGCGAGCCACCCACTTGCGATCAAGATGACCGCCGCCGCGATACCGATCGACGCGCTCGGCCTTAGCCTAGCCAGTGGTGGCCGATGGACGGGCGATGAGTTACCGCCGAACCCGATCGGGGTCCCTGGGCGAGAATATTCGGCGCTGATCAATGCGACGACGCGTGCAACGAAGGCCGGAGTTGCCTCGCCGCCCCGCAACCGCATCCATTGCACGTGGTGAAACTTGTCGGGGACCGACGCGCCCCGCTCGGGCGTATCGTCGATCGCCACCGGCAGCAGGAACGACTTGTGCTCGGCCATGTCGTGCGTGCGCTCGACCGCAAGTTTCCATTCCCGGCGGAAGTAACCCTCGTCTCTGGCCTCGGTGTGGGCAGAAATGATGGCTAAGAAAAGACGGCAATCGCGAATGCGGTCGTGGATTTGGCGAGCCCAGTCATCACCGCCGCGAAGCTCGCTTTGGTCGAACCAAACTTCGATGCCGGCGTTCCGAAGTGCCTCGCATATGTGGCCAGCCGCCTCCGCGTCCTGGGAGGCATAACTGATGAAGACGGCCTTCGAATTGCCGCTCAATGTACGCAGCCCGCCTCGACCATTTCGAGCTTCCCCCCCTCCGCCATGGATGGTCGCGGATGGCGTTTGGGTTGGCAACCGGCGTCAACTACGAGACCGTCGAACGGCCGATTCCGGGAAGCGAATCTGCCATCAGGGATGGCCGGAGTTGGCTGTCAGCAGTAATTCGCGCCAGGTCCAGAGTCCAACGGAGCGAGCGTTATCGCCGCGTTGGGTTGCGTTTGCGTGTTAAGCGGCAGCCAGCCAAGGCCAACACGGGCGAGCATCCAAGCGCGCCTGCGAGCACGGAGTGCCTTGGCTGTCGCTGGCCGACGTTAGCTGGGATTGGAGCGGGCGATGACAATCGAACCCAAGCGGAACCGGACGCAGTTGGCTGATACGCAAGGTATTGGCAGCGCAACCTATGTGTTGCGTGTGATTGGCGTGTGAGCAGACAGCTCCGACGGAAAGCACAAGTTCCTTCGACCGCGTGCACGCTCGGATCGCGGTCGGGATTGGCCGCCTGGTGACATTCGCGGGCTACTGCGATACGGAAGCCAATCTCGGAATCGAAGCTTCGCCTGCTATTCTGGGAGGTTCATCTTGCGCAGGAACGCCTTGAAGCCAGGGTCGTGCTCGAGACTCTTCAGCGGTAGTTCGACGTTTACGAAATACAGCGCCGGATCCTTTTGAGCATAGGCACGGTTCAGCCATTTCGTCGCTTCGCCTGGCTGGCCGCGAAACGCGTACACGTTGGCGATCATGTATGCGCTATCGTTCGCGTGCTCCTTAACCAGGCGGGCAACCATCGCATCGGCGTCCGCTTTTCGGCCGCGCGCGTGGTCTACCATTGCAAAGCCCGCCTGGCGCCCGTCGTCTGCCGTCACCTGTTGCATCTCTCTCCGCGCGGCGTCGTGCTCGCCGCGTGCGAGCAAGACCAACCCCAGCAGCCAGTGCCCCCAATCAAAGGTCGGTCGAATGTCCAGCCCGCGGCGCATCGCTGCTTCTGCTTCGGAATAGTGGCCGAGGCGCAATTGAACCTCGGTCAAATCGTACAAGCTGGTCACACGCAATGGGTCCTGAGCCAGCGCTGCCTTGATCTGACGCAACGCGTCGTCCAAGCGGCCGAACGCGATGGCGATGTTGGCTTCGCCGACCAGCGCGTCCGAGCTGCCGGGCGCTAGTGCGGCTGCCTGTCGGAATTCTCGTTCAGCGCCGGCCCAGTCCCAATCGTAGGCGATATGGATAGAACCCAATACGAAATGCGCCCTAGCGCTTCCGGCGTCCAGCTTGAGTGCCGAAGTTGCCGCGGCCCGGGAGCGCTCGAATGCGACGGCGGGCGCCACGTAGTTCTCTTCCCCTTGTGCTTCGTAGGTGTGAGCCAGTTCGGCTGCCGCCTCAGCGAAATTCGCGTCGCGATCGAGCGCCTGTTGAAACAGCGTCACAGCCTCGTCGAGCCCTTCCTTGTCCCAGCGATCCGCAGCATGGAGTCCGCGCAGCATCAGATCATATGCCTCCGGATTTCGCACAGTAGAGCTCGAGTTTAGAAGTCCGGAATCTACGGTGAGCTGCAGTTCGCGTACAACCGCGGCGGCAATCGAGTCCTGAAGCTTGAGCACGTCGGCGATACGGTGGTCATAGGTCTCCGACCACTCATTCGCTCCGGTTCGCGTATTGATCAATTGGGCGGTCGTTCGCACCTGGTCGCCCGACTTGCGCACGCTGCCTTCGAGTACGTGAGCGGCATTTAGCTTCACGCCGATAGTCCGCAGGTCCTCATTCCTCCCTTTGAACTGAAAGGAAGATGTACGACCGATCACCGTCAGGCCGGGAATCTTGATCAGCAGATTGAGGATTTCCTCCGCCATTCCGTCGGCGAAGTACTCCTGGTCCTTCTTCTCGCTCATGTCGACAAACGGAAGGACCGCTACGGACTTCTCTGGAATTACCTGCGCGGCGGGTGTGGCGGGCGGCGCCACGGCCGTGACGGGTCGCTCATCTGGCGTGCGCTGAGCGAGCCACAGCTTGTCGGCTGCGATGTACGCGAGTGCCAGCGCGGTCACGGCGATCAATGCGACGACCGGGCGCCCCAATCTCTGGATCGCACTCAGGCCGCTCGCAGGGCGCGGGAGCATGTCTGCTGCCGACTCCACGGCGCCCGGCTGCTGGCCCGGCTCCGAGACTGATGGCGAGGCGATGACGCGCCGCACGGCCTCGACCAGCTTCGGCAACGCGCTGTCAACACCTGATGCCGTGGCGTCCAACCAGTGGGACGCGCTGAGAAAGTATTCGAGCCCGGGCGGGAGTGGCGCGGAATCGAGGCGGAACGAGACGACAGGGTGGCCCTTGGCGCTCGCGCGCTCCACCTCACGTAGCACGTGCGGTGAGACGACGGCGCTCGCGGTGAGCACGAGTACTGTCACGCGACTGCTGTTGATCGCGCCGACGATGGCGTCGGCGTAGAACATGCCGGGTGTGACGTCGCGGGGTGCGATCCAGCACGCCACTCCAGCGCACTCCAGCGCCCCGCAGATAGCGTCAGCTACGCCCTTGTCGTGCGACGCGTAACTGATGAACGCGTCGGCAGACTGCTTCGCGGGCGTTAGATGCGCATCCCCGGATCCGGGTGCTTCTCCGGACATTTCCTAGCCCTGGCCGGCCCCCCTCAAAGTAGAGGATGCCCGGAGCGCGACCTGCGGAGCAACCTGGCTCGCTTCCCCCAGCTGCCCCTGAGCGCGCGGGTCGCCTGACCCGCGGCGGGACGACCGCTATCGGGCAGGCGTTCTGGCCCGGTGTACGGCAGGTCTTCGCTGGTTGCTCCCGTTTCCTGACGGCTTACTCGAATGACTACTTTGGAGCAGCTATTGCCAAGACTTGGTCGTCGGCATTTCGCCGTCAGTACCCATTCGCGGCGACTGAGCAATTCAGGGCGGTGTGTGCTCTAGCACCCTTGAGTCGCGGTCGCGTGTGCAGCGGTAGCCAACCCGAGCCAACCTGGGCGAGCATCTCTGCCCGCCTGCAAGCACGGATCGTCTTGGCTGCTGTTGGCCAGCGTTGGCTGGGATTGGAGCGGGCGATGGGAATCGAACCCACGTTAGTAGCTTGGGAAGCTACAGTTCTACCATTGAACTACGCCCGCCGAGGAACCGATTGTATTCGGGGTCCGATTCGATCGGCAACACGTGGCGATTCTTGCCTGGTCAGAAGTCCCAAGCGCGCCGTCGACCTGCCCGCGCCACGACCCGACACGAGTCGCAAGTATTCGCCTATGACGCCACCTGAATCCCGCGCGTTCCCCACACCTGCGCTGGCGAGACGGTGAGTCGTTGACTCGGGCAAGCGTCTCAGTGGCTGCATGGATGTAGGCGGGCCGATGGCGATATGCTGCGCTCGACCCTCTTGCGGGCATCGATCAGGTGGCTCCCTTCTTGGCAGATGAAGCTCCCGTATTGATCGCAGGTGGCGGGCTCGTCGGCCTGTCGGCAGCAGCGTTCCTCGCACAACACGGCATCCGGTCGCTGGCGATCGAGCGCCTGCCCCAGAGCTCGCCGCTCCCGCGCGCGGCGTTTTTTCATATGCGCACGCTCGAGATGTTCCGGAGCATCGGCATTGAGGACGCCGTGCGGACTCAGTCCGCCAAGGAATTCGTCCCGGAGGGCGCAATCATCGCGATGAATTCGCTCGCCGGCACGAAGCTGGCGGACATCATTGGCTACCTGAACGAAGGCGTCGATGCCGTCAGCCCGTGCCGGCGGGTCTTCCTGAACCAGCCGAGCCTTGAGCCGATCCTGCGGGATCGCGCCCGCGAGAGCGGCGCCGCCATCATCCAGGGCGCCGAGGTCATTGACGTTCGCCAGGACGCGTCGGGCGTGACGGTCAAGACCCGCAGCAGCGACGGCGGGGAGGTGCGCGAACATCGCGGGGCCTACCTGATCGCCGCTGATGGCGCGCATTCAAAAGTTCGGGAGGCCCTCGGAATCGGCCACGACGGCCGCGGCGTGTTCTCGAACTCGCTGACGATCTATTTCACGGCGGATCTCTCGCCGTACATCGGCGACAACGCGTGGAGCCTCATCTACGTCAACAATCCGACGTTGCACGGCTTCTTCAGACTGAACCGCAGCAGCACGGCCGGATTCCTGGGCGTCAACGTCGTCGGCGATCCGACTCGCGATCCAGAGGCCGCGATGAACGCGGCGGCCGACATCAGCCAAGCGCGCCTGATCGAACTGGTCCGCGCCGCCGTCGGTCGATCGGACCTCCCGGTGCGCATCGATGGCTGCAGCCGATGGCGCGCGACCGCGACCGTTGCGAGCCGGATGCGCGACGGGCGGATCTTCATCGCCGGCGACGCCGCGCACCTGATGCCTCCGAACGGCGGCTTCGGTGGCAACACCGGCATCCATGACGCCCACAACCTGGCGTGGAAGCTCGCCTACGTGCTGCGGGGCTATGCGGGCCCTGACCTGCTCGACACGTACGAGCAGGAGCGAAAGCCGGTCGCACGATTCACGGCCGAGCAGGCCTTCGCACGTTACGTCGCGCGCACGGCGCCGTGGCTCGCCTCGCGCGTCACGCCCGATCCGCTGGTCGATGACATGAACATCGAACTCGGATACCTGTACAACTCGAAGGCCCGCGTGCATGCCGACCCGCACACGACGTTCGGCATGCCGGGATCGCGCGCGCCGCACCTGTGGCTCGAGCGCGGCGGCCAGCGGGTCTCGACGATCGACCTGACGGGCCGATTTGCGTTGCTCGCCGGGACGGAGGGCAGCGCCTGGGTCGATGCGGCGCGGACTGTCGCGCGTGAAGTCGACGGACTGCCGTTAGACGCTTTTCGAATCGGCACAGACCTCAAGGACCCCGGGGGTGGGTTCTGCGCGGCGTACGGGGTGTCCGATTCGGGTGCGACGCTGCTGCGACCCGACGGCTTCGTTGCCTGGCGTTCGGCCGAAGCGGATCGCGATGCCCTCGTCGCTCTGCGCGCGGCGCTGCGCACGAGCCTCTGCCGCCACTGACGCCGGCCCGCGATTCCCCGCTCCCGCCGGCCGTCGCTGCCGAGCCGGCAGTTAGCGTGCGCCTTGCGCCGCTTCGCGCGGGCAGCTCGCGCGGCGCTCGCCGCGCTGCTGCCAGTGGCCGGGGTTAACGAGCACCGTGCCCACGCCGTCGAAGTGCAGCGAGAGTGGATAGCGGCCGGGGACCACGAAGTCGTTCGTGCCGCGCGCCTTGAGTTCGGTAGCCGCTGACGTTCCAATCGCGTAGACCGGGCGCGTCCCGACGGCGATTGCCGACAGGTGCGAGCCGTCCAGCGCGATCCGCAGGCAGACGAACGGACTGAAGGCGTAGTCGCCGACGTAGCGGCGCAGCTCGTCGGCGCCGGGGGCCGCGCCCTCCGCCGCCGGAACCGCCGGCTGCTCGGGCACCGACGCGAGCACCGCGTCCCACATCACCTCGGATGCGAGCACGTTGAGGTCGAGCGCCTCGAGGGGTGTCGCGGCCGGCGCAAGCTCGTTCGTCGAAACCGCGAACAGCGCATCGCCGTCGAATTCGGTCGCGAACGGCTGAATCGCGCGCGACATCGAGCTGTGGACCTGCGCGGCGAGGCGCTGCAGTTGCGCCGGGGTGAGCTTGCGGTTCGTCACGACGACGCTGATCGTCGTGTTGCCGCGCGGCTCGGCCGCCGGGTCCGGCCAGCCGCCCCGGCGCAGCAGCTGGAAGCGGGCGAGCAGATCGGCCGTCCGCACCTCGCTGGGCCAGCTCGGGTCGCGGTAGCAGGCCGCCACGCGGCCTTCGCGGTTCGTGACGATGCCGACGGCATTGACGACGACGAATGCCGCGATCTTGAGGTCGCCGATCCGGCGGAATGCGCCGCCCTGCCCTGAATACACGTTGCATCCGAAGAGTCGGCCATTAATCGCGAAGCGCCCGGCGCCCTGCGCCCCGAGCGGAAAGACGCCGGGTCGCGTCGCACGGTATGCCGCCTGCGCGAGTCGCTTGTCCGGATAGACCTCGTTGAGCCGTCGGTCGCCGAGATCGTAGATGATCGCCCCGGCGGCGAAGCCGATGTTGTCCCACGCGCCGCCGCGCAAGCCGTCGTCCTTGAGCGCGCTCGCAACCGCGGTCGTCGCTTCGAGGCCGTAGGCCGAGCCGCCCGCGAACACGAGCGCATCGAGCACCGGGAAGTCATAGCCCTGGCGGATGTAGTCGGTGTTGACGGTGCCGGGACTGCCGCCGCGCACGTCGACCGCGACGTTCGCCCGCGGCTCGAAGCGGAACACCGTGACGCCGGTCGGCCCTTCCTCGTACTCGCCGGTGCCGATGCGAAGCGCCGGCCAGTCGAAACGCAGCAGCCGCTCGCCAGCGTTGATCACCGGCACGAGCGCCGCCTGGTCAGCGGTCGGTGCGACCGCTCGGGCCGGCTCGGCGCCACTTCGCGCAGCCGCCTGCGCGGAATCCGCCGCGACGGCGGACATCAAGGCGAGGCTCACGATCGCAGCATGTCGGCGCATCGGCTCCCCCATCTCGGCAGCTGGCCACCCGCGGCGGGCCGCGGCCGATCGTAGTCGGGATCGGTCGTCGCGCCAACCGTGCCGCATCGCGGGATCAGTGGCGGGTGGCGAGCTCGACGATGAGTGAGCGCAGCCGCGTGACGTCGCCCCGCAGCGCCCTTTCGAGCGTCGCGACCTGCACTTGGGCCGTGTCGAAATCACTCTCCTCTGCGGCTTCGGTGATGCCTGGAAGCTGCAGCGGGTCGTAGTTGTAGCGCTTTGCGTAAATCATGTGTTTGTACCACGGCCGGTGCGGCATTCCGGCCGGATCCAGCCAGCTCCCCTCGACCGCGAGCAGCCCCTCGTTGATCCGCCGCTCGGTCGCGACGTCGAGGTGGCCGGCGTCGAGCGCAATCCGGCTCGCGCGTTGAAGATCTTCGCCGGCGCGTGCGAAATCGGCGGCCGCCTGGCGAAGGCCGGCGAGGTCGACGTGTGCCGAGAGCGCCACGCGCTTGTCGAGTTCGTCGATGAATCCGCCGATCGCATGCCCGTAGCGGCCGAAGTCGAGTGGCAGCAGGTCGGCGTTCGCGAGTCGCAGCGCCGTCACGCCCCAGAACTGCGACATCGCCACGTGATAGCGAAAGCCCGGATCGCCGAAGTGCTCCATCCAGTAGAAGTCGTCGTACGCCGAGTGGTAGATGCTCGGGTAGTAGTCGTCGCCGGCGAATCCGGCCGTCATCGTCGGCCGCACGAGGAAGCTGAGGAACACCGTGTCGTCGGAGCTCCCCGGGATCTTGGTCTCGACGAGGTTGTCGTCGCGGACCGGCAGATCGACGTGCGCCTCGGCGCGGTGCCGAGCCACGGCCTCGCGCCACGCCGAATAAAGCGGGCGGCCGGACGGGTCGGGAACGCTGCGGCTGACATCGACGAGCAGCGGTGCCAGCGAGGGGACGGCGCTGACGTCGAAGTGCGGGCCCGAGACGCCCTCGTCGACGTTCAGGTAGGCCACGAGCTTGCGGCGCAGGTCCTCGGCGAATTCCTCGCCCCATTCCGTCGAGCCGGTCAGCGCCACCTCCTCGGCATCCCAGCTGCAGAGGATCAGCGTGCGGCGCGGGCGCACGCCGCTCTTGAGGAGATGGCCCAGCGCGCGCGAGACGCCGAGTAGCGCCGCGGTGCCGCTCGAGGGGTCTACTGCGCCGAACTCCCACGCGTCGCGATGGTTGCCGAGCACGATCCACTCGTCGGGGAACTCGGCGCCGTCGATGCGCGCCTCGACGACCTCGATCGGCTGCACGCTCGTGTCCATGTCCGCCTTGAAATGCACCCGCGCCTCGCCGCCCAGGTGGTACTTGATCGGCAGTCCGCCCTGCCACTCGGCCGGCGCCTCGGGCCCGCCGATGTGTTCGAGGAGTGGCTGCGCGTCGTGCCAGGAGATCACGGTCGCCATGATCTTCGGCACCGATTCGGCGGCGGCGACGTCGATGCGCTTCGCGCCGGCGACCGACGCCCAGCCCGGCGTCAGCGGGTCGCCCGGCACGATGAAGTCGTAGGTGATCGAACCGCGCTGGATGTGCGTTGCGGGGCCGCGCGGCCCGTTCGGGAACGCGGTCTCGGGCCGGTAGCCGTCCTCGGCCGGGTCGGAATAGATCAGCAGACCCGCCGCGCCGTGGCGCTCCGCGAGCAGCGCCTTGTAGCCGCGGTAGCTGTAGGGGTTCGAGTAGCGCACCAGCACGATCTTGCCGCGCACGTCGATGCCGTTTTTCGCCAGCACCTCGTAGTCCTCGGGATTCCCGCCGTGCGCGTAGACGAGCGGCGCCGTGACGTCGCCCGAGGCCGACATCGACACCCAGCCGCCGCGCACGCGGGGGTTGCGGGTGTCGGGGTCTACGTCGTAACTGGCCTCGCGCAGCCCCGCGACGTAGTGCACGGGCGCGATCATCTCGAGTGCGATCGAGCGCGGCGAGGAGTTCAGCACGTCGTAGCGGTGAATCACCACGTGCTCGAGGCCCTGGCGGCGCCAGGTGTCGGCGACGTACTCGGCCAGCGCGTGGTTACGCGCCGAGCCCGCCGGGTGCGGCTCGGCCGTAAGCTCGCGCAGCGAAGCCCGCTCCTCCTTGGCGGTCGGTCCGCTCATGAAGCGCGCCTCGATGCTCGCCTCCTCGGCAGCGTCGCGCGCCGTGTACCCGCCAAGCGTCGCGCCGAAGGGCGCTCTTGCGTCGCCGCTCGCGCCGGCGAGCGCCACCGCAAGGCCGCCGGTCCACAGCAGGGTTCGGATCGGGTTCATCCCGCCACGAGCCTAGCACGGCGATCGCCGTGGCCCGTCGATCCCGCGGGAGTTTCAGAGCCGCGAAAATGCTGGCACCCTTGCGCTCCACTGCCGGCGTACCGACCGGCTCCGTGCTTCGACCCTGGGGGACACCATGCGTCATCTTCGGATTCTGTTGGCGTTCGCGCTGCTGCTCGGCGGGTTGACGGCCGCGGCCGACGGGGCCGACGCCCCGGACAAGGCCGGCGATGCAAAGGCGGCGCCGAAGCCCGAGCCGAAGGCCGAGCAGGCGGTCACCCAGCACAGCCTGCACGCCGGCGCGATCAGTCTCGACTACACGGCGACCGCCGGCACGGCGATCGTGCGCGACAAGGACGACAAGCCGATCGCGAGCGTCGGTTACGTCGCCTACACGCGCCGCGACGTCAAGGATGCGACGCGCCGTCCGATCACGTTCGCCTTCAACGGCGGCCCCGGTTCCTCGTCGCTGTGGCTGCACATGGGCTTTCTCGGCCCGCGCCGGGTCGTGACGCCGGACGCGCAGCCGGCCGCGCCCGCGCCGTTCAACGTCGTCGACAACGCGTTCACGCCGCTCGACAAGACCGACATCGTGCTGATCGACCCGGTCGGCACCGGCCTCAGCAAGGCGGTCGGCGACAAGAAGGACGAGGATTTCTGGGGCGTCGATGCGGACCTTGACTGCGTCGGCCGGTTCATCGCGCAGTACCTCGACGACAACCATCGCTGGGGCTCGCCGAAATACCTGCTCGGCGAGAGCTACGGAACGACGCGCGCCGCCGGCGTCGTGCGCTACCTGCAGTCGAAGCGCAACGTCGCGTTCAACGGCGTGATCCTCGTCTCGGTCGCGACCGACATCGAGGCGCTCTTCGCCTCGCTCGCCGGCAATGACCGGCCGTACCCGCTGTACCTGCCGGCATTCGCCGCGACCGCCTGGTACCTCAAGGCGCTGCCTTCGGCGCACCCGGACCTGGCCGCGTTCCTGCGCGAGGTCCGCGAGTACGCGCGCGGCCCGTACGCCGCGGCGATCGACCGCGGCGACACGCTGGGCGCCGCCGAGCGCCTGGCGGTGGCGCAGCGCGTGCACGAGTACACCGGCCTCTCGGTCGACTATCTCGTGGCCTCGAACCTGCGGGTCAGTGAGAGCGCGTTCGATCACGAGCTTCTGAAGTCCAAGGGACAGACCGTCGGTCGCATCGACTCACGCTACGTCGGCCTGACCTTCGACCCGCTCGCGAAGGAGGCCGAGTACGATCCGCAGCTCAACGCGATCCGCTTCGCCTACGCCGGCGCGTTCCTCGACTATTACCACCGCGACCTCAACTTCGGCGCCGGCAAGACCTACCAGCCGTCGAACTTCGGCATCGGCGGCAAGTGGCGCTGGGAGCACCGGACCGAGGACGGCGCGTACCAGATGGCCGTGAACACGGGCTACGACCTCGCGCGGGCGCTGGTCGAGGATCCGCACCTGAAGGTGCTGGTGCTGAACGGCTACTACGATCTCGCGACGCCGTTCTCGGGCACCGAGTACATGATCGACCACCTCGGCGTCGGCCCCGAGGTGCACGCGCGGATCAGCATGAAGTACTACGAGGCCGGCCACATGATGTACATCCACCAGCCGTCGCTCGAGCGGATGCAGGCCGACGTCGACGCCTTCATCGGCGCGACGAGCGGACTGTGAGGGGACGGCCGCGGCGCCGGTGGCGCCGCGGCCGCAGCATCACGGCGCGCTGAACCCGCCGATCGCGGGCACGCCGGCCTTTCGCAGCTGCCCATCGAGCGCGGGCAGGTCGCTTGCGACCAGCGCGCGCCACTTGGCGAGCTCGGAAGTCAGCTCGCCGTGCAGGTACGCGTAGACCTCGCGCTCGGGGTCGGTCGGCCGCCAGTCGCTGTCAATCATGCTGATGAACGTGTCGTACTGCTCGTTCAGCATGTTCGGGTAGCGCAGGTTGTCCTCGGACGCGGCCATCTGCACCTGGACGAGGCGCGCCTCGATCGGCGCCATCTTCGCGATCAGCGCCGCCGCCGCCTCGAGCACCGGTTTCGCGGCCGCAGTCTCCCCGCTCCACTTCTGGATCGTCTGCAGGCGCGTGCGCGTGTCGCGGATCTGGTTGACGGCGCGGTGCAGCGATTCGATGTCGGCGACGGTGCGCATCGCAAGGTCATCGAGCTCGTCGAGGTCGCGCTCCGTCACCTGTCCCTTGAGGCGCGGGTCGAGAATGATCTCGAGCGGTGCCGTCTGGCTCTTGCCGTGGACCGTGAGCCGCACCTGGTAGTGGCCGGGCTTCACGATCGGCCCGCGCGGCCCGTCGTCGGAATAGAACGCGCCCGGGATCGGCAACGGGTCCTCGCGCCTGAAGTCCCATGCGAAGCGGTTGGCGCCGGCCGCGGCCGGAATCGAATCGGCCTTCGCCTCGCGATCGACCCACTCGGGCGGCTGCTCGGTGGCGTCGGCGGGCTTGAGGTTCGAGAAGTGCTTCAGCAGCTTGCCGTCCTTGTCCAGGAACTCAAGCGTGATCTCCTCCTTCGGGGCCGGCGCAGACTTGAGGTAGTAGTCGATGACGGCACCGGGCGGCGGGTTGTCGCCGGTCGGCAGCCGGCGCTCGACCTGCTGCGGGATGTGCAGCCGCACCGCCGTCGCCGGCGTGAACAGGTGGAAGTCCTCGTCGGCGCGCACCGCGGCCGCCTGGCGCAGCGGCGAGAGGTCGTCGAGCACCCAGAACGAGCGGCCGTGCGTCGCGGCGATCAGGTCCGCGTCCTTGATCGCGAGATCGTGGACTGGCACCGTCGGCAGGTTCTGCTTCAGCGACTGCCAGTGCGCGCCATCGTCGACCGATACGTAGACGCCGAGCTCGGTGCCGGCATACAGCAGCCCCGGCCGCGTCGGGTCCTCGCGGACCGCGCGCACGTAGGCGCCGTCCGGGATGCCGGTGACGATCCGCGTCCAGGTCTTGCCCGAATCGTGGGTGCGGTAAATGAGCGGCTTGAGGTCGTCGAGCTTGTGCCGGTCGATCGCCGCGTAGGCGGTCGCGGCATCGTGCGCCGAGGCCTCGATCAGGCTCACCATGCTCCATGCCGGCATGTCCTTCGGCGTGACGTCCTGCCAGCTCGCGCCGTCGTCGCGCGTCAGATGGATGAGGCCATCGTCGGTGCCGGCCCACAGCAGGCCGCGCTGGCGGGGCGACTCGGCGACCGTGAACACGGTGTCGTAGTACTCAACGCTCGTGATGTCGAGCGTGATCGGCCCGCCCGAGGGCTTCTGCTTGCTCTTGTCGTTGCGCGTGAGGTCGGGGCTGATCGCCTTCCAGCTGCGGCCCTGGTCGGTGCTCTTGAACACGTACTGCGCGGCGCTGTAGAGCACGTTCGAGTCGTAGCGCGACACGAGCACGGGCTCGGTCCACTGCTGGCGGTACTTCAGGCTCTCGGCGCCGTTCCCCGAGACGTCGAGCGGGTAGATCGACGCATCGCGCAGGTTATTGGTGCGGTGGTCGTAGCGCGTGATCACGCCGCCCTCCGAGCCCGCGTACACGATCTCCGGGTCGTTGGGATCGGGCGCGATGTAGCCGCTCTCGCCGCCGCCCACCGGGTACCAGTCCTGGCGGCCGATGACGCCGTCGTCGTCGCGGCTCGCGATCGCGATCGTCGAGTTGTCCTGCTGCGCGCCGTAGATGCGGTAGGGCCAGTGGTTGTCGACCGCGACGTGGTAGAACTGCGCCGTCGGCTGGTTGTAGGGCTGCGTCCAGCTGCGTCCGCCGTCGACCGACACGCTCGCGCCGCCATCGCTGCTCTCGATCAGGTGCCTGGGGTCGCGCGGGTCGATCCACATCCCGTGATGGTCGCCGTGCGGCGCCGGCACGAGGTCGAAGGACTTGCCGCCGTCGCCGGAGCGGAAGAGCCCGGTGTTCGAGATGTAGACGACGTCCGGCGTCGTCGGGTCGGCGTAGACGTGCGAGTAATACCACGCGCGCTGGCGGAAACGATGGTCGGGGTTGATCCTCACCCAGTTGGCGCCGCCATCGTCGGAGCGGAACAACCCGCCCTCGTGGGCCTCGATGAGCGCATACACGCGCCCGCCGCCGCCCGCGACCGACACGCCGATGCGGCCGAGGATCCCCTCGGGCAAGCCGTGGCCTTCGAGGCGCGTCCACGTCACGCCGCCGTCGGTCGACTTGTAGAGGCCCGAGCCCGGCCCGCCGCTCGACAGTGACCACGGCGTGCGCCGCACCTGCCACAGCGATGCGTACAGGATGTTGGCGTTGGCGGGGTCGAACACGACGTCAACCGCGCCGGTGTCGGCGTCGCGGTACAGCACCTTCTGCCAGCTGCGGCCGCCGTCGGCGCTGCGGTACACGCCGCGTTCCTCGTTCGGGCCGTACGCGTGGCCGAGCGCCGCGACCAGCACGATGTCGGGATTCTTCGGGTGGACCGCGACGGCGCCGATGTGCTGCGAGTCGCGAAGGCCGATGTGCTTCCAGCTGCGGCCGCCGTCGAGGGACTTGTAGACGCCGTCGCCGTAGGTGATGTTGCCCCTGAGGCACGCCTCACCGGTGCCGACGTAGAGGACGTTGGAGTCCGATTCCGCGACCGCGATTGCGCCGATCGAGGCGATCTTCTGGTCATCGAACAGCGGCTGCCACGTCGCGCCCGCGTCCGTGCTCTTCCAGACGCCGCCCGCGACCGCGCCGAAGTACCAGGTGGTCGGATCGCCGGCGACGCCGGCCACCGCGAGCGCGCGACCGCCGCGGAACGGACCGATCTGGCGCCATTTCATCCCCGCCAGCAGCGCCGGATTCACGTCGGCGAGCGCGCTTGCCGCGATCAGGGCAGTCAACAACACACACAAGCCGGCCACAAGTCGCGTGCTGCGACGCATCATTGGAGTTCTCCGGTGGATGGCGCACGAAGCGCGGCATTCTACGGCAAAAGCCGCGCTCGGCCCGGCTTCAATGGTGGCTGTTGCCGCTCGAGACGACCCGCCCGTATTCCGAGGCATTCCCCAGCCGCTCGAACGTCGAGTACGCAGCGGCCGAGATCGCGCTGATGGCATCCTCACCCGCGCGCTCGCTCGCGAGGTACGTCGTCATCACGCAGATGACGTACGGACGATTCTTCAGGAACACGACGCCGGAGTCGTTGCGCACGCCCTCGAGCGAGCCTGGCTTGTTGGCGACCTTCAGCCCCTCGGGAAGCTCGCGCGGCAGCCAGCTGTCCTTGTGCGTCCCGAGCACCGTGAAGAAGTCGGCGAGCAGGGGCTCGGCGATCACCTTGCCGCGATAGAGCCGCTCGAGCAGCGTCATCATCTCGCGCGGCGTCGAGAGGTTCTCGCGCCCTTCGCTCGCGGCCTTGAGGTCCATCATCTTGCGCTGCAGGCGCGTGTGCTTGAGGCCGAGCGACGAGAGGAGCGCCGCCACATTGTCCATGCCGACCCGGTCGAGCAGCACGTTGGTCGCGGAGTTGTCGCTGACCGCGACCATCATCGTCGCGAGGTCGCGGTTGGTCAGCTGCGTGACCTCGGGCGTGAGCCCGCCCAGGATGTCGCTGTCGGGCACCAGGTCGGCGGCGTGCACGACGTAGCGGTCGGCGAGCGTCGCCTTGCCGATCGCACCGTGCTCGGCCTGCTCGGCCTGGTGGTAGAGCTCGGCGAGCACCGCGATCTTGATCGAGCTCGCCTGCGGAAAGACCTCGTCCGCATGCAGCATCAGCTCCTGGCCGCTCGTGAGGTCCAGGATCGCGACGCCGAGCACGCCGTCGAGCCGCTGCTCGACGTCGAGGATCGCGCCGCGCAAGCGTTCCCAGAGGATCTGCTGCTTCTCGGCCGGCGCGGCGACCGGCGCGGCGCACACGCCACTGGCGAAGACCAGGAGCAGTGCCGCGAATGCGGCGTGATTCCGATGCGTCATGGAGAACCCCCCGTTGCGCCGCGTCCCTGTCGGGCGTGCGCGGCCCGCGGATTCTAGCCGTTCGGCCGGCGCGCGGCCTAAGGCACGGGCGGCGCGTAGAGGATCCGCAGTCCCGCGGGCACTGCAGCGCGATCGCAGTAGCCGATCGCGTTCGGATTGGACGCGAGGAACCGCGCCAGCGCCTCGGAGGCGAGCTGGCGCGGCGGCTGGCCCTGACCCGTGAAGATCAGACGCGCGCGATACGCGCGCAGCTGCGCGGCGGTCTTGCCGGTGAGCCGGCGGTAGAACTGCTCGCGCACCGGCACGCCTTCGGGCTGGTCGACCGGCACGACGTGGTGACCGCCGGGCGTCGTCTCGGTCTTGCCGAGGAAGATCCGCGCGACGTCGTCGGGCCCCAGCGTCTCGAGCGGGCTTGCGGCTGCCGCCACGACGACCGGATCGGCGCGCGCGGCCGCGCTCGCGAGCGCGAGCAGACTCGCGAGCAGCGTCGACCGGAAGCGCTTGTCGCCCGCCATGATGCGGCTCAGAACACGAAGTCGACGGCGAGGCCGACGACGTTCACGGTGCCGCCGCGCCGGTAGCCTGGCTGCGCGTTGATCAGAAAGCCGCTGGAGTCCGCTCCTTCACTGAGGTGGTCGAGCTGCAGCTTCAGGTCCGCGCTCTTCGTCAGGTCGTAGCGCACGCCGAGCGACCAGCTGTGCTCGCTGCCCCAGTAGCCGGCCAGCGCGTCGCCGATGCCCTCGTTGAGTGCCGCGAGCGCCGGGCCGAACGGTGCCGGCAGCTGCACCGGGGGCAGCGTCGCGTGCTCGCGCGGCAGATCGGTGACGCCGGCCCAGGTCACGTACGGGGTGAGCGCGCGCCAGCGCACGCCCAGCGTCAGGTACGCCGAGCGGCTGTCCTGCAGCGAGGAGCCGATGTGCTCGTGCACCCACTCCCCGGTCGCAAACCAGGCGCCCGGGTCGTGCGTGAAGCCGACGTCGACCGAGGCGTAGTCCTTGTCGACGGGCCGGTAGGCGCTGGCGAACGCGAGCGTCGCCGCACCGGCCGGCGCCAGCGCCGGGACCGCCGACAGCGCCTCGCCGATCTGCAGGTAGCCGTCGAACAGCTGGTCGAGCGCCGCCGAATCGGCCGAGAAGTCCGCCGAGGTGTACGCGAGGTGCAGCGTCGTGTGCTCGTGCTCGACCGTCGCGTTGACGCCGAGGATGCGACGGCCGTCGACGGCGATGCCGCCGGGGAACTGTTGCCGGATGTGTCCCGCGAGCGCCTGGACGGTGGCGGCGAAGCCGCGGCAATCGCCGCGCCACGACACGTCGACGCCGTCGTTGCTGGTGATCGGTCCGGTGTTGTAGACCTCGAGCGGCGGGCGCAGCCAGGTGTTCGCGTAGCCGACCAGCCGCGACTCCGACACCATGAAGAGCGGCAATGCGATGCGCCCGATCCGCGCGCTCAGGTCGTTGGTCAGCTGAAAGCGCAGGTTCGCCCACTCGAGACGTGGCGCGTAGTCGTTGTCGCTCTGGTGCTGCGCGACGAGCTGGACGACCGCGCTCACGCGCTCGCCGAGCCGCATGTCGAGCTGCAGCCCGAGCTTGCTGTCCGGTGCCCAGTCCCAGTCGTGGCTCGCGCCGGCACCGTTCGGTTGGGCGATCAGGCCGGTGAAGTCCGCCTGGTGCTCGCTCGAGTGGACGGCGCCGAGCGTGCCGAAGCCGCTCAGGCTGAAGCGTTGCGGATCGCCATCGTCGGCGTGCGCCGCCGGCGCGCACGCGGCCAGCAGCAGAACGATGCCCGCGAGGCGCGAGGCGCTCAGGCCCGCGCCGTTGCCGGCGCCAGCGCCGACTGCAACGACTCGCTGACTTCGCGCCACTCGGCGGCCAGCGCCTCCGTCAGGCGCTGCACCGCGGCGGCGCCCTCGCCCTCGCGCAGCGCCGCCTCGACCGCGGTCGCGCGCACGCTGATCGGCTGCACGCCGAGCGTCGCCGAGGCGGACTTGATGCCCTGCGCGACCCGCAGTGCGTCGGTCGTCGACCCGGCCGCGACATGGCGCGAGAGCGCAGCGATCTCGGCGCCGGTCGCGGCGAGGTAGCCCTTCAGCAGCCGCTCATACTTGCCCGGCGCATCGCCGATCCTGAGCCGCGCGGTGTCGGCCTCGATGCCCGGGATGCGGTCGAGCGCGCCGGTGCGTGCCGGCATCCAGCGCAGCAGCGTCTCGTACAGCGCCTCCTGGTCGATGGGCTTGCGCAGGTGGTCGTTCATGCCGGCCGCGATGCAGCGCGCGCGGTCCTCAGCGTAGGCGTTGGCGGTCAGCGCAATGATCGCGCCGCGCCAGCCCTGCGGCCGCGCGCGGATCTGCTGCGTCGCGGCGATGCCGTCCATGTTCGGCATCTGCACGTCCATCAGCACGAGGTCGTAGTCGACGGCCGCGGTCATCCTGACGGCCTCGAGCCCGTCGCAGGCGACGTCGATGCGCAGACCGAGCCCCGTCAGCATCTCCGACGCCACCTCGCGGTTGACCGGGTGGTCCTCGACCAGCAGCACGCGCGCACCGGCGTGCCGCGTCGCGAGCCGCAGACGCGCCGACGAGGAGCGCGAGCGGCCCTCGGCGCTCGGCGCCGGGGCCAGCGAGCGCTGCAACCGCGCCGTCAGCCAGAAGCAGCTGCCGCGCCCGGGCTCGCTCGTGACGCCCACGTCGCCGCCCATCAGGCGCGCCAGCCGGCGGCTGATTGCGAGGCCGAGGCCGCTGCCGCCGTACCGGCGCGTCGTCGACGCATCGCCCTGCACGAACGGCTCGAACAGCCGCGCCTGTTGCTCGGCCGGGACGCCGCTGCCGCTGTCCTCGACCTCGAGGCGCACCAGCACCCCGCTGTCGTCGTCGGCGACCGAGCGGGCGCGCAGCGCCACGAAGCCGTGCTCGGTAAACTTGACGGCATTGCTCGCGTAGTTGAGCACGATCTGCGTCAGGCGCACCGCGTCGCCGCGCAGCGTCGCCGGCAGCGCCGGGTCGAGGTCGACCTCGACCGCGAGGCCCTTGGCGGCGGCCTTCTCGCCGATCAGCGAGCGCACCTGGTCGAAGATCGCCGCCAGCGACACGTCCCCATCGTCGAGGGCGAGCTTGCCGGCCTCGATCTTCGAGATGTCGAGCACGTCGTTGATGATGGCCAGCAGGTGCGTGCCGGCGTTGGCGATCTTGCGCAGCCGGTCCTGCTCGCGCGGCTCGCGGCTGCTGCGCTCGAGCAGCTGGCTGAAGCCGATGATTGCCGTCAGCGGCGTGCGCATCTCGTGGCTCATGTTGGCGAGGAACGCGCTCTTGGCGCGGTTCGCCGACTCGGCCGAGTCGCGCGCGCGCTCGAGTTCGGCGGTGCGCTCGGCGACCATCTCTTCGAGGTGGTGCCGGTGGCGCTGCAGCTCCGCCGCCGTGCGCTTGGACTCGGTGACGTCGCGCTGGATGTGCAGGTAGTGGATGATGCGTCCGTCGGGCTGGCGGATCGGCGAGACGTAGGTGAGGTCGATGTGCGTCCCGCCGTTGCGCTCGCGCGTGACGATCTCGCCCTGCCAGGCGCTGCCGCTCGCGATCGCCGCGGCGAGCTCGGCGAGCGTCTCGCGCGGCGTGTCCTGCCCGGTCAGCGCCATCATGTTCCGTCCGATGACGTCGTCGCGCTGGTAGCCGGTGGCCGCGACGAAGGCCGCATTGACGTACTCGATCTCGCCGGTGACGCCGGTGATCACGACGCTGCTCGGGCTCTGCGCGATGGCCATGCCGAGCTTGTGCAGCTCCTGCTCGGCGACCGCGCGCTCATTGACGGTCGCCTGCAGCTTGGCGACGAAGGTGTTGAAGCCGGTGACGAGCTGGCCCATCTCGTCGCGCGTCGTGACCGGGATGCGCCGGTCGAGGTCGCCATCGCCGCTCGCGATGTCCTTGAACGAGGCGACGACCGAGTCGACCTGGCGCTTGACCGAGACCACCGCGAACAGGCCGAACACCAGGCTCGCGGCGAGGCCGGTGCCGGCGAGCGTCACGCCGGTCGCCATTGCGCGGTTTGAGTCGGCGGTCGCGAGCGCGACGGTCTCGGTGAAGCGGTGGTCGGCCGCTTCGCGGAACCGCACCAGGTGGCCGCGGAAGGTCGCGAGCGTCCTCGCGAGCCGCGCGACCGACGGGCTGTCGACGTCGTGCGCCGGCCCGAGCAGCGCGTTCGTGACCGTGAAGGCCGCCGAGTAGTAGTCGTCGAACTCCGCGAGCAGCTGCGTGACCTCGGGGCTGTTCGCGGGATCGGCGTGCGCGAGGCGGGCGAAGTCGCCACGCACCTGGTGCGCGAGCTCGCGGGCGGCGTTCATGGGCTCGCGCTCGTTGGTGGCGGCCGCGGCATTGAACGACTCACTGATCTTGTCGAACGCCGAGACGTTGCGCGTCGCCACGTCGAGCGCCGGCAGCTGCGAGTCGCGGATGCGCTCCAGACGCGAGTTGTTCTGGCTGAACACGAGCAGCGTGTAGCCGAGGTACGCGAGAAAGCACACCGCGCTGATCAGCGGGGGCGCCGCCAGCTTCCAGAACAGCGGCAGTGTGAGGCGCGGCGAGTCCGCGCGTCCGGGGGTACGGGTCATGGAGTCGTCCGCTACGTACCGTCGTAGACGGCCCGGCGCGCGGATTCTTGATGGCCGGGACCGGGCCGCGGCACGCCGCCGCGCACCTCGTTCGCCCGCTCGGGGGCCGGAGGTGATGCGCTTAGGGGATTTCCCTAGCTGGGCGGCGCCCGGCGCGGGCTGGCGGCCCGCCGCGACGTTCGCCGGGAGCCGGCCTCAGGCGGCGGGAGCTGCGGCGCGGCGCCGGTTCATCCACCACGACACCGGGATCGAGATCGCGATCAGCAGGAAGGCAAACCCGCCGGAGCGCGGGTCATCGACGACCGCCGCGATCAGGAACAGCACCGAGCCGAGCAGCACGAGGCCCGTCGTCCACGGGTAGCCGAACGCACGGAACGGCCGCACGAGTCCCGGTTCGCGGCTGCGCAGCACGAAGACGGCCGAGTACGCCGACACGTAGTTGAGCACGAACAGCACCGCCGACACCGCGATCAGCTGCTGCAGCGTGCCGCTCAGGATCAGCAGTGCGACCGTCGCGCTCGTGATGCCGAGCGCGACGCTCGGCGTGCCGCCCGCGCTCACCCGCGTCGCCGTCGCCGAGAACAGGCCGTCGCGGCCGATCGCATAAAGCACTCGCGGCGCGCCGAGCAGGGTCGCGTTGATCAGCGACAGGACGGTGCAGAGCGACACGACGGTGACGAACTCCGCGCCGCCGTGCGGCAGGATCGCGCGCGCCACGTCCGCGGCAGGCAGCGGCGATGCCGCGAGCGTCGGCAGCGACAACGCGTGCAGAAAGCCGATGTTGACTAGCAGGTAGAGACCCGTGACCAGGAGCGCGCAGCTGATCATCGCGCGCGGCACCGTGCGCGCGGCGTTGACGGTCTCTTCCGCGAGATAGATCGCTTCGTACCAGCCATCGTAGGTCACGATCACCGAACGCAGGGCCACGGCGAGCGCCGCCAGCATGCCCACCGACAAGAGCGGCAAGGAGGCCGCCGAGGGCGCAGCGGCCGGGGCCGCGACGGCCGAGGCCGACGGCGAGATGCCGAAGCACGCGAGCGCCAGCGCGACGAGCAGCACTCCGACGAGCGCGCTGATCCCGTTCTGCACGCCGCTACCGATCCGAAGCCCGAGCCAGTGCAGGCCCGTGAAGAGCGCGATCACCAGGAGCGCCACCGCCGTGCCGTGCCCGGCGAGCGCCGGCGAGAGCTCGCCGACGAAATCGGCTGCCGTCAGCGCCGCATACGCGAGCGTCAGCGAATTCAGCAGCCAGTCGTTCCAGCCGACGATGAAGCCGAATCCGCTGCCGAAGGTGCGGCGCGCGTAGACGTAGAAGCCGCCGGCGGTGGGCATCAGCGCCGAGAGCTCGGCGACCGAGACGGCGCCGAGCGTCGCGTAGAGCCCGCCCGCCGCCCACACGAGGACGATCAGCGTTGCATCGCCGAGCGCCGCGGCGACCGTCCCGGGCAGGCGCAGGATGCCTACGCCTACGGTGCCGCCGAAGGCGAGCGCGATGCTGAAGCCGAGGCCGAGGATCCGGCTCAGGCCCGCCGGCGAGGCCGATTCGGTCGTCAAGGGCAGTCTCCGCGCCGTGCCCGACACCTCGGTCCCGTCGACCGCTTCGTCGCGCGCAACGCGCGGATCAGGCGGCCGCAGGATAGCGGGGAATTCGCCGGGTGTCGCCGCGAGCGCGCCGCGCCGGCATCCCGCCGGCGGTGTACGCTCGCGCTTCGGCCGGGCGAGCCGGCTCCGTCACCAGGGGGAAGGACATGGCCAGCAGGCGGATCGCGGCGTGCGCGTGCGGCGCACTTGCACTCATCGTGGGCGGGCGCGCGGCCGCCGGCGGCTTCACGCTCGAGCAGGTCTTGAGCGCGCCGTTCGCCTCCGAACTCATCGCCGATCCCACGGCCCGCAACTTCGCGTGGGTCGAGCGCACCGAGGGTCGACGCAACGTATGGCTCGCGACGCCGCGCCGCGGGGCCGCGGCCTTCGACAGCCGCCCGCTGACGCGCTACGCCGACGACGACGGGCAGGACGTCGGAGAACTGCAGTTCATTCCCGGGCACGATGCGCTCGTGTACGTGCGCGGCGGCGACTTCGAGGCGCCCGACAAGCCGTACCCGAACCCGGCGCATTTCGCCGCGCCACCGCAGCAGAACCTGTGGCTCGTGCGATTTGCCGGTGGCACACCGGTGAAGCTCGCCGAGGGACACGCGCCAGCGGTCGCGCCGCGCGGCGACCGGGTCGTGTTCGTGCGCAAGGGCGATCTCTACGCGGTCGAGCCGCACAGCGGCGCGAAGCCCGAGGAGCTGGTCCGCGGGCTCGGCAGCCTCGGGAGCCTGCGCTTCGCTCCGGACTCGAGCGCGATCGCCTTCGTCAGCACGCGCGGCGATCACGGTGCGATCGGTCTTTACCGCTTTGCCGATCACTCGCTGCGCTGGCTCGACGCCGCCTTCGGCTACGACCTCGAGCCGACGTTCTCCCCGGACGGCTCGCGCCTCGCGTTCCTGCGGCTGCCGAGCACGCCGGACGAGGTCGGCATCGGGCCGCACCGCACGGGCCTGCCATGGTCGATCCGCGTCGCCGACGTCGCGACCGGCCACAGCACCGAGGTCTATCGGGCGCCCAAGGGCCGCGGCAGCGTGTTCCACGGGCTCGCCTCCTCGAACCAGATCTACTGGGTGCGCGGCGATCAGCTCGTCTTTGCGGCCGAGACCGACGGCTGGCTGCACCTCTACTCGGTGCCGGCCGCCGGCGGCGGCGCTCGCCTGCTGACACCCGGCGCGTTCGAGATCGAGTTCGCGGCCGGGGCGGCCGACGGCTCTGCGATCGTCTATGCCTCGAACGCCGGCGACAGCGAGCGACGCCACCTGACGCGGCTGTCGTTCCCGGGCGGCGAGCTCACGGCACTGTCGCGCGGTACCGGCATCGAGACCGCGCCGGTGATCGCCGGCGACAGCACCACGATTGCGTATCTCGCTTCCTCGGTCCGCGCGCCGATGCACGCGGCGGTGCTCGGGGCCGACGGAACAGGTTCGGAGCTTCACGCCGGCGCCCTGCCCGCAGGCTTCCCCGCCGATGCGCTCGTCGAGCCGGAGCCGGTGAACCTGCCGGCGCGCGACGGCATCGTCGCGCACGGCGACCTCTTCCTGCCGCCGGGCGCCGCCGCCGGCCGCCGCCCCGCGGTCATCTTCATGCACGGCGGACCGATCCGGCAGATGCTGCTCGGCTGGCACTACATGGACTACTACTCGAACGCCTACGCGATGAACCAGTTCCTCGCGAGTCGTGGCTACGTCGTGCTCGCGCTCAACTACCGCGCGGGCATCGGCTATGGGCTCGAGTTCCGCGAGGCCGAGCACTACGGCGCGACCGGCGCATCCGAATACAACGACGTGCTGGCCGCGGCCGAGTACCTGCGCGGCCGCACCGACGTCGACCCGGCGCGCATCGGCCTCTGGGGCGGCAGCTACGGCGGCTACCTGACCGCGCTCGGGCTCGCGCGCAACTCCGAGCTGTTCGCCGCCGGCATCGACATCCACGGCGTGCACGACTGGTATCACGACGACCTCGCGCTGGTGCGCAACAACGTGCCGTTCTACGACCGCGACGTGCCGGCGAGCGCGCTCGAGACCGCGTGGCGGGCGTCGCCGATGAGCGCGCTTCCGAGCTGGCGGTCGCCGGTGCTCGTGATCCACGGCGACGACGATCGCAACGTCTCGTTCTCCGAGTCCGTGCGGCTCGTGACTGCGCTCAAGGAGCGCGGCGTCGACTGCGAGGAGCTCGTGCTGCCGGACGAGATCCACGACTTCCTGCGCCACGCGAGCTGGCTCAGGGTCTATGGGGCCGCGAGCGACTTCCTCGACCGGCGGCTGACGAAGTGAGCGGCGACTGGCCGACCGCCGGCTGGCGGCGCACGACGCCCGAGGCCGCCGGGCTCGATGCCGCGCCGCTCGCGGCGCTCGACCGGGAGTTCGTGGCCGGGACCGTGCCGCTGGTCGACGACTTCCTGGTCGCACGCGGCGGCGCGATCGTCTTCGAGCGCCACTACGCGCACGACTACGCGACGCTCTACCGCGCGCAGGCGCGTACGCCAGGGCCGCTCAACGCAACGCTCGCCGGACCCTACAACTACTTCGATCCCGCCTGGCATCCCTACGTCGGCGGCAGCGACGCGCACACGCTGCAGTCGATCTCGAAGTCGGTCACTTCGGCAACGCTCGGCATCGCGATGGGGCGCGGCGACTTCAGGGCCTCGCTCGAGGCCCCGGTGCTCGGCTGGTTCGAGCGCTCCCGCGTCCGCCACGTCGACGCGCGCAAGGAGCGCATGACGCTCCGGCACGTGCTGACGATGACGACCGGGCTCGACTGGAACGAGGACGTCGCCTACGACGATCCCAGGAACGGCGCGAGCCGGATGGAGGCGACGCGCGACTGGGTGCAGTTCGTCATCGACCAGCCGATGGCGCACGAGCCCGGAGCGACCTTCGCCTACAGCAGCGGCGCGACCGAGCTGCTCGCGCATGTCTTTGAGCGCGAGACCGGCCGTGACGTCGAGCACTACGCGCGCGAGCACCTGTTCGCGCCGCTCGGCATCCGCCACCATTACTGGAAGCGCACGCCGCTCGGGGTCGTCGACACGCAAGGCGGCCTGTATCTCGCCGCTGCCGACCTCGCGAAGATCGGCCTCCTTTACCTGCGTCGCGGGACCTGGGACGGGGCGCGGATACTCGCAGCCGACTGGGTCCGGGATTCGCTGGCGCCGCACGTCGAAGCGCCCGACGGCTGGCGGTACGGCTACCAGTGGTGGCTGGTGCCGGACGGGCGCGGCCGCTTCGCCTGGACGGCGCTCGGCATCGGCGGACAGCACCTGTTCGTATTGCCCGAGGACGACCTCGTCGTCGTGCTGACCGGCTGGCGCATCCTCGACGAGACGCGCTACGTCGAGCCGCTGCTGAGAGCGATCGTCGCGGCCCTGCGCGGCTGACGAATCAGGCCGACACGCAGCGGTTGCGTCCCTCGTTCTTGGCCCGGTAAAGCGCCGCATCGGCACGGTCGAACACCGACTCGGCGCTGTCGCCGTCGCGCAGCTCCGTGAGTCCGCAGGACACCGTGACGCGCACCGGCGCCCCGCGGTAGTGGAAGCGCAGCGCCTCGACCGTCGCGCGCATCTGCTCGGCGACCTTCAGCGCGTCGGCGAGCGGCGTGCCGACCAGCAGCGTCACGAACTCCTCGCCGCCGTAGCGCGCCAGGAAGTCGACCTCGCGCCGTCCGCGGGCGAGGCAGCCCGCGACTTCGCGCAGCACCGCGTCGCCGCCGCGGTGGCCGCAGCTGTCGTTGATCGACTTGAAGTGGTCGACGTCCCAGACGAGCACCGCCACCGGGTTGCGAAAGCGCTTCCAGCGGCCGAGCTCCTCGGCGAAGCGCTCGTCGAACGAGGCGCGGTTCGCGATCCGCGTCAGCGGGTCGACGCGCGAGCGGCGCTTCTCGAGGTCGAGCGTCCGGTGAAGCTCGCGCGTCTCGTGCTCGAGCTCGCTGATGCGCGCGTGCATCCGCTCGCTGCGCGCGGCGTGCTCGACGAAGCGCCGCTGCTCGCGTTCGCGGAACTCCCGCACGTTGGCGGCCACCGCCTCCAGGCGGTCGGCGACCAGCGCCCGCAGCGTTCCGAGGTTGTCGCTGCCGCCGACCTCGTCGGACAGCCGCGACATCTGGGCCAGCACCTCGACGTTCAAGGACTCGCTGTCCTGGTGCTCGCGCTCGCGCTCCATCGTGGCGCCGGCGAGATAGATCGCCATCTCCTCGAGCCGCTCGGTGACCTGCGCGAGCATCGCCGCGGCGGCGGCGCGCTCGCGGGCGATCGCGGCGCCGTGCTCGGCGACGAGGTCGGCGACGCGCCCGAGCACGCGCGCGAGCGCCGGATCGTCCCCTGCGGCGACGAGGTCCGCCTGCAGGCCCGCGAGCGCCGGCGCCGCCGGGTCCGACTGCGCGAAGCGGTCGAGCAGCGCCGCGACTGCCCGGCAGCTCGCACTCCAGCGCCGCTCGCCGGCCGGCGGACCGTCCCCTGCGGCGGCGGGCGGCGTCCGCGCCGCCGGTGCCGCGGCCGGTGCCGGGCGCGCGGGCTCGGGGATCGCCGAGCGTTCGAGGGCCATGATCGTGTCGGTCAGCGAATCGAAGAGCGCCTTGAGCTCGACGTCGTCGGCATCGCGCCGCACGCTCGCGGCGAGGTTGTCGAGCTGCGCATCGAGTCGCGGCTCGCTGCCCTTGGCAACGGCGCACAGCCGCTGTATCAGGCGGCGCAGGACCTGCTCGACGGCGCGCCAGCGGCGCTCCTCGCCCTCCATCTCGCGCAGCGCGTCGAGGTGCTTCTTCTTCCAGTCGATGGATTCGGCCATGCGCGGCTCGCCGGCGGCGGCTTCAGGCGCCGGAGTCGGCCGCGCGCCGCGCGCCTCGAGCGCGCCGCATGCGCCGCGCGACGCTCATCGCGCCGCTCCGATGATCGGGATGTGGGGTGCCGCCGCGCGCGGCGCGAGCCCGATCAGGCGCGGATCATCCGCCACCTCGACGCGACGCGCGTAGGCGTGGAAGCCCGATCGCAGGTAGAACGCGAGCGCCGACGGGTGGTCGTGCGTGCAGGTGTGGACCCAGAAGCGGCGGATCGGCCGCGCCCAGGCACCCTCGATCGCGCGATTCATCAGGAACCGGCCCGCCCCCCGGCCGAACAGCGCGGCGCCGAGGCCGAAGAACGCGAGCTCGCACTCGCCGGCGTCGCGAAAGTCGAGCTCGAGCAGTCCCTCGTCACGGCCGTCGACGCTGAGCGCGTACACCTCGACATCCGGATGGCGGATGATCCGTTCAAGCTCTGCCTGCGGCATCGCGAGCCGCGAGAACCACAGCCACTCAGTCCCGACGTGCGCGAACAGCGCGCGGTACCACGCGGCCTCCGGCCGGGCGACGCGCCGCAGCTGCCACGGCGCGTCCTCGCGCTCGGCGCGCAGTGCCGGACGCGCGCGCATCTCAAGGCAGGTGACCACGGCGGCGATCTTGCCGGCCGGCACGTCGCTGTATCCGTCGGGCAGCTGCATCCTGGCTCCGCTCGGCCGTGGAAGGTCGCTAAGGTCGCACAGCCACCGCGTCGCTGTCATCCCGTCGGGCGCGGCAAAGCCTGCTAGGCTGCCGCTCCTCGATGGCCTGATGGATTGCCAATGACCGCGCGTCTGCGACCGACGATCGGCTTCTGCGCCGCGCTGCTCCTGGCCTGCGGCGCGCGCGCCGCCGAGTCGCCGTCGGCGCCGGTCTATGGCCCGGCCGAGCTCGTCGCCGAGGTGCTGGCCCGCGCCGACGACCGGCTGGCGCTGATGCCGGCGGTCGCCGCCGCGAAGTGGGCCGCTCACCAGCCGGTCACGGATTCGGCGCGCGAGTCGCTCGTCACGCAGGCCGCCGGCGAGCGGGCCGGCGAAGCGGGACTCGTGCGCGAGCCGGTCGTGACGCTGTTCGCGCTGCAGGTGCGGCTCGCGCGCGCGGCCCAGGAGTCGCTTTTCGAGCGGTGGCGCAACGGCGAAGGCCTCGACGAGCGTGCCCCGCCGCAGTCGCTGACCGACGAACTGCGGCCGCGTCTCGACCGGCTGACGACCGAACTCGTCGACGCGCTCTACCTTGCGGCACCCGCGCTCGCCGAGCCTGACGCAGCTTCGCGCTACGCCGCGCTCGCGCGCTCGCGGCTGCGCGCGCCGCGCTGGAGCGAGGCCGACCGCGCCGAGTTCCTCGCCGCGCTCGCCTCGGTGCGCATGGCGGCGCCGCGCTCGCTCGAGCGCGCGCGCCACGCCGGGGCGCTCAGGTTCGGCACGCCCGGCGACTACGCGCCGTTCAGCACCGAGGTCAACGGCCGGGTCAGTGGCTCCGACGTCGCGCTCGCGCTCCGCCTCGCCCAGGCGCTCAAGCTCAGGGCCGTGTTCGTGCGCAGCAGCTGGCGCGGGTTGCTCTCCGACCTCGCCCAGGACCGCTTCGACGTCGGCATCGGAGGCGTCTCGGTGAACGCCGCGCGCCTCGCGGTCGCATCCTTCTCGCTGCCGACCGCGCACGGCGGGAAGACCGCCATCGGGCGCTGCGCGGACCGGGGGCGCTTCGCGACGCTGGCGGCCATCGATCAGCCGGGCGTGCGGGTCATCGAGAACGCCGGCGGCACCAACGAGGCGTTCGCGCGCGAGTCGCTGCACGCCGCGACGTTGAGCGTCCATCCCGACAACCGGACGGTGTTCGACGAGATCGCGGCCGAGCGCGCCGACGTGATGTTCACCGACGACACCGAGGTTGCGCTCGTGACGCACCGGCGCAGCGAGCTCTGCCGCTTGCTGCCGGACCTCTACGCGCCGGCCGACAAGGCCTTCCTGCTGCCGCGCGAGCCCGAGTGGGCGACGACGGTCAACGGCTGGCTCGCGACGGAACTGGCGGCTGGAACGCCCGCGCGACTCCTCGAAGAGCAGCTCGCGCGCTGACGCTAGGCCGCGCGGCGCTGCGCGGCGATGCGCACCTGGCGCGGCTCGCCGGCGCGCGCCGGAAGCCCCAGGCGCTCGCGCAAGCCGATGTCGGGCACGCTCCAGAACGGCGTCGGCGTCGAGACGCCGGCCGTGCCGACGCTGAAGCCCGCGGCCTCGATCAGTGCCACGTATTCCTCGGCCGTCTGCTGCGCGCGCGGCGGGTGCCGGAACAGCAGCCGCACCGGCCACCAGGCGAGGAACGCGCGGCACGACTCGGCCACCAGCAGCCAGCCGCCCGGCGCGGCCACGCGCGCGAGCTCGGCGAGCACCGCCCCGGGCTCGGTCGTGTGGTGCAGCAGCTGGTGGCAGAGCACGAGGTCGAACGTGCCGGTCGCGTACGGCAGCCGGCGCGCGTCGGCGCGGCGCACCTCGATGCGCCCGCCGAGCTGCGCAGCGTGGCGCGCGGCGGCCTCGACCGACCCGCGATCAATGTCGACGGCGGTCATCGTGCGCGGCGCGAAGGTGCCGAGCGCCGCTGCGAACGCGGCGCCCTCGCCGCAGCCGGCGTCGAGCAGCGCGCGAAACGGCACGCTGCCGGCCGGCAGCAGCGCGGCGAGCTCGGCGATCGCTTCGTCGACGACGTACTCGCGCCAGATGTCGCTGCGCTGGAACCAGTTGCCGAAGCGCGATTCCGGGATGTACCCCGCCGGATCCGGCTCGGCGCGCGGCGGCGTCGCGCTCACGGGGCGGCCCCGCTGCGGTCGAGGTAGGCGCGCAGCCGCGCGCGCAGCACCGCAGGGGCGCCGACGTGCATCTGGCCGGTCGCGGCGCTGACCGCGACCTGCGTCGTCTGCCCGGTCGTGACGCGCTGCCCGTCCGCATCGTGGATCTCGTAGCCGATCTTCAGCCGGTAGTCCCACTCGAGGAGGCGTGCGCGCACCGTGATGCGCGCATCGAAGGGCAGCGGCCGCACGTACTTGACCTGCGCCTTGACGATCGGCCAGTAGTAACCGCTGTCGAGCATCGCGCGGTAGCCGTAGCCGATCATGTCAAGGAGCGCGCAGCGCGCTTGGTCGAAGTAGCGGAAGTAATTGCCGTGCCAGGCGACGCCGACCGGATCAGCGTCGTGGAAGGGCACCGTGAGCTCGACCGAGGCGGCGAGCGGGATCGCGAGTGGCAGCTCATCCGCGCTCACAACGTGCTCCGCGACCAGACGTTGACCCCGAGCCGTGCCGGGAGCGCCGGGCGCGATCCCCGGGCGCTATCCTGACGCGGCGGAGCGGCGCGCGGTAGAGGGGCATGCAAGCCCTCAGCCGCCCGCGACCGGGCGCCGGCGCCAGAACTCGCGGACCACGCGCTCCCCGACCAGCAGCGCGCCGGCCAGCAGGTAGGAGACGAGCCCGTTGTAGAGCGCCCAGGTCGCGCGCGTGCCGACGAGCGCGGTCGCGAGGGCGACGGCACCATTGGCGACGAAGAATCCGCACCAGATGACCGTGACCACGCGCGTGTAGCGCACGCCGCGCTCATCCAGTGCCGGACCGGTCGCGCGCGCGATGCGCTCGATCATGCTCGGCGGCCGCAGCAACGTGGCGCCGAAGGCCGCGAGCAGCGTCGCGCTGACCGCGACCGGATAAAGCCGGGCCAGCGTCTCGCTGTTGGTCAGCGCGATCGCCGCCGCGAACGCGACGCCGGTGGCGAGCGCCGCGACCGTCTGCTGCCGCGCCCCGCCGGGCGCGAGCCAGCGGATCACGAGCACGCCGAGCAGCGCGAGTCCCGCGACCCGCAGTTCGCCGCGATCCATCAGCAGGTACACGATGAACGGGTAGGCGGCGAGCAGCACGAACGTGCCCGCGGCGAGGAGCGTGCTCACGCGGATCGGGCTCAAGGCGGTGCGTCGGGCAATTGCGGCGCTACTCGAGCTGCTGGTCGATCGCGTTCTTCAGGTGCTGGACCCACGCGTTGTACTTCGGGTGGATCAGCTCGCCCTTGGCGGTCTTCTCGTAGTTCAGGTTGCTGCTGCTGACGTAGCGGATGCTGTACTGGTGGGTGTCGAAGGTGACCTCGACGACCGCCTGGTGGCCGCGCGTCAGCAGGTTGAGCCGCACCTTGCCGGGCGCACTGTCGGCGACACCCCAGTGCCCGGACCGCCGGCCGGCCGCCGCGATCGCGTGCTGGACTTCCTCGAGCGAGAGCGTGTGGCCGGCCCTGGGCGTGATCACGTTGTTCTCGAGGTTGACGATCGGGACGCTCGATCGCGCCGCCGCGGCGCCCGCGACCAACGTCAGGATCAGCAGCACCAGGCCTTTGCTCAGCGTCCGCATCTCGCACCTCGCTCGCCGCAGCCGTGTCGCGGCCGTGGAACGTTGCCGCGGTGCAACGCGATCGTCAAGGCATCTCAGGCACCGGTCGCGCTCGCCTCGCTGTAGAGCTTGAGCACCGCCTCGCGCGTCAGTTTGCCGGTCGCCGAGCGCGGCAGCGCCGGCACATGCACGATCCGGCGCGGGATGAACACCGGGTCGAGTACCGCGGCGAGCGCGCCGCGCACCCGCGCCGCGTCGGCCGCGCCGCCGACGATCAGCGCGGCGAGCCGTGCCTCGCCGCCGCCTGCCGGCAGCTGGAAGGCGACGCCGTCCTCGACGCCGGGCGCGGCGAGGAGCGCCGCCGTGACCTCCGCGATCGAGGCGCGCTTGCCGCCGATTTTGACGAGGTCGCCGTCGCGTCCGGCGAGCACGAAGCTCCCGCCCGGCTCGAACCGGAGCGCATCGAGGAGCCGCACTTCGCCCTCGAGGTGCGCCGCGCTGATCCACGCGACGCCGTCGCGCTCCGCGCACGCGAGGCCTTCGAAGAACCGCCATGCGTCGCCGCTCGCGGTCCGCCGCGCGGCCATGCTGCCGACCTCGGTGCAGCCGTAGATCTCGACGAGCTCGGCGCCGAAGCAGTGCTCGAGGTCCGCCGCGAGCGCGGCCTCGAGCGGCGCGGTCGCCGACAGCACGCGCGCGACCGGTGCGAAGCGCAGCCCCGAGGCGAGCAACGCGCGCAAATGCACCGGCGTCGACACGAGCACGCGCGGCGCAGGCGCCGCGGCGAGCGCTGCGGCGACGCTCGCCGGGTAGAACGGGCGGCCGTCGTGCATGACGACGGGGCCCTGCAGCGCCGCGAGCGCGGTGGTCTCGAACCCGTACATGTGCTGCGCCGGCACCGTCGCGACGACGCCGAACGGGCCCGGCGCGGTGCCGAAGAAGTACGCCAGGTTGATCCGCGTTCCGGCGACGAGCGTCGCCCAGCTCTTGCGTTGTGGCAGCGGCGCACCGGTGCTGCCGCTCGTGAAGCTGACCGCTGCGAGCAGCGCGCCGTCGACGAGAGGGTTCTCGGGGGCGCCGCGCGGCGCCTCCTCGAAGCGAAGCACCGGCACGTCGAAGCTCGCCGCCGGCTGGTCGGTCAGCACGAGGCTGCCGGGCCATTCCGCGCAGATCCGGTTCACGGTCGCGGCGAGCGGGTTCGGCGGCATCAGCGTCGTCAGCCCGCGGCTGAGCGCCGCGGCGAAGCCGACCAGGAACCGGTAGCGGTCCTCGCACAGGTTCGCGATCGCGCCGGAACCGGGCAGCGTCGCCGCCAGTCCCTGCACCTGCGACAGGAACTCCTCGACGCTGACGATGACGCCGCCGCGGATCGCCAGCGGCTCGCCGGCTGCACGCG
>DATKOR010000048.1:0-11561 GCA_035524495.1 Steroidobacteraceae bacterium
GTTCAAGAAGGCCGTGCTGTCCCTGAAGGTCAAGCCGCAGATCACGCCCGACAACCGCGTGATCATGGACCTGACCGTCTCCAAGGACGCCGTCGGCCAGCTGGTGCAAAGCGCGACCGGCGGCCAGGTGCCGTCGATCAACACGCAGTCGATCACGACCCAGGTGCTCGTCAACGACGGCCAGACGGTCGTCCTCGGCGGCATCCTGCAGACCGAGAAGCGCACCACCGACAACAAGGTGCCCTTCCTCGGCGACATCCCGGTGCTTGGCTACCTGTTCAAAAACCGGGCCATCAGCAACAACAAGGACGAACTCCTGATCTTCGTGACGCCGAAGATCCTGCGCGAGGGAGCCAACCTGTACTGACGCTCGGCGGGGAGAGCGGCAGGCGGCAACGAATTTGGGAGGACGGATGAACCTGTTCAAGAGTTTCGGTGTGTCACTGGCGGCGGCCCTGCTCCTCGCGGGCTGCGGCGGTGGCAACACGCTGTCCGGCTCGTCCGGCGGTGGTGGCGGAGGTGGCACGTCGGCCGTGGCCAAGGTAACCGTCATCGCCAGCGCCCCGACGGTCGCTGCCGACGGCAGCACGTCCTCAACCATCACGGCTACTGCGCTCGACGCCAACAACGTCGCCGTCGCGAACGCGACGGTCACGTTCGCGGCGACCGCGGGCGGCCTGCTGCAGGGCAACGCGGCGAAGACCGACTCGTCCGGCCACGCGACGGCCACGCTGGCGGCCATTCCCGGCACCGCGGCCGGCACGGCGATCACCGTCACCGTGACGATCGGCGGTGTCGCCGGTTCCACCGGCGTCAACGTCGTCGCGATCCAGCAGTCGATCAGCGTCACGACCGACCAGCCGCAGATTGCGTCTGACGGCTCGCAGACGGCGAACATCGCGGCGCTCTTGCGCGATGCCAACAACGTCGCACTGTCGGGCGTCACGGTCACGTTCTCGGCGACGTCGGGTGTGCTCACAGTAACCCAAGCGACGACCGATGCGACCGGCACGGCCAAGGCCACGCTGACGGCGGGCAGCGACCCGACCGATCGCACGATCACGGTCACAGCCGCGGCGGGCTCCGCGATGCCGGCGACGCTCCCGGTCCAGGTCACCGGCACGACGCTGTCCATGGCGGGACCGACGAACCTCGTGCTCGGCAGCCAGGGCAGCTACACGGTGTCGCTGAAGAACTCGGCTGGTGCCGGCATTTCGAACAAGACCGTCACGCTCACCTCCGCGAACGGCAACACGATCGCGCCGGCGAGCGTGATGACGGACGGTAACGGACAGGGCACGTTCACGGTCACCGCCAGCAGCGCCGCGAATGGGGGCAACGACACGCTGAGCGCCGCGGCGCTCGGGCTGGTTGCGACGCGAGCGCTCGCCGTCAGCAGCCAGAACTTCAGCATCACGACGCCAGCGACCAGCGGAACCAAGGTGACGCTCGGCACTGCGCAGACCATCACGGCGACCTGGCTCTCGGGTGGCGCCCCGCAGGTCGGCCAGACCGTCACGTTCTCGGCGACGCGCGGCTCGTTGAGCGCCGGGTCGGCGGTCACGGACGGCAGCGGCAACGCCACCGTGACGATCTCGTCGAGCACGGCGGGTTCCTCGGTCATCGCCGCCTCGGCGAGCGGAGTGTCGGCGCAAACCACGATCGACTTCGTCGCGACCAACCCGACGCAGATCGCGGTGCAGGCGGCGCCTGCGGCCGTGAGCGTCGGCGGGAGCAGCGTGATCACTGCGACCGTCCGTGACCCGGCGAACAACCTCGTCGAGGGCGCGACCGTGTCGTTCGTACTGCAAGACAGCACCGGCGGCTCGCTGTCGGTCGCCTCGGCGCTGACCAACGCACAGGGCCAGGCTCAGACGACCTACACCGCGGGCAGCACGTCGAGTTCCGCCAACGGCGTCGTCGTCACGGCGCAGGTCACGAACGCCTCGAACCAGACGGCGACGAGCTCGGTGGACCTCACGGTCGGCGGTCAGACGGTGTTCCTGTCGCTCGGCACCGGCAACAAGATTCAAGCGCCGGACCAAGCCACTTACCTGATCCAGTTCGCGGTCTTCGCACTCGACGCGCAGGGCGCCGCGGTCCCGAACATCCCGGTGACGCTGCGCATCCTGCCGATCAGCTACGTCAAGGGCATGCGGGTCTGGAACGGCACCATCTGGGCGACGGTCCCGAGTACGGCGGCCAACGATCCAGATGCGTCGCCGCCGGGCACGCAGACCTGCGCGAACGAGGACACCGACTACAGCGGCATTATCTCGTCGCTGGATCCGCCGGGCGCGCTGCCGACGTGCACGGACCTCGTCACCAACACGACGATCACGCAGCACCAGAAGGACTACAACTGCAACAACCGCCTCGATCCGGGCAACGTCGCGGCGGTGTCGCCGAGCTCGGGTACGACGGACGCGAACGGCGAGCTGGTCGTGAACGTCACGTATCCGCAGGACCACGCGTACTACGTGAACGTCAAGCTGACGGCCACGGCGACGGTCAATGGCACGCAAAGCAGCACGAGCTCGACCTTCGCGCTGCCGGGTCTGGCGACGGATTTCAGCCAGCAGAACACCGCGCCGCCGGGCCCGACGAGCCCGTACGGCGTCGCGAACGTGTGCTCGAACCCGCTCTGAGCGGCCGGGCCCTCGACGAACCCAACGGCCGCCTTCGGGCGGCCGTTTTCTTATTGGACCCGCCAAACCCTACACTCGGGCGATGGACGATCCGACCGCCACGGAACCCGCCGCGTCTGCAGCCGCCGGCGAGAGCATCTTCCTGATCGGGCCGATGGGTTCCGGGAAGAGCGCGGTCGGCAAGGTGCTCGCGCGGCTTCGCGGGCTCAGCTTCATCGACAGCGACGCCGAGATCGAGAAGCGCACCGGCGTCGACATCCCGTTCATCTTCGAGAAGGAGGGCGAGGCGGGCTTCCGGGTCCGCGAGCGCGAGGTGCTCGACGACCTGACGCGGCTGCCCGGCATCGTGCTCGCGACCGGCGGCGGCGCGATCCTGCTGCCCGAGAACCGCGAGCACCTGGCCGCACGTGGCATCGTCGTCTATCTCGAGGCCTCGATCGCCCAGCAGGTCGAGCGCACGCGCCACGGGCGGCAGCGGCCGCTCCTCCTCAACGCCGACCCCGAGGCACGCCTCGCGGCGCTGATGCAGGTCCGCGAGCCGCTCTACCGCTCGATTGCGCGGATCACGGTCGCGACCGACCGGCGCAAGGTGCAGGCGGTTGCCGAGCAGATCATCGCCGGCATCGAGGCGCTGCCGCCCGTTCCGGGCGCTTGAGGGTGACTCGGGGAATTTCTCATTGAGGACATGGCACATTCTCGCAACACTACGGCCGCTGCGGGGCCTCGCGTCGGGCCGGCACCCGGGCTTGGGGAGTACCAGAACAAATGAACGAGCCCCGTGCCGGTGACGGCGGGAGCTCCGGGCCGACGCGCGGCGGCCCGGTCCGGATCCTGTTGGTCGACGACCACGAGGTGGTGCGCATCGGGCTGCGCCAGCTGATCGATTCGCACGGCGACCTGACCGTGTGCGGCGAGGCGACCTCGATCGACGAGGCGCGCCAGGCGATCAACCTGCTCCGGCCCGACGTCGTGCTCCTCGACCTCACGCTCGGCGAGGAGAGCGGCTTTGACCTCCTGCGCTCGCTCGAGGAGCTTTCCTACACGCCGCGCGTGCTGGTGCTGTCGATGTTCGACGAGTCGCTGTACGCGGACGATGCGCTCGCGCTCGGCGCGCGCGGCTACACGATGAAGGACGTGCCGCCCGACGACCTGATCAAGGCGATCCGCACCGTCGCGTCGGGGAGCGTGTACCTGAGCGACCGGCTGTCGCAGCGCGTGATGCGCAGGGTCGCCGCCGGCCGCGAGCAGGGCCCGACGCCGCACGAGGCGCTGACACCGCGCGAGCACGAGGTCATCGAGCTCCTCGGCGAGGCGCTGACGACCCGCGAGATCGCCGCGCGCATGGGAACGGCCGTCAAGACCGTCGACTCGCACAAGCGCAACATCTGCGAAAAGCTCGGGCTCGAGTCCGCCGCCGAGCTCCTGCGCTACGCGGTGATCAACGCGCGGCAGCGCCCGCGCGAGTGAGCGCCGGGCCGCGCTAGGGCACTGATCCTTCGGGGATTTCCGGGTTCCTGCCGGCGCCTTCGCGGCGCGACGCGCCAGCGCTCTCGCGCCCGCCGAGCGCGGCGAGACCCCGGACCTTCGTTCTTGTTATCGTCCCCGGCATGACGTTCGCCGTGCGCACCGTCTCGATCGACCTGGGTTCCCGCAGCTATCCGATCCACATCGGCGCCGGGCTCATCGCCGATCGCGCGCGGCTCGAGGCGGCGCTCCCGGGCGGTCCGCTGCTTCTCGTCACCAACACGACGATCGCGCCCCTTTACGCCGCCCGGCTGCGCGCGGCGCTCGCCGGCCGCGCGCTCGGCGAGTGCGTGCTGCCGGACGGCGAGCAGCACAAGACGCTCACGACGCTGTCGCGCGTCTACGATGCGCTCGCCGAAGCCCGGGTCCACCGCGACGGCGCCATCCTCGCGCTCGGTGGCGGGGTCGTCGGCGACATCGCAGGCTTCGCGGCCGCGACGTGGCAGCGTGGCATCGCGTTCGCGCAGCTGCCGACGACGCTGCTCGCGCAGGTCGACTCGGCGGTCGGCGGCAAGACCGGGGTCAACCACCCGGCCGGCAAGAACCTGATCGGCGCCTTCCACCAGCCGAGCGTCGTGCTCGCCGACCTCGAGACGCTCGCAACGCTGCCGCCGCGCGAGTTTCGCGCCGGGCTCGCCGAGGTCATCAAGTACGGCCTGGTCCGCGACCCGGCCTTCCTCGACTGGCTCGAGACGGCGCTGCCGCGCCTCGAGCGCCGCGACGCCGAGGCGCTCGCCGAGGCCGTCGAGAGAAGCTGCCGGATCAAGGCCGAGATCGTCGCGCAGGACGAGCGCGAGGGCGGGCTGCGGGCGCTGCTGAACCTCGGCCACACCTTCGGCCACGCGATCGAGGCCGCGACCGGCTACGGCGAATGGCTGCATGGCGAGGCGGTCGCGGTCGGGCTGGTGCTCGCCGCGGAGACCTCGCAGCGGCTCGGCTGGCTCTCGCCCGCCGACGTCGCGCGGGTCCGATCGCTGATCGGCCGCGCCGGGCTGCCGGTGCATGCGCCGCGCGTCGGGATCGCGCGCATCCGGGAGCTGATGGCGCTCGACAAGAAGGTGCTCGCCGGGCGCGTGCGCCTCGTGCTGCTGCGCCGGCTCGGCGAGGCGGTGCTGTGCGCCGACTACGACCGCGCGGCGCTCGACGCAGTGCTCGCCGCCGAGGTCGCCTGATGGCGGAGCTCGCGCCCTACGCCTGCCACGAGTCCCTGTCGCGCGGCCGCCGGCATCCCGAGCCGCCGGTCGGCCGCGAGCGCGGCGAGTACCAGCGCGACCGCGACCGGATCGTGCACTCGACGGCGTTCCGGCGGCTGGTCTACAAGACCCAGGTGTTCGTCAACCACGAGGGCGACCTCTACCGGACGCGCCTGACGCACTCGCTCGAGGTCGCACAGATCGCGCGCTCGGTGTGCCGTGCGCTCAACCTCAACGAGTCGCTGTGCGAGGCGATCTGCCTCGCCCACGACCTCGGCCACACGCCCTTCGGCCACGCCGGCCAGGACGCGCTCAACGAGTGCCTGCGCGACCACGGCGGCTTCGAGCACAACCTGCAGTCGCTGCGCGTCGTCGACGAGCTCGAGGAGCGCTACGCGGAGTTCCAGGGGCTGAACCTGACCTTCGAGTGCCGCGAGGGGATTCTCAAGCACTGCTCGCTCAAGAACGCGGCGACCCTCGGCGACGTCGGCGAGCGGTTCCTGAAGCGCGAGCAGCCCTCGCTCGAGGCGCAGCTCGCCAACGTCGCCGACGAGATCGCCTACAACAACCACGACGTCGACGATGGCCTCAGGGCCGGGCTCGTGACGACGAAGGAGCTGCGCGCGGTGACCCTGTTCGCGCGCCACTACGACGTCGTCGAGAACCGCTACCCGGGCATCGCCGAGCGCCGGCTGATCCACGAGGTCGTGCGGCGCATGATCAACGAGGTCGTCACCGACCTCATCGACACGACGCGCGCGCGCCTCGTCGCCGCGGCACCGGCCGACGTCGCCGCGGTGCGCACCGCAGGATCGGTCCTCGTCGGCTTCGGTGAGCGGATCGCCGCGGAGCACCTCGAGGCCAAGCGCTTCCTGCGCGAGCGCGTCTACCGGCACTTTCGCGTCGTGCGCATGACGACCAAGGCGCAGCGCATCGTCCGCGAGCTCTTCGGCGCCTATTTCGAGGACATCAAGCTGCTGCCCGACGAGCACCGCGAGGCCGCGCGGCGCCTCGAGGGCCGCGACGGTCCCTCCGGCCGGGCGCGCGGCGTCGCCGACTACATTGCCGGCATGACCGACCGCTACGCGATCCTCGAGCACTCGCGGCTCTTCGACCCGCGGATGCCGTAGCGCCGCGCTCGCGCTAGTGGCCGCGCGCACGGCATAATCGCGCCATGCACAGCATCCCGCCGCGCGAGCGGCTGATTTTCGCGCTCGACGTCCCGGACGCGGACGCCGCGCGCAGCCTGGTCGAGACGCTCGGCGATTCGGTGGTGTTCTACAAGCTCGGGCTCGAGCTGCTGATGGCGGGCGGCTACCACGAGCTCCTCGACTGGCTGGCGAAGCGCGGCAGGAAGATCTTCGCCGACCTCAAGTTCTTCGACATCCCGGCGACCGTCGCCGGCGCGATCCGCGGGCTCAACGGCCGCGGCGTCACGTTCACGACCGTGCACGGCCACCGCGCGGTGATGGAAGCCGCGGTCGGCGCGGCCAGGGACCTCAGGATCCTCGCCGTCACGGTGCTGACGAGCTTCGACCGGGCCGACGTCGACGAGCTCGGGCTCGGCATCAGCGTCGAGCAGCTGGTGCTCGCGCGCGCGCGGCAGGCGCTCGCGACCGGCTGCGCCGGCATCATCTCCTCGGGCATCGAGGCCGAGGCGGTGCGCCGCGAGCTCGGCGAGAAGCTGCTGATCGTGACGCCCGGCATCCGGCCGGCCGAGAACCGCCCGGCGGACGACCAGAAGCGCGTGCTGACCATCGAGCGGGCGTTCGCGAGCGGCGCCGACTACATCGTCGTCGGCCGCCCGATCCGCGACGCCCGCGATCCGCGCGCCGCGGCCGAGGCGATGCAGGCCGCGATCGCGGCCTCAGTCGGCTGAGCCGTGGCGGCGCTCGCCAACGACCTCTTCCTGCGGGCGCTCGGGCGCGAGCCGACGCCGCGCACGCCCTTGTGGATGATGCGCCAGGCCGGGCGGTACCTGCCGGAGTACCGCGCGACGCGGGCGAAGGCCGGGAGCTTCCTCAGGCTCTGCACGACGCCCGACTACGCCTGCGAGGTCACGCTGCAGCCGCTCGCGCGCTACCGGCTCGACGCCGCGATCCTGTTCTCCGACATCCTGACGATCCCGCACGCGCTCGGGCTCGGCCTCGAGTTCGAGGCCGGCGAGGGACCCAAGCTCGAGCGGCCGGTGCGCAGCGCCGCCGACATCGACCGGCTGCCGACGCTCGACCCCGAGCGCGAGCTGAAGTACGTGATGGACGCCGTGCGCCTGATCCGCCGCGAGCTCAACGGCCGCGTGCCGCTGATCGGCTTCGCGGGCAGCCCGTGGACGGTCGCGACCTACGTCGTCGAGGGCGGCAGCAGCAAGGCCTTCGCGCGCATCAAGGCGATGCTCTACGGCGCGCCGTCGGAGCTGCACCGGCTGCTCAGGCACCTGACGCGCGCGACCACCGACTACCTGAACGCCCAGGTGCGCGCCGGCGCCCAGGCGCTGATGCTGTTCGACACCTGGGGCGGGGCGCTCGCGCCCGCGGCGTACCGCGAGTTCTCGCTCGCCTACATGGCCGAGATCGTCCAGAACCTGCTTCGCGAGCACGACGGCCGCCGGGTGCCGGTGATCCTGTTCACGAAGGGAGGCGGGCAGTGGCTCGCCGAGCTCGCCGCGACCGGCGCCGATGCGCTCGGCGTCGACTGGACGACCGACCTTGCGAGCGCGCGCGCGGCGGTCTCCGGGCGCGTCGCGCTGCAGGGCAACCTCGACCCCTCGGTGCTCTACGCGCCGCCCGCCGCGATCCGCGACCAGGTCGGGCGCGTGCTCGCGAGCTACGGTGCGGGCCCGGGGCACGTGTTCAACCTCGGCCACGGCATCCATCCGGACGTGCCGCCGGAGCACGCGGCCGCGATGGTCGATGCGGTCCACGAGCTGTCGCCGGCGTACCACCGCTAAAGCCGGATCCGGCGGGACTTGAGCCCCGCCTGTCGTTTCCATGCGACGGATCACAGATCGGCCGGCCGGCCGGCGAGCGTGCTTCAGGTGCGCCCGGAAGCGCCCGATACGCTGCATGACGGCGGATGGAGTCCGAACGATGAACGCGGGAAATCGCTCGCGCGTGCTGCTCATCGAGGATGGCGCGCTCGAGGCCACGGTTCTGATTGAGGCGGCCGAGCGCGCCGCGCCCGGGCGCTTCGAGTTCGCGATCGTCGCGACGCTCGACGGCGCGCTCAGGAAGCTCGGTCGCGCGAGCACCGACTGCATCGTGCTCGACCTCGAGCTTTCCGGCGCGGCAACCCCCGCCGCCGTTGCGACGCTGCGCGCGCGCGCGCCCGCGACGCCGCTGGTCGCGCTCGGGGCGATGGGCAACGCCGGCCTCGCGCGCGCCGCGATCCGCGACGGCGCGGACGATTGCCTCGAGAAGTCCGCCTTCGATGCGCGCCAGCTCGTGCGCACGCTCGAGCTCGCGCTCGAGCGCGGTGCCGCGCGGCAGCGCCTGCTCGAGATCGCGCGCCGCGACCCGCTGACCGGGCTTGCGAACCGCGCCCAGCTCGACGAGTCGCTGGCCGCCGCCTGCGCGCGCGCCGCGCGCAGCGGGCGCCTGCTCGGGCTGCTGTACCTCGACCTCGACGGCTTCAAGCTCGCCAACGACGCGCTCGGCCACGAGGCGGGCGACGCGCTGCTGAAGGCGATCGCGGCGCGCTTCGCCGGCCAGCTGCGCGCCGGGGACCTGCTCGCGCGCCCCGGCGGCGACGAGTTCGCGGTGGTCCTCGAGAACCTGCCGAGCGCCGAGTGTGCGGCGCGCGTCGCGCGCAAGCTGATCGCGACGCTCGAGGCGCCGCTGATCGTCGGCCACGAGGCGCTGCGCATCGGCGCGAGCGCCGGCATCGCGTTCCGGCCGACCGACGGCGAGAGCCCCGCGGCGCTCCTGCGCGCGGCGGATCGCGCGATGTACGCCGCCAAGCGCCGCGGCGGCGGCCGGATCGGCTGCAGCGCGCGCCTCATCGACCTCGAGCGGACGCGCCCGGCGAGGGCGGTGGCTGTCGCGCACGCGTGAGCGCGACGCTTCGGGTAACCTTAAGGGGTGACCCCGTTCCTGATCGCCGTCGGTGGCGCGCTCGGCAGCCTCGCCCGCTTCTGGATCTCCGAAGCGCTCGCCCTCGCACTCGGCCCCGAGTTCCCCTGGGGAACCGTGCTCGTCAACATCAGCGGCAGCTTCCTGATCGGGCTCGCGGCCGGCGGCTCGATCGGCGACACGCGCCTGATCGCGACGCCGTTCGTGCGCAACTTCGTGATGGTCGGCCTGTGCGGCGGCTACACGACGTTCTCGGCGTTCAGCCTGCAGACCGTCGGGATGCTGCAGGCGGGCGACGTCGGTCGCGCCTCGCTCAACGTCGCGGCCTCGGTCAGCGCCTGCCTGGCCGCGACCTGGGCCGGCTACGCGCTCGCGGCGGCGCTGTCGCGCTGAGCGCACGGAGTCGCCATGGACCTAAGCCAGATTCCGGTCGGCATCGCCCCGCCCTGGGACGTCCACGCGGTCGTCGAGATCCCGCAGGGCGGGATCCCGGTCAAGTACGAGCTCGACAAGAAGTCGGGCGCGCTGTACGTCGACCGCTTCCTGCACACCTCGATGTACTACCCGGGCAACTACGGCTTCATCCCGCAGACGCTGGCCGAGGACGGGGATCCCTGCGACGTCATCGTCGTCGGCCAGGTGCCGGTGGTGCCGGGCGCGGTGATCCGCTGCCGGCCGATCGGCGCGCTGATGATGCGCGACGAGGGCGGCGGCGACGAGAAGATCGTCGCGGTCCCGGTCGACAAGCTGCATCCCTTCTACAGCGGCGTGCGCTCCTACCGCGACCTGCCGCCGATCCTGACCGAGCAGATCGCGCACTTCTTCCAGCACTACAAGGACCTCGAGAAGGGCAAGTGGGTGACGATTTCGAAGTGGGAGGGGCCGAACGGCGCCGCGCAGCTGATCCGCGACGGCATCGCGCGCGTGCAGGGCATCGCGGTGCCGCCGGCGGCGCGCGCCAGGGGCCGTGCGCGCGGCCAGAGGCCACGCCGGTGACGATCGACGCCGGACCCGGCGAGCTCTACACGACGCGGGCGCGCGCCGCCGACGTGCCGGCGCTCGTCGAGCTCATCAACGGGGCATACCGCGGCGAGTCGAGCCGACGCGGCTGGACGCACGAGACCGACCTCGTCGGCGGCCGGCGCATCGATGCGGCGACGCTCGAGGCGATCGTCGCGGACGCGGACGAGGCGATGCTGGTGCTGCGCGCGCAGTCGGGCCTGTTCGCCTGCGCGCACGTCGCGCCGCTCGCGAGCGGGGTCGCCGCGATTGCGCTCCTCACGGTGCGGCCGGCGCTGCAGGCGAGCGGGCTCGGCCGGCAGATGCTCGCCGCCGCCGAGCACCATGCGCAGACGCGGCTCGGGGCGCAGACCATCGAGATCACGGTCGTGAGCGCGCGCGAGGAGCTCGTCGCCTGGTACGAGCGGCGCGGCTACAAGGCGACCGGCGAGCTGCGCCCGTTCCCGTACAACGACGAGCGCTTCGGCATCCCGAAGCGCGAGGGCCTGACGATGCTCGTGATGCGCCGCGCGCTCGCGCCTCAGGGACCGAGCGACGCCGCGTAGGCGCTGAGCGCGATCAGCTCGCCGCCCGCGAGCGGCGCCACCACCGCCTGCATCGGCAGCGCCGCGGGACCGCCGCGGGCGCCGGTTCTGAACGCCCAGAGCGCGCGCAGCAGGTAGGTCGGCGAGCGGCCCGCGAGCCTCGGTACCGCGCCCAGGCCCTCGAGCTCGGCTCCGTGGCAGGAGACGCACGGCGCGGAGCCCGCGGTCGCGAGCTCGCGGCCGCGCGCGAGGCTGCCGATTGGCGCATAGGCGACGTACACGAGCGCGTCATCGCGGTCCTCGTGGCGCCGCGCATCCGGCGCGAACTCGAGCAGCCGCTCGCCGAGCGGTTCCATTCCGTCCGCGGCGACGTAGACGAGCCCGACGACGCGGGCGCGCGGCACGCGCTCGCGCTCGAGGACCCGCACGCGCCGCGCCGGCCGCTGCGCGGCGAAATACGCGGCCGCCGCCTGGATCTCCTCGGCGCTCGCCGCCTTCGCGGTCGCGATCATGAGCTCGGTCGGCAGGTACCGCCCGGGCCAGGCGCCTCTTCGTTCGCCGCTCTTGAAGCCCGCGACCTGCGCG
>DATKOR010000049.1:0-18652 GCA_035524495.1 Steroidobacteraceae bacterium
GCCGAGCGCTCGGCGCTGTATTCCTGCTCGACGACCGCGCGCCGCGACACGACGACGTTGTTGCGCTTCTGGTCGAGCTTGATGACCTTGAACTCGAGGACCTTGCCCTCGAGGTAGGAGGGATCGCGCACCGGGCGCACGTCGACGAGCGAGCCCGGCAGGAACGCGCGGACGTTCTCGATCTCGACCGTGAAGCCGCCCTTGACGCGGCCGTTGATGATGCCGGTGACGACCTGCTGCTCGTTGAACGCGGTCTCGAGGCGCGTCCAGGTACGGGCGCGCTTGGCCTTCTCGCGCGACAGGCGCGTCTCGCCGGAGCCGTCCTCCACCGAGTCGAGTGCGACCTCGACCTCGTCACCCGCCTTGACCTCGAGCTCGCCCTTCTCGTTCTTGAACTGGTCTATCGAGATGACCGCCTCGGACTTCAGTCCCGCATTGACGATCACGTAGTCGGAGCCGACCTCGACGACCAAGCCGTTCAGGATCTGGCCGGGGCGAAAACGTTGGTTGGCCAGGCTCTCCTGGAACAGCTCGGCAAAGGATTCCGTCATGTTGATATGTCTCGTCGGGACCTCGAGGTCCCTGGTGTATCCCCGGACCCGGCCGGCGCCGCCGGTGCGTCGGATCGCGAGGGGTTGTGCCCATCCACAGGGCACGGGATTCATCCCGCACCCCACCCATGCCCGGCCTTTGGCGCCGGACCCTCCCTAACGGCCTTTGATGCGCTCGCGCGCGAGCGAAAGCACCCGCGCGACCACTTCCTCGGGCGTCAGACCCGTCGAATCGAGGGTGATGGCATCGGCGGCCGCCACGAGGGGTGACACCTGACGGGTGCTGTCCCTCTGGTCGCGCTCCGCGATCTCCCGCGAAAGGTCGGCGAGACTAACATTCAGCCCCTTATCTTTCAACTGCTTATGGCGCCTGGCCGCCCGCTCGGCCGCCGTCGCCGTCAGGAACACCTTCAGGCGCGCGCCGGGGAAGATCACGGTCCCCATGTCCCGGCCGTCGGCGACGAGACCCGGGGGTCTGGCGAAGCCCCGCTGCCGCTCGATGAGCGCCGCGCGCACGCTCCCGAAGCTCGCGACCTTGGAGGCCAGGTTCCCGGCAAGCTCGGTCCGGATCGCGTGCGTGACGTCCTCGCCCTCGAGGCGCACCTCCTCGGCACCGTCAGCACCCGTGCCGAAGCGCACGTCCATGCGCGCGGCGAGGCGCGCGTGCCCGGCTTCGTCCGAGGGAGCGAGCCCTGCCCTCGCGCCGGCGAGCCCGACGAGCCGGTAGAGGGCGCCGCTGTCGAGCAGATGAAAGCCGAGGGCGTTCGCGACCTCCCGGCTGACCGTCCCCTTGCCGGACCCGGAGGGTCCGTCGATCGCGATGACCGGGACGCTCAACGGCGCTCTTCGATCGCGAGCCCCGCGTGGCGGGCGATCGCGGCAAATCCCGGGAAGCTCGTCGCGACGTTCGCGACGTCCTCGACCTCGATCGGGGCACGGGACTTGAGCGCCGCGATCGCGAACGCCATCGCGACGCGGTGGTCGCCGTGGCTCTGGATCCGTCCGCCGCCGAAGGTCCCGCCCTCGATCCGCATGCCGTCCGGGAGCGGCTCGGCCCGGATCCCGAGGCGCCTCAATCCCTCGGCCATCGCCTGGATCCGGTCGCTTTCCTTGACGCGCAGTTCCTCGGCGCCCGTGACGATCGTCGTGCCGCGCGCGCAGGCGGCCGCGACAAAGAGCGCCGGGAACTCGTCGATCGCGAGCGGCACGAGAGACCGCGGCACCTCGATGCCGGTGAGCGTCGAGGCGTGCACCTCGATGTCGGCGATCGGCTCGTCCCCGGCGCGGCGCTCGTTCAGGATCCGCAGGTTCGCGCCCATGCGGCGCAGGATCTCGATGGCGCCGGTGCGCGTGGGATTGACACCCACGTCGCGCACGAGGAACGGCCCCTCGGCGGCGAGGGCCCCGGCGACCAGGAAGAAGGCGGCGGAGGACACATCGCCCGGCACCTGCACGTAGCAGGCCTTCGGCGGCGCGCCGCCCGAGAGCGCGACGCGCCCGGGACTCTCCCGCACCTCGACGCCAAACGCGCGCAGCATCCTCTCGGTGTGATCGCGCGTGACGTGCTGCTCGCGCACCACCGTCTCGCCGTCGGCGTAGAGGCCGGCCAGCAGGATCGCGGACTTCACCTGGGCGCTCGCGACCTTGAGGTCGACCTCGAGGCCCTTGAGCCGCGCGCCGCCCGTGATCCGGACCGGCGGGTGGCCGTCGGTGGTCGCGATCCTCGCGCCCATGCGTCGCAGCGGCTCGGCCGCGCGCTCCATCGGGCGCCTCGAGAGGGACTCATCGCCGATCAGCGTCGTGTCGAAGGACTGCCCCGCGAGGAGCCCCATCGAGAGGCGCATCGCGGTGCCGGCATTGCCCATGTCGAGCGGGCCCTTGGGCGCCGCGAGGCCATGCAGGCCCACGCCGTCGATGACGACGCGCCCGGCCGCGGGCCGCTCGACGTTGACGCCCATCGCGCGCATCGCGTTCAAGGTCGCGAGGCAGTCCTCGCTCTCGAGGAAGTTCTCGACCTCGGTGGTGCCCTCGGCGATGCCGCCGAGGAGCACCGCGCGGTGCGACACCGACTTGTCCCCGGGGACGGTGACGTCGCCGCGCACGCACCCGCCCGCCGCGACGTGAAAGTGCGCCTTGTCGCGTTCCATCAGAGCACCGCCCGCGGGTAGGAGCCGAGGAGCTTCATCAGCGAGGCGACCTTGCGGACGCGCGCGAGCGCCTGCCGGACGCGCGGGTCGTCCGCGTGGCCCTCGATGTCGATGAAGAATACGTAGTCCCACTTCTTGCGCCGCGACGGGCGCGACTCGAGCCGCGTCAGCGTGATGCCGTGGCGCGCGAAGGGCTCGAGGAGCCTGAGGAGCGCACCGGGGCCCGCGGTGTCGGGCGCCGACAGGAGCAGCGTCGTGCGGTCGCGCCCGGAGGGCGCGAGGATCTTGCGGCCGACGACCAGGAAGCGCGTCGTGTTGTCGGGGTGGTCCTCGATCTCGGGCACCAGGACTTTGAGTCCGTAGACCTCGGCGGCGGCCTCGCCGGCGATCGCCGCGGTCCCGGCCTCGTCGCGCGCGCGGCGCGCGCCCTCGGCGTTCGAGGAGACCGCGACGCGCTCGGCGTCCTTCAGGTGCTCGTCGAGCCAGCCCTTGCACTGCGCGAGCGCCTGCTGGTGCGCGCAGACGCGCTCGATGTGCTTCAACCCCGCGACCCGCGCCAAGAGGTGCTGGTGAACGCGCAGCTCCACCTCGCCGCAGATCTTGAGCGGCGAGGACAGGAACATGTCGGCGGTGTGGCTGACGGTGCCCTCGGAGGAGTTCTCGATCGGCACGACGCCGAAATCGGCGACGCCGCCCTCGACCTCGCGGAACACCTCGTCGATCGCCGGCAGCGGCAGCGCCTTGACCGAGTGCCCGAAGTGCTTGAGCACCGCCTGCTGCGTGAACGTGCCCTCCGGACCCAGGAAGGCGATCTTGAGCGGCTCCTGCTGCGCGAGGCACGCCGACATGATCTCGCGGTAGAGCCGCACGATCTCCTCGTTCGAGAGCGGCCCCTTGTTGCGCTCGACGACGCGCCGCAGCACCTCGGCCTCGCGCTCGGGCCGGTAGAACTCGGCGGTGCCGGACGCGCGCTTCGTCTTGCCGACCGCCTGCGCGATCCGCGCGCGGGCGCTGATCAGCGCCTGCAGTTCCTCGTCGATCGCGTCGATGCGCGCGCGCACGCGGGCGAGCCCGCCCGCGGCGCGGCCGCCCTTGGGGCCCCGGCGGCGCCTCATGCGGAGAGGTCCCGCGCCGACAGCACCCCGGCGATCCTGCCGACCTGCTCGATGATCGGGGGCGGGATCGGCGCGTCGGTGTCGATCAGCGTGTAGGCGACCTCGCCCTTCGACTTGTTGAGGAGGTCCGCGATGTTGAGGCTCGCGCTCGCGAGCGCGGTCGAGATCTGGCCGACCATGTTCGGCACGTTCAGGTTCGCGATCGCGAGCCGGTAGGTGCCGGGAATTCGCGGCAGCACCGCCTCGGGAAAGTTCACCGAGTGGCGCAGGTTCCCGTTCTCGAGATAGTCCTTCAGCGTCTCGACGACCATGACCGCGCAGTTCTCCTCGGCCTCGCCCGTCGAGGCGCCGAGGTGCGGCAGCGCGATCACGCGCGGGTGGTCCTTGCTGACCGGGCTCGGGAAGTCGCAGACGTAGGCCGAGAGCTGCTGGGAGTCGAGCGCCGCGAGCACGTCCTTCTCGGCGACGATGCCGGCGCGCGCGAAGTTGAGGACCGCCGCGCCCTTCTTCATGAGCCGGATGCGCGCCGCGTTGACGAGGTTGCGCGTCGCCTCGCTGATCGGCACGTGCAGCGTCACGAGGTCGGAGCGCGTGAAGAGGTCGTCGACCGAGAGCGCCTGCTCGACGCCCGAGGAGAGCTGCCAGGCGCGCTGCACGGTGATCTGCGGGTCGTAGCCGAGCACCTTCATGCCGAGCGCGTGCGCGGCGTTGGCGACCTCGACGCCGATCGCGCCCAGTCCGATAACGCCGAGCGTGCGGCCCGGGAGCTCGTAGCCGACGAAGCGTTTCTTGCCGCTCTCGACCGCCGCCTCGATCGCCGCCTCATCGCCATGCAGCGCGCGGACGAAACCCCACGCCTGGCAGACGTTGCGCGCCGCGAGGAAGAGCCCGGCGATGACGAGCTCCTTGACCGCGTTCGCGTTCGCGCCCGGCGCGTTGAAGACCGGGATGCCGCGCTTCGTGAGCGAGGCGACGGGGATGTTGTTGGTGCCGGCGCCGGCGCGCGCGACCGCGCGCACCGAGTCCGGCAGCACCATCGCGTGCATGTCGGCCGAGCGCAGCAGGATCGCGTCCGGGCGACCGATGTCCGAGGCGACCTCGTAGAGGTCGCGCGGCAGGCGCTCGAGGCCGCGCACCGAGATGTTGTTGAGCGTCTGGATGCGGAACATCGGCTTATCCGTGGCGGCGCGCGAACTCGCGCATGAAAGCAACGAGCGCCTGCACGCCCTCTAGCGGCATCGCGTTGTAGATGCTCGCGCGCATGCCGCCGACCGAGCGGTGGCCCTCGAGGTTCGTGAGCCCGGCGGCGGCCGCCTCGGTGGCGAAGGCCTTCTCGAGTTCGGGCTTAGGCAGCCGGAACGGCACGTTCATCCACGAGCGGCACGCGGGGGCGACGGGGTTCTCGTAATAGCCCGAGCCGTCGATGTAGGAATAAAGCGCCTGCATCTTGGCGCGGTTCTGCTCGCCGATCGCGGCGAGTCCGCCCTTGGCCTTCAACCACCGGAACACGAGCCCGGCGAGGTACCAGCCGAAGGTCGGCGGGGTGTTCAGCATCGAGCCCTCGGCCGCCATCGCCTGGTAGTCGAGGACCGCGGGCGTTCCCGGCCGCGCGCGGCCAAGGAGGTCCTCGCGCACGATCACGACCGTCAGACCCGAGGGGCCGATGTTCTTCTGGGCGCCGGCGTAGATGAGGCCGAAGCGGCTGACGTCGATCGGCCGCGACAGGATCGTCGAGGAGAAGTCGGCGACGAGCGGGACGCCGCCCGAATCCGGGACGAACGGGAACTCGACGCCGCCGATCGTCTCGTTCGGCGTGTAGTGGAGGTACGCGGCAGAGGGGTCCTTGCGCCAGAGGGACTGCGGCGGGACCGCGAAGTAGCTCGCGTCCTTGGCGTCGGCGGCGACGTTGACGCGGGCGTAGCGGCCGGCCTCCGTCAGCGCCTTCTTCGACCACTGGCCGGTGTTGACGTAGTCGACGCCCGCGCCCTCGGGCGCGAGGTTCATCGGGATCGCCGAGAACTGCAGCGTCGCCCCGCCCTGCAGGAAGAGCACCTTGTAGTTCGAAGGGATCGCGAGGAGCTCGCGCAGGTCCGCCTCGGCCTGGGTCGCGACGCCGATGAAGGCGCGGCTGCGGTGGCTGAGCTCCATCACCGACATGCCGCTGCCCTGCCAGTCGCAGAGCTCCTCGCGGGCCTGCTCGAGCACCGGCAGCGGCAGCATTGCGGGGCCGGCGGCGAAGTTGTAGACGCGCATGGCTAGTCCGAAACGCGGCCTTCGGTGCCGCAACCCCGATCGTACCGGCTTAAGGCACGATTGTGCACTGCGTCATCAGGCGTCCGGAGGGCTGTCCGGCGTCGAATTCGCTTGGCCCGGATCGACCGGTTCGCCGGGCTCAACCCCGGTGTCCTCGTCCTCGCCGTTGAAGTGCTGCACGCGCGCAAGCCCGACGAGGCGGTCCTCGTCGTCGATGCGCATCAGCCGAACGCCCTGGGTGTTGCGGCCGAGCACCGAGACCTGCGCGACCGCGGTCCGGACGAGCGTGCCGCCCTGGCTGATCAGCAGCACGTCGTCCGACGGCAGCACCTGCAGCGCGCCGACCATGCGACCGTTGCGCTCGGAGAGCTGCAGCGCGATCACGCCCTGCCCGCCCCGTCCGTGCAGCGGGAACTCCGCGACCTCGGTGAGCTTGCCGTAGCCGTTCTCGGAGGCGGTCAGCACCATGCCCTCGCGGATCACGATCAGCGAGTTGACCTCGTGGCCATCCCCGACCGTGATGCCGCGGACTCCGGCCGCCTCGCGGCCCATCGGGCGCACGTCGTCCTCGGGGAAGCGGATCGCCTTGCCGGCGCTCGTCACGAGCATGATCTCGTTGTTGCCGTCGGTGATGTCGACGCCGACGAGCCGGTCGCCCTCCTCGAGGTTGACGGCGATGATGCCGGCGGCGCGCGGCCGCGAGAACGCCTCGAGCGGCGTCTTCTTGACCGTCCCCTGGCTCGTCGCCATGAACACGAAGCGGTCCTCCGGGAACTCGCGGATCGGCAGCATCGCGTTGATGCGCTCGCCGTCCTCGAGCGAGAGCAGGTTCACGATGGGCTTGCCGCGCCCGCCGCGGCCGGCGAGCGGCAGCTGGTAGACCTTGAGCCAGTAGACGCGGCCGCGGTTCGAGAAGCAGAGGAGCGTGTCGTGGGTGTTCGCGACGAACAGCCGGTCGATCAGGTCCTCCTCCTTCATGTCGGTCGCGGCGCGGCCGCGGCCGCCGCGGTTCTGGCGCCGGTACTCGGTGACGGGCTGACTTTTCGCGTAGCCGTCGCGCGACAGCGTCACGACGACCGGCTGGTCCTCGATCAGGTCCTCGATCGTGAGGTCCGAGTGGTCGATGTTGATCTCGGTGCGCCTCGGGTCCGCGAACTCGCGGCGGATCTCCTCGAGCTCGGTGCGGATCACGTCGAGGAGGCGCGCGGGCCGCGCCAGGATGTCGGCGAGGTCGCGGATGCGCGTGAGCAGCTCGCCGTACTCGTTGATGATCTTGTCGCGCTCGAGCCCGGTCAGGCGGTTGAGCCGAAGGTCGAGGATCGCCTGCGCCTGCACGTCGGAGAGCCGGTAGCCCTCGGCCGAGAGGCCGAACTCGGCGCCGAGCCCGTCGGGGCGCACGCGCACGTCCTCGGCGCGCGCCAGCATCTCCGGCACCGCGCCACCCGGCCAGGCGCGGCCCATCAGCGCGACCTTGGCCTCGGCGGGCGTCGGCGAGGCCTTGATGAGCGCGATCACGGCGTCGATGTTCGCGAGCGCCACCGCCTGGCCCTCGAGCACGTGGCCGCGCTCGCGTGCCTTCCTGAGCTCGAACACCGTGCGGCGCGTGACGACCTCGCGCCGGTGCCTCAGGAACGCTTCCAGCAGCTCCTTGAGACCCAGCAGCCGCGGCTGGCCGTCGACGAGGCCGACCATGTTGATGCCGAACACGGTCTCGAGCGGCGTGTGCTTGTAGAGGTTGTTGAGGACGACGTCCGGGACCTCGCCGCGCCTGAGCTCGATGACGACCCGCAGGCCATCCTTGTCCGACTCATCGCGCAGCCCGTCGCCGGCGATGCCCTCGATGACCTTCTCGCGCACGAGGTCGGCGATGCGCTCGAGGAGCCGCGCCTTGTTGACCTGGTAGGGAAGCTCGGTGACCACGATCTGCTGGCGGCCGCGGTCGAGCTCCTCGATCTGGGTGCGGGCGCGCACGTAGATGCGGCCGCGCCCGTTCTTGTAGGCCGAGACGATCTCGGCGGCGCCGTTGATGATGCCGGCGGTCGGGAAGTCCGGGCCCGGCACGATCTGCATCAGCGCCGCGAGCGTCAGGTTCGGGTCGTCGATCAGCGCGATGCAGGCGTCGATGATCTCGCCCAGGTTGTGCGGCGGGATGTTGGTCGCCATGCCGACCGCGATGCCGGCCGCGCCGTTGACGAGCAGGTTCGGTACGCGCGTCGGCAGCACCGCGGGCTCGCGCTCCGACTCGTCGTAGTTCGGGACGAAGTCGACGGTCTCCTTCTCGATGTCGGCGAGGAGCTCGTGCGCGAGCCGCGACATCCGCACTTCCGTGTAGCGCATCGCCGCCGGCATGTCGCCGTCGACCGAGCCGAAGTTGCCCTGGCCGTCAACGAGCAGGTAGCGCATCGAGAACGGCTGCGCCATGCGCACCATCGCGTCGTAGACCGCGGTGTCGCCGTGCGGGTGGTACTTGCCGATCACATCGCCGACGACGCGCGCCGACTTCTTGTAGGCCTTGTTCCACTCGACGCCGAGCTCGTGCATCGCGTAGAGGACGCGGCGGTGGACGGGCTTCAAGCCATCGCGGACGTCCGGCAGCGCCCGCCCGACGATCACGCTCATTGCGTAGTCGAGGTACGACTGACGCATCTCGTCTTCAAGGTTGACGTGCAGGATTTCGCGGGCGATATCAGCCATGCCGGGGCGGTGCTCGGGTCGGATTGCGAAACGGAAATCTTACCACAGCGAGGCCGAAAATCGGCCGGTTTTTCAGGCGTTTCCCCGCATCTCGCAGGTATAATCGCAAGCGCCGCAACGCCCGCCGCCACGCACCCACCCTCGAGGCCGAATGAGCACAGAGCCGAGCAGCGTCGATGCCGCCGAGATCGCGAAATTCGACGCGCTGGCGGGCCGCTTCTGGGACCCGAACGGCGAGTTCGGCGCGCTGCACCGCCTAAATCCGCTGCGCCTCGCTTATGTCGAGGAGCGCGTGAGCTTGAAGGGCGCGCGGGTCCTTGACGTCGGCTGCGGCGGCGGGATCTTCAGCGAGGCGCTCGCGCGCGCGGGCGCCACGGTCACCGGCATCGACCTCTCGCGCGCGGCGCTTGCGACCGCCGAGCTGCACGCGCTCGAGAGCGGGCTTGCGATCGACTACCTGCAGACCAGCGCCGAGTCGCATGCCGCGGCCGCGACCGCAGCCTACGACGTCGTGACCTGCATGGAGATGCTCGAGCACGTGCCCGATCCCGCGAGCGTGATCGCGGCGCTCGCGCGCCTCGTGCGCCCGGGCGGCAGGGTCGTCGTCTCGACGCTGAACCGCACGCTCCGAAGCTTTCTGCTGGCGATCGTCGGCGCCGAGTACGTCGCGCATCTCCTGCCGCGCGGCACGCACGAGTACGCGCGCTTCATCCGGCCCGCCGAGCTCGCGCGCGCCGCGCGCGCCGCGGGGCTCATCGTCGAGGACCTGACGGGCATCGGCTACGATCCCTTGCAGAAGGCCTTCCGGCTCGAGCGCGACGTGCGCGTCAACTACCTGGCCGCGCTCGCCAAGCCCGGCGCATGCTGAGCGGGCCAAGGCGCCTCACGGCGCTCCTCCTCGACCTCGACGGCACGCTCGCCGACACCGCGCCCGACATGACCGAGGCGCTCAATCGCCTGCGCGAGGAGGAGGGCCGCGCGCGCCTGCCGTTCCAGGACTTGAGGCCCCTCGTGTCGCACGGCGCCGCGGCGCTCGTGCGCGCGGGCTTCGAGGTCCGCGAGGGCGAGGAGTTCGAGCGGCTGCGAAAGCGCTTCCTCGCGCTCTACGCCGAGCGCCTCGCGCACGGCACGCGCCTCTTCCCCGGCTTCGCCGCGGTGCTCGAGACGTGTGAGGCGACGCGCATCCCGTGGGGCATCGTGACCAACAAGCCCGGTTACCTCGCGACGCCGCTCGTCGCGACGCTCGGGCTCGCGGGCCGCGCCGCGTGCCTGATCGCCGGCGACACGCTCCCCGAACGCAAGCCCCATCCGCGCCCGTTGATCCACGCCGCCGATCTCATCGGCCGCGCGCCGTCCGAGTGCGTCTACGTCGGCGACACCGAGCGCGACATCATCGCCGGGCGCGCCGCCGGCATGCGCACGGTCGCGGTGCGCTTCGGCTACCTCGCGGTGGGCGAGGACCCTGCCGCGTGGCAGCCCGATCTCATCATCGACGCGCCCGCTGAGCTGCTCGCGCTCGTGGGAAACTGAGCGTGCGCGCGCCGCTCGATGAGCGCTTGTCGCTCATATTCGCGAATCCCGAGGCGCGCGCGATCCTGGAAACCCTCTATGCGATCGACGCCGAGATCGCCTCGATCGTGCGCCCGGGCGTCGACCACGGCGTCGCGCACGCGAAGCTCGCGTGGTGGCGCGACGAGGCCGAGCGGCTCGCGACCGGCCGCCCTGTGCATCCGCTCGCGCGGGCGCTGCATTCGCGCGCGGGGCCTAAGCCGCGCTACCGGCTGCTCGCCGAGCGCGTCGACGCGGCGGAATTGAGCCTCGTGGGCGTCGTGCCTGCGACCGAGGCAGAGCTCGCGCAATACCTCGCGCGCTCGCACGGATCGCTGCAGGTGCTCGCCGCCGAGGCGCTCGCCGGCGCCCCGCACGAGGCGCTCGAGCGCTTCGGGCGCGCGCTCGGGGCCGGGCTCGGGCGCCTCGCGGCGCTGTCGATGCCCGGCGCGCCGCTGATCGGAACGCTCCCCCGCGCGCCGCCCGAGGCGGCCCGGGCGCTCGATGACGCTTGCGCGGCGCTCCCTGTGACGATGCGCGCGCGCCAGGCGCACGGGCTCGTGCGCGCGGCGCTCGCCGCGGCGTCGCTCAGGCGCCTCGCGAGCGACGCGCAGCCGCCCTCGCCGATCGTTAAGCTTCTGGTCGCGTGGCGCGCGGCGCGCCGCGCGCAAGCGGAGTGACAGCGTGCCCGACCTTTCCGACCCCTCGACGTACCAGCCTCGCCCCGAGCTCCTCGCCGGCCGCGTGATCCTCGTGACGGGCGCCGGCCAGGGGATCGGAAGGGCGCTTGCGCTCGCGCTCGCCGGCGCCGGCGCGACCGTCGCGCTCCTCGGACGGACGCCGAAGAAGCTCGAGCGCGTCTACGACGAGATCGTCGCGGCGAAGGGTCCGACACCGGCACTGCTGCCCTTCGACCTCGAGAACGCGCTCGCGCCCGCGTACGACGCGCTCGCCGCGGCGCTCGAGCGCGAGTTCGGGCGCCTCGACGGCCTCGTGCACAACGCGGCGATCCTCGGCACGCGTTCTCCGATAGCGCACTTCGACGTGCCGACCTGGTGCCGCGTGCTGCAGGTGAACCTGACGGCCGAGTTCGCGCTCACGCAGGTGTGCCTGCCGCTCCTCGAGAAGAGCCGGGATGCCTCGATCGTGTTCACGACGAGCAGCGTCGGGCACGTCGGGCGCGCCTACTGGGGCGCGTACGCGGTGTCGAAGTTCGGGGTCGAGGGGCTCGCGCAGGTGCTCGCGCACGAGTACGAGGACCGCCCGAACCTGCGCGTCAACCTCGTGAACCCGGGACCCACCCGCACCGGCATGCGCGCACTCGCCTATCCCGCCGAGGATGCGGCGCGGCTCAAGGGCCCCGAGGAAGTCACCGCGACCTACCTCTACCTCTTGGGGCCGGACGCTTCGGGCGTCTCGGGGAAGCGCTTCGACTGCCAGCCTTGACGCTGGCGGCCCTCAGGCGCCGCGCGCGTTCGGCGGGCGTCGCGAGCCCGACCGCGACGTAGAGCGCGTCGCGCTCCTCATCCTCGAGCTCGCGGTGGCGGCCGCGCGAGATTGCGCGGTCCATCGTGATCGGCCCGAACCGCGTGCGCAGGATCCGGCTCACCTCGAGGCCCGCGGTCGCGAGCAGCTGCCGAAGCTCCCGGCCGTGGCCGCGGACGACGTCGAACTCGAGCCAGCGGTTGCGGCCCTCGCCGCCGGCGGGCGTGATGCGCTCGATCTCGAAGGGCGGCGTCGATGCGCGGGCCGCGGCGGGGAGCCCGGCGAGCAGCGCCTCGGTCGGCTCGCCCGCGACGCGCACCGCGTAGCAGGCGCCTAAGCGCGCGCTCGCGCGGCTGGTCGCGTCCCGAAGCTCCCCGTCGGTCGTGAAGACCTCGAGCCCGCCGTCGGTCGGGCCGAGCGGCGCGAGCGGCAGCCAGCGCCGTCCGCGCACCGGGGGCAGCCGGTCGAAGGTCGTCGCGAGCGCCGCCTCGGCGTCGGCGGCGGTCGAGGCCTTGAGCGCCTCGCCGGGCGGGCGGTGGTAGATGAGAACGAGGTCCGCGGGCGCGGCGCGCTCCTGGCGGAGCCTGCGGCCGTCGACGGCGATGCGGTCGCCTTCCTCGACGCGCTGGCCGAGGACGGCCGCCTCGCCGTTGACCGTGACGCGCCCGGCCCTGATCCAGGCCTCGGCCTCGCGCCGCGAGGCGACGCCGAGCGCGGCCAGCACCTTCTGCAGGCGCTCGGCCGCCATCAGTCGGCCGAGGCCGCGCGCGCGTCCTCGCCGGGTGCCTCCTGCACCTCGCTCGCCTCGCCGATCTCGCCGGGCGCGTCGAACTCGAGCTGCACGCCGAGCGTCTCGACGTCCTTGAGCTGCGCGAGCGTCGGCAGGTCGTCGAGCGTCTTGAGCCCGAAGTAGTCGAGGAACTCGCGCGTGGTCGCGAGGAGCTCGGGGCGCCCCGGCACGTCGCGGTGGCCGATCACGCGCACCCAGCCGCGCTCGAGGACCGTGCGGATGATGTTCGGGTTGACGGCGACGCCGCGGATGTCCTCGATCTCGCCGCGCGTGATCGGCTGGCGGTAGGCGATGAGCGCGAGCGTCTCGAGGAGCGCGCGCGAGTAGCGCGCCGGGCGCTCCTGCCAGAGCCGCGACACGGGCTGCGCGACTTCGCTCCTCACCTGGATGCGCCAACCGCTCGCGACCTCGACGAGCCGGATGCCGCGCTCTCGGTACTCCTCGGCGAGCGCGAGCAGCGCCTTCTCGACCGCGCGCAGCTCCGGCCGCGCGAACTCGTCGAAGAGGTCCCGAAGCTCCGCCGTGCTGACCGGCCGGCCGGCCGCGAGCAGCGCCGCCTCGACGATATTGCGGATCTGGATTTCGTTCATGACGACTCCGCGATCAGGAGGACGCGGCCTCGACCGCGTCGTCGTTGGCTGCAGGTTCGGCGCGCGGCACGGCCGCGCGCACGTGCAGCGGGGCGTAGGTCTCGGCCTGCACGATGTCGAGGAGTCCCTCGCGCAGGAGCTCGAGCAGCGCCACGAAGGTGACCGTCACGCCCATCCGGCCTTCCTCGACGTGGAAGAGCTTCGCGAAGTCGACGAGCTCCCCGCCCTGCAGGCGCTCGAGGATCTCGCTCATGCGCTGGCGCACCGAGAGGCGCTCGCGCTGCACGTGGTGGTGCGCGAACATCGCGGCGCGCTGGATCACGTCCTTGAACGCGAGCAGCATCTCCTTGAGCGTCACGTCGGGCATCAGCGGCTGCACGTGGCGCTCGACGAGCTCGGCGTGCGCGACGTGCACGTCGCGCTCGAGGCGCGGCAGGCGGTCGATGTCCTCGGCCGCGCGCTTGAAGCGCTCGTACTCCTGCAGCCGGCGCACGAGCTCGGCGCGCGGATCCTCCTCCTCGCCGCTCGCGGCGCTCGGGCGCGGCAGCAGCATGCGCGACTTGATCTCGGCGAGCATCGCCGCCATCAGCAGGTACTCGCCCGCGAGCTCGAGCTCGAGCTCGCGCATGAGGTCGATGTACTCGAGGTACTGGCGCGTGATCTCGGCGATCGGGATGTCGAGGACGTCGAGGTTCTGGCGCCGGATCAGGTAGAGCAGCAGGTCGAGCGGCCCCTCGAAGGCCTCGAGGAACACCTTCAGCGCCTGCGGCGGGATGTACAGGTCCTTCGGCGGCTCGGTCACGGGCTCGCCGTCGACGATCGCGAACGGCATCTCGTGCTGCTCGGGCCGCGGACCGACGGGCGGGGTCGTGCTCATCAGCGGTACTCCAGGCCCATCGCGGCGCGCACCAGCTGCATCGTCTCGCGCGCGGCCTCGCGCGCCTTGTCGCAGCCCTCGGCGATGATGCCGCGCACCGCGTCGCGGTTGTCCTCGAACTCCTTGGCGCGGGCGCGGATCGTCTCGATCTCGGCGACCACCGAGTCGATCAGCGGCTTCTTGCACTCGAGGCAGCCAATGCCAGCGCTGCGGCAGCCCGCGGCCGCCCAGGCTTGGGTCTCGGCGCTCGAGTAGATCCGGTGCAGGTCGAAGACCGGGCACTTCTCCGGGTCACCCTTGTCGGTGCGGCGCACGCGCGCGGGGTCGGTCTGCATCGTCTTCAGCTTCTTCGCGACCTCGGCCGGATCCTCGCGAAGGCCGATCGTGTTGCCGTAGCTCTTCGACATCTTGCGCCCGTCGAGGCCCGGCACCTTCGGCGTCTGGGTCAGGAGCACCTCGGGCTCGGGCAGGATCACGCGCCCGGTGCCCTCGAGATAGCCCTGCAGCCGCTCGCGGTCGGCGACCGTCAGGCGCGCGTTGCCGGCGAGGAGCGCCGTGGCCTTCTCGAGCGCCGCGTCCTCGCCGCTCGTCTGGTAGGCCTTGCGGAGCTCGTGGTAGAGCGCGGCGTTCTTGGCGCCCAGGCGCTTCGCGGCCTTCTCGGCCTTCTCCTCGAAGTCCTTCTCGCGCCCGTAGACGTGGTTGAAGCGGCGCGCGACCTCGCGCGTAATCTCGACGTGCGCGATCTGGTCCTCGCCGACCGGCACGAACTTCGGCCGGTAGATCAGGATGTCGGCGCTCTGCAAGAGCGGATAGCCGAGGAAGCCGTAGGTCGCGAGGTCCTTCTCCTTGAGCTGCTCCTGCTGGTCCTTGTAGCTCGGCACCCGCTCGAGCCAGCCGAGCGGCGTGATCATCGACAGCAGCAGGTGCAGCTCGGCGTGCTCGGGCACCTTCGACTGGATGAACATCGTGCACGCGGAGGGGTTCAGGCCCGCGCCCAGCCAGTCGATCACCATCTGCCAGGTGTTCTCCTCGAGCTGCGAGGTGTCGTCATAGCCGGTCGTCAGCGCGTGCCAGTCGGCGATGAAGAAGAAGCACTCGTACTGGTACTGCAGCTCGACCCAGTTGCGCAGCGCACCGTGGTAGTTGCCGAGGTGCAGCTGGCCCGTCGGGCGCATCCCGGAGAGCACGCGGGGGTTCGGGGCGGTGGTGGCCAAAGGCGGGGGACTCCGGGGCGAGAGGTCAGGTGAAGAGCCTGAGGATCAGGCGGATCAGGCCGTGGCCGACCGGCAGCAGCACAGCATTGAGCACGTTGGCCCGCGTGTCGAGAAAGAGGAGCGCGATCAGGATCCAGAGTCCGTAGGGCTCGACCCGCGCGAGCGGCCGCGCGAGCGCCATCGGCAGGGCGCCGACCAGCACGCGGCCGCCGTCGAGCGGCGGGATCGGCAGCATGTTGAACACCGCGAGCAGCACGTTGCCGAGCACCCCGGCCTGGCCCATCGCCTCGAGCCAGGTGACGGCCGTGCTCTGCCCGAGCCGCCCGGAGGCCGTGACGCCGAACAGCATGGCCCAGCCGCAGGCCATCAGGACGTTCGCGAGCGGGCCGGCGGCCGCAACCAGCGCCATGTCGGTCTTCGGGTGCCTCAGGTTGCGGGCGTCCACCGGCACCGGCCGCGCCCAGCCGAACAGGAACGACGAGTGCGTCAGCAGCAGGACCACCGGCACCAGCACCGTGCCGACCGGGTCGACGTGCTTGAGCGGATTGAAGGACAGCCGGCCGAGCATCAGGGCCGTCTTGTCGCCGAAGTGCAGCGCCACGCGCCCGTGCGCGACTTCGTGCAGCGTGATGGCGAGCACAAGCGGGATCGCCCAGACCGAAACTTGCAGCAGTGTGTGACCTAAGTCCATCAAATGATTGCGCTTCTGTGACGCTCGGGCAGTGCGCTGGGGCCTTGTCCTGGCGCCTCTTGCCGCGCGATCCCTCAGGCGCCGCGGATTATACGCGGCGCATCAGCTGGCCGTGGCCCCGAGCCGCGCCGGGTCGCCCTTGCCGACGCGCACCACGACCGGCGCGCCGCCCGTGAGGTCGACGACCGTGGTCGGGTGCAGGCCGCAGTTGCCGCCGTCGAGCACGACGGCGACCTGGTGCTTCAGGCGCGCGTGGATCTCGGCGGCGCTCGTCAGCGGGTACTGGTCGCCCGGCAGGTGCAGCGTCGAGCTCATCAGCGGCTCGCCGAGCTCCTCGAGCAGCAGCAGCGGCACCGGGTGGTCCGGGATGCGGATGCCGATCGCGCGGCGCTTCGGGTTCATGAGCCGCCGCGGCACCTCGCGGGTGGCCTCGAGGATGAAGGTGTAGGGACCCGGGGTCGCGGCCTTGAGCAGGCGGTACTGCCAGTTCTCGACGCGCGCGTAGCGCGCGATCTCGGAGAGGTCGCGGCAGACGAGCGTGAAGTGGTGGTGCTTGTCGGTCTGGCGGATGTGCGCGATCCGCTCCATCGCGGCCTTGTCGCCGATCGCGCAGCCGAGGGCATAGCAGGAATCGGTCGGGTAAACGATCACCCCGCCGGCCCGCACGGCGGCCACCGCCTGGCGGACCAGGCGCACCTGCGGGTTCTTGGGGTGCAGTTCGAGGATCTGGCTCATGCGGACGAGGCTGCCGGTGGCGGGGCTTTCAGCTATGATACGCGGCTATTCATCGCCGCCCCGAGCGGACATGCAGGCGCTCACCGACTTCCTCCCCGTCCTCGCGTTCTTCGTCGCCTTCAAGTTCGCCGGCATCTACGTCGCCACGGGCGTGCTGATCGCCGCGACCGGCGTGCAGGTTGCCGTGCAGTGGCTGCGCAGGCGCACCGTCAGCCGCACGATGCTGTACTCGGCGCTGCTGGTGCTCTTGTTCGGCGGCGCGACGCTCTACTTCCACAACGAGCTCGTGCTCATGTGGATGCCGACCGTGCTGTACGTGACGCTGGCGCTCGCCTTCCTCGTGACCCACTGGATCGGCCCGCCGCTGGTCGAGCGCGTGCTCGGCGAGCAGCTCAAGACCGACGCCCGCACCTGGCGGATCGCGAACCTCAGCTGGGTGGTGTTCTTCCTCGTGCTCGCGGTCGTCAACCTCGCGTTCGTCTACCGCTACGGCCTTAACGCCTGGGTCGGCTGGAAGCTCGCCAAGGTCGGGGTCATCTTCGTGTTCGTGCTGGCGCAGGCCGTCTGGCTCGCCGGCCGCGCCGAGCATCCCGAGGACAAGCCCTGATGCTGTACGCGATCATCGGCCGCGACCTGCCCGACGCGCTGCCGCGGCGACGCGCCGCGCGCCCGGCGCACCTCGAGCGCCTGAAGGCACTGCTCGCCGAGGGCCGGCTCGTCATTGCAGGCCCCTTGCCCGCGATCGACGCGCCGGACCCGGGCCCGGCGGGCTTCGCCGGCAGCCTGATCATCGCGGAATTCGCCTCGCTCGCCGCGGCACGCGCGTGGGCCGACGCCGATCCCTACGTCGCCGGCCGCGTGTACGCCGGCGTCGAAGTGCACCCCTACATCAAGGTGCTACCATGACGGACCGCCGGCAGCAGATCGAGGACTTGCTCTCGCGTGCCTTCGCCCCGCTGCACGTCGAGGTCATCGACGACAGCCAGCGCCATGCCGGGCACGCGGGCGCCGCGGGGGGTGCCGGGCACTTCCGCGTGCGCGTGCTGTCCGAGACGTTCCGGGGACTGCCGGTCCTCGCCCGCCACCGGCTCGTCTACGAGGCGCTGAGGCCCCTGATTCCGGACGAAATCCACGCGCTCGGGATCGAAGCCGACGCCCCCGGCGAGCGCGCCTCGCCACCTGCTTTCATCGACACATGAGGTTCAGCATGAGCACTCGTATCTGGATCCCGGCGCTGGTCGCCGCCTCGGCGATCGGCCTCGCGGCCTGCAACCCCAAGGCCGGCACGGGCACACCTGCGGCATCGACCAAGCCCCCGGTCGCGACGGTGAACGGCAAGGCCATCTCCGCCGAGGCATTCGCCGTCTGGGCGCAGGCCCAGACCAACAAGAAGGTCGAGGAGCTGACCGCGGACCAGCGCAAGCAGGTGCTCGAGGGCATCGAGAACCTCTACGTCAGCGCGCAAGAGGCCGAGAAGCAGAACATCGGTGCCGACCCCGAGGTGGCCGCGCGCATCGAGCTCGACCGCCTGAACGTGCTCGCCGCATCGATGTTCCAGAAGTACATCAAGGAGAAGACGGCCACCGACGCCGATCTCAAGGCCGAGTATGACCGCCAGATCGCCGGCATGCCGAAGCAGGAATTCCACGCCAGCCACATCCTCGTAAAGGATGAATCGCAGGCGAAGGACATCGTCGCGCAGCTCGGCAAGGGTGCGAAGTTCGATGCCCTGGCAAAGAAGTACTCGATCGATCCGGGCTCGAAGGACAAGGGCGGCGACCTCAACTGGTTCACGCCGGAGAAGATGGTGAAGCCGTTCTCCGACGCGGTCGGCAAGCTCTCCAAGGGCGAGTACACCAAGGAGCCCGTGCAGACGCAGTTTGGCTGGCACGTGATCCGGCTCGACGACACGCGACCGATCAACCCGCCGCCGTTCGAGTCCGTCAAGGACCGCCTGGGCCA